>NZ_JBXWSO010000016.1:0-546970 GCF_059613465.1 Ruegeria sp. SAZA006
TTCGGCTTCGGCTTCGGCTTCGGCTTCGGCTTCGGCTTCGGCTTCGGCTTCGGCTTCGGCTTCGGCTTCGGCTTCGGCTTCGGAAGGGCTTTGTTCAACCCGATCTTCCGGGTCAAGCGTGTAGGCGTCAGTCTTGGCGTCGACCGCTTCGGGCACCTCATCGACCTTGGGGTCGTCGGCCGGTTTCTGGTCTGTGTCTTTCTTGGCAGCCACCGTCACTTCCCCCTGTCGATTCCCATAAAACCTGACGCGCAGACGCGTCCAAGTTAATCCGCGCCCATCGCACCCTCAAGCCGGATCGCGTATTTAACGAGTTTTTTCACGGCTTTCCGCATTTTCTTGGGCGTCGGGCGTTTGGCAATCCGCAAACGGGCAATCGCCAAGTTTTCAAGGGGCTCGGCGGTCGGGCCGCTCATCGCGGCGACCAAAAGCGCTGCCGGTCCGGGCCAAAGGTCGGCAAATTGTCGCGCGGTCCGCGGCGAGAACAAGGGCGCAATCACCGGGGCCGATCCGGCCGCAGCCGCCTGGGCCTCGGGCGTCAAAGGCAGCAGCTGCTGGCGATAGACCGGCTGTTCCCGCACGGTCAGGCCCAGTTCGGTCAGCCGGGCCGCGATGTTTCCCCGGCTGTGTTCGCCGCGCAAATGCAACAGCGGGCTGTCCGGGCGCTCTTTCAGCAGTTTGGCGACCAGTTCCTCGGCGGTTTCGCCGGCCATCCGGGCCGCCCACCCGGCCTGGCGGGCCGTTTCCGTGGTGGCCGGCCCCACGCAATAGGCAGGCAGATCCCGACGCACATCCTGCGCCGCGGCGGCCGCCACGCCATTTGCCGAGGTGAAGATCAGTCCCCGGATTCCGGTCGTGTCCACCGCCTGTTCCATCGGTCGGATATCCAGCAGCGGGGAATAGATCACCTGAACCCGCGACCGTACACGTTCGGGCAACTGCGCCACGAACCTCTCCGAGGCGGCGCGGGGGCGGGTCATCAACAGGTACACGGGCGGGCGTTCGGGCCTTGAGGATTGTTTGCTGCGGCGCGGGGTGATACCCCGCGACCAGATCATGATGCAATGGTTCAGGCCGATGGTGCAAACACTTACCGTTCTGGGATTGGAAAGTAGCTGCGATGACACGGCGGCGGCCGTGGTGCGGCAGACCGAGGGCGAACCGGCGCAGGTTCTGTCTTCGGTCGTGCATGGCCAGACGGAGCTGCACAGCGCCTTCGGCGGCGTGGTGCCCGAGATCGCGGCCCGCGCGCATGCCGAAAAGCTGGACGTCTGCGTGCAGCAGGCGTTGGAACAGGCGGGCCTGACCCTGCAGGACATGGACGCCGTGGCCGTGACCGCCGGGCCGGGGCTGATCGGCGGGGTCATGTCCGGCGTGATGTGCGCCAAGGGGATCAGCGCGGCCACCGGCCTGCCGCTGATCGGCGTCAACCACCTGGCCGGCCACGCGCTGACCCCGCGCCTGACGGACGGGATCGCCTTTCCCTACTTGATGCTGCTGGTGTCCGGCGGGCATTGCCAATACCTGATCGCCCACGGCCCCGAGCGGTTCACCCGGCTGGGCGGCACCATCGACGACGCCCCGGGCGAGGCATTCGACAAGACCGCGCGCCTGCTGGGCCTGCCCCAGCCCGGCGGCCCCTCGGTCGAGGCCGAGGCGCACGATGGCGACCCCAAACGCTTTCGCTTCCCGCGGCCGCTGCTGGACCGGCCCGGATGCGATCTGTCCTTTTCCGGGCTCAAGACCGCCTTGATGCGGATGCGCGACCAGATCGTGGCCGAAAAGGGCGGGCTGACGCGTCAGGACCGCGCCGATCTGTGCGCCGGGTTCCAGCAGGCGGTCGTGGATACGCTGGCCGAAAAGACCCGCCGTGCCATCGCCTTGTATCTTGAAACCAACCCTGCCGAGCCAGTGATCGCAGTGGCCGGGGGCGTTGCCGCCAATACGGCCATTCGGTCCGCGTTAGAGTCTGTTTCTGCGGATGCCGGCGCACGGTTCACCGCCCCTCCGCTGCACCTGTGCACCGACAATGCAGCAATGATCGCCTATGCCGGGCTGGAACGGTTCCGGCTGGGCGCGCGCGACGGGCTGGACCTGACCGCCCGGCCCCGATGGCCGCTGGATCAAACCAGCCCGGCCATGCTGGGCGGCGGGCGCAAGGGGGCCAAGGCATGAGTGTCTCGGTCCTTGGGTCGGGCGCCTTTGGCACCGCGCTGGCGATCTCGCTGGCGGGCAAGGGTCCGGTCGCCTTGTGGGCCCGGTCGGGCGAACAGGCGCAGACGATGCAGGCGACCCGCCGCAATGACACCCGCCTTCCGGGTGTCACCCTGCCCGACGCCATCACGGTGACCGCTGAAATCACGCTGGCCTGTCGGAGCGACGTGGTGTTGTTGGCTGTGCCCATGCAAAAGCTGCGCGATGTCCTGTCGGACCATGCGGCGGACTTGCAGGGTCGCACCCTTGTGGCCTGTTGCAAGGGTATCGAGCTATCCACCGGCCTCGGTCCGATTGCCGTGATCGAACAGGTGCTGCCCAGCGCCCGCACTGCATTGCTGACCGGGCCCAGCTTTGCCGATGACATCGCGCGCGGGTTGCCCACGGCGCTGACCCTGGCCTGCGGCGACGCAAAGCTCGGCGCCCGGTTGCAACAGGCGCTGACCACCGCCAACCTGCGGCTCTACCGGACCACCGACGTGACCGGGGCCGAGTTGGGCGGGGCGCTGAAGAACGTGATGGCCAACGCCTGCGGGGCCTGCATCGGCGCCGGTCTGGGGGACAGCGCCCGCGCGGCCCTGATGACGCGCGGCTTTGCCGAGATGCAACGCTTTGCCGCAATGCGCGGTGCCCGGCCCGAGACCCTGATGGGCCTGTCGGGTTTGGGCGATCTGGTTCTGACTTGCTCGTCCGAGCTGTCGCGCAACTTCCGGTTCGGCCTGTCGCTGGGCCGCAACGAGTCCTTTGACGCCGCGACCACCGTCGAAGGCGTGGCCACGGCAAATGCCATGGCCGCCATCGCGTCGGCCGAAGGGCTGGACATGCCCATCTGCCAGACGGTGGCGCAGCTCAGCCGTGGCGCCTACAGTGTTGCCGAGGCCCTGCAATCCCTGCTCAATCGCCCACTCAAGGAGGAATGACATGCTTATCGCCCTGATCGCCCGCGACAAGGACGGCGCCCTGCAGACCCGGCTGGACAATCGCGCCGCGCACCTGGCCTATATCGAAGAAACAGGCGTAGTCGCACAGGCCGGGCCGCTGCTGGACGGCGATGCCATGATCGGGTCGCTGGTCATCCTGGATGTCGAGAATCTGTCCGCCGCACAGGCCTGGGCCGACAACGACCCCTATGCCAAGGCCGGTCTGTTCAAGTCGGTCGAACTGATCCCGTGGAAGAAGGTCATCGGCTGATGGCGTATTGGCTGTTCAAATCCGAACCCTCGACCTGGAGCTGGGACCAGCAGGTCGCCAAGGGCGACGCGGGCGAGGAATGGGACGGGGTGCGCAACTATCAAGCCCGCAATTTCATGCGGCAGATGAAGCTGGGCGACCGGGGTTTTTTCTATCATTCGCAGAAGGACAAGGCGATCGTCGGCATCGTCGAGGTCTGCGCCGAGGCCCATCCCGACAGCACCACCGTCGACGATCGGTGGGACTGCGTGGACATCAAGGCGGTACGCCCCTTCGTCAAACCGGTCACGCTGGACCAGATCAAGGCCGATCCACGGCTGGCCGATATGGTGCTGGTCAAGAACTCGCGCCTGTCGGTGCAGCCCGTCTCGGATGCCGAATGGGCGGTGATCTGCGAACTGGGCCAGGCCCAGACGGATTGAGAAAAAAGGGAAGGCCCTGACGCTGCAGAACCTTCCCTACCCCGCGTGCTCCCTACTCACCACACGCAAAGAAATCTCTGGTTCTGACCGTCCTGGTCACGGGTTGAATGTAGCCCAAGGCGCCGCGGTTTTTCAAACATGAAATCAATAGATTATGATTCAAATGCAAAACGCCCGCCGAACCAGTCGGGCGGGCGTTTCCGAATGTCGCGGCGGGATCAGCCGTAGACGGACTCTTTGCCGAAATGCTTGGTCAGCATGTAATAGACCACCGCGCGGTATTTGTTGCGCTCGGACATGCCATAGGTCTCCATGACCTTGTTAATCGCTGCCATCAGCTCGGGACCATCCGACAGGCCCAGTTTCTTGATCAGAAAGTTGTTCTTGACGGTCTCCAGCTCACCTTCCTGGCTGGCGGCCACGGTCGCGGCATCCGCGTCATAGATGGCCGGGCCGCATCCAATGGTAACCTTGGTCAGCAGGTCCATGTCCGGCGTCACGCCGCATTTATTCTTCAGATCATCCGCGTATTTGGCGATCAACTCGTCACGTTTTCCCATTGTCCTCTCCTGTGTGGGTTGGGTTCCGGCCTTTGCGGCGCTGGCTGAACGGTAACGGCTGACAGCTTTTCAACAAAGGGAAAAATCCGACGGTTTCCCCCCAAGGCAGGGATACGCGCACCCGCGGGTTGATCATTGTTTCACTTTTATTTAACATTTTAGTTAATCATTGAGTCGAGGAGACCGCCATGACCATCGCCCTACCGAACGAAAGCGCCGAGTACCGAACCGCCCGAAATGCCCTGGTGGCCGCCGAAGCCGATCTGCGTGCGCGGGTCGAGGAAGTGGCCGCGCTGCGCCGGACCTTGCCCAAGGGCGGCCAAATCCCGCAGGATTATGCCTTTCGGGACCTCGAGGGCAATATTGCCCCGATTTCCAGCCTGTTCGGTGATCATGACACTCTGGTCGTGTATTCGCTGATGTTTGGCCCCAAGGCGCAGGACCCCTGCCCCATGTGCTCGGCCTTTCTGGACGGGCTGACCGGGCAGGTCGCACATCTGACCCGAAAAACCGCCTTTGCGGTCGTGGCGCAGAATACCCCGGATGCCATGGCTGCGCTGAGCCAGCGCATGGGCTGGCAGGATCTGCCGCTGTATTCCGCGCTGGATACAACGTACCAGCAAGACTATCTGGCCGAGACCGAGGACGGAAACCAGTTGCCGATTCTGAACGTGTTTCAACGCGATGCGCAGGGAATCCACCATTTCTGGAGCTCCGAGCTGTTCTTTCAGCCCAGCGACTGGCATCCACGCCATGTCGATACAGCCTGGCCCCTGTGGAACATTCTGGACCTGACGCCGCAGGGGCGCGGCGATTTCGTTCCGCCGCTCCGCTGATCGCAACAAAAAAGGCGGCCCGGATGGCCGCCTTTTCCGCGAATTTCTGACGGATCAATACCGGTAGTGCTCGGGCTTGAACGGGCCTTCGGGCGTGACGCCGATGTAGTCCGCCTGTTCCTTGTCCAGCTTGGTCAGCTTGACGCCGATCCGGTCCAGATGCAGGCGTGCGACCTTCTCGTCCAGATGCTTGGGCAGGATATAGACCTTGTTCTCGTACTGGTCGCCTTTGGTGAACAGCTCGATCTGGGCCAGGACCTGATTGGTGAACGAGGCCGACATCACGAAGGACGGATGACCGGTGGCATTGCCGAGATTCAGCAGACGGCCTTCGGAAAGCAGGATGATGCGGTTGCCCGAAGGCATCTCGATCATGTCCACCTGGTCCTTGATGTTGGTCCATTTGTGGTTTTTCAGGCTGGCCACCTGAATTTCGTTGTCGAAATGGCCGATATTGCCGACGATGGCCATGTCCTTCATCTCGCGCATGTGCTCGATGCGGATCACGTCCTTGTTGCCGGTGGTGGTGATGAAGATGTCGGCGGTCGAAACCACGTCTTCCAGCAGAACCACCTCATATCCGTCCATGGCGGCCTGCAGGGCGCAAATCGGGTCAACCTCGGTCACTTTCACGCGGGCACCGGCGCCACGCAGGGACGCGGCCGAGCCTTTGCCCACGTCGCCATAACCGCAGACCACGGCAACCTTGCCGGCCATCATCGTGTCGGTGGCGCGGCGGATGCCATCGACCAGCGATTCCTTGCAGCCGTACTTGTTGTCGAATTTCGACTTGGTGACGCTGTCGTTCACGTTGATCGCCGGGAATGGCAGGTGGCCGTCCTTGACCAGCTGATACAGGCGGTTGACGCCGGTGGTGGTTTCCTCGGACACACCCTTGATCTGATCGCGCACCTTGGTGAACCAGCCCGGGCTTGCGGCCATCCGCTTCTTGATCTGCTCCTTGATGACCTCTTCCTCTTCCGAGGACGGGACGGGGATGATGTCCTCGCCCGCTTCGGCGCGCGCGCCCAGCAGGATGTACAGCGTGGCGTCGCCGCCATCATCCAGGATCATGTTCGGGCCATCTTCGAACAGGAAAGACTTGTCGAGATAGTCCCAGTGCTCTTCCAGAGTCTGACCCTTGATGGCAAAGACCGGAATGCCCGCCTCGGCGATGGCCGCCGCCGCGTGGTCCTGGGTCGAAAAGATGTTGCACGACGCCCAGCGCACGTCCGCGCCCAGCGCGACCAGCGTCTCGATCAGAACGGCGGTCTGGATCGTCATGTGCAACGACCCGACGATGCGCGCGCCCTTCAGCGGCTTGCTGTCGCCGTATTCCGCACGCAGAGCCATCAGGCCCGGCATTTCGGTTTCCGCGATATCCAGTTCCTTGCGGCCGAACCCGGCCAGTGAAATGTCTTTGACGATGTAGTCGCCAGCCATCAGATGCTCCATTCCGATCAACAACGGTTTGGGCAGCCCCTAACACCGTTGGGGAAAAGTGGCAACGTGGATGGCGATTGGGGCGTGGGCGTCAAATCAACTGGGCGCTCCTTCGGCCGGGGCCCTGGGCGTCACTTCGAAGAAATCGGTGCCAGCGGCGACAATGCAACTGATTCCGTTGGCGTGAGTCATCAACACGGTATAGGTGCCGCTTTCGCGCGAGGCCCATACCTCCATGACCGTCTGACCGCCCCGCGTGTTCTGCAATCCGCCAAAGGCCAGCTCTTCGGAATAGATCTGCTGCAGCTTGGCGATTACATCCGCGCGCAGGGCGCAGTTTTGGGCCAGTGCAGGCGGCGCGGTCGCAGCCATTCCAAAGACAAGGGCCATTCCCAATAAACGCTTGAACATGACAAGCTCCTTTCGGTTCGGGTTTCGATCCGAGAGGGGCATGCTGGGAGGAGCACGCGCCCCCCTCAGACCTAATGTCGTGATCCCTGGCTGCCGGTTCAAAGCACGATTGCTCAAGAAACTGTTGGCAGCCGGTGATCAGGATGGCTTAAGCATAGCACAAAACCGTGTTTCAGGCACGTTCGGCACAAGGGGGCATGGCAGAATGGCAACACGACCCAGGGCATGGCAACGGATGCTGTCAGGCCGCAGGCTGGACCTGCTGGACCCGACGCCGGTGGATATCGAGATCGAGGATATCGCCCATGGGCTGGCTTTCGTGGCGCGCTGGAACGGCCAAACGGCGGGTGATTTCGCCTATTCCGTGGCCGAGCATTCCCTGCTGGTCGAAGAGCTGTTCGGCCGGATCACCCCCAAGGCGCCGGTGAAATGGCGGCTGGCGGCGCTGCTGCACGATGCACCGGAATATGTGATCGGCGACATGATCTCGCCGGTGAAGGCCGCGGTCGGCCCCGGCTATGGCGCGCTGGACGACCGACTGGCGGCGGCGATCCACATCCGCTTCGGCCTGCCCGCCGCGGTGCCGAAAACGGTGAAACGTCAGATCAAGAAAGCCGACAAAATCAGCGCGTGGATGGAGGCCACCCAAATCGCGGGTTTTTCCGAGGCCGAGGCAACCAAGTTCTTCGGCCGACCGGACGCGGCGGTGATAGAGGGATTGCAGATCACGCTCAGGCCACCGGTTGAGGTTCGGCAGGCATATACGGCGCGGCATGCGGAGCTGCTGGCGGAGCTTTGAAACTCGAATGGCAACAGAATCTTACTTGCCCCCAGCCGCATATTTGCCTCTGCGGCGCCCACGCAGTCCGTGTGTCTAAACTCCGAAGAACGGCCACATTTACTCAATATCGTACCGCAGAGAAGACACTGCTTGAGCCAAAAAGAGCGGCTCCAGCGTTCGTCGGTTGACAGAAGAACGGCACCGTCAGTCTAATGAGGCGCAACCGAGCCGAGTGATCGTCGTTGTATGAAACGCCTCAGAATTGGAACTTCGGATCTACCGCGCGCATTCCGGCTTCTGTGTTTATCCACGATAATGTTGCTGGGAGCGGCTTCATGCGGCCGCCCGCCGGAATTGGTAGGGATCGATAATCCAAGACTTCCTGCATCTGAGGTAGAAGAGGCCAAGCGCCAAACAGTCTTCATTGCCACGACGCGTCAAGCGTCCGGTGCAGAAGGGGTCTTCTTTTCCGGTGACCGCGGTGAGGGCTTGGGCTTGGCTTCAGTAGTCGTCACCATCCCGCCAATTCACAAAGCAGGGAAAATTGAAAGAGCCAGCTCTCTGCCACCTATTGCCTCAAAGCACTTCACCATAGTTGAACCAAAAGTCTATGTTTCAGAAGCCGCCTTTGTTTCTGAAATTGACAATCAATTACTGAACCTCAGCGTTTCCGACAGAAACGTTCTTGTCTTTGTGCACGGCTACAATACGACCCTGAGCGATGCCATCCTTAGATTGGCGCAGTTTGTCGAGGATACCGAGTATGACGGGATCCCCGTATTGATGTCATGGGCGTCTGCTGCAGAGACTCTGAAATACGTCTACGATATCAACAGCGCCCTGGCTGCCAGATCAGACTTTTTGAAAGCCGGTGAGATCATTTCGCGATCACAGGCTCAACAATTTGACATACTCGCGTTTTCGATGGGAGCGTTCCTTACGATGGAAGCCATCTCGCAAGCCGAAATTGCTGGCGAGTTCAATCCCAACAAGAAAATCCGAAACATAATTCTGGCGGCACCCGATATCGATTTGGCGGTATTCGAAAGCCAGCTCTCAACTATCACCCACGACAATCAGAAGATCTTTGTTCTCGTATCCTCGGACGACGGAGCCTTGAGTTTTTCGAAGTTCATTTCTGGCGGAGTCGACCGTGTTGGCGCGGCCGATGCCGCCGAACTCGCAAGGTCAGGAGTCACCGTTATTGATCTCAGCCAAGTCCAGGACTCTCAAAGCACAAGTCACTCGAAATTTGCTGCGTCCCCTGAGGTTGTTCGAATTGCTGGTGAAGCAATCCGCACAAGCAGACGGACCGGTAGGCGTTCCACTACAGAACTTCAGGACCTTATTGGCGAAGGTTCAGTGGAGGTTGTAGGCGAACCTTAATTTCTTGATTTCCCAAGCCTGTTGCCAGAACAGTGCCGATCGGCAAAACGCTACCGCGGGCTGCGTTTCGCCAGGATCCGCTGCAAGGTCCGGCGGTGCATGTTCAGGCGCCGCGCGGTTTCCGAGACGTTGCGGTCGCACAGCTCATAGACCCGCTGGATGTGCTCCCACCGCACCCGGTCGGCGCTCATGGGGTTTTCGGGGGGCGGGGGCAGTTCGTCGCCCTTGGCCAGCAGCGCGTTGGTGATGTCGGTGGCGTCGGCGGGTTTCGACAGATAGTCGGTCGCGCCGATTTTCACCGCCGCCACGGCAGTCGCAATTGCACCGTATCCGGTCAGAACCACCACCCGGCTGTCGGGGCGCTTTTCCCGCAGCACCTCGACCACGTCCAGCCCGTTGCCGTCCTCGAGCCGCAGGTCCACCACGGCAAAGGCGGGCGGGCGGGCGGTGGCGATCGCGCGGCCGGCGGCGACGGATCCGGCGGTTTCCACCTCGAACCCGCGCTTTTCCATCGCCCTGGCGAGACGTCTCAGAAACGGCTCGTCATCATCCACCAGAAGCAGGGATTTGTCGGGGCCGATGTCAAGCTGAGCACTGTCTGCCATAGTGTGGTCTTTCTGCTATTTCATGCCGATATGCTTTGAGATGAGTAATAGCAGCGCCACACCAAAGGTCAAACCGACGGTTACTCTGCCGCTTGGTCCACAAAGCAGGCAACGGTGTCGGCCATCTGCTCGGCCGTCGCGTCGCGTTTGAAAAACTCGAGGAACCCGTCCTGCGGCGTGACGAGGTAGGTAAATGTCGAATGGTCGACGAGGTAATACTCGTCGCTCTTGTCCTGGGCCTTGTAATAGGTCTTGTAGGCCTGGCTCGCGGCCTTGACCTGTTCCGGCGCACCGGTGAGACCAATCATCTTTTCATGCAGGTTGTAGGCAAAATCACCCACAACGTCGGGGGTGTCCCGGTCCGGGTCCACCGAGATGAAGATCGGAGTGACCGAATAACCGCGCTCGGTCAGCAGGTCGACGGCCTCGGCGTTGCGGCTGGTGTCCAGCGGACAGACGTCGGGGCAGAAGGTATAACCAAAATAGATCAGCGAGGGCTCGGTGATCACGTCTTTGTCGGTCACGATTTCACCCTTGGAGTTGATCAACTCGAACGGGCCGCCGATGGTTGCGGTGCCGCCTGCAATCTGGCTTGACCGGCACTGGGCAAACTTGTCGTCCGAACCGCCGCCGCGCGTCATCAGCCACATGGCGCCCAGGCCCACGGCCAACACGACGGTTGCAAGAATGGCATAAAGGCGGGTCATGGCGAAATTCCTGACACATGGGGTTGTTGATCGGTTCGGCCGGGACACCTATCAAGTTGACCAGCGGACGCAACAGGACATAATCGCCCGATGACGGATTCCAACACCAGCCTCTGGCGCGGACAGGAACGCAGCAGCTGGATCCGGCTGCGCACGCTGATCCTGCTGCGGTGGGTGGCAATCATCGGCCAGATCACGGCCATCACCGTGGCCCAGCAGACCTATCACGTCCAGCTGGAGCTTGGGCTGTGCTACCTTGCCATCGGTGTTTCGGTCATGGGCAACCTGACTGCCATCCTGCTGTTCCCGCAGAACAAGCGCCTGTCGGAATTCGAAAACTTCCTCATGGTGATGTTCGACCTGCTGCAGCTGGCTTTCCTGCTGTATCTCACAGGCGGTCTGAACAACCCGTTTGCCCTGCTTTTGCTGGGTCCGGTGACGATTGCGGCCAACGTCATGAGCACCCGGTCGACCCTGATCATCGGGGGCGCCGCAATCGTGCTGGCGACGCTTCTGGCCCAGTTTCACCTGCCGCTGCGCACCGATCTTGGCCTTGTGCTGGACATCCCCGACATCCTGCTGTTCGGCAACTGGGCCGCCATCGTGATCGCGATCGTATTCATCGGCGCTTACTCGCACCGCATCAGCGCCGAGGTGCAGTCGATGTCCGAGGCGCTGGCCGCCACCCATATGGCCCTGGCGCGCGAGCAAAAACTGACCGACCTCGGCGGCGTTGTCGCCGCCGCCGCGCACGAGTTGGGGACGCCACTGGCCACCATCAAGCTGACCAGCTCGGAACTGATCGAAGAATTGGACGACCGCCCGGACCTGAAAGAAGACGCCGCCTTGATCCGCGAACAGGCCGACCGGTGCCGGGACATCCTGCGCGACATGGGTCGGGCCGGCAAAGATGACCTGCACCTGCGCCAGGCACCTTTGTCCGCCGTGATCCACGAGGCGGCCGAGCCCCATATACACAGGGGCAAACAGGTACATTTTGACGAAGGCCCCGGGCCTGACGGGGATGTCCAGCAGCCCTCGATCCTGCGCAAGCCCGAGATCATTCATGGCCTGCGAAACCTGATCCAGAACGCCGTGGACTTTGCCCGAGCGCAAGTCTGGGTCGAGGCCGAATGGACGCCGGACCGGATCACCGTCAGCATCATGGATGACGGGCGCGGTTATCCGTCACACATCATTGGCCGTATCGGTGACCCGTTCATGCGCCGCAGACGCGCCGAAAGCGATCTGCGCACGCGCCCCGAATACGAGGGTATGGGGTTGGGCCTATTCATCGCAAAAACGCTCTTGGAGCGCAGCGGCGCCGAGTTGAAATTTGCAAATGGGTCCGACCCTTACCAGGCGGTGACGGACCAGGCCGAGCGACGCGGTGCGATCGTGCTGGTGACATGGTCGCGCAAGCTGATTGATGCACAAACAGGCGACAACCCGGTGCCGTCCGGCGTGAACGAACGGTTCCAGGTCTGAGTTAAGACACCGTTAACCATTTCGGCGCAAAGTCGGGTCCGGTTTGTTTTTGGGGTAGGCGGCACTGTGGCCGACTGGATCATGCTTGCGGCGATCAGCCTGGTTTCGTCGGGCTTTGCCCTGCAGTGGCTCATGCCGCGCCGTCCGCGGCGCGGTGACAATTTCGGTTTGTCTGCGCCGGCTTCGTTGCTGGATGCGGTGTTTCTGTTCAACGGAAGCCGCCTGATCAGCCACTCCGACATCGCCCTGTCCGGGTTCGAGGCAGTGAATGACTGGGATGATCTCAGGCGCCTGCTGCAGCGCGACTTTCCGGCCTTCCCCGAGACTTACGAAACCGTCCGCCAGCAGGGCAATATCGTGGTTTCGGCCATAGATTGTACGGTCGAGCGCGAGGTTCGGTGTGAATGGATCGACGGCATCGTCCGGGTGCAGTTGCGTGATTTGACCGGCATCACCGAACCGGCAAGGAGGGATCCGAACGATCCGATCCGCCTGGCCATGGACCGCGCGCCCTACCCCGTGTGGCTTCTGGATCATGCCAACAAGATAAGATGGTGCAACGCCGCCTATGTTGCACTGGCCCGCAAGGCGCGTGGGCAGGACACGGATCTGACCCAACCCATGTTCCCTGAACTGACCGAAGAAGCGCGGCCCGGCAAGAAGACCCGCGTCTCAATTCCGGTGAAGGATAGCAGCAACAAGCTGTGGTTCGATCTGACGCGTGTGGAACTGGACGAAGGTCACCTGCATTATGCGGTCGACGTAAACGCCATTGTCGAGGCCGAGACCGCCCAGCGCAAATTCGTCCAGACGATGACAAAAACCTTCGCGCAGCTGTCGATCGGCCTGGCAATCTTTGATCGAAACCGCCAGTTGGCACTGTTCAACCCCGCCTTGATCGACCTGACTGCTTTGCCGCCCGATTTCCTCAGTTGCCGGCCGAATATCTCAAGCTTTTTTGACCGCCTTCGGGATCAGCACATGATGCCCGAACCCAAGAACTACCGCAGTTGGCGCCGGCAGATGAACGATCTTCTGGAGGCGGCCGAGGACGGAAACTACCGGGAAACCTGGTCACTGCCGTCGGGCTCAGTCTATTCGGTCAGCGGCCGCCCCCATCCCGACGGCGCCGTCGCCTTCCTGTTCGAGGACATTACGGCCGAGATCACCCTGACCCGCCGGTTCCGATCCGAGATGGACCTTATGCAGTCAATCCTCGACAAGCTCGCGGATGCCGTCGCCGTGTTTGCCGATGACGGGACGCTGGCCTTCACCAACTACGCCTACCAGCTGCTGTGGGGCGACTCGGACGAGGTCGGCTTTGAACCAGCCACGGTTCTGGACGTTACACGCCAGTGGCAGTCGCAATGTCAGGCCAATCCAATTCTGGGTGACATTCGGGACTTCGTGGAAATGCGCAACAACCGGGTCGAGTGGAGCTCGGATCTGTACAAGCGCGACGGCACCCGGCTCTTGTGCACGGTCAGCCCAATCCAGAACGGCGCAACCATCGTCCGGTTCACGATCGAACACGCGCTTGGAGAAACGCCGGGTATGTTGCAGATCACCGCCTGAACCGGGTTGCAGAGGGTTCGGGCCCCGTTCATTGTGGCGCCATGAATTCGCCCGCTTCGATCACTCTGACATCACCGGAAGAAACCGCCGATCTGGCCAGCCGCCTGTCCGCCCATTTGGCGCCCGGGGACATTATTTTGCTGGACGGCCCAATCGGCAGTGGCAAAACCCATTTTGCACGCAATCTGATCCAATCGGCACTGCCTGTGCCCGAAGATGTGCCATCGCCCACATTCACGCTGGTTCAGGTTTACGATGGCAAAGTCGGCGAAATCTGGCACTCCGATTTGTACCGGCTGACTTCGGTGGATGAGATCGAGGAATTGGGCCTGACCGAGGCCTTTGACACGGCGATCTGCCTGGTGGAATGGCCTGACAAGCTGGGTCCGCTGCAGCCGGCCTCGGCCCTGTTGGTGCAGTTTCATGCCGACCCTGCTGCCGAAGAAACCCGACACCTGACCCTGACGTGGTCCGACCCCAAGTGGACCGAAAAATTGAAGAGGATCGCATGACCAACCGCGCAGTTCTAGCCGAGGCGCTGATCGCACGGACCCCTTGGGCCAAAGCCTCTCGCGCACCGCTGGCCGGAGACGCCTCGAACCGCCAGTATGAACGTCTGACCGACCCGGACACGGGGCAAACCGCCGTTTTGATGGACGCGCCCCCGGACAAGGGGGAAGACGTGGAGCCCTTTGTCAGGGTGGCAAAATACCTGCAGTCCGTCGGTCTGAGCGCGCCCGAGATTCTTGCCGAGGACGCCGAGAACGGGTTCCTCCTGCTGGAGGATTTCGGCGACGATCTGTTTGCCCGCCTGATCGAGAAGCAACCGGAGGTCGAGCGTGAATTGTACGAGGCTGCAACCGACGTTCTGGTCCATCTGCACTCTGGGCCCCTGCCCTCGTTGGACAGCTATGACCCGTCCCTCATGGCGGAATTGTCGGCCCTTGCCTTCACCAAATATGCCCAAGGGATACAAGGCGCCTATGACGTAGACGTCCGCGATCGTTTTCAGCATCGGTTCGCTGACATATTGCTGCAGGAAACCTCGGGTACGCGGGTGGTGACCCTAAGGGACTACCATGCCGAGAACCTGATCTGGCTGCCTAAGCGCGACGGGGTTCGCCGGGTCGGCCTGCTGGATTTTCAAAGCGCAATGCTGTGCCATCCCGCCTATGACCTGATGTCGTTGCTGCAGGATGTCCGCCGCACTGTCCCGGCCGCAATCGAGATGAGCATGGTCAACCGCTACATCACGGCAACAGGTGTGGATGACCACGATTTCCGCACGGCGTACAGTGTCCTCGGCGCCCAACGCAACCTGCGGATACTGGGCGGATTTGCCCGCCTCGCCACCGACTATGGCAAACCGCATTACGTGGATCTTATCCCGGCGGCCTGGGGTCATCTGATGCGCGATCTCGAGCATCCGGCGCTGGTCTCGGTCGCGGATTTGGTTCGGCAGGCGCTGCCATCCCCAACGCCCGAAAACCTTGCAAGGCTGAGGGCCGGATGACCGATACACCCGAGGCCATCATGCTGTTTGCCGCCGGTTTCGGAACCCGAATGGGCGCGTTTACCCGCACCCGGCCCAAGCCGCTGATCCCGGTGGCCGGGCGGCCGCTGATCGACCATGCGCTGGACCTAGCGGGCGCGGTACGGCCGCGCCGGGTGGTCGCGAACCTGCACTACATGGCCGATCAGCTGACCGATCATTTGGCGCCACGTGGTGTTCTGCTGTCACACGAACAGCCGGAAATCCTGGAAACCGGCGGCGGGTTGCGGGCGGCCTTGCCGCTGTTGGGTCCGGGGCCGGTTTTCACGATGAACACCGATGCGATTTGGTCCGGGCCCAACCCTTTGGAATTGCTGCAGTCGGCCTGGGACCCGACGCGGATGGACGCACTGTTGATCTGCGTGCCGATCGAACAGACGATCGGACATACAAGCCCCGGAGATTTCAGGATCGACCCCCAAGGCCGGCTTGCACGCGGGCCGGGTCACGTCTATGGCGGCATTCAGATCCTAAAGACCGACGGCCTAACAGACATTCCGGAAAAAGCGTTCTCGCTCAATGTCTTGTGGGACCGGATGCACCGCGATAGCCGGCTGTTCGGTCTGCAATACCCCGGGCGCTGGTGCGATGTGGGCCGCCCCGAAGGCATCGCCCTGGCCGAGGAGATGCTGGCCGATGTTTGAACCCAGCGCCAACCCCCGGGTCTTTGCGGTGCCGCCCGGCGCGGATTTTCCGCAGGCGCTGGTGCGCGGCCTGCGGGCGCGCTGCGACGGCCACCCGCCCGAGGCGCTGGCCCACGTACAACTGGTGCTGAACACCCGCCGCATGGCCCGCCGCGTGCGCGATCTGTTCGATCAGGGCCCGCCCTGCCTGTTGCCCCGCATTTCGCTGGTGACCGATCTGGGCGAAAGCGTCGATCTGGATCAGGTGCCGCCCGCCGTGCCGCCCTTGCGTCGCCGGCTGGAACTGACGCAGTTGGTGTCCCGCCTGCTGGACCAGCAACCGGACCTGGCCGCGCGGTCGTCGCTGTTTGACCTGTCCGACAGCCTCGCTGCCCTGATCGAAGAGATGCAGGGCGAGGGCGTCCCGCCCGAGGCGATCCGGCAACTGGACGTGACCGACCTGTCGGGCCATTGGGCACGGGCGCAGGCCTTCATCGGCATAGCCGACCAGTTCCTGAAGACCGAGGATGGCAGCCTGGACGTGCAGGCCCGCCAACGCCGCGTGGTCGAGAACCTGATCGCCCGCTGGCAGGACGCGCCGCCGCAACACCCCGTGATCCTGGCCGGTTCCACCGGCTCGCGCGGGACCACGCTGATGCTGATGCAGGCGGTGGCGCAGCTGCCGCAGGGGGCGCTGATCCTGCCGGGGTACGATTTCGACCAGCCCGCCCACGTCTGGGAACGGTTGGATTCGGCAATGACCTCGGAGGATCACCCGCAATATCGGTTCCGCAAGCTGATGACCGAACTGGGGATAGGGCCGGATCAGATCGCAGCCTGGACCCCGGACCAGCCCCCCTCGCCCGCGCGCAACCGTCTGGTTTCATTGGCATTGCGTCCGGCCCCGATCACCGATGCCTGGATGAGCGAAGGCCCGCAGTTGCGCGACCTGGATGCCGCGACGCGCGACATCACCCTAGTTGAGGCGCAATCACCCCGGGCCGAGGCGCTGGCCATCGCCCTGCGCCTGCGGCAGGCGGCCGAAACCGGCCAGACCGCCGCCCTGATCACCCCCGACCGGATGCTGACGCGCCAGGTCAGCGCCGCGCTGGACCGCTGGAACATCCTGCCCGACGACAGCGCCGGCCTGCCGCTGCAACTGTCTCCGCCGGGCCGGTTCCTGCGTCACGTGGCCGGGCTGTTCGCGCGCCGTCTGGATGCCGAGGCGCTGCTGACCCTGCTGAAACACCCGTTGTGCCAAAGCGCAGGCGACCGCGGTGCCCATCTGCTGCACAGCCGCGATCTGGAACTGCACCTGCGCCGCAATGGCCCGCCCTTTCCCGACAGCGACAGCGACAGCCTGACAGGTTTTGCCGTCGAAAAAGACGTGCCCGACACGTGGGTCCGGTGGCTGATCCGCAATTTCTGCGACCAGCAGATCAGCGGCACCCTGCCCCTGACCGACTGGGTGCAGCGCCTGCGCGATCTGGCCGAAGCGATTGCTGGCGCCGGAACCGGCGGCGCGGGCGAGTTGTGGGACAAAAACGCAGGCCAAGCGGCGCTGGCGGTGATCTCGGGCCTTGCGGACGAGGCCGAGCACGGCGGCGAGATAACGGCGCTGGATTTCGCCGATCTGCTGGGCGCGCTGCTGGCCGGGCAAGAGGTCCGCGACCGCGACGCGCCCCACCCGCGGATCATGATCTGGGGCACGCTCGAAGCGCGCGTCCAGGGCGCCGACCTGCTGATCCTGGGTGGGCTGAACGAGGGCAGCTGGCCCGAGGCCCCCGTGCCCGACCCCTGGCTGAACCGCCAGATGCGCGACCGTGCCGGCCTGCTGCTGCCGGAACGGCGCATCGGCCTGTCGGCCCATGATTTCCAGCAGGCCATCGGCGCGCCCGAGGTCTGGCTGACCCGCGCCGTCCGCTCGGATGATGCCGAGACCGTGCCGTCACGCTGGCTGAACCGGTTGACCAACCTGTTGCAGGGCCTGCCGGATCAGGGCGGCCGCGCGGCGCTGGAAAAGATGCGCGACCGGGGCAAGACATGGCTGCGCTGGTCCGAGATGCTGGAACAGGCGCCCCGGATCGCCGCCGCACCACGCCCCTCGCCGCGCCCGCCGGTGGCCGCGCGCCCGCGCCGTCTGTCGGTGACCGAGATCAAGCGGCTGATCCGCGACCCATATGCGATCTATGCCAAGCACGTCCTGCGCCTGAAGCCGCTGGACCCGCTGGTGCAGGCGCCCGACGCCCTGCTGCGCGGCATCGTAATCCACGAGATCCTGGAACATTTCGTCAAGGACAGCGTGCTGGACGGGGCGCTGCTGACCCGCGACAACTTCCTGAAACGGGCCGAGGCACTGCTGGGTGAGCATGTCGCCTGGCCCACCGCCCGGAAACTGTGGCTGGCGCGGCTCGAGCGGATCGCCGACGACTTTCTGCGCGCCGAGATCAGCCGCCGCAGCGACGGCGGCCCGATCGCGTTCGAGGCCAAGATGTGCCTGACGCTGGAACCGCTTGGGTTCACCCTGAATGGCCGCGCCGACCGGATCGACCGCAACAGCCGCGGCGCCCTGACCATCATCGACTACAAGACCGGCACGCCGCCCTCGGAATCGCAGCAGGCCAAGTTCGACAAACAGCTGCTGATCGAAGCCGCGATGGCCGAGCAGGGCGGGATCGACGGATTTGACCCGATGGCCGTGGCCAGCGCCGTGTTCATCGGTATGGGCGGCACCTACAAAGAGGTCCCGGCACCCTTGGACAAAGAGCCGCCCGACAGGGTTCTGGCCGAGCTGAAAGAGCTGATTTCCACCTATTTAGAGCCTGATCAGGGTTTCTCCTCGCGCCGGATGATGCACAAGGACAGCGACGTGGGCGACTATGACCACCTGGCGCGGTTCGGCGAATGGGACCGCACCGCCGAAACCAAGCCCGAGGATCTGACATGACCCCGCGCGACGAAGCGACCGAACGGCAGGTTCAGGCGGCGCGGCCCGATGCGTCGACCTGGCTGGCGGCCAATGCGGGCTCGGGCAAGACGCGGGTTCTGACCGACCGCGTGGCGCGGCTGCTCCTGGACGGCGTTCAGCCGCAGCACATCCTGTGCCTGACCTACACCAAGGCCGCCGCCAGCGAGATGCAGAACCGCCTGTTCAAACGGCTGGGCGAGTGGGCGATGCTGGACGACGCCACGTTGCAGCGGCAACTGACCGAACTGGGCGTCGAAGGGGTGATCGACCCCGACCGCCTGGCCCGTGCCCGCACCCTGTTCGCGCGCGCGATCGAAACGCCGGGCGGTTTGAAGATCCAGACGATCCACTCGTTCTGCGCCTCGCTGCTACGGCGGTTCCCGCTCGAGGCCGGGGTCAGCCCGCAGTTTTCCGAGATGGAAGACCGCGCCGCAACCCTTCTGCGCGAGGAGATCGTCGAGGATTTCGCCGAAGGCCCGCAGGCCCGCCTGATCGAGGACGTGGCCCGACACATCACCGATACCGGCTTTGACAAGCTGACCGCCGCGATCGCCCAGAAGCGCACCCTGTTCACGCCCGCGCTGCAATGGCCCGACCTGCTGGCCCGTTTTGGCCTGCCCGAGGGGTTCGACGAGGACGCGCTGCTGGCGCAGGTGTTTCTGGGCGGCGAAGTCGAGCTGATCCGTTCGATCCTTCCGGCGCTGGCGGGCGGCGGCAAGACCGACGCCAAGGCGGCCGAGAAACTGTCGGGCTTCACCGAACCCGCCTTGGGTCAGTTGCCGGTGCTGGAAGATGTGTTCCTGACCGGCAAATCCGCCAAAGAGCCCTTTACCGCCAAGATCAACAGCTTTCCCACCAAGGCGCTACGCGAGCGGGTTCTGGCGGGGCAGATGGATCCGCTCGAGGCATTGATGCGGCGGGTCGAAGCTGCAAGGGAAGGGCGACTGGCGCTGGCAGCCGCACGCAAATCTCTGGTGCTGCACCGCTTCGCGGCGGCCTTCCTGCCGGAATATGAGCGTCGCAAGCAACTGCGCGGCTGGCTGGATTTCGACGACCTGATCCTGCGCGCGCGCCTGTTGCTGAACGATCCGGCGGTGGCCGCTTGGGTTCTGTACCGGCTGGATGGCGGCATCGACCACATCCTTGTGGACGAGGCGCAGGACACCAGCCCCGATCAATGGGATGTGGTCGAGAAACTGGCGCAGGAATTCACCAGCGGCGAGGGCGCGCGGTCCGGGGTCGAGCGGACGATCTTCGTGGTTGGCGACAAGAAACAGTCGATCTATTCCTTCCAGGGGGCAGACCCGCAGGCCTTTGACCGGATGCAGGCCGAGTTTGGGCGGAAACTAAATGAATCAGGCTCAAAACTGTGGGATTGGACGCTGGAATACTCGTTCCGCTCCTCCAGCGCCATCCTGTCGCTGGTCGATATCCTGTTCGAAAACCGCGCCGATGCGGGGTTTCAGAAAGAGTCCCAGCACCGCGCCTTCAAGGCCGATCTGCCCGGCCGGGTCGATCTGTGGCCGGTGGTGGAAAAGGTCGAGGATGCGGACGAGGGCGACTGGACCGACCCGGTCGATCGGCCCGCGGCGCAGCATCACACGGTGATCCTGGCCAACCAGATCGCCGCGCGCATCAAGGCCATGATCGACGCCGGCGAAACCATCCCCGAAGACGGCCCCACGCGCGGCACATTCGTGCGCCGCAAGGTGCGGCCGGGGGATTTCCTGATCCTGGTTCAGCGCCGCTCGGACTTGTTTGCTGAGATCATCCGCGCCTGCAAGGCCCAGGGTTTGCCGATCGCGGGGGCCGACCGGCTGAAGGTGGGAGCGGAACTGGCGGTCAAGGATCTGGCCGCATTGCTGAGCTTTCTCGCCACGCCCGAGGATGACCTGTCGCTGGCCACGGTGCTGAAATCGCCGCTGTTCGGCTGGTCCGAGCAGATGCTGTTCGACCTGGCCCATCGCCGGCAGGAAAGGTACCTGTGGGCGGCGCTGCGCCAACGGGCCGAGGATTTTCCCGAAACGCTGGCTGTGTTGAACGATCTGCGCGGGCAGGTGGACTTTCTGCGCCCCTATGACCTGATCGAACGGGTGCTGACCCGCCATGACGGACGCCGCAAACTTTTGGGCCGTCTGGGCGCCGAGGCCGAGGACGGCATCAACGCGCTGCTGTCGCAGGCGCTGGCCTATGAACGGTCGGACATTCCCAGCCTGACGGGTTTCCTGGTCTGGATGCAGACCGACGACCTTGAGATCAAGCGCCAGATGACCGGCGTGGGCAACATGATCCGGGTGATGACAGTGCATGGCTCGAAAGGATTGGAGGCGCCGATCGTGATCCTGCCGGACACCGGCAAGCGGCAGCCGCCCCGCGATGCCGAGATCATGGTCGCAGACGGCACGCCCTTGTGGAAGGTGCCCGCCGACCTGTCGCCCGACCTTATCGCCCGCGCCCGCGAAGACGCGCGCCAACGCGAGGAGAACGAGCGGCTACGGTTGCTGTACGTTGCGCTGACCCGGGCCGAGAAATGGCTGATCGTGGCGGCTGCCGGCGATCTGGGTCGGGACGGGTCCAGCTGGTACCAGCTGGTCGAAGAGGCGATGGGCCGGGCAGGGGCCACCGAGATCCCCGGAACCGGCATCCGCCGTCTGGCGCATGGCGATTGGGAGGATCTGCCACTGGACCATCGCCCGACCCCGGAACCGGTGCGGGATACCCCGCCGGACCTGTTCCACCAGCCCGCACCCGAGCCGATACCCGATCTCGAAACGCTCAGCCCGTCCGATCTGGGCGGGGCCAAGGCCCTGCCGGGCGAGACCGGGCTTGAGGAAGAGGCCGCCAAGCTGCGCGGCACCCGCCTGCACCTTCTACTCGAACATCTGGGCCAGGCGCCGCGCGACCGGTGGGATCAGCTCTGCGCCCGGCTTCTGCCGGATATGCAGGACGGTGACCGACGCGACCTTCTGGCCGAGGCTGCGGGCGTACTGACCGCGCCGGACCTGGCCCCCGTCTTTGCCCCGGCCGCGCTGGCCGAGGTGCCCGTCTCGGCCACTCTAGACGGTCGTCGGATTCATGGGGTGATCGACCGGTTGATCGTGACGGATGACGTGGTGCAAGTCATTGATTTCAAATCGAACTCCACGATTCCCGATCGGGCCGAGACCTGCCCCGAGGGCCTGCTGCGGCAGATGGGCGCCTATGCCGCCGCGCTTTCGCAGATCTATCCTGGCCGCGAGATCCGCACCGCGATTTTGTGGACCCGGACGGCGCGCCTGATGTGGCTGCCACACGATCTTGTGACAGATGCGCTGGTGCGGGCCCAGATATCTTGACCTCCCCAATGGGCGCACCTACGTTCGACTCCCAACCGCATGTCATTCAGGAGACAGAATATGTCGACCGTAGCCGTAACCGACGAAACCTTTGACGCCGAAGTCAAGAACTCGGACGTCCCCGTCGTGGTGGATTTCTGGGCCGAGTGGTGCGGACCCTGCAAGCAGATCGGACCCGCTCTGGAAGAGCTGGCGGCCGAATATGGCGGCAAGGTCAAGATCGCCAAGGTCGACGTGGACAGCAACCCCAACTCGGCCGCAGCCATGGGTGTGCGCGGTATTCCCGCGCTGTTCATTTTCAAGGACGGTCAGGTGGTTTCGAACCGCGCAGGCGCTGCCCCGAAGGCCGCCCTGCAAAGCTGGATCGACGAATCCATCTGATACCGAACGGAACTCAAGAAAGAAGGCGCTCCTCATGGGGCGCCTTTTTTGTGCATGGCCTGCGCAAAAAGAAAAAGCCGCCCGGAAATCCAAGCGGCCATTCGTCTTTAGTCGAATTCGGTCTGAATTCAGATCTTGGCGATATCTTCGCGGACCAGACCGATATCTTCCAGCTGGGCATCGCTCAGTTGCGACAGCAGCTTGCGGGTCTTGCGGGCGGTGTTCCATTCGGCGACAGCTTCGAAAGCGTGCGAGATGCCGTCCACTACACGCAGGATGGTAGCTGCTCCGAGCGGCGCATGGATGTTTGCGGTGGTTGCCATTTGCGCATTCCTTTTTTGAAACAGCCGACCCTGTGTCGGTTGTAAGCCTCATCTAGTCTTGCGACAGGCGACTCACAATTGCTGGTCCGACAACCCCGTGATGCACGGATTGCATATCTTTTAGGCAGTTTGAGAACGGGTTGCGCGGATCGCGCCTCCGGCCCATATAGGGCATCAACGGATACGGAGGCTTGAATGGCGGAGAACGACTTTCCCGGTTGGCACGGCACCACGATCATCGGCGTCAAGAAAGGCGGCCAGATCGTCATCGCGGGTGACGGGCAGGTCAGCCTGGGCCAGACCGTGATCAAGGGCACCGCCCGCAAGGTACGGCGCCTGTCGCCCGGCGGGTTCGAGATCGTCGCCGGGTTCGCCGGATCGACCGCCGATGCTTTCACGCTGCTGGAACGGCTGGAAGCCAAGCTGGAGGCCACGCCCGGTCAACTGGCCCGCGCCTCGGTCGAACTGGCCAAGGACTGGCGCACCGACAAGTACCTGCAAAAGCTTGAGGCGATGCTGATCGTCACCGACGGCCGAGACCTGTTCGTGATCACCGGGGCCGGGGACGTGCTCGAGCCGGAACATGACGTGGCGGCGATCGGGTCGGGTGGCAACTTTGCCCTGGCAGCCGCGCGCGCGATGATGGACAGCGACAAGTCGGCCGAGGAGGTTGCCCGCGAGGCCATGGCAATTGCCGCGGATATCTGTGTCTACACCAACGGCAACCTGACGGTTGAGAGCATTTCGGGCTAGGGGTCAGGCCAGCAGGGCCGAAATCTCCTTGCCCTTCCACCGGCGGTGCATCCCGATCAGCCCCAGAATGGCCGAGGCGATCACGATGTAATAGGGCAGGCGGATATCGAAGCTCATCAACCCGCCGCCGATCAGCGACATGATTCCACCCGCTAGGCAGAACACAGCCGTGGTCACGCCCATGACCCAGCCCTGATCCGCCTCGCTGACCGACGAGGAAAACAGGCCCAGGAGGGTCGGGTAGGCCACGCCGAACAGGAAATAGAACAGGAACACCGGCACATAGCTGAGCACGCCGCTGGGGCTGAAGGCAAAGGCAAAGCCGCAGATCACCATGACGATCAGCGAAACATAGATGATGTTGTGCTTGCTGAACCGTTCCTGCGCGGGTTTCACGAGAAACGTACTGGAGAAGGCCAGCGCAACACCGATGACGACCATCGCCATGCTGCCACCGATCACGCCATAACCAAAGGCGCTGGTCAGGAAATTGTCCACAAACACGTAGAAGGTGACGTTCGCGATCATGAAGAACGCGTAGACGGGCAGGATCTTCAGAACCATGGGGTGGCCGCGCACGGCAACCAGGCTGTCGGTCACGTCGCGGGGGCGAAAGACGAAGGGCTCGCGTTCGGTTCGGGTATCCTTGAAGAAGAACAGCACCAGCAGGATCGCGATGAGCACCAGGACAAACGCGCCGTAGAATGGGGTCTTGAGCGTGGCAACGCTGCCCAAAAGCGCCGCATCCGACAGGACCGCTCCGATGATCGGGCCGCCGACCAGGCCAAAGCTGACCCCTGTCACGATATAACCCATGTTCCGGTCACGATCGGCCGCATCCGTGCTGCCGTCGATCATGGCCGCCTGCGCGATTGGTTGGTTTCCGGCCGTGAACCCGGTGATCGACCGGCCCACGATCAACAGGATCAGGCTATTGAGATACAGCGCCGCAATCGTGATCGCATAGCCAGCCAGCGCGCCACCCAGGCAGATCAGAAGTGCATTCTTGCGCCCGATGGAATCCGAGACCTTCGAGACATAGACGACGCCCAGAAACCAAGACAGGAAGAAACACCCGATCACCAGACCGTAGTAGAAGTGACGGCTGCCCATTGACGTGCCTTCCGGCAGAAAGCCCGATTTCGTCTCCATGATCAGCGAGTTGATGATCGGAAAAACCAGCCCTTAGCCGATCAGGTCCACGAACACCACGAACAGCAGGGTTATCTTGGCAATCTTGGTCATTTCACTCTCCGGGTCCCGCGCACATTCCGCCAACCCTATCAGAGCACACCGAAATCTCCCAACATGGAGGTCAGGAAAGAATTGCATTGGCGCCGGGTCATTGTTAACCAACGCGGCCAAATGTGCGGTCTCGGTTGTTTTTGCCGACCCCGTGCTTACCTAAGCCGCAGCTGACTGCCGACCATCGAAAGGACTGCCCTGTGACCGACCTGACCCCGCGCGAGATCGTCTCGGAACTGGATCGTTTCATCATCGGGCAGAAGGATGCCAAGCGCGCTGTCGCCGTGGCCCTGCGCAACCGCTGGCGGCGCAAGCAGTTGGCGGATGACATCCGCGACGAGGTCTATCCCAAGAATATCCTGATGATCGGGCCCACCGGCGTGGGCAAAACCGAGATCAGCCGCCGCCTGGCCAAGCTGGCGCGCGCGCCTTTCATCAAGGTCGAAGCGACCAAATTCACCGAGGTCGGCTATGTCGGCCGCGATGTCGAACAGATCATCCGCGATCTGGCCGATGCCGCGATCATCCAGACCCGTGAATACATGCGCGAAGAGGTCAAAGCCAAGGCGCATCAAGCCGCCGAGGACCGTGTGATCGAGGCCATCGCCGGCTCGGACGCCCGCGAGAGCACCCGCGAGATGTTCCGCAAGAAGCTGAAATCCGGCGAGCTGGACGACACGGTGATCGAACTTGAATTGGCCGATACGTCCAACCCGATGCCGATGTTCGACATTCCAGGCCAGCCGGGTGGACAGATGGGCATGATGAACCTGGGCGACATTTTCGGCAAAGCTTTCGGCGGGCGCACCGTCAAGCGCCGCATGAGCGTTGCCGAAAGCTATGACATCCTGATCGGAGAAGAGGCCGATAAGTTGCTGGATGACGAGGCCGTCACCCGCGCGGCACTGGAATCGGTCGAGCAGAATGGCATTGTATTTCTGGACGAGATCGACAAGGTCTGCGCTCGCGCAGAAACCCGCGGCGGGGATGTCAGCCGCGAAGGCGTGCAGCGCGACCTACTGCCCCTGATCGAAGGCACGACCGTCTCCACCAAGCACGGCCCGGTCAAGACCGACCACATTCTGTTCATCGCCAGCGGCGCGTTCCATATCGCCAAGCCTTCGGACCTGTTGCCCGAACTGCAGGGGCGTCTGCCGATCCGGGTCGAGCTGCGCGCGCTGACCGAAGAGGATTTCGTGCGCATCCTGACCGAGACGGACAACGCGCTGACCCGCCAGTATACGGCTTTGATGGGCACCGAAAACGTCACCGTCAGCTTTACCGAAGACGGGATCGCCGCGCTGGCCCGGATCGCCGCCGAAGTGAACCAGAGCGTCGAGAATATCGGCGCCCGGCGCCTTTACACCGTGATGGAACGCGTTTTCGAAGATCTGTCCTTTGTCGCGCCTGACCGTGCCGGCGCGGAAATCGTGGTCAACGCGGCCTTTGTGGATGAAAACCTTGGTGAGCTGACCAAATCCACGGACCTGAGCCGTTACGTTCTGTAACATGATCAGCCGGTTTTTGCCGGTTGGTCCTGCGCAATTATCTGGACGCGTCGGCAGGTTACGCTATGCGTAGCACGTAACTGTTGGTCTGGGATCGTTCCGTGCTGCGCTATCTGATCATTTTCGTCACGGTTTCCGTTTTGGGAGGCTGCGTTGACCGATCCATCTCGGTCACCTTGCCCGAAGCGTTGGACGTCGGCACGGCGCAGACCGTGTTCGCGGCGACCACCCGCGCACGCGAGGCCGATGGCTCTTACGGGTATCGTCGCGCTGACCGCCTGCAATTCCTCGAAACCACCGTCTCGATCCCGCCGAACCACCGCCCCGGGACGCTTGAGTTTTCCTATTCGGACCCGACCCCGAGCCGGCAATTCGTTTTGGCCGGTGTGCGAGAATTTCCGTCCGAGCAGGATCTGAAAGCACGGCTGAACGGCGCCAAGGAAGTTACGATTTTTGTTCATGGCTACAACGCCACCCAGACCGAAACCGTTTTTCGCGCGGCTCAGTTGGCTCACGACATCGGCCTGCCTGGCAAGACGTTGGTCTATTCCTGGCCCAGCCGAGGGTCCGGATCGGGCTATGCCTATGATCTGGACAGCATGCTGTTTGCCCGCGACGGTCTGCAACAAACCATCTCTACGCTGAAATCCCTGGGCGTCCCGCGCGTGCTGATCGTTGCGCACTCGATGGGAGGCGCGCTGACCATGGAGATGATGCGCCAAGCCGAGCTGCGCGAGCCGGGCTGGTCGCGGCGCAATCTGGAAGGTGTGTTGCTGATCTCGCCCGATCTCGACGTTGACGTGTTCCGGTCGCAGATGGCGGTGATCAAATCTCCGCCCGAGCAATTTGTGATCATGGTCTCGCGCAAAGACAAGATCTTGAACGTGTCCGGACGCCTGCGCGGAACTGCCAAGGGTGAGCGGCTGGGCAACATCAGCTCGACCGAGAAGCTGGCGCAGTACCCGGTCAGCATCATTGACACCACGGCCTTCAACAAGGATGCGGAATCCTCGCATTTCGTAGCCGCCACATCTCCGGCACTTCTGTCGATTCTCAACGCGGCGGGCCGGGTCAGCAGGACCTTTGGCCGGGATCAGGGTGGTATTGATCTTCTTGTGCCGCCGGCCGTGCGAAACGATGCCGGCGCGACTGAGGTTGTTCTGACCGAAACCGGGCAGGTGCGGGTCAGCACTCCGTGATTGGGCGCGGGGTCCGCCTTTTCCTTGCGGACAATGCTCCGTGGTTGGGCGCGGGGGTCTTGCTGACCTTCATGTCCAGTTTCGGGCAGACCTTTTTCATTTCGATCTTCGCCGGTCAGATCCGGGCCGAGTTCGGCCTCAGCCACGGCGCATGGGGCGGTCTTTATTCCTTGGGTACGACTGTTTCCGCGATTGTCATGATCTGGGCCGGAGGGCTGACAGACATCTATCGTGTCCGAGTGCTGGGCCCGGCTGTCCTGCTTGGGCTTGCGTGTGCCGCGCTGGCGATGGCGGTCAATCACTGGGTGATCCTGTTGCCCGTGGTCATCTTTCTGCTGCGTCTGTTCGGCCAGGGCATGTGCAGCCACATTGCCATGGTTGCGATGGCCCGGTGGTTCACGGCCACGCGGGGCAGGGCGCTCTCCATCGCAACGCTGGGATTTGCCGTCGGCGAAGCCTTGCTGCCCGTGCTGTTCGTCGCCGCCATGGCCTTTATCGACTGGCATTTTCTTTGGGCGCTCTCCGCCGCCATCGCGTTGTTGGGAATACCCGCGTTGATGCGAATGCTGCGTCAGGAACGGACACCACAAAGCCTAGCCCGGGAAACCAGCGCGACCGGGATGCTTGGGCGGCACTGGACCCGGCGCGAAACGCTATTGAACCCGCTTTTCTGGTTCATGATGCCGGCGCTCATGGGACCTTCGGCATTCATTACTGCGTTCTTCTTTCACCAGGTCCATCTGGCGCAGACCAAGGGCTGGGCCCATATCCAACTGGTTGCGTTGTTTCCGGTCTATACCGGGGTGTCGATCTTGGCGATGTTCGCCTCGGGCTGGGCGTTGGACAGATGGGGCACGGCGCGGATGATGCCGTTCTATCAGATTCCGATGGCTGCCGGGTTTGCCCTGTTTGCGTTTGTCCAGACAATCCCCGGCGCCGTAATCGGTTTGTCCTGTCTTGCCATTTCGGTCGGCGCCAACAGTACGCTGCCCGCCGCGTTCTGGGCCGAGTTCTACGGCACCCGTCACATCGGCGCGATCAAGGCGATGGCTGCCGCCGTCATGGTGCTGGGGTCTGCTGTCGGGCCCGGCCTGACTGGCGGGTTGATCGATCTGGGCGTGCCGCTCAGCACGCAGTTCCTGTGGATCGCCTGGTTTTTCGTGGCAACGTGCGGCATAGTCTGGATCGGTATTCACAGGGCCCGGCGGCTGCTTTAGCGGACCCGCCTCAGATACACGTAGTAAGCCCCATCACCGCCATGGCTGATATGGGCGGGACTGACCTGAAGAACCGCTTGGGCCAGCGGCGGCAAATTCAGCCACTGAGGCACCTGGTTGCGCAGCACACCGCGGGGCGTCGGGATCGGGCCGGGTTCGTCTCTGTCCTTGCCTTTGCCGGTGACCACCAGAACCAGTCGTTTTCCCGATGCCTGCGCCGACAGGATGAACCGGATCAGAGCAGGATGGGCCGTATCGACCCGCATTCCGTGCAGGTCCAGCTTGCCTTCGGGCTTCAGCTTGCCGCGTTTCATCCGCGCAAAGGCCTTGCTGTCCATCTGTACGGGTGCGGCGCGCAGGCTGTCGCCGATTGCGGGCTTCAAGCTGTGGCCGCGCCCGTTTGCAGGTGCATTCTGACCCAGTTCAAAGGCGTCTATCCGCGCTTTGGGGGTTTTTCGCGGCTTGGGTTTCGGCAATGTCGATGGGTGAACGGATTGGGGAATCTCCGGGTGCAGCCGCTCGGTCTGCCGGGTCACCTTGTGCCACAATTCAATCTCGTCTTCGGTCAGCTTGCGGCGGGTCATCAGAACTCATCCGGCAGCATGGCATAGGCGCGTTGGATCGGCAGCAGAACGATCATGCGGCCGGGATCCTTGAGCTGGCCCGCTGCCTGTCCTGCGGCGTCCCCGGTTCCGAAAAAGATGTCGGCCCGTTGTGCGCCCTTGATTGCCGAGCCGGTGTCCTGTGCGATCATCAAGCGCCGCAGCGGAGTCCTGCCGTCTTTTTCGACCCAGACTGGCGCGCCCAGCGGGGTATAGGCCGGATCCACGGCGATGCTGCGCATTGCGGTGATCGACCGGTTCATTGCGCCCAAAGGACCGCGGTCTGCAGCCACCCGCGAAACCTCGCGGAAAAATACGTAGGACGGGTTGTGCATCAAAAGCTCGGCCCCAATCTCGGGGTTCTTGCGCACCCACGACTGGATCATCCGGGCGCTCACATCATGCGCACCCAGAATACCGCGCCGGACCAGTTCAACCCCAACCGACCGATATGGGTGGCCGTTGGCCCCGCCATATCCAACACGCACGGAACTGCCATCCGGCAAACGGATGCGCCCCGAGCCTTGAATCTGTAGAAAAAACAACTCGACCGGGTCATCGACCCAGGCGATTTCCAAGCCCCGGCCTTTCATCACGTCGCTGGTCAGCAGTTCGCGCCGGCTGAGCCATTGCCCGGCCTCCCGCGCCTCGGGCGGCATCTTGTAGACCGGGTATCTGTAGGTTTCAGTCCGCGTCCGCGAGCCGTTCAATTCCGGTTCAAAATATCCGGTGAACAGCGGGGCCTTTTCGTCCTCGATCAGGATGGGCCGGAAGAACAATTCGAAAAAGGCGCGCGCGGCATCGGGCTCGTATGTCCCTGCGGCTGCACACAACGAACGCCAGTCCGGATCGTCCAGATCCCCGCACGTGTCCAGAAAAACGGACAAGGCCGCGCCGTGGTCATCCTCGGCCCAGCCGTCAAGGTCAGCAAATGACAGGATGGATCGCGTCGCCTCGGCTCCGGCGGCATTGGCGGCGGTCAGAACCGCCACCAGCATCAGCGACCGGAGCGTTCCGATCATGCGTCCGTGGCGACAAGCAGCCAGTTCGGATCATCCGCGCCCATGACGCGGGCGAAAGTCCAGCTGTCCTTCTGGCGTTTGATCGTGTTGGGGCTGCCTTCGATGATGTCACCGCCCCGGTCACGCACGACCGACGTCAGCTCGCCGACGAACCGCACGGTGATCTCGGCGCGGTTGGAATCCTTGTCGAATTGGGCATCCACCAGACCCATCTCACGCACACCGATGAACTCAGCCTCGATCGTCAGGCCCTTGTCCTCGCGATCGGCGACAACCGAGACGAAGGTTTCGAACACTTCCTCGGACAGGAAGGGCTGGATTTCATCCAGGTTGCCCCGCTCGAACCCCATGACGATCAGCTCATAGGCGCCACGGGCGCCCTGCAGAAACTCGCTGACCGAAAAGCTCGACTCGACGCGCTTCATCGCAGCCAGCGTCTGCGCCAATTCGCTGTCTTCGGGGACATGGTCGGTAATGTCACGATCCGGACCGCCGTCGATCACTTCGAAATCACGACGCGACTTCCCGGTGTCGGGTTGCTGCGGCACCGGTGGTTTTTCAAAGCCTTCGCGCGTGCCCAGCACGCTTCTGAGACGCAGGATCAGGAAGATGGCTATGCCAGCCAGCACCAGAAGCTGGATCAGGGGTGAGTTCATTTCGTCCTCTTTTCAGCACCGAGACTTTGTACACGCGGCCTCGTGTCACTATGTAGGTGACAGTTGGTGGCAAGTCCACAGCCCGGCCTATGGGAAAGGATAGCGCATATGTATCTGTTCTTGGCATTTTTATTGGTGCCGATCATCGAAATCGCCCTTTTTATCCAGGTCGGCGGTCTGATCGGCCTGTGGCCGACGCTGGCAATCGTGGTTTTGACCGCCTTTCTGGGTACTGCGATGGTGCGGACACAAGGTCGCATGGCGATGGGTCAGCTACAGCGCGCCTTTTCCGAACTGGACGACCCGACCGAACCGCTGGCCAATGGTGCGATGATCCTGCTGTCGGGTGTTCTGCTGATGACACCCGGGTTCTTCACCGACGCAATCGGCTTTGCGCTGCTGGTTCCCGGGGTGCGGGCCGCGGTTTTTCGGTATCTCAAGTCGCGGGTCACGATTACCCAGTTCCAGATGGGCCCCAGCCCGCAATACGGGGCGGCGCGCGATCCGTTCGGTGGGGATGACATCATAGATGGAGAGTATTCGGAAGTGCGCACAAAACCCGCGCAACCGTCGAAATGGGTGGAAGGGCCGCACCAGCATTGAGGTGCCCGGCCCAACTTGATAAGCAGTGGCGAATTTAAATTTTGGAGCGGATCCATGACCGAAGAAACCGCCGCCGGCACAACCCAGCCTCAGGCAGCCCCCCAAATCCAGATGCGCATTCTGGGACAGTTCATCCGGGACATGTCCTTTGAAAACGTGATGGCGCAAAAAGGCGTCTCGGGCGACGTGCAGCCCGAGATCTCGGTCCAGGTGAACCTGGATGCGAAAAAGCGCTCGGCAGACCACCAATACGAGGTGTCGATCAAGCTGAACCTCAAGTCCAAGGCCAAGGGTCTGGAGGACATCCTGTTCCTGTGCGAGATCGATTATTGCGGCCTGTTCCACGTGGAAGGTGTGCCGAATGATCAGTTGCACCCGTTCCTGATGATCGAATGCCCGCGGATGCTGTTCCCGTACCTGCGCCGCATCGTCAGCGACATCACCCGCGACGGTGGCTACCCGCCGGTCAACCTCGACAACATCGATTTCGTCGGCCTGTACCGCAACGAGTTGATGCGCCGTCAGGCCGAAGCGTCCGACAAAACCGAAGCGTGACTAGGCAACCCGCATCTGACCCAGGTCAGGTGCGGGACCACAGGGCGTTTTCGCCCAGCTTTTCGACAAATGCATCATGCGCAGCACGCTCATCCTCGGTAATCCGGGGCTGCAGTGGGTTGGGCCGTGGACCGGGGCGCCAGATGTCGCCACCGGTTGAGCTTTCGGCAGACGCCGAGGACAGGCCGAAATCGGGCTGCCGCCCGCCGATCAGTTCCAGATAGACCTCTGCCAGGATTTCCGAGTCGAGCAACGCGCCGTGCAGAACCCGGTTCGAGTTGTCGATGTTGAACCTCCGGCACAGGGCATCCAGCGAGGCGGGCGAGCCGGGAAACCTCTTGCGCGCGATCGCGAGCGTGTCCAGCGCCTGCTCTATCGGGATCGGAGGCAGACCCATCCATCCCAATTCGGCATTGAGGAACTTCATGTCGAATGAGGCGTTGTGGATCACCAGCCGCGCATCCCCCACGAAATCGCGGAAGGCCTGCCCGACCTTCGCAAAGACAGGTTTGTCCTTCAGGGTGATCTGGCCCGGTTCGGGAGGTTGCGGCGGCTCCAGCAGGTCAGGGCCGATGCCGTGCACGCCGAAAGCCTCGGCCGGCATAGAACGTTCGGGGTTGATATAGACGTGATAGGTCTCGCCAGTGGCGACGTGGTTCCACAGCTCGATGGCGCCGATCTCGACGATCCGGTCGCCGCTTTCGGGATCGAATCCGGTGGTTTCCGTATCCAGTACGATTTCACGCATCTACCAATCCTGCCCTGATCTGCCTGACCACATTCTGCACCTGTGCGCGGGCATGGTCCAGAGTGTCGGTGACGATCACGAAATCCGACCGCGCGCATTTTTCGTCATTCGGCATCTGCTTGGCGCGGATCTGCTCGAACTGCGCCTCGGTCATCGTGCCCCGCGCCATGACCCGGCGCTTCTGCTCGCCTGGGGGGATTGAAACGCAGGCCACCGCATCCATCTGCGCGTCGCCGCCGGTTTCGAAAAGCAGAGGAATATCAAAGACAAGGATGTCCGACTTGGCCGCCTGTCGAAACGCCTCGCGATCTCGGGCCACCAGCGGGTGGACGATGGATTCGATCCGTTTCAAAGCGGTCGGATCGGCGCTGATGATCCGTTTCAGGGCGTCACGGCTGACGGCCCCATCCTCGATCGCGTCGGGAAATGCCGCGCGGATCGGCGCGACCGCCGCGCCGCCTTCCGCATACAGCCGATGCACGGCGGCGTCTGCATCCCACACGGCGCAGCCTTCCTGCGCGAACAGGTCGGCGGTGGTGCTTTTGCCCATGCCGATCGACCCGGTCAGACCCAGAGAGAAACTCATGCCAGAACCGCTGCGCGGGTTTCTTCCGTGACCTCGGGGCGCAGGCCGAACCACCGCTCGAACCCCGGAACCGCCTGATGCAGCAACATGCCCAGCCCGTCGACGACCGTGCAGCCCGCAGCCTCGGCCTGTTCCAGAAGGCGGGTCTTCAATGGCGTATAGACCAGATCGGTCACCACCGTTCCCGGCTGCAACCCGTCCAAGGGGACGCGCAGCTCGGGCTGACCCTGCATGCCCAGCGACGTAGTGTTCACCACCAGCTCGGCGTTTTCGATCACGTTTCCGGCCTGGACCCAATCGACCACGGTGATGCGCTGGCCGAATTCATCTTTCAGGTGATCGGCGCGCGACCGCGTGCGGTTGGTCAGCAGGATTTCGGGCACGCCGGCCTCGGCCAGCGCCTGCAGCACCGCCCGCGCGGCCCCGCCCGCGCCGAACACCACCGCCGGGCCATCCTGCGGCACCCAATCCGGCGCACCCGCACGCAGGTTCTGCATAAACCCGTACCCGTCGGTATTGTCCGCGTGGATCGAGCCATCGGACCGGAACACCAGCGTATTCGCCGCCCCAATCACCGAGGCACGGTCCGACACATGATCTGCCAGCCGCATCGCGGCCTCTTTGTGCGGAACGGTGACATTGGCCCCGACGAACCCGGCCTTGGGCAAGCTGCGCAGGACCGTTTCAAGGTCGGCGGGCGCAACATCCATCGGCACATAATGGCCCGGCAAACCATAAGTCTTCAGCCAATAGCCATGCAGGGCAGGCGATCGGGAATGGGCAATCGGGTGTCCGATGACTCCGGCCAGTGGAATGCGGTTGTCGGTCATTGTTCGATCACCCCTCGGACCGCAAGAAAATTGAGCAGCTCCAGCAGGGGCATACCCAAGACGTTAAAATAGTCGCCGTCAATGCTGGTGAACAGGCGCACGCCTTCTTCTTCCAGCTTGTAGGCCCCGACCGCGTGGCGGATGCTGTCCCAGTTGCGCGCGACATAGCCCTTCAGATAGGCATCCGAACTGGCGCGCATCCGCAACCGCACCTGACCGACATGGCGCCAGACCGGTTCGCCATTCTGATAGATCACCGCTGCCGACAGCAGCATGTGGCGCTTGCCGCGCATAGCTTTCAACTGTGCCAGCGCGTCTTCGGGCGTTTTGGGCTTGGACAGCAGACGTCCATCGAAATCCAGAACCTGGTCACAGCCCAGAACCATCGCGCCGGGCGTCTTGTCACTGATCTTGCGCGCCTTGAGCTCGGCGAGAGCATCGGCGATGTCGCGCGGCGGGGCGCCCTCGGCCACAAGCGCGCGTTTGGCAGTATCCTCGTCCACGCGGGCGACCTGGACGGAGAACGGCACCCCGGCGTTGCGCAGCAACTGCGCGCGGATCTCGGACCCCGAGGCAAGTACGATGGGGACAGTCATGTGGAAAACCCCGTGGGCAAGTGGATCATTGGTCTTGAACGGTTTGTATGGTTTTCCGGTTGACACGCAAGCCCGCGATTTCGGCCTGAAACTTCCCTGAGTCGCTCAAAGACTGTCCGGTCGGGACAAGGATAACTCGGGATCTTGGGACTTCCTGTTCATCAAAAGATGTCCCTTGAGTTATCCCCAAGACAGGTCCGCGATGTATAATTTAACTATTTGTTTTTACTATGTAAAAAATGAAATCACCAGAATCAATCAGTTTTGGAATTTATTCATCCACCTGGGGAAAACTGGCGGACAAAACAATAATCCACGGATTTTGCCCACCCTACAAAACCATCATCCTTTCTCTTTTCTATTTTTTTTATTAGGGAGGGTCCGACCAGTACCGGGAAACCCGATGACCGATCTTCTCTTCACGCTGTACCCTTGGGTGAAATCGCTGCACATCATGGCGGTGATCTCGTGGATGGCGGGTTTGTTTTATCTGCCGCGTCTGTTCGTCTATCACGTCGAAAAGGCGCAGGCCGTCGACGGCGCGCCAGAGATCTTCTTTGAAATGGAAGAAAAGCTGCTGCGCGTGATCATGCGGCCGGCGATGATCGTAGCCTGGGTCTGTGGCCTCATCATGGTATTCACTCCCGGCATCGTCGGGTGGGACTGGTCCTGGCCCTGGGTCAAGGGCGCGGCGGTGATCGGCATGACCTGGTTCCATCACTGGCTGTTGGCCCGGCGCAAGGATTTCGTCGAAGGCCGCAACACGCTCACAGGGCGCCAGTACCGCATGATGAACGAGGTTCCGACCGTTTTGATGGTCATCATCGTTCTGGCGGTCATTCTGAAGTTCTGAGGGCCATTTCCGCACCGGTTTGACTCGGGCGGCGACCGGCCTTATGTAGGGATCAACCCATCCGTCCGGATGGCGCATCTTCCTGTTTGAAATTCAACGCTGTGCCGCACCCTTGCGGCCAAGGTCCGTATCATCATGACAACCGAATCCCTGAATCTGGCCGATCTGAAGGCCAAAAGCCCCAAAGACCTTCTGGCCATGGCCGAAGAGCTCGAGATCGAAAACGCCTCGACCATGCGCAAGGGCGAGATGATGTTCCAGATCCTGCGCGAACGCGCGGATGAGGGCTGGACCGTGGGCGGCGACGGTGTGCTTGAGGTGCTGCAGGACGGCTTCGGCTTTCTGCGCTCGCCCGAGGCGAACTATTTGCCCGGCCCGGACGACATCTATGTCTCGCCCGAGATGATCCGCCAGCACTCGCTGCGCACCGGCGACACGGTCGAGGGCGAGATCAAGGCCCCCGAAGAGAACGAGCGATATTTCGCGCTGACGAAGGTGACCAAGATCAACTTCGAAGACCCGGAAAAGGCGAAACACAAGATCGCCTTTGACAACCTGACGCCGCTCTATCCGGACGAGCGGCTGAAGATGGAGATCGAGGACCCGACCATCAAGGACAAGTCGGCCCGGGTGATCGACCTGGTTGCGCCGATCGGCAAGGGCCAACGGTCGCTGATCGTGGCGCCGCCGCGGACCGGTAAAACGGTGATCCTGCAGAACATCGCGCATTCGATCGAGCGCAACCATCCGGAGTGCTACCTGATCGTCCTGCTGATCGACGAGCGCCCCGAAGAGGTGACCGACATGCAACGCTCGGTGAAGGGTGAGGTGGTATCCTCGACCTTTGATGAACCGGCGACCCGCCACGTGGCCGTGTCCGAGATGGTGATCGAAAAAGCCAAGCGCCTGGTCGAACATAAACGAGATGTTGTTATTCTTCTCGACTCGATCACAAGACTTGGTAGGGCATTCAACACCGTGGTCCCGTCATCCGGCAAAGTTCTGACCGGTGGTGTGGACGCCAACGCCCTGCAGCGGCCCAAACGATTCTTTGGTGCGGCGCGCAACATCGAAGAGGGCGGTTCGCTGACCATCATCGCCACCGCGCTGATCGACACCGGCAGCCGGATGGACGAAGTGATCTTTGAAGAATTCAAGGGCACCGGCAACTCGGAGATCGTTCTGGATCGCAAGATCGCAGACAAGCGGGTGTTCCCGGCGATCGACATCCTCAAGTCCGGCACCCGCAAAGAGGACCTGCTGGTCGACAAGGGCGATCTGGCCAAAACCTTCGTTCTGCGCCGTATCCTCAACCCGATGGGCACAACCGACGCGATCGAGTTCCTGTTGTCCAAGCTGAAACAGACCAAGACCAATTCCGAGTTCTTCGACTCGATGAATACCTGATACGGTCTTGTAACCGACGCGAGGCCTTCGAATGGAAACGATATTCGCCTTGGCCAGCGCGCAAGGCAAGGCAGGGGTCGCTGTGATCCGCCTGTCAGGACCGCAATCGCACCACGCGGCCAAAGTTCTGTCGGGTGGAGATTTGCCGTTGCGTGGCATGTGCCTGCGTGAGTTGCAGGCACCTGACGGGTCGCGTCTGGATGACGGGCTGGTCCTGACCTTCCACGGTCCGTCCAGCTTTACCGGCGAAGATGTTGCCGAGCTGCAGATCCATGGCAGCACGGCTTCGGTCAACGCGGTTCTGCGCGTCCTGTCCGAAATGCCGGATCTGCGACTGGCTGAACCGGGCGAGTTCACCCGGCGTGCTCTTGAAAATGGGAAGATGGACCTTGCCCAGGTCGAAGGCCTGGCCGATCTGATCGACGCAGAGACCGAGGCCCAGCGCAAGCAGGCTCAGACCATTCTGGCTGGCGAGTTGGGCGACCTGGCGGAACGGTGGCGGCGGGATTTGATCCGGGCGGCCTCATTGCTGGAGGCGGTCATCGATTTTGCCGATGAAGACGTGCCAACGGATGTGTCACCCGAAGTCCGATCGCTTGTGAATGCTGTCATGGCGGATCTGGAGCGGGAGGCGAAGGGCGTGAGGATTGCCGAGCGGATCCGCTCCGGCTTTGAAGTGGCTATCGTCGGCCCACCGAACGCGGGCAAGTCGACCTTGCTGAATGCGCTCGCGGGCCGGGAGGCGGCAATTACTTCGGAATATGCTGGCACCACCCGCGACATAATCGAGGTGCGGATGGACTTGGCAGGTCTGCCGGTCACGTTGCTGGATACGGCCGGGTTACGCGAAACCGAGGACCATGTAGAGGGTCTTGGGATTGCTCTGGCCAGAAAGCGGGCGGAAAATGCCGACCTTCGCGTATTTCTGACCGAGGACCCCGAAGCGTTGGGAATCGGTATGCAATCCGGCGACATCCAGGTACTGCCGAAATCCGACCTTCGTTCAGATGGGACCGAGGGTGTGTCGGGGAAGACAGGTCAGGGAATCGATCGCCTGATTCACAACATATCGGTAGTTTTGAGAGACAGAACCGCCAGATCTGGTATTGCCACCCGGGAACGCCATCGTGTTGCAATGCTGAAATCCTCGGCCGCTCTGTCCGAAGCACTCAGGGTTCTGGATTCTGGCCCGGACCTGTACGATATTGCAGCAGAAGAGCTGCGGACCGCCATCCGCGCGTTGGAGTCTTTGGTTGGTCGGGTAGATGTGGAAAATCTGCTGGACGAAATATTCGCCAGCTTTTGTTTGGGTAAATGAGGAGTGTTTCACGTGAAACATTCGGAGTTTGACGTCGTCGTTATCGGAGCGGGACATGCAGGGGCCGAGGCGGCCCACGCTGCGGCGCGGATGGGTGCGCAGACAGCTTTGGTGACATTTTCGGAAACCGACATCGGTGTCATGTCTTGCAATCCAGCGATCGGCGGACTTGGAAAAGGCCATCTGGTTCGAGAGATCGACGCGCTGGACGGCGTTATGGGACGGGTTGCAGACCGGGCGGGAATTCAGTTTCGCCTTCTGAACCGTCGTAAAGGGCCGGCTGTTCAAGGGCCCCGTGCGCAGGCCGACCGCGCGCTGTACCGGGCTGCAATGCAACAGGAAACAATGGCGCGCAAGAACCTCGAGGTCATTACCGGAGAAGTCATAGATTTCCGAATGGACGGCCATCGCGTTGCCGGGGTGGTTCTGTCTGACGGATCTGAAATTCCGGCGAAAGCGGTTATACTGACCTCGGGAACGTTTCTGCGGGGTGTGATCCATATTGGCGATGTTCAGAGGCCCGGAGGCCGTATGGGCGACAGGCCGTCTGTGCGACTGGCTGAGCGTTTGGATAGCTATGACCTGCCGATGGCGCGGCTGAAAACAGGAACGCCTCCTCGACTTGATGGACGCACGATCGACTGGGACGGATTGGAACGACAGGATGGTGATGATGACCCGACCATGTTCTCATTTCTGTCCATAACACCGGTGGCGCCGCAAATCTCTTGCGGAATCACTCATACGAACGCGCGAACCCATGAAATCATCGAAAAGAACCTGACCCGTTCCGCGATGTATGGAGGGCATATCGAGGGAGTGGGGCCGCGATATTGCCCTTCGATCGAAGACAAGATCGTTCGGTTTGCGGACAAGGACTCCCATCAGATTTTCCTGGAGCCTGAGGGGGTCAATGACCACACCGTGTATCCAAACGGGATTTCGACTTCGCTGCCTCAGGATGTCCAAGTGGAGTACGTCCATTCCATCAAAGGCCTTGAGGCGGCAGAGATCTTACAGCCGGGTTATGCCATCGAATACGACTATGTGGACCCGCGTGTGTTGAAAGCGTCCTTGGCCTTACCTGAGATCCCGGGACTATATCTTGCGGGGCAGATCAACGGAACCACAGGATATGAGGAAGCGGCCGCTCAAGGCTTGGTCGCGGGCCTGAATGCCGCGCTGGAAGTTCAGGGGCGAGATGCAATTCATTTTACCCGAGCTAACAGCTATATTGGTGTGATGATTGACGATCTGACCACACGGGGCGTGGCGGAACCGTATCGGATGTTCACCTCGCGCGCCGAGTTCCGTCTGTCCTTACGTGCCGACAATGCGGATCAACGCCTTACGCCGCAAGGCCTGGAAATTGGGTGTATATCGGATCATCGTCGCCTGGCTTTTGAAATAAAAATGGAAAAGCTGGGCGCTGTGAAGTCAGTACTAACCGAAAGGACTTATACCCCCAAGGAAATTCGCGCAGCTGGCATCGAAGTGAATCAGGATGGTAACCGCAGGGACGGAATGGCAATCTTGGCTTTTCCGAACGTGTGCTTCGAGGACCTTGTGCCGCTGATCCAGCAGCTGGACGGTGTCGACCAAGACACCCGTCGGCAGATCGAAAGGGACGCGCTATACACCAACTACATAGCTCGGCAACAACGAGATGTCGAAGCCATGAAGCGCGACGAAACCCATGCCATACCTGCGGATTTTGACTATTCCTCGCTCACAGGCCTTTCGAATGAGTTGAAGCAGAAGCTGTCAACCGCGCGACCAGCAAACATTGCCCAAGCGAGCCGCGTGGAGGGTGTTACACCTGCTGCTTTGACCTTGGTACTGGCGAAACTCAGAAGCAGTCAGAGAGCAAAAAAGGCATGAACGGCGACTCGTGCGCTTCGCCCGATGGCTTGAATGTTTCACGTGAAACATTCAAAAAGCTGTCAATCTTTGTCAATCTACTGCGAAAGTGGAATCCGAAGATAAACTTGGTTTCGCGCAGCACTCTGCCTGAGGTTTGGTCGCGGCACGTAAAGGACTCGATCCAGGTCTTTCATTTGGTTGAGCCAAAGAATCACTGGGTCGACCTGGGCAGCGGTGGCGGATTTCCCGGGCTGGTCTGCGCGATACTGGCCTCTGAAACATCGCCCGAGACGGAATTTGCCCTGGTTGAGAGCGATCAGAGAAAATCGGCGTTTTTGCGGACCGTCATTCGAGAAACCAAGGCCAACTGCTCGGTGATTTCAAAGCGGATCGAGGTTGTGGATCCCTTGGGCGCTGATGTCCTGTCCGCAAGGGCACTCGCGGACCTGACGACCTTATTGTCATTTTGTGACAGGCATTTAAAGGAAGATGGGGTGGCCGTGTTTCCCAAAGGCGCCACCTGGAAAAAAGAAATCGACGCGGCACAACGGGAATGGAATTTTACCACGGAGACAGCTAATAGTTTAACTGACCCCCAGGCTGTCATCCTGAAGATCAAAGGAGTCTCACGTGGTTGATCTGTCGCGCCCTGCAGGACCTCGTATCATGGCAGTTGCCAATCAGAAGGGTGGGGTTGGCAAGACTACGACAGCGATCAATCTGGCGGCTGGTTTGGCCGAGGCGGGATGCAAGGTTCTGGTCGTGGATCTGGACCCGCAGGGAAACGCGTCCACCGGGCTTGGGGTCGAGGATCGTGATTGGACCACGTATGACTTGATCCTGGACGAGGCACCCTTGGAGGCCGTCGTGCAGGAAACCGAAATCGAAAACCTCAGTATCGTTCCGGCTACGGTTGACCTCAGCTCGGCAGACATTGAGCTGATCTCGAATGAAAAACGCAGCTACTTGCTGCACGACGCGCTCAGGCAACCGGCAATCGACAAGTTCAGTTTTGATTTCGTTCTGATCGACTGCCCGCCGTCCCTCAATCTGCTGACAGTCAACGCGATGGTGGCGGCGCATTCGGTTTTGGTTCCGTTGCAAAGCGAGTTCTTTGCACTGGAAGGCCTGTCGCAACTGATGCTGACGATTCGAGAGGTTCGCCAGACCGCGAATCCAGACCTCAGAATCGAAGGTATTGTGTTGACCATGTATGACAACCGCAACAACTTGTCCCGGCAGGTCGAAAAGGATGCGCGTGACAATCTAGGAGAGATGGTATTTAAAACCAAGATACCCAGAAATGTCAGGGTCAGCGAAGCGCCGTCATTTGCACTTCCGGTCCTTCAATATGACTCGGGGTCTCTGGGGGCGATGGCGTACCGGCATCTGGCACGCGAAATCATGCAAAAGAACAAGAAAGTGGCTGCCTGAGCGGCTGTCAGGAGGGCGAAGTGAGCGCCAGAAAAGGAAAACCTCGCGGATTGGGGCGCGGCTTGTCCGCCTTGATGGCGGATGTATCACAGGATCCTGAAGGCCGGGTCACGGCTGAACCACGTCGGCCGGACTTGAAGGTTCCGATCGAGAAGCTGCGGGCAAACCCGAATCAGCCGCGCCGTACATTCTCGCAGGATCAACTGGACGAGCTTGCTGCCTCGGTCAAAGAGAAAGGGATCATCCAGCCCCTGATCGTTCGCCCGGTTGGCGGCGGAGAATATGAAATCGTCGCGGGTGAGCGCCGCTGGCGCGCCGCGCAGATGGCGCAGTTGCACGACATTCCGGTCATCGTGCGCGAATTTGACGACACCGAAGTTCTGGAAGTCGCCATCATCGAGAATATCCAGCGGGCTGATCTGAACGCCGTGGAGGAGGCCGCTGGCTTCAAGCAATTGATGGATCGGTTCGGCCACACCCAGGAAAAGCTGGCCGAAGCCCTGGGCAAGAGCCGCAGCCATATTGCCAACCTTCTGAGGCTGCTTTCACTGCCAAGTGACGTTCAAGCCCTTGTTATTGAGGGTAAACTTTCGGCCGGACACGCGCGCGCCCTTATCACGGCGGAAAATCCGTCCGAACTGGCGAAAATTGTCGTAAAAGACGGCTTGTCAGTCCGCGCGACCGAGGCACTGGTCAAGAAGCAACAACAGGGCGACAAGGATCGTCCCGCACCGCGGTCGCGTGACCTGAATGCAGGTAAGGACGCGGATACGCGGGCTTTGGAAAAAGACCTTTCTGCGATTCTGGCGATGAAGGTGGTCATCAACCACAAGCCCGGAACCGAGACCGGGCAGTTGGTGTTGACCTATGAAAACCTGGATCAACTGGATGATCTGTGTGCCAAGCTCAGCCGTTAGGGCGTGACCAGATAAAGATCATCACCGCGCCCAAGGTCACGGCCTGAATAATCAGGACATGGCTGGGCACAGAGACTAGAACCGACAAACCAAAGACGGCGGCAACCGACAGGGTCGCCGCCTTTTTTGCGGCTGGCCGGATCGCGCCCGAGGTTTGCCAATCAAGGATCAACGGGCCGAAGGTTCGGTGAGACATCAGCCAGTTGTGCAGCCGGGAAGAAGAGCGCGCGAAACAGAAGGCGGCCAGCAATAGGAACGGAACGGTGGGAAGCAGGGGCAGGGCAACACCGATCATGGCCAACGCAACGCAGAGCAATCCCAGTGTGGCCCACAAATAGTGCATGTCTAATCCAGCAACTCACGGATCACCGCATTGAGAACCGCGCGGCCGTCAGCAGTGGCGGAAACGCGTGGCCCGTCTTGGGTGATCATTCCGATGTCTTGCAGGTAGTCCAGTTTGGGTTGCGGCAAAGGGTGGCCGGACAGGCAATTGAAACGGTCCATATCTAGACCTTCAGTCAAGCGAAGACACATCATGAGGTATTCGTTCGCTTGTTCTTCGTCGGTCAGGGGGGTCCGCAGCTTTTCGCCATTTCCTTGCGTAGCGGCATTCAGCCACGCGGTCGGTGCCAGATGGGTTTCGGTTGCGATCCGTTGGCCATCTACCGTGATCCGCCCATGGGCACCCGGTCCGATGCCGACATAATCGCCATAGCGCCAATAGATCAGGTTGTGCCGCGACTCGGCCCCGGGAACGGCGTGGTTCGACACCTCGTAGGCGGGCATGCCGTGGGCTTCGCAGACCTCTTGCGTGGCCAGGTACATGTCGGCGGCGTTGTCGTCCTCGGGCAGGCCACGCAGCTTGCCGACCGAGTAGCGGTCGCCAAAGGCAGTGCCTGCCTCGATGGTCAGCTGGTACAGTGACAGATGGTCGATCGCCATCGACAGCGCCTCGGTCAGCTCGGCGCGCCAGGCTTCAGGCGTTTGGTACTGGCGGGCATAGATCAGGTCGAAGCTGACCCTGTCGAAACAGGTGCGGGCAATGTCGAAGGCGGCGCGTGCCTCGGCCACGCTATGGATGCGGCCCAGCCGCCTCAGATCTTCGTCATTCATCGCCTGAATGCCCATCGAGATCCTGTTCACGCCCGCATCGCGATAGGCGGCGAACCGTCCGGCCTCGACCGAGCCGGGATTGGCCTCGAGCGTGATTTCCATGTCATTGGCGGGTCGCCACAGGCTGCGGGCGGTGTCGATCACGGCGGCGACGGTTTCGGGCGCCATCAGCGATGGGGTGCCGCCGCCAAAGAAGATCGTGTTCAGAACCCGGTCGGGGGTTTCAGTGGCCGAGCGCTTCAGCTCGGACAGATATTCGTCAAGCCATTGTTTTTGATCAATATTTCTGGAAACATGGCTGTTGAAGTCGCAATAGGGGCACTTGGCCTCGCAAAAGGGCCAATGCACGTACAGGCCAAAGCCCCCGTTGCGCCAATCATCCGCCAAAGCAGCCTTTCACGAACAGTTCCACCGCGCGACCACGGTGGCTGATCTTGTTCTTTTCCCAGCGATCCATCTCGGCAAAGGTAATGTCGAATCCGTCAGGGACGAACATCGGATCATAGCCGAACCCGTCCTTGCCACGGATCGGCCAGACCAGATGACCGGGTGCGACGCCCTCGAACACCTCGTCATCGCCGTCGGGCCAGGCCAGAACCAACGTACAGCGGAACTGGGCGGTGCGTGGATGCGGAGCGTTGCGCGCCTCAAGCTCGGTGTGGGCGCGGGTCATGGCCATCAGGAAATCGCGGCCATTTCCGGTTTCGGCCCAGTCGGCGGTGTACACGCCCGGCGCGCCATCCAGCGCATCGATGGTGATGCCGGAATCGTCGGACAGGGCCGGCAGACCAGTGGCCTGTGCGGCCGCGTGGGCCTTGATGCGCGCGTTGCCGACGAACGTGTCCTCGGTCTCTTCGGGTTCGGGCAGGTTCATCTCGGCCGCGCCCACGACGGTCACGCCAAAGGGCTCGAGCAGATGGGCCATCTCCTCGAGCTTGCCTTTGTTGTGCGTGGCCACCAGCAGCCGATCACCTTCGAACCGGCGGGTCATGCGGTGGCGGCCTTTTGCGCGGCCACCAGCTCGGACACGCCTTTTTCGGCCAGTTCCATCAGCTGATCCATCTGCGCGCGGCTGAAGACCGAACCTTCGGCGCTCATCTGCACCTCGATCAGCTTGCCCGAGCCGGTCATGATGAAGTTTCCGTCAACGCCGGCTTCGCTGTCTTCGGGATAGTCCAGGTCCAGAACGGGCTGGCCGGCATAGATGCCGCAGGATACGGCGGCGACCGGATCGACCAGCGGGTCCGTGATCACGTCGCCGGCCTTCATCAGCTTGTTCACCGCCAGCCGCAGCGCGACCCAGCCGCCGGTGATCGAGGCGCAGCGGGTGCCGCCATCGGCCTGCAGTACGTCACAATCGACGGTGATCTGGCGTTCGCCCAGGGCGACGCGGTCGACCCCGGCGCGCAGGGCACGGCCGATCAGGCGCTGGATCTCGACGGTCCGGCCACCCTGTTTGCCGCTGGCGGCCTCGCGCCGCATCCGGGTGTTGGTCGCGCGGGGCAGCATACCGTATTCGGCGGTGACCCAGCCCAATCCCGACCCCTTGATGAAGGGCGGCACGCGATCTTCGATCGTGGCGGTGCACAAAACATGGGTGTCGCCGATCTTGATCAGGCAGGAACCTTCGGCATGTTTGGTAAACCCGGTCTCGATTGAAACCGGGCGCATTTCGCTTAAATCTCGTCCAGAGGGTCGCATGAGATATCCTTTGTCTGCTGGCTTGGGGATAACGCCCGGCATGGCAGCGATGCAACCCCGATTGACCTTTCTGTTGGCAGCTATTTAATGGCCACCCAGCAAGGGAACCACCGATGAGTGAAGCGAGCAAAATTCTGGACGAGTTGAACGACCGGTCGCGGGAAGTGTTTCGCCTGATCGTCGAAAGCTATCTGGAAAGCGGCGAGCCTGTCGGCAGCCGCACCCTCAGCCGGTCGCTCAGTGAAAAAGTCAGTGCGGCAACGGTTCGCAATGTCATGCAGGATCTCGAGTTTCTGGGCCTTTTGGGCAGTCCGCATGTCAGCGCCGGCCGGGTGCCCACACAGGTCGGGTTGCGCATGTTCGTCGACGGCCTGCTGGAAGTTGGCGACCTGGGCGAGGACGACCGCAAGAAGCTGGATGAGACACTGGGCAGCAATTCCGGTGATGTCAGCGGTATGCTGGATCGCGTCGGGGCTGCCTTGTCGAACGTCACGCATGGCGCGTCGCTGGTGCTGACACCCAAGCACGAATCTGAAATCAAGCATATCGAGTTCGTTTCCCTGGGCCATGACCGGGCCCTGGTGGTTTTGGTTTTCGCAGATGGCCATGTGGAGAACCGGCTGTTCACGCCACCACCGGGTCAGACGCCCAGTTCGATGCGTGAGGCGGCCAATTTCCTGAACGCCCTGATCGAGGGCCGGAAACTGTCTGATGTGCGCCGGATGATCCAGACCGAAATCGCAGCGCGCAGGCAAGAGATCGACGTGCTGGCCCGCGAGCTTGTGGAAAGCGGCCTTGCGGCCTGGGAGGGTGAGGCGTCGGACTCGGCGCGTCTGATCGTGCGCGGGCGGGCGAATCTGCTGGGCGAAACCGGTCAAGAAGAGGAGCTGGAGCGAATCCGGGTCCTGTTTGACGATCTGGAACGCAAGCGTGACATTGCCGAATTCCTCGAATTGACCGAGGAAGGCGAAGGTGTGCGCATTTTTATCGGTTCCGAGAACAAACTTTTCTCACTTTCGGGTTCCTCTTTGGTGGTGTCTCCTTATATGAACGCTGATCGAAAGATAATCGGCGCCGTTGGCGTGATCGGGCCGACCCGTCTGAACTATGGGCGGATCGTGCCGATCGTGGACTACACGGCGCAACTGGTTGGGAAGCTGATTTCCGATCGGAGCTAGAGGGTAAAAGATGGCAGAGCCGAAGAACGAAGACTTTCTGGACGACATTGCAACTGCCGAGGCGGAAGAAATGGCCGAGGAACTGGCCGAGATCAGCGAAGAAGCGCTGGAACTGGATGCCCTGAAGGCCGAGCGCGACGAGTTGCGCGACAAGTTCATGCGCGCCCTGGCGGATGCGGAAAACGCACGCAAGCGTGGCGACAGGGCCCGCCGCGAGGCCGAGCAGTATGGTGGGTCCAAACTGGCGCGCGACATGCTGCCGGTCTATGACAACATGAAACGAGCGCTCGAGGCGGCTACGGACGAGCAGAAAGAAGTTGCAGCCGGCCTGATCGAAGGTGTCGAGCTGACCATGCGCGTGTTGAAGGACGTATTCCAGAAACACGGGATCGAGGTCATCACACCCGAAGTTGGCGACAAGTTCGACCCGAACCTGCACGAAGCCATGTTCGAAGCCCCGGTGCCGGGCACCAAAGCGGGCGAGATCATCCAGGTCTCGGCCGAAGGGTTCATGCTGCATGACCGCCTGCTGCGTCCGGCGCAGGTGGGGGTCAGCTCGACCCCGGCCAGCTGACGGGCCAGTACTTCAATGACAATTGAATGGGGCGGTCAGGATCTGGCCGCCTCTTTCAGTTTGTAGATCAGGTCCAGTGCTTCGCGCGGGGTCAGCTCGTCCGGCTGGATCTTGTCCAGCATATCGGTGACCGGTGAGGCCTTCGCAGCCGGTGGCGGCGGGGGCGGTGCGGCGGAAAACAGCGGCAGATCATCGATCAGCGCTTTTTGCTTGCCGCCCTCGCGCTCGGTCTTCTCCAACTGGTCTAGAACCACACGCGCGCGCTCGACGACCGAAGCCGGCAGGCCCGCCAGTTGCGCGACCTGCACGCCATAGGATCGGTCGGCCGCGCCCTTGTGGACCTCGTGCAGGAAGATCACTTCGCCCTCCCATTCCTTGACCGCGACGGTGGCGTTTTCGACGCCCTCCAGCTTGCCGGCCAGCGCGGTCAGTTCGTGGTAATGCGTGGCGAACAACGCCCGGCAGCGGTTGGCGGCGTGCAGATGTTCCAGCGTGGCCCAGGCGATGGACAGGCCGTCATAGGTGGCGGTGCCGCGCCCGATTTCATCGAGGATCACCAGCGCCCGGTCATCGGCCTGGTTGAGGATCGCCGCGGTTTCGACCATCTCGACCATGAAGGTCGACCGGCCCCGCGCCAGATCGTCGGAGGCGCCCACGCGGCTGAACAGCTGGCTGACCAGCCCAATATGGGCGCGTTCGGCCGGAACGAAACTGCCCATCTGTGCCAGCAGCGCGATCAGTGCGTTCTGGCGCAGGAAGGTCGATTTACCGGCCATGTTGGGGCCGGTCAGCAGCCAGATGGCCGCACCGTCCTCGGCGCTGAGGTCGCAGTCATTGGCGATGAAGGCATCACCGGATTGCTGGCGCAGCGCGTGCTCCACCACCGGGTGGCGGCCCGCGACGATGTCGAAGGCGCGCGAGCTGTCCACCTGCGGGCGGCACCAGTTCTCGCCCCGGGCCAGATCGGCCAGCGCGGTGGTCAGGTCCAGCTCGGCCAGCCCGCGCGCGGCTTGATTGATGCGGGCAGCCTGCGCCAGAATCTCGCCAGAAAGCCTTTGATAGAGCCGCTTTTCGATCTCAAGCGCCAGGTTGCCGGCGTTCAGGATGCGGGTTTCGATCTCGCTGAGCTCAACCGTGGTGAACCGCACCTGGTTGGCGGTGGTCTGGCGGTGGATATAGGTCTCGGAAAAGGGCGGGTTCAGCATCTTTTCGGCATGGGTGGCCGTGGTTTCGATGAAATAGCCCAGCACGTTGTTGTGCTTGATCTTCAACGAGGCGATGCCGGTGTGCTCCGCGTATTTCTGCTGAAACCCGGCAATGACCGAGCGGCCTTCGTCACGCAGGGTGCGGGCCTCGTCCAGCTCGGCGTCGAAACCGGGCGCGATGAAGCCGCCATCCCGCACCAGCAGGGGCGGGTCGGCGACTAGCGCCTGATCCAGCAGGTCGAGCAGATCGTCGAAGCCCACGAGGTTCTGCACCGCGGTTGCCAGCAGCACGGGCAGGTCCTGACCGGCGCAGATCGCGGCAATCGCCTGCGCCTGCGCCAGCCCGTTGCGGATGGCGGCCAGATCGCGCGGGCCGCCGCGCTCCAGCGACAGACGTGACAGGGCGCGGTCCAGATCGGGCGTCTTGCGCAGCGCCTCGCGCAGATCGGCGGCGATCAGGCTGTCCTGGGCGGCAAAATCGACCGCGTCCAGCCGCGATTGGATCACATCCAGATTGCGCGAAGGGCTGGACAGGCGTTGTTCCAGCAGGCGCGCGCCGCCCGGGGTCACCGTGCGATCCACCACCGACAGCAGCGATCCGGCCCGCCCGCCCGACAAAGATCGTGTCAGTTCCAGGTTCCGGCGGGTGGCCGCGTCGATCTGCACGACGCGATCCTCGGATTCCTTCATCGGCGTCTGCAGTAGCGGCAGTTTGCCCTTCTGCGTGATTTCCAGATAGTCGATCAGCGCGCCCATGGCCGAGATCTCGGCCCGGCCAAAGCTGCCGAACGCGTCCAGTGTGCCCACGTGAAACAACCCGCAGATGCGTTTTTCCGCCGCAGTGCTGTCGAAACTGGCCCGCCCGATGGGGGTGAGTGCGATGCCCAGGTCTTGGACCGTCTCGCGCAGATTGGCCTCGGCGCCATCGGCCACGATCAGCTCGGACGGGGCCAGCCGGGCCAGCTCGGGGCTGAGGCGGACCGAGGTCAGCGGCATCACGTGAAACGCCCCGGTCGAGATGTCGGCCCAGGCCAGCGCGGCCTCGTCGCGCACCTCGGCATAGGCGGCCAGAAAGTTGTGGCGGCGGGCCTCCAGAAGGGCGTCCTCGGTCAGGGTGCCGGGAGTGACAAGGCGCACCACATCGCGCTTTACCACCGATTTAGAGCCTCTTTTCTTGGCCTCGGCCGGGCTTTCCATCTGTTCGCAGACGGCGACGCGAAAGCCCTTGCGGATCAGCGTCAGCAGATAGCCCTCGGCCGAATGTACCGGCACGCCGCACATGGGGATGTCTTCGCCATTGTGCTTGCCGCGCTTGGTCAGGGCGATGTCCAGCGCCTCGGCGGCGTTCACGGCATCCTCGAAGAACATCTCGTAGAAATCGCCCATGCGGTAGAACAGCAGGGCGTCTTTGTGGGCCTCTTTGATTTCCAGGTATTGCGCCATCATCGGCGTGACGTTGGACAAGGCTGCTCCCCTCTGGCGTATTCCGGCGCGACCTTACAAATCCCCCAACCGCGACGAAAGGTGAAATCGCATAGTCGTTGAGGCGCGCTCCCGCCTGCGGTAAGAGGCGAAAAGCCCCGAAGTCATGGAACCGACCGTCACAATGCCCAAAGCGAAGATCACCAAAGAAGAGGCGCTGGCCTTTCACCTGGAACCCACCCCCGGCAAGTGGGAGGTGCAGGCCACCGTTCCCATGACCACGCAGCGCGATCTGTCGCTGGCCTACAGCCCCGGCGTGGCGGTTCCTTGCGAGGCCATCGCGGAAAACCCCGAGACCGCCTATGACTATACCAACAAGGGCAACCTGGTGGCCGTGATCTCGAACGGGACGGCGGTTCTGGGGCTGGGCAATCTGGGCGCGCTGGGCAGCAAGCCGGTGATGGAGGGCAAATCCGTCCTGTTCAAACGCTTCGCCGACGTGAACTCGATCGACATCGAGCTGGACACCGAGGACCCCGACGAATTCTGCCGCGCGGTGCGGCTGATGGGGCCGACCTTCGGCGGCATCAACTTGGAAGACATCAAGGCGCCCGAGTGTTTCATCATCGAGCAGCGCCTGAAGGAAGAGATGGACATCCCCGTCTTTCACGACGACCAGCACGGCACGGCGGTGATCTGCGCGGCGGGGCTGATCAACGCGCTGCACATCTCGGGCAAGAAGATCGAGGATGTGAAGATCGTCCTGAACGGGGCCGGAGCGGCGGGAATCGCCTGTATCGAACTGCTCAAGGCGATGGGTGCCCGGCATGAAAACTGCATCGTCTGCGACACCAAGGGCGTGATCTATCAGGGCCGGACCGAGGGCATGAACCAGTGGAAATCGGCCCACGCGATTTCGACCGAGCTGCGCACGCTGGAAGAGGCCATGAAGGGCGCCGACGTGTTCCTGGGCGTATCCGTCAAAGGCGCGGTCACGCAGGAGATGGTTGCCAGCATGGCCGACAATCCGGTGATCTTCGCCATGGCCAACCCCGATCCGGAAATCACCCCGGAAGAGGCGCACGAGGTGCGCGTTGACGCCATCGTGGCCACCGGACGCAGCGACTACCCCAACCAGGTCAACAACGTTCTGGGCTTTCCCTACCTGTTCCGCGGGGCGTTGGACATCCACGCCCGCGCCATCAACGACGAGATGAAGATCGCCTGCGCCCACGCGCTGGCCCGGTTGGCGCGCGAGGATGTGCCCGACGAAGTGGCACTGGCCTATGGCAAATCGCTGACCTTCGGGCGCGACTACATCATTCCCACGCCGTTCGATCCGCGTCTGATCCATCGGATTCCGCCCGCGGTTGCGAAGGCCGGGATGGACACAGGCGCGGCCCGGCGGCCGATCATCGACATGGAGGCCTATGAGCTGAGCCTCAAGTCGCGCATGGACCCGACCGCCAGCATTCTGCGCGGCCTGAACGCCCGGGCCCGTGCGGCACAAAACCGGATTGTCTTTGCGGAAGGTGACGACCCCCGCGTTTTGCGTGCGGCGGTGATGTATCAACGGTCAGGATTTGGCAAAGCCCTGGTGGTGGGCCGGCACGATGACGTGAAAGCCAAGCTCGAGGCCGCTGGTCTGGGTGACGCGGTGCGTGAATTGGAGGTGATCAACGCCGCCAACACGCAGCACCTGCAAACCTACAAGGACTTTCTCTACAAACGCCTGCAGCGGCGCGGGTTCGATGGCAAGGACGTACATCGCCTCGCGGCCCGCGACAGGCATGTGTTTTCCGCGCTGATGCTGGCCCATGGGCACGCCGACGGGTTGGTGACAGGCGCAACACGGAAATCGGCGCATGTTCTGGACCAGATCAATCACGTATTCGACGCCGACGCTGCCCATGGCGCCGCCGGGATCACCGCGCTGTTGCACAAGGGCCGGATCGTGCTGATCGGCGACACGCTGGTGCATGAATGGCCCGACGAGAACGACCTGGCGACGGTTGCCGAACGCGCCGCCACGGTTGCCCGTCATATGGGGCTAGAACCGCGGGTGGCGTTTGTAAGCTTCTCGACCTTTGGCTATCCGGTGTCCGAACGGACCGAAAAGCTGTACAAGGCCCCGCAAGTGCTGGAGGCGCGCGGCGTCGATTTCGAATACGAAGGCGAGATGACCGTCGACGTGGCGCTGAACGCCCACCAGCAAGAGGCCTATCCCTTCTGCCGCCTGACCGGGCCGGCCAACATCCTGATCGTGCCCGCGCGGCACTCGGCCTCGATTTCCACCAAGCTGATGCAGGAAATGGCCGGAGCCACGGTAATCGGCCCGATCCTGACCGGCATCGACAAGCCGATCCAGATCTGTTCGACCGGCTCGACCGCGAATGACATTCTGAACATGGCCATCCTGGCCTCGTGCGACATGGCGTGATCCGATGGCGATCTGGAACCTGGGCTCGATCAATGCCGACATGGTCTATGCGCTGCCGCACCTGCCGGCGCCGGGTGAAACCCTGGCGGCCAGCGGGTTGCAGCGGTTTCTGGGCGGCAAGGGCGCGAACATGTCTGTTGCAGCCGCGCGGGCCGGGGCGCATGTGCGCCATATTGGCGCCGTGGGGGCCGACGGGCTGTGGGCGCGCGACCGGTTGACCGAATACGGGGTCGACACGCGGCACATCGCGCAGGTCGATCAGCCCACGGGCCATGCGATCATCGCCGTGGATGCGCAGGGCGAGAACCTGATCATCCTGTACCCCGGTGCCAACCACGCGATCGGGGCCGATCAGGTTTCCGCCGCGCTGGCAGACTCTGACACGGGCGATCTTATGGTGTTCCAGAACGAAACTATCGCACAGGTCGAGGCCGCGAAGCTGGGCCGCGAGCGGGGTCTGACAGTGTGCTATGCCGCAGCCCCATTCAGCGCGCCGGCGGTGCAGGCGGTGCTGCCCTATCTGGATTTCCTGATCCTGAACGAGGTCGAGGCTGCCCAGCTGCAACAGGCCACGGGGATGGCCCCGTCCGATCTGCCGGTCGAGCATGTCATCGTCACGCTGGGGTCAAAAGGGGCCCGATATCATCAACGCGGGCAGGCGGCGGCGAAGTTTCCCGCCCACAAGGTCAAGGCCGTGGACACGACCGGGGCCGGGGACACCTTTACCGGATATGTCCTGGCGGGAATGGACCGGGGGATGCCGATGGCTCAGGCCATCACCCAGGCCAACCGGGCGGCCGCGCTGATGGTGATGCGGCCGGGCACGGCAGACGTCATTCCCGATCTGAAAGAGGTGCGCGAGGCCGGGCTGGGTTAAGATCCGGCAAACGGCGCGGCGCTGCCCCACAGCTGCCGGACCCGCGCATCGCGGCCGCAGGCCTTGCGATACGCCTTGTAGGCATTCAGCTGGCGTTTCGGCCCGAACCGGGTGAATACCAGCTTTTTGCCCTTGTAGTAATCCTGATGATAGGCCTCGGCCGGATAGAACGCCCCAAGCGGCAGGACCGGAGTCACGATGGCCTGACCCAGCGCACGCTGCGCTTCGGCCTTGCTGCGTTCGGCCAAAGCTTTTTCGCCTGTGTTAGAGACGAAAATCGCGGTGCGATAGCTCTCACCCCGGTCACAGAACTGGCCACCGGCATCGGTGGGGTCGACCGAGCGGAAAAACAGGTTCAGCAGGGTTTCACGGGAAACGCGGGCCGGATCGAAGGTGATCTGCACCGCCTCGTAATGGCCGGTGCCGCCGCTCGTGACCTGGCTGTAGGTGGGGTTCGGAGTTGTGCCGCCGGTATAGCCCGAAACCGCGTCGATCACGCCGGGCACGGACTCAAAATCAGCCTCGACGCACCAGAAACAGCCGCCCGCCACGGTCAGCGTCTCGGCTCCGGCCGCCGGGGCCGGCTGAGCGCGCAGGATCAGCGCCAGCGCAATCAGTGCAAACAGAAGGGTCAGTTTGATCTGGTCGAGGCAACGGGTCATGGCGGATCTCCTTTCCGCCTCAGGCTGCCGCGCAACGGGGCGGCTGACAATCGGCTGAAACCGTTTGTCACGCGGTGGTGAGCCGAGTTTATCGCCTAGCCCAGCAATTGCCCCAGCTTCATCGCGACACCCATGTCGCCCGAGATCTTGAGCTTGCCCATCATCACCCCGGTCATCGGGTTCAGCTTGCCGGTCAGCAGTTTGCCCAGATTGTCGCGCGAGATGCGGATGGTGCAATCGGTCTCGCGGTCCTGGGTGGTGGCCGTGTTGTCGGCCAGCACGATCACGCCATCGGCGCCGCAATCGAATTTCAACGAGCCGTCAAAGCGCTTGTCGGCCAGTCCCTTCTGGATTCCCTCGGCGATCTCCTGCAGCATCCCTGCCTCCCTATTTCGCACTTGCGTTCGGGGTGACAGAGGGCAGGGGCCGGGGCAAGCGTGACCTTACGGGAAACCGCTCAGCCCAGGGCCTGATGCGTGCGCGGGCAGGGCTGCCCGTCGTAGAACGCATCCAGAACCGCCTGGAATTCAGGCGGAGCATCGGGCACGGCGGCGAACAGGGTCATGGACGACCGCAGCTTCTTGGCATCCACCTTGCCCAGAATTTCGGCCGGGTCCTTGCCCGCGTGGGTCAGCATCAGCCGGGCCACCTCGGTCAGGCGGCGGCGCAGTTCGGGGTGAGCCAGATAGGCGGCAGCCTCGTCCAGATCCTCGATCCCGTAGAGCTGCGCCATGTGCGACTGGCCCAACTCGGCCAGTTGCGGAAAGACGAACCACATCCAGTGGCTGGTCTTCTGCCCCTGTTCCAGTTCGCGCAGGACATCGGACCAGACCGTGTCCTGCGCTTCGATGAACATTTCCAGTTCGTCGTTTATGCCGTCATCCTCGGTCACTTGGACAACCGCTTGTCGCGTGCCGCCAGCAGCTTGAGCCGTAGCGCGTTCAGCTGGATGAAGCCCGCGGCGTCTTTCTGGTCATAGGCACCGGCGTCTTCTTCGAAGGTCACATGCGCCTCGGAATACAGCGAATGATCCGACCAGCGGCCCACGGTCGAGGCCAGACCCTTGTACAGCTTCACGCGAACGGTGCCGGTGACATGTTCCTGGCTTTTGTCGATGGCGGCCTGCAGCATCTCGCGCTCGGGGCTGTACCAGAAGCCGTTGTAGATCAGCTCGGCATATTGCGGCATCAGCTGGTCCTTCAGGTGCATCGCGCCGCGGTCCATGGTGATGGACTCGATGCCGCGATGCGCCTCCAGCAGGATGGTGCCGCCCGGTGTTTCATAGATGCCGCGCGACTTCATGCCCACGAACCGGCCCTCGACCAGATCGAGACGGCCGATGCCGTGCTTGCCGCCGTATTCGTTCAGCTTGGTCAGGATGGTGGCGGGACTCATCGCCTCACCATTGATGCTGACCGGGTCGCCTTTTTCAAAGCCGATCTCGATATATTCGGGTTCGTTCGGGGCGTCCTCGGGGTGGACGGTGCGCTGATAGACATAGTCGGGCGCCTGAACGGCGGGGTCTTCCAGAACCTTGCCCTCGGACGAGGTGTGCAGGAGGTTCGCATCGACCGAGAAGGGTGCCTCGCCGCGCTTGTCCTTGGCGATCGGGATCTGGTGCGCCTCGGCAAATTCCAGCAGCTTGGTGCGGCTGGTCAGGTCCCACTCGCGCCAGGGCGCGATCACCTTGATGTCGGGGTTCAGCGCATAGGCCGCCAGTTCGAACCGCACCTGGTCGTTGCCTTTGCCGGTGGCGCCGTGGGCCACTGCGTCGGCGCCGGTTTCCTTGGCGATCTCGATCAGGCGCTTCGAGATCAACGGACGCGCGATGGACGTGCCCAGCAGGTAAAGCCCTTCGTACTGCGCATTGGCGCGGAACATGGGGAAGACGAAATCGCGGACGAACTCTTCGCGGATGTCCTCGATATAGATGTTCTCGGGCTTGATCCCCAGCAACTCGGCCTTCTGGCGGGCGGGCTCCAGCTCTTCGCCCTGACCCAGATCGGCGGTGAAGGTCACCACCTCGCAGCCATACTCGGTCTGCAGCCATTTCAGGATGATCGAGGTATCAAGGCCACCGGAATAGGCCAGAACAACTTTCTTGGGCGCGGACATCTGACTTCCCCTTATGCGTAAGACGATTGGCCCCTAGCGGGTTTTCGACGTGGGGGCAAGAAGCTGTGGATTGACCGGGCGGCGGATTTGCAGTCAAACGGTATCAACCATGGATTGATTAAGGATAATTCGGAATGCTCGGATGGAATATTTTTGCCCACTCGCTTCGGATGGTTTTTGGCAACCTCAAGCAGGTAGCGCAAATCGTTATCGGTCCGGCCATAATCGGAACGGTTGCAATCATCGGCGTGTTCATGGTGTCCGGAATTCCACTCGAGGCATTTGATGACAATCCGAACGGGCTACCGCCGGGGGTGAATCCGGGGGCCCTTATTCTGTTCGCGTTTCTCCTGTTCGTCGTGATGGTCCTCGTCATGGGCTGGATCGCGGTGGCCTGGCACAGATACATTCTTCTGGAAGAGTATCCTTCCGGCGTGCTGCCCACCTTTCGGTTCGATCGCATTCTGGCCTATTTCGGACGCGGGCTGATGCTGGGGATCCTGATGGCAATTGCGTTCCTGCCGATGGGGATCCTGACAGGCATGCTGGGCGAAGGACTGATCGCCGTTTCGATCATCCTGACCATCGGCTACCTGGTTTTCCTGGCTATTTGCTTCTATCGGCTGTCCATCATCCTGCCGGCTGCGGCAATCGGCCAGCCGATTACGTTGAGCGAGGCGTGGAGCAACACGCTAGGTACCGCAGGTACAATCGTCGTCCTTATTGTGGTCTCGTTCCTGTTTCAGTTCCTCGTTCAGCTGGCGATCGGAGTTTTGTCGATCATTCCGGTACTGGGTGTATTGATCGCCCTGTTTTTCGGAATCTTGATCCTGCCGATGATCAACGTCAGCATCCTGACCACGATGTACGGCGTGTTCATCGAAAAGCGCGAACTGGGCTGATCGCCCGTACACCGATGTATTCCTTGCCCTTGTCGGCCTGATGGGGCAGGGAATGCGGCATGAGTGATTTCATGGCCCGCGCCCGCGCCGCCGAACAGGCGATGCGCACCGTGTTTCCTGCAACACCGTTGCAGCGCAATGCCCATCTGTCCGAGAAATATGATGCCGACATCTGGCTGAAACGCGAAGACCTCAGCCCGGTGCGGTCCTACAAGATCCGTGGCGCGTTCAACGCCATGCGCAAGCAGCAGGGGCAGGACCTGTTCGTCTGCGCCAGCGCTGGCAACCACGCGCAGGGCGTGGCCTTTATGTGCAAGCACATGGGGGTCAAAGGCGTGATCTTCATGCCGGTGACGACACCTCAACAAAAGATCCAGAAGACCCGAATCTTTGGAGGCGACAACGTCGAGATCCACCTGACCGGTGACTATTTCGACCACACTCTTGCCGCGGCTCAGGACTGGTGCGCGCAGCAGGGCGGGTATTTCCTGTCGCCCTTCGACGATGACGACGTGATCGAGGGGCAGGCCTCATTGGCTGTCGAAATCGAGGAACAGCTGGGCCGCCTTCCCGATCACGTGGTGCTGCCGGTGGGCGGGGGCGGCATGTCCTCGGGCGTGGCGACATGGTTCGGCGACCGAACCCATTGCCTGTTCGTCGAACCCGCGGGCGGGGCCTGTCTGCGCGCGGCGCTGGCGGCGGGCCATCCGGTGGCGCTGGACAAGGTGGACAATTTCGTCGACGGCGCGGCGGTGGGCCGGATCGGGGACAAGCCGTTCCAGCTGTTGCGTGACCGGCATCTGTCGGACGTGATCGTCCTGTCCGAGGACCGCATCTGCACCACCATGATCGAGATGCTGAACGTGGAAGGCATCGTGCTGGAACCCGCCGGGGCCTTGGCGATCGAGGCGGTGGGCGACATCCAAAGCTTTGTGCGTGGCAAGACGGTCGTCTGCGTCACCTCGGGCGGGAATTTCGATTTCGAGCGTCTTCCCGAGGTCAAAGAGCGGGCGCAGCGCTACTCGGGCGTCAAAAAGTACTTCATCCTGCGCCTGCCGCAGCGCCCCGGTGCGCTGAAGGAATTTCTGAACATCCTCGGCCCCGAGGATGACATCGCCCGGTTCGAATACATGAAGAAATCGGCGCGCAATTTCGGCTCGGTCCTGATTGGGATCGAGACCAGCAAGCCGGACAATTTCCTGCGCCTGTTTGCGCATCTGGACGATGCCGGGTTCGTCTATACCGACATCACCGAGGACGAGACGCTGGCACAATTCGTGATCTGACAGATTACAGGTTGTCCTTTAGGCCGGACATGAATTCCGCGCGCGAGCGGTCGAAGGCCGCGACGACCGCGTCCAGATCGACTTCCGCCCCATGGCCCGCAGCAGCGCGCCGTTCGCCATCCTGACAGAGTTTGGACAGACTCTCAAAACCAAGGCTCAATGCACTGCCTTTGAGGAAATGCAGGTTCTGCTCAAGCGCGGATCGGTCGGTGTCCGACGTCAAGCGGCCCATGACTTCACCGACTTCATCCAGAAAAATCCGGACGACCTCGTCGAACTCCTCGGCCCCGACTTCATCACGCAGCTGGCGCACCCTGGGCCAGTGTATCATCACCGTCCTCCACGTTGACCGGTTCCGTCTCTGAATACCGGTCAGGTGTAAAATACGGGTTAAACCGCTGCGGTGAACAGCTTTCATCGGTTGTTAAGCCGTGCGCCATAGCTTTGCCGCACCCCCGTAGGAAAATGCGCAGAGGTTTCGCGTGCGAGTGTCCAGCCAAATTGAGGCCAAGGCTGACCTGGATTTTGGAGCCATCCGGACGGTGCTGGTGGTCGATGACAGCCGCCTGCAACGCCGTATTCTGGTGGCGTCGCTGAAGAAATGGGGATTCACGGTTGTCGAGGCCGACAGCGGTGAAGAAGCGATCGAGATCTGCAAGAAGGGCCTGCCCGATCTGGTGCTCAGTGACTGGGTGATGCCGGGCATGGGCGGGCTGGAATTCTGCCGCGCGTTCCGCGCGTTGGAGAACGACCAGTACACCTATTTCATCCTTCTGACCTCAAAAAGTGAGAAGCAGGAAGTCGCGCGCGGCCTGGATGCCGGTGCGGATGATTTCCTGATCAAACCGCTTGAAGCAGACGAGTTGCGGGCCCGCATTTCGGCAGGGGCCCGCATTCTTGATATGCAGCGCGAGCTTTCGGACAAGAACCGGTTGATCGAAACCGCTTTGGCCGAACTGCGCCTTGCTCATGACGCCATCGACAAGGATCTGATCCAGGCGCGCAAGATTCAGGAATCACTGGTGCCGGAACTCTATCGGGAATTTGGCAGGTCCCGGGTCAGCCTGCTGCTCAAACCCTGCGGTCACATCGGAGGTGACCTGGTGGGGATGTTTTCGCCGGGCGCGAACCGGATCGGGTTCTACAGCATCGACGTCTCCGGCCACGGTATCACGTCAGCAATGATGACAGCGCGGTTGGGCGGGTATCTGACCAGCCAGCATTTCGATCAGAACGTCGCAATGGAGAAGCGGTTCAACAAGTTCTACGCCTTGCTGCCACCCGAGCAGGTGGCCGCCATCCTGAATGCCCGCCTGATGGCCGACACGGGGATCGAGGAATATTTCACCATGGTCTACGCCATCGTGGATCTGCGGAACGGCCACCTGAGAATGGTTCAGGCTGGGCACCCCCATCCACTGCTGTTGCGCCGGACCGGCCGGGCGGAGTTCCTTGGGGATGGCGGCCTGCCCATCGGATTGCTGCCCGATGTGGCGTTCCAGCAGACCGAAACCTATCTGCAGCGCGGTGACAAGCTGCTGTTGTACTCGGACGGCTTCACTGAATGTCGTGTCAAAAACGGTGATCTGCTGGATGAGGATGGGCTGCAACGGATGGCGCTGGAATGTCTTGGAGCAAACAGCGGGCCTGAGTTTCTGGACGACATGTTCTGGCGATTGACTCAAGGCATGCCGCCGGGCACCGGGATGGAGGATGACGTTTCAGCCGTGTTTTTCGAGTACAACGGAAACTAAAGCCCGGATAGATGCAGCCGCGCGAAGTGCCGGTCGCCTGCATTGCCCAACATGTGAACCGCATCGCCGGTATTCATCCAAACCGCCTCGTGAAAGGGCTCGGTCGGTGGTCCTTTGCGTTGAACCGGGCGGGCTCGGTAGATGAGGCAGACCTTCTCGGCCCACAAATCATATTCGGGCATGTAGGTGAATCGCCGGAACGCGCCAACCCGCCGCGGGTCCGCGATCGACCAACCGGTTTCTTCGAACACCTCGCGATGCAGGGCGACAATCGGCGACTCGCCGGCGTCGATCCCGCCACCGGGCAGCTGCAAGTCGGGTCCGGGTTCGGTCTGGCAGGTCAGCAGCAGGCTGGCCCCGCGCGGCAGCAGCGCATAGACGCCGACCCGGCGCGTGTATTTCCGCCCCGGTTCCGGGGTTTCGCCGAACCGTCTGATCATGTAAGGACCCTTCCAACCCCGAATGTACGACCTATATGGTGGCGATATGCCAACTTGCGGCGCTTAAGGAAACCCCATGTCTCTTGGAACGAAAATCGCGTGGGACGATACCGTCCTGCCCTTTCAACTTGATGTATCGGATATGCGTGGCCGCGTGGCCCGGCTGGACGGGGTGCTGGACGGCATCCTGAAGCAGCACAACTACCCCGCGCAGGTTGAAGCGCTGGTGGCCGAGATGGCCTTGTTGACCGCGCTGATCGGCCAGACCGTCGCGCTGCGCTGGAAGCTGTCGCTGCAGGTTCAGTCCAAGGGGCCCGTGCGGATGATTGCCACCGACTACTACGCCCCGCGCGAAGAGGGCCAGCCCGCGCAGATCAGGGCCTATGCCAGCTTTGACCGCGACCGTCTGACCGAAGGCGCCCCCTTCGATCAGGTGGGCGAGGGATACTTTGCGATCCTGATCGACCAGGGCAAGGGGACGCAACCCTATCAGGGGATCACGCCGCTGGCCGGAGGATCGCTCAGCGCCTGTGCCGAGGCGTATTTCGCGCAGTCCGAACAGCTTCCGACCCGCTTCTCGCTCAGCTTTGGCCGGTCGACCGAGCCGGGTGTGGGCGAACGCTGGCGCGCCGGCGGCATCATGCTGCAGCACATGCCAAAGGCGTCTCCGTTTGTCGCCAGCGGCGAGGGCACAGGCGAAGTTCTGACAGCCGCCGATCTGGTCGATGGCCAAGAAGAAGAGAACTGGGGCCGGGTCAACATCCTGCTGGACACGGTCGAGGATCTTGAAATGATCGGTCCGTCCGTGGCACCGACCGACCTGCTGGTTCGCCTGTTCCACGAGGAACAGCCCCGCGTGTACGAGGCCCAGTCGGTGCAGTTCGGCTGCACCTGCTCCGAGGACCGCGTGCGTCAAAGCCTGTCGATCTACTCGGCCCAGGACATCGAGAAGATGACCACGGATCAAGGCACCGTCACCGCCGACTGCCAGTTCTGCGGCGCGCATTACGTGCTGGATCCGAAATCGGTCGGGTTCGAGGCCGAAGATCCGGATGCCGGCTGACCTGATCCCGCGTCTGAGCGCGGCGTTGGCCCGTCCGGGTGACGGGTCCAGCGACTTCGACCTCAATCCCGGCACGGTTCTGCCTGCGGGGCGCAAACTGCGCCCTGCGGGTGTTCTGGTCGCCGTGGACCTGGCCCGCAGCGATCCGCGCCTGATCCTGACCAAGCGGTCCTCGGCCCTGAAACACCATCCGGGGCAGATCGCCTTTCCGGGCGGCAAGCAGGACGACACCGATGCGGATGTGACCGCCACCGCCTTGCGCGAGGCGCAGGAAGAGATCGGCCTGCCGCCGGACCTGCCAACCATTCTGGGTACGTTGCCGGTGCATGAAACGGTCACGTCATTCGCCGTGACACCGGTGGTCGCGGTTCTGGAGCGCGGCTTTGACCCGGTGGCCGAACCGGGCGAGGTGGACGAGGTGTTTTCGGTTCCGCTTGCGCATGTGCTGAACCCTGCGAATTATGTGGTTGAATCGCGCATCTGGCGCGGAACACGGCGGTATTACTTCGCGGTGCCCTATGGCCCCTACTACATCTGGGGCGCCACGGCCCGCATGTTGCGCGGGTTGGCGGCACGGATGAACGAATGATGCGGATCACCGAAGACTGGATCACGAACCCGGCTACGCAGAACGTGTGTGCGGCGCTGACCGAGGGCGGTGTGCAGGCGCTGTTCGTGGGGGGCTGCGTACGCAATGCGCTGCTGGGGGCATCGGTCTCGGATCTCGACATCGCCACCGACGCCCGCCCGCAACAGGTGATGGACCTGGCCGAACGGGCTGGGCTGAAGGCAATTCCGACGGGGATTGATCATGGCACCGTGACCGTGGTCAGCGACGGCATACCGCATGAAATCACGACATTTCGCCGCGACGTCGAAACCGATGGGCGACGCGCGGTCGTGGCCTTTTCCGACCAAGTGGAAGAGGACGCCGCCCGCCGCGATTTTACGATGAACGCGCTTTATGCCCGCCCCGACGGCGCCATTCTGGACCCGCTGGGTGGCCTGCCTGACCTGCAGACGCGGCGCGTGCGGTTCATCGGTACGGCCCAAGATCGCATCCGCGAGGACTATCTGCGCTCGTTGCGGTATTTCCGGTTCCACGCCTGGTATGGCGATGCGCAGGCCGGGATGGACCCGGATGCGCTGGCGGCGATTGCGGCCGATCTGGACGGGCTCGACCGGCTGTCGCGCGAACGGGTCGGGGCCGAGATGCTGAAACTGCTGGCCGCGCCCGACCCGGCCCCATCGGTGGCCGCCATGCGCAGCATCGGCGTTCTGGCCCATCTGCTGGCCGGCGCCGACGATCGGGCGCTGCCGATCCTCATCCATCTTGAATCGCAGGCCGGACTTGCCCCCGACGCGCTGCGCCGTCTGGCAGCCATCGCGGGGCCCGAGGTTGCCGGGACTCTGCGCCTCAGCAAGGCGCAACTGGCCCGCCTGACCCGGATCCGGGACGGCGCGCAGGGCGGTTCCGGGGCGGCCGAATTGGGGTATCGGCTGGGTCTGCAAGACGGGCAGGACGCGGCCCTGCTGCGCTGCGCCTTTCTGGAACAGCCTTGGACGGCTGAGACGGGCGCGGCCGTTGAAAAAGGGGCCGCGGAGACATTCCCGGTCAGAGCAGCCGATCTGCTCGGGCGCTACTCCGGCCCTGCGCTGGGCGCGAAACTGGCCGAACTGGAAAGCCGCTGGATCGCCTCGGATTTCACGCTGGACCGGGACGCGCTGCTGCAAGTTTGACGGGAAGTCTCAAAAGGGGATGACAAGCCCTTGGGTTTCCGGATAGGGTGCGCCTGTCACATGGATGGAGGACTGCGAATGTATTACGGGATCTGGTTCGGCTAAAGCCAGAACACCTGACCCGTACGGGTGGTGTTTTGGCGCCATCTGCTTTCGCATTTTCAATTTTTCTGCTCAATCGGAGCACCTCCATGTTTCGCTTTTTCGAAAACCTCGTAGACCCTTTTGTTGCCTATGAAGAGGTCGACCGGCCGCCGACGCGGCTGTGGCCCTTCATGCTGGATTATTCCCGCCCTTTTAGGCGCGTCTTCTTCTGGGCCGCGCTGATGTCGATCATCGTGGCCGCGGTCGAGATCGGGCTGATCTATTACATGGGCCGGGTCGTCGACCTGCTGGGCGGATCGCCGTCCGAGGTCTGGCAGGCCCACGGGACCGAGCTGGTCCTGGTCGCGCTGTTCATCCTGTTCCTGCGACCTATCCTGCATGTGCTGGACGTGTTGCTGCTGAACAATGCGATCCTGCCCAATTTCGGCACGCTGATCCGCTGGCGGGCGCACAAGCACGTTCTTCGCCAATCGGTCGGTTGGTTCGAGAATGATTTTGCCGGGCGCATCGCAAACCGCATCATGCAGACCCCGCCCGCCGCGGGCGAGGTGGTGTTCCAGGTGTTCGATGCGATTTCGTTCTCGCTGGCCTATCTGATCGGTGCGGCGATCCTGCTGGTGGCTGCTGATCCGCGCCTGCTGCTGCCGCTGCTGATCTGGTTCGCGCTTTATGCGCTGCTGGTGCGCTGGACGGTGCAGCGGGTGGGGCCGGCGTCGCAGGCCGCGTCCGATGCGCGGTCTACGGTGACGGGCCGGGTGGTGGACAGCTATACCAACATCCATTCGGTGAAGATGTTCGCCCATGCCCGGCAGGAACTTGATTATGCGCGCGAAGCGATCGAAGAGACCCGGCGCACCTTCCAGATCGAAATGCGTATCTTCACCATCATGGATGCCGTTCTGGTCGCGCTGAACGGCGTGCTGATCATCGGTGTGGTCGGCTGGGCCATTTACCTGTGGATGCAGGGCAGTGCCTCGGTCGGGGTGGTGGCGGCGGCCACTGCGCTGACGCTGCGGCTGAATGCCATGACCGGCTGGATCATGTGGGCGCTGACTAGCTTCTTCCGCCAGCTGGGCGTCGTGGCCGAGGGGATGGAGACCATCGCCCAGCCTGTCGACCTGCTGGATGCACCGGGCGCCAAGCCATTGCAACTGACCGATGGCCGGATCGAAATCCGCGACCTGTCGCACCACTATGGCCGCGAGACCGGCGGGCTGGATCATGTCAATCTGACCATCCAGCCCGGCGAAAAGGTCGGGTTGATCGGGCGCTCGGGGGCTGGGAAATCGACCTTGGTCAAGCTGCTCTTGCGGTTCTACGACGTGGAAAGCGGCGCGATCCTGATCGACGGGCAGGACATCCGCACCGTCACCCAGGACAGCCTGCGCCGCAATATCGGCATGGTTCAGCAGGACAGCGCGCTGCTGCACCGCTCGGTGCGCGACAACATCCTGTATGGCCGCCCCGATGCGACAGAAGACCAGATGATCGCCGCCGCCAAACAGGCAGAGGCGCATGACTTCATCCTCGACCTGCAGGACCCGCAGGGCCGCACCGGCTATGACGCCCATGTGGGCGAGCGCGGCGTCAAGCTGAGCGGTGGACAGCGGCAGCGGGTGACGCTGGCGCGGGTGATCCTGAAGGACGCGCCGATCTTGTTGTTGGACGAGGCCACATCCGCCCTAGATTCCGAGGTCGAAGCCGCAATCCAGGAGACGCTGTACGGCATGATGCAGGGCAAGACCGTGATCGCCATCGCGCACCGGCTCAGCACCATCGCCCAGATGGACCGGATCCTTGTGATGGACGGAGGCCGGATCGTCGAGGAAGGCACCCATGCCGATCTTTTGGAGCAGGGCGGCCTTTACGCCCAGTTCTGGGCGCGCCAATCTGGCGGCTTCATGAACCCCGAGCCTGCGGAAGAGGCAGCAGAATGACGGTCGCAGACCTGATCAAACCATTTGAACCCACCCAAACGCCCCCGCCGCAAAGGCTGGGGGCGTTCATTCGCTGGTGCCTGACAGGGGCCTGGCCCATGTTGTTCGCCGCCGCGCTGTTTTCCGCGCTGGCAGGTGCAATGGAGGCCGGAACCGCCTGGATACTGGGCTGGGTGATCGACATGGCGACCGCCAGCGGACCCGAGAACTTTCTGACACCGCGAAACCTGTGGATGATCCTGGGCGCTGTGGCGTTCTTCATGCTGATCCGGCCGCTGCTGTTCGGGCTGTCCTCGGTTTCGAACAACTATGTCGTCATGCCCAATATCCCGCCGCTGGTGCTGGCCAAGCTGAACCGCTGGACGCTGGGCCAGTCGGTCACCTATTTCGACGACGACTTTGCCGGTCGCATCGCCCAGAAACAGATGCAGACGGCCAATGCGCTGACCTCAGTCGTTTCGGAAACCATCAGCGCCATCGTCTTTGCCTTGGCCTCGCTTGTGGGGTCTTTGCTGTTGTTAGGGTCTATTCATCCTCTGGTCATGCTGCCCTTCGTGGCTTGGCTGGCGGTGTATTTCCTGCTGGTGCGCTGGTACCTGCCACGGATCCGCACACGCTCGGCCGCGCGGGCCGGGGCGCGGGCGATGGTGTCGGGGCAGGTTGTGGACACGATCACCAACATCAAGACGGTCAAGCTGTTTGCCCATTCCGAGTTCGAGGATCGGGCCGCCCGCGAATCGATGGTTGCGCTGCGTGACAAGTCGCTGGCCTTTGGCAAACTGTCGGCCAGTTTCCGGTTTATTTTGATGACACTGGCGGGGCTTCTGCCGGTTCTGCTGTTGGGCGCGACGCTGTGGCTGTGGCAGGCGGGGTCGGCGACCACCGGGGATATCGTGGCGGCGGGTGCCATTTCGATCCGCATCGCGCAGATGACCGGCTGGGTAAGCTTTACTCTGATGGGGATCTACGCCCATGTGGGCGAGATCGAGAACGGCATGAAAACCCTGGCGCGGCCCGACCGGGTCGAGGATGCGCCGGACGCCACCGAGCTGACGGTGCCCGAGGGCCGGATCGAGTTTCGTGATGTCAGCTTTGCCTATGGTCGCGACGTGGGCGGGGTCTCGGACCTGACACTGACGGTGCAGCCGGGGGAGAAACTGGGAATCGTCGGTGCCTCGGGGGCGGGGAAGTCCACCCTGGTTTCGCTGCTTCTCAGGCTCTACGACAGGGAAAACGGCCAGATATTGATCGACGGGCAGGACATCGCTCGCGTCACGCAGGACAGCCTGCGCCGCCAGATCGGCATGGTCACGCAGGAAACCGCGATGTTCAACCGCTCGGCCCGCGACAACATCTTGTACGGCCGGCCCGATGCTAACGAAGACCAGATGATTGCCGCCGCCAAAAAGGCCGAGGCGCATGATTTCATCCTCGATCTGCAGGACGGCCAGGGGCGCAAGGGCTATGACGCCCATCTGGGCGAGCGCGGCGTCAAGCTGAGCGGCGGCCAGCGTCAGCGCATCGCACTGGCCCGCGCGATCCTGAAGGACGCGCCGATCCTCGTGCTGGACGAGGCGACCTCGGCGCTGGATTCCGAGGTCGAGGCCGCGATCCAGACTGCACTGCACCGGGTGATGGAGGGCAAGACCGTTCTGGCCATCGCCCACCGCCTGTCCACCCTCAGCGAGATGGACCGGATCATCGTTCTGGATCACGGGCGCATCGTGGAAAGCGGGCCGCATGACACTTTGCTTGCGCAGGGCGGGTTGTATGCGCGGTTCTGGCACCGCCAGTCGGGCGGGTTCATCCAGACCGAGGCCGCCGAATAAGGGTTTTGTTGGCGCATCAGCCCGGCTATCAGGCAGGCCATGACGCAGGAATACACCATTCTCCGCCTCGGGCATCAGGGCGACGGCATCGCCGAGGGCCCGGTCTATGCCCCCCGAACGCTGCCCGGCGAGCGGGTCAGCGGCGCGTTGGACGGCTCGGTGCTGACCGATATCAAGGTGCTCACGCCGTCGGACGATCGGGTCAAGCCGCCCTGCCGCCACTACAAAAGCTGCGGCGGTTGCCAGTTGCAGCATGCCTCGGACGCCTTCGTGGCCGATTGGAAGGTCGAGGTGGTGCGTACCGCGCTGGCCGCTCAGGGGCTGCAGGCCGAGATGCGCCCGATCCTGACGTCGCCACCGCAGTCGCGTCGCCGCGCCACCATCGCAGTGCGCCGCACCAGGAAGGGCGCGCTGGCGGGGTTCCACGGGCGCGCCTCGGACGTGATCACCGAGATTCCTGATTGCCAGCTTCTGGACCCGGCTCTGACCGCTGCCATCCCCGTGGCCAAGGCGCTGGCCGAACTGGGCGGCAGCCGCAAGGGCGTGTTGTCGGTCACCCTGACCCTGTCCGAAGCCGGACTGGACGTGGCGGTGCAGGGCGGCAAGCCGCTGGATGGCCCGCTGGAACTGGCGCTTGCGCAGGCGACCGAGCAGCACGGGCTGGCGCGGCTGGCCTGGGATGGCGAGGTAATCGCCATGCGCAACCCACCCACACAGCGGTTCGGACCAGCGGCGGTGGTCCCGCCGCCAGGGGCCTTCCTTCAGGCCACGAAAGACGGAGAACAGGCTCTAACACAGGCGGTTTTAGAGGTTGTCGGCCCAGCCAAACGAGTGGTTGATCTGTTCGCGGGCTGCGGCACGTTCTCTTTGCCGCTGGCGCAACGGGCCGAGGTTCATGCCGTTGAAGGCGCGGCTGACATGACCCGCGCGCTGGATCAGGGCTGGCGCAAGTCCACGGGATTGAAACAGGTCACGACCGAGGCGCGCGACCTGTTCCGCCGCCCCTTGATGCCGGACGAGCTGCGCCGCTTTGACGCCGTGGTTCTGGACCCGCCGCGCGCCGGCGCCGAGGCCCAGGTGGCCGAGTTGGCCCAGGCCCGCCGTCCGGTCATTGCCTATGTGTCCTGCAACCCTGTGACCTTCGCGCGGGATGCAAAAATTCTGGTTCAGGCGGGCTATGCCCTTGAATGGGTTCAAGTGGTTGACCAATTTCGATGGTCATCCCACAGCGAACTGGTGGGCAGCTTCAAACTGGCAGAGAATCCATGACCCGACAGGAGACCCTTAGCATGACGATCCGGCAGCGCCTGCAGGACTTTGTCGAAAACCCGCGGTTTTCGCAATTCATCACCGGCGTCATCCTGGTGAACGCAGTTCTGCTGGGCATGGAAACCTCGGACGGCCTGATGGCGAAATTCGGGCCGGTGATCGTGCTGCTCGACACCATCTGCCTGACCATCTTCGTGGCCGAGATCGCGATGAAACTGGTCGCCAACGGGCGCCGTTTCTTCCTCAATGGCTGGAACATTTTCGATTTCGTGATCGTCGGCATCGCGTTGGTGCCCGGCGGTGCGGGTCTTTCAGTGTTGCGTGCGTTGCGGATCCTGCGGGTGCTGCGGGTGATCTCGGTTGCGCCGCGTCTGCGCCGGGTAGTCGAGGGGTTCATCCAGGCGTTGCCGGGCATGGGCAGCGTGTTCCTGCTGATGGCGATCCTGTTTTATATCGGCGCGGTGATCTCGACCAAACTGTTCTCGGACAGCTTTCCGGAGTGGTTCGGTGATCTGGGTCTGTCGGCCTATACCCTGTTCCAGATCATGACGTTGGAAAGCTGGTCGATGGGCATCGTGCGCCCGGTGATGGAGGTCTATCCCTACGCCTGGCTGTTCTTCGTGCCCTTCATCATGGTCACGACCTTCGCGGTCGTGAACCTGCTGGTCGGTCTGATTGTGAATTCGATGCAGGATGCCCACCACGCCGAGGATGAAGTCAAGACGGATGCCTATCGGGACGAGGTGCTGGACCGGCTTGAGTCGATCGAACGCCGCCTGACCGAGCATATGAACAGCAAAAAGTGATTTCCGTTTCTGCCGGATTTTGGCATTATGCGAAAAAACGAGCAGGCAGTGAAATCATGGATCGTCGAGCATTTGGATTGGGTGCACTGGCAACACTGAGCCTTTCGGCTTGTGGAAGTGCGGGCCCCCGGTTTCTGACCTATAACGGACCCGAGGTGACATCCATCGTGGTGAACAAGGGCGCGCGCAAGATGTACCTGCTGCATCACGAGCAGATCTTGCGCGAATATGATGTCGAGCTTGGGTTCGCTCCAAGCGGCACAAAGGTCAAGCGCGGAGACGGTCGCACACCCGAAGGCAGTTACCTGATCGACCGCCGCAACCCTCGCAGCCGATATCACCTGTCGCTGGGGATTTCCTATCCCAACAGCCAGGATATCGCCAAGGCAAAGGCGATGGGCTTCGACCCGGGTGGAGACATTTTCATTCACGGCCAACCGAACCTGCGCAAGGAATTCAAGCGCGCGAAGAAGACACCGGATTGGACCGCTGGCTGCATCGCCGTCAAGAACGAAGAGATCGAAGAGATCTATGCGATGGTGAACGAAGGGACGTTGATCACCGTGCGGCCCTGATAGGCCGCCATTTTCCGAATCCGAACTGCAGATAGTCGCGCTGATAGGCTTCCTCGGCCAGCGCCTCGAGCTTGTCATCGTAGATCTGATCCAACGAATAGGGCTGGTCCGGCGCGGGCACGCCGGGCTTCGGCGGGGCATTGTGCCCTAGGCCGCGGGCCAGATCCGGTAGCGCGGTGGCCATCTCTTCCTCGCGCAGTATGAGGTCGGGCAGGGCAAAGCCCGCAATCCCCTCCAGCATGCGGGCCTGCGTGCACCACAGCCCGTCGACCCGGATCGGGGTCTGGCCAGAGAGATTCAGCTGCAGAAACTCAAGAAACGCCGAAAACGCCTGATAGTGCTGCTCGAGCGAATAGTTTCCATCGCGCACTTGGCCCGGGATCGGCAACTTGAACCCGTTGCGCAGCCGGTTGCGGATTCCGGCATATGCGCCGGGCCCGGTGCCGAGGATCCGTTCGCAAAACACTGAATGCGCCCGCGCCAACGGGTGTCGCAGGACCGTGAATTTCCGGTGACCCGGATGCGCCTTCATCCAGCGGCGCACCTGTTTCTGGTTTCGGTCGGTGATCAGCTCGCCGCCATCCAGATCGGACATCCATTGGGCCACGATCTGTTCCGGTCCACCACGGATCGGCAGATACATCAGCGGCGTTTCCGCGGCCGCGATATGACGCGAAACGGCCGGGCCCCGTCGTGGTTCAAAGTTCGGCGTTCGGTGCAGGTTGAAGCGGTCCAGCGCCGCAAGGGCCTCATCCACGGCTTCGGGATTGGTCACTTTGGACAGGGCCGGTTCCGGGTTCTGAGGTTTGAGATCCGGGGCCAGTTGATCCAGACGCGCCTCAATCCCCAGCCACGCCGCCAGTCCGTTCAGAACATCCAGTTGGGTCAGATCCTCGTAACCGATGTAAAATGCGGTCTGGCCCGTTTTTTGCAGCTGATTGACCAAACTCAGCTGAAACGCCTGCTGCTCATCCACGTAGTCCCGAAACTCGTCCGCATCAAACGCAACCTTGGTGGCGCGCCTGCGTTTGACGTTGGTCAGCATCCACTGCTGAGTCTCCCGCGCAATCTTGAGCGAGATGTAGCTGTCCAACGGGTTGCGGTTGAGAATGATCTTTGCACAGCGCGGATCGTTCAGCGCCATCGTCAGGGCCCGCGGGTCGTGCGAGTGAAAAAACCGGAACCCGTGCAGACCCTCCGGCGCGGAACGCATTGCTTCAATCAGGCGGTCCGGCGCAGCATCCCTGTCTTCCAGTGAAAATCCCAGCACATCGGTTGCTTTCGGGTATCCGATGAAGTGGGGATTGAACGCCTCGCCATGACACTGCACGCCGTCCAACGCATTCAGGTTTGCCTCCAGCAGGTTCGACCCGGTGCGCATTTCGGCAAGAATGATGAAATAGTCAAAGTCGGTCGGCATGCGGGGTCATTGCACCAGGTAGGGCTTGCGATACGGGCGGGTCTGATTGCCGAATACATCGTCGGCAGGAAAGTCGCCCATCAGGTGAGGGTGCATTCCCTGGTTCTTGAGGTTTTGCAGGAACTTTCCAAACCCGGCCAGATCAACCATCGTCGGCGCCTCGATCAGATGGCTGGGCTGCGTCGCGCCCATCTCTTCAAGAACGGTTTGCAGATGTTCCATCGGGGATTCGACGAATTCGGCCATTGACCAGACATGCACGCGCGCTTTGGTCCACACGGAATCCAGAACCTCAAGCTGTTCGGTTTCGATCTTTTGCAGGCGGGCCGCTTCGGCGCGGATGTCGGCGAAATTCATGTTCGACCGAAACAGCGGAACAGCCCAGGCACCGGTGACTACGCAGACCTGTGCGTTCTTGTCTCGCGCCAGAAACCAATTGATCTTCTGGGTGTCAGCGGGGCCGAATTGAAAGCACTGGCGTTCGCCCCGGGTGTTCCAGATCAGGTTCGAAAGAAAAGCCGTCGGATTGTAGTCGCGTAAAACGGCGTTGTCGCTGAGGGACCCGTTCAGGATGGTCTCGCCTTCGGCAAACTCGGCACGCGTGGGGTTGAACAGATGCCCATGGACGCGGGCGCCTGACGCATTGCCCAGCCAGCTTTCAAAGCCCTCAAACAACTCGGAAAAACCCTGAAACACGGAGTAAGGAAACGCGGTCAGGCCGTTTTCGCTGCCATGGCGGGGAAAACGACTTTGCATGTACAGGCCGTCGCGGCCGCGGGTACGACGCTCGACCGCTTTGGAGAAAACGCGGTCGATCTTGCCGGGATTGGGCTCGGCGGGTTTTCCGGCGAGGGACTGATCGTTCAGAAACGCCTGATACAGCCGGTCGGCGCGCGGCCAGATCTTGCGGGCGACGAAACAATCGGATCGGCGCAGCAACTGCAGGTGATCGTCATAGAAGATGTGCGGGCGGCCCTGATAGTCGAATTTCGACAGGGTCAGCGATCGGCTTTCGATCTGGGTGGAATAGAGCCGCGCCAGCGTCTGGAAATAGCTTTCGTCGGGGATCCAGACATGCCGGAAGTATCGATCATAGACCTCTCTCTTGGGGTCTTGCAGGATCGCGGTCAGGGTCTGCCGAGTCAGGCACCACCACTGGCTGCCCATATGCGGGATCAGTCCGTTGGGGATTGTCCGCCGATATCCGACCGCGCGCTGAAGCTTGACGAAGCGGTCAAACAGCTTGCGGTGTTTGCGCCACGAGAAGGGAAACCGAAGGGTAAAGCGTTCAAGGTCCAGCCCGCCCACGGTCCAACTGACATCGGCGGTGGTGGCGCTTTCAATGAAATCCACGCGAGGCCGGTCGCTCAGGTAATCGATCAGGTCCTGAACCGGGCGCAATGGCAGGCAAGAGCCCGATGACAGAAAGACATGGCGTACGTCGGGAAAGCGCTCCAGCATCAGCGTCGCGGCAGATTGCGAAGCCGCAACGATACCCCAGCCGCCCCACTCGCAGGCCTGGCGGTCGCAGAACAGGATCAGCGGATCATCACCACAGGCCGCGACAAAATCTTCGAACACGGCCGGGTCGACTTTGCGGTCGACGTGGATGACCACCGGACAACCTGCCGCGGTCCAGTGCCGGGCAACCTGCTCAGCCCGGTCCAGCGCAGTATGGACCAGCATCACGATGCCCAGGGTCCCGCTCATGCCCAGTTCCCTTTGGACATCAGACCCAGAATCTCAAGTTGGCGCCAATTAATGTATTTCTCGGACCATTTGCACCACAAAACCGGTTTGCTCTCCAACTGATCGACATAGGCCCTGTATTCGCCAGACGCGCGGTAGTGTTCGCCGCGCTGCAGTTCTTCGCGGGCTTTGTCACCCAGCGTGTTGATCAGCTTCGCATGCAGCAATGCGCCGCTGGTTTTCTCGCCGCCCCACTCGTCATAGACTTGGTTAAGGCCGCGCGGCAGCAGCGCATGGGTCGAGCTGACATAGACATAGCGCCGATCCCATTTGACCAGAGGGATCTTGTTCAGCGCGGGCGCTTTCAAGGGCTTGTCCTGAAAGAAAACCCTTGCCCGTGGCCCGCCCTGGATCCACAAGTTTCCATAGGCCGGGTTCTTGGTAATCATGTAGTTGCCCGAGTCGAACCATGCGGCAATTTCGAACGGGTCCTGCCCCTCGTGATAGGTGGCGTCCTGAATCGGCCCCTCGGGATACATGTCCAGCAGCATCGTCCCGAAACTGCGCACCCCGGTGCCGTCCAACCAGTCGGTCAGCGCGTCGATGGGACGTGTGTCGCAGAACGGATAGATCAGGAACTCGTCCGGATCTACGGTCAGGACCCAGTGTCCATGGGCGTATTTCCGCAGCAGGTAGTTGGACCAGTCGATGCCGAATGTGGAACGGCGATAGCTGGCATTCGTATACCAGACCGAGACATCGGGCTGCGCCTTGAGATAGTCCAGCGTGCCATCCGTGCTGTCATTGTCGACGAACAGGAAATGCCGGACGCCCAGCTTGCGGTAATAGTTCAGAAAATAGGGCAGGCGGATCTTTTCGTTGCGCACGACGCTCATCAGCAGAACATCACCGGACCGGATCTGCCGGGTGTTGTTGCGGACGGTGCGCAGATCGCGTCTTCGGCGGATGCAGCGCACAAGACGGCGCTTGCGCCGCAGTCTCATCCGGTAAGAATCCAAAAGGCTCACGCGCTGCCCAACCTTCTTGTAATACGCGAGCATGCCCGGGGTCCGCATTTGGTCAGACGGGAGCCGGACACTAACGTTTTATGACATTTTCGCACCTTGCGAAGCAATGTATTTAAAAGCCGTTAGCCAAGCATGGGTTTTTGGGGCACAGGATTCCCCGTTCACGTCCACCCGCCCGCTGACAGCAGCCCAAGGCTCTGCAGATGCGCCCAGCCTGAATACCGTTCTGATTGTGGAGTCCAAAGGTCAGGTCCGGCAATGATGCCATCATAGTATGGCCCGAATTGGTCGGGATCATGAAAATGCTGGCGCCTTTGTTTTTCGATACGCGACTTCTCGACGACTTGCGGCAGGAATTTCGTGTGCAACAGGACGCCCGAGGGGGTTTGCCCGGAGGGCCCGTCATAGGCAAAATTCAGGTGTCGGGGCAGGGCCGAGTGACAGGAGTTCACAAAGGCATAGCGACGGTCCCACTTCACCAGCGGGATCTTGTTCAGAGTTGGAGACCGGTCCGGGCAATCGGCAAAGAAGGCGCGTTCGCGAACGCCGCCTTGCACCCACAGGTTTCCCAGCGGCTCTTGCCGACGCGCCCTGTAAGGGCCGGGATCGAACCAGTTCAAAGTTTCGGCCGGGTCGGTCTCGGGGTCATAGGGCGCTCCGCCCAACGCGCCTTTCGGGTATAGATCAAGCATCAGCGCGCCAAAGGCCGATTGTCCGGTTTGGTCCAGCCAACCCGTCAGATCGCGCAGGTCGCGGCTGTCGTGATGGGCATAGATCAGCAGTTCGTCCGCATCCACCATCAGTGTCCAATGACCATGGCCATGCCGCATTTGCAACCAGGTCAACCAGTCCAGCCCAAACCGTGCCTCGCGATAGCTGGCCCCGGTCTGCCACAGCGATACGTCGGGCTGGTTCAGCAGATAGGTGACCGAGCCGTCATCGCTGCCGTTGTCGACCATCAGGAAATGATCGACCCCCAGCCGGCGATAGTGGCGCAGGAACCAGGGCAGGCGCTCGATCTCGTTGCGCAGGGTGGTAAAGGCCAGAATGTCGGTGGGCGCGATCAGACGGGTCTTGTCCGAAACCGGCGTCAACGCGTGTCGGCTGCGGAAGGACCGCCACAACAGGCGCTTGCGCTTCAGGCGCAGGCGGTATCTGCGAACCCAGCCCGGGGCGTTTTCGTCGGTTTTCACAGCTGCGCCCATGGCACGATCACTTTTCGTAATGGCCATTCTGATGCCAGCGCCAGGCATCGGCGATCATCACCTCCAGCCGCGACCGTTTGGGCCGCCAGCCCAGCTCGGCCTCGGCCCGGGTCGAACCTGACACCAGCTTGGTGCAATCGCCCGCCCGGCGCGGACCGACATTGAAGGGCACCTCGCGGTTGGTCACGCTGTGCGATTGCGCGATCACCTCTTTCACCGAAAACCCGGTGCCAGTGCCCAGGTTGAACACCCGGCTGCCCTTGCCCTGTTCCAGCCAGTGCAGGCCCAGCACATGCGCATCCACCAGGTCGCAGACATGGACATAGTCGCGGATGCAGGTGCCGTCGGGCGTGTCGTAATCGGTGCCATAGACGGTCAGCGCGTCGCGCTTGCCGTCGATCGCGTCCAACAACAGCGGAACCAGATGGGTCTCGGGACGGTGGAACTCGCCCACGTCGCCGTCGGGGTCGGCACCGGCCACGTTGAAATAGCGAAAGATCACGTGGTTCAGCCCGTGCACCTGTTCGAAATCGCGCAGGATGTCCTCGATCGCGCGTTTCGAGGCGCCATAGGCGTTCAGGGGGTGTTGCGGCGTGGATTCGTCCAGCACCACGTTGTCCTGGTCGCCATAGGTTGCGCAGGTGGACGAGAAAACGAAATCCAGACAACCGGCGGCCACGGCAGCCTCGATCAGGTTCAGTGATCCGGTGACGTTGTTGCGCCAGTACCGGCCCGGCTCGCTCATGGCTTCGCCGACCTGGCTGAGCGCGGCAAAATGCATCACCGCCGCCGGTTGGTATTTGGCAAAGACCTGATCCAGCCGGGCGCGGTCCAGCAGATCGCCCTGTTCGAACGGGCCGAATTTCACCGCATCCTGCCAGCCGGTGACAAGGTTGTCATAGGTCACGGGCACATAGCCCGCTTGCGCGAGCGCCTTGCAGGCATGAGATCCGATATATCCGGCGCCGCCGGTCACAAGTATATTGGTCATCCGTGGTCCTGCCGAATGTTTGCCGGTCATGGGTTAGCTGCCAGGCTGCCCGCGGGGAACGGGGAATCTGCGCCTATTCCAACCCCATCGCGGACATCATGCTTTCGATCTTGGCCACGTCCTGCGGATTGTTCAACTCCCAGAACTGGCGGCCTTTTGCCTCGACCTCGACACACAGAACCTTGCGCCCGTTTTCCATGAACCGTAGCTGTTCCAGCCCCTCGAGCCGTTCCAGCGGTCCGACTGGCCAGCCCGGATAGGCGGCCAGCGCGTCGGGGCGGTAGGCGTAGACGCCCACATGGTGGAACACAGGCGTCGGATCCGACCCGGCATAGGTTTCGGCCGTGAAGGGGATCACTTCCTTCGAGAAATAAAGCGCGCTGTGATCGGTCGCGAAGACGGCGGTGGTGCCGCCCACGCGGCCGTGCCTGCGGTCGTTCAGCAGCCCGTTCAGCGCCTCGCCGTCGCACCGCAGCACCGGCGTGGCCACGCCGGCCTCGGGCGCGGCGCGCAGGCCATTGACCAGATCCTCGATGAACCAATGCGGGGTCAGGGGGGCGTCGCCCTGCAGGTTGACCACGATCTCGTACCCGCCGCCCAGCCTGTCATGCGCCTCGGCGCAGCGCTCGGTGCCGTTCGCGCAGCTTTCCGAGGTCATCACCACCTCGGCACCAAAGCCCTCGGCTGCAGCGCGGATGCGGTCGTCATCGGTGGCCACCACCACACGGTCGACGCCCGAAACCGACATGGCCGCGCGCCAGGACCGCTCGATCAGGGTCATGGACTTTCCCGTTGCGCCGGTCAGCGGCACCAGCGGTTTGCCTGGATAGCGGGTCGAGGCATAGCGGGCGGGGATCGCGATCAGAACCGACATCAGGCCTCCTTGAGTTCGACGCCCGGGGCATAGGCGATGAAGAACGGGTTGGCATAGCCTTCCTTGCCGTAGGTCAGCGGCGCGTGGTCGTCGAAACGCACCACATGGCCCCCGGCACCGGCCAGCACCGCGTGGCCAGCGGCGGTGTCCCACTCCATCGTGCGGCCGACGCGCGGGTAGAGGTCGGCCTCGCCCGTGGCCACAAGGCAGAATTTCAGCGACGAGCCCGCCGACTTGCTGTCTTTGACTTGGTATTTGTTGATGTAGTCATCCGTGGCCTGGTCGCGATGCGATTTCGAGGCCACCACCAAAAGCGCCGAATTGTCCGGATCAGAGACTGATATCGGCGTGACCTCGCCCGGTTTGTCCTTGTCCAGAGCGCCGATTTCTTCGACCGATCGGCCATCGGCCAGGGTATAGAACATGCGCCCGCGGGCCGGGGCATAGACCACGCCGCGGGTGGGCACGCTGTTTTCGACCAGCGCGATGTTCACGGTGAAATCGCCACGTCGGTTGATGAATTCCTTGGTGCCGTCCAGCGGATCGACGATCAGGAAGGTGTCGCCCTGCTTGCTGTGCGACGCGGCCTGTTCCTCGGTCACCAGCAGGATGTCGGGAAAGGCGGCGCGCAGCCCGGCCGAGATCAGCGCATCGGCGGCTTCGTCGGCTTCGGTCACGGGGCTGGAATCGGATTTGACCTTCACGTCAAAATCATCGGCATCGTAGATCTCCATGATCTTGTCGCCCGCTTCCAGGGCAAGGCGTCTGATCACGGGGATGAGGTCGTCATAGGTCACAAAAATGCTCCGTTTCCATGGCTTGTTGATCCGAAAACCTGACGAACTTATGCTGTGCCGGATACGGAACGGCAAGGAATTCGTGCCACGCTGGCGGAACAAAACCGGGAAAGAGCGTTCGAGTGTTCTATTACAAGCGAAGCAGCAGCCTTGTGGGTGGGGCATTCAACCTTGCGGAACTGGTGTTTCACGCCGTGGTCCGCAACATCCGCTCGCAGCATTCCAACGCCGTAATCGCCATCATGATGAACATCGTCCAGGTCGTTTTGATGGCGACCGTGTTCTATTTCATCATGTCGTTTCTGGGCGGACGGGTGGCCAAGATCCGGGGTGAGTTCATCCTGTACATCCTTTCCGGCATCTTTCTTTTCATGACGCACATCAAGTCCGTCGGTGCGATCGCGGGGCTTGGAGGCACCAACAATCCCATGATGCTGCATTCGCCGATGAACATGATGGTTCTGCTTTTGGCCGCGGCCTTCGGGACCTTGTACACGCAGGTCGTTTCAATCCTGGTGATCCTTTTCGTCTACAGCGTTGCGGTCAATCCGATCGAGATGCAGGACCCGGGCGGTGCGTTCGCCATGCTGATCCTTGCGTGGTACACCGGCTGCGCGGTCGGTCTGGTCTTCATGGCGCTCAAGCCGTGGATGCCGCAGACCTCCACCATACTGAGCAATGTCTATCGCCGGATGAACATGATCTTCTCGGGCAAGATGTTCGTAGGCAATGCGCTGGGCGGATGGATGCTGGCCATGTTCGCCTGGAACCCGTTGTTTCACGTGATCGATCAGTGCCGCGGTTTCGTGTTTCGCAACTACTTTCCGCGCAACTCCAGCTGGGAATATGCGCTGTGGGTCGGTATCGCGCTGATGATGATCGGGTTGCTGGGAGAGTTCTTTACCCGCAAGCACATCTCAAAAAGCTGGGATGCGCGCCGTTAGGTTGCCACGCGCAGCGTCAGGTTGATCCGGCCCCCTTTGGGCAGCAGGCGCGAAGACCCGAACCGGATCCGGTCGATGCCGTGATAGGCCAACCGGGCGGGACCGCCCATGACGACCACGTCGCCGGAACTCAGCCAGACGGACTCGGTCTTGCCGCCGCGGGTCGTGTTACCGATCCGGAACAAGGCGTCATCGCCCAACGAAACCGACAGGACCGGCCACGAGAAATCGGCCTCGTCCTTGTCCTGGTGCATCCCCATCTTTGCGCCTTCGCCGTAATAGTTGATCAGACAGCAATCGGGGTCTCGAGAGGTTCCGGCAAGGTCGCGCCAGATCGACCGGATCGGGTCCGGAATGGCGGGCCACGCCATGCCCTTGGGGTGCGCGTCCTGGTACCGGTATCCGGCCCCGTCCGACACCCAGCCCAACGTTCCGGCAGACGTCATGCGCACCGACATCTTGCGCCCCGAAGCGGTGCTGGGATGAAACAGCGGAGCGGCTTTCAGAATCGGCCGCAGAAGCTCGATGATCTGCCGCTGAGCGGCGCCGTCCAGATGGCCTTTTCGGATGTCGAACCCCCGTAAATTCAGGCGCGTCATGACAGAAACCTCATTCCTTTTGAAATCCTTGCCGAAAAAGGCCCAAAATTCCCGAAAACCTGCATTTCACAACGCTTGCAGGCCTCAGGCCTCGCCCTTATATACGCCGGGACGCGCGATGGTGTAGACCTGTCGCGCCCAGCAGATCGGGGCAGGGATGCCGTAACGGGTTCCGGCCTCGGGACATCGCCTTGAAAAGAAAGGGATCGAAAAATGGGAAAAGTAATCGGGATTGACCTCGGGACCACCAACTCGTGCGTAGCCATCATGGACGGCGCGCAGCCGAAGGTCATCGAAAACGCGGAAGGGGCGCGGACCACGCCCTCGATCGTCGCCTTCACCGAAGACGAGCGACTGGTCGGGCAGCCGGCGAAACGCCAGGCGGTCACCAACCCCGACAACACGATTTTTGGCGTCAAGCGCCTGATCGGGCGTCGTGTGGATGACGCAGAAGTCCAGAAGGACAAGAAAATGGTGCCCTACGCCATCGTCGATGGCGGCAACGGCGACGCTTGGGTCGAGGCCCGCGGGCAGAAATACTCCCCAAGCCAGATCTCGGCCTTCATCCTCGGCAAGATGAAAGAAACCGCTGAAAGCTATCTGGGTGAAGAAGTCACGCAGGCCGTGATCACCGTGCCGGCCTATTTCAACGACGCCCAGCGTCAGGCCACCAAGGACGCCGGCAAGATCGCCGGTCTGGAAGTGCTGCGGATCATCAACGAACCGACTGCCGCCGCGCTGGCCTATGGCCTGGACAAACAGGACAGCCAGACCATCGCGGTCTATGACCTTGGCGGTGGTACCTTCGACGTGACCATCCTGGAAATCGACGACGGCCTGTTCGAGGTCAAATCGACCAACGGCGATACCTTCTTGGGCGGTGAAGACTTTGACATGCGCATCGTCAACTACCTGGCGGACGAGTTCAAAAAAGAACACGGCGTCGACCTGAGCCAGGACAAGATGGCGCTGCAGCGTCTGAAAGAAGCCGCAGAGAAGGCCAAGATCGAGCTCAGCTCGACCACCCAGACCGAGATCAACCAGCCGTTCATCTCGATGGGCGCGAACGGCCAGCCGCTGCACATGGTCATGAAGCTGACCCGTGCCAAGCTGGAATCGCTGGTCGGCGACCTGATCAAGAAGTCGCTGAAGCCCTGCCAGGCCGCTCTGAAAGACGCCGGCATCTCGGCCAGCGATGTGGATGAGGTTGTTCTGGTCGGTGGTATGACCCGGATGCCGAAAGTCATCGAAGAGGTGACCAAGTTCTTCGGCAAAGAGCCGCACAAAGGCGTGAACCCGGACGAAGTCGTGGCCATGGGTGCTGCGATCCAGGCCGGTGTTCTGCAAGGCGACGTCAAGGACGTGGTTCTGCTGGACGTAACCCCGCTGTCGTTGGGCATCGAAACCCTGGGCGGCGTGTTTACCCGCCTGATCGATCGCAACACCACGATCCCGACCAAGAAGTCCCAGGTCTTCTCGACCGCCGAGGACAACCAGAACGCCGTGACCATCCGGGTGTTCCAGGGTGAGCGTGAAATGGCTGCGGACAACAAGATCCTGGGCCAGTTCAACCTTGAAGACATCCCGCCGGCCCCGCGCGGCATGCCTCAGATCGAGGTGACTTTCGACATCGACGCCAACGGCATTGTCTCGGTTTCGGCCAAGGACAAGGGCACCGGCAAGGAACAGAAGATCACGATCCAGGCCTCGGGCGGACTGTCGGAGGAAGACATCGAAAAGATGGTCAAGGACGCCGAAGAGAACGCCGAAGCCGACCGCAAGCGCAAGGAACTGGTCGAAGCCAAGAACCAGGCCGAAAGCCTGATCCACGCGACCGAGAAATCGCTCGAGGAGCATGGCGACAAGGTCGATCCGGCGACCGTCGAGGCGATCGAACTGGCCGTGGCCGCGCTCAAGGACGAATTGGAATCGGACAATGCCGACAAGATCAAGTCGGGCATCCAGAACGTGACCGAAGCGTCCATGAAGCTGGGCGAGGCGATCTACAAGGCGCAGTCTGAAGAGGCCAGCGAAGAACCGGCCGCCGCCGATGCGGGGCCCGGCGATGACGACATCGTCGATGCCGAGTTCGAAGACCTGGACGATGACAAGCGCAACTAACGGGTAACCGGGCCAATTCGGGCCGGTCCGGATGCCGGGCCGGCCCGTTTACGTTGAGGCAGAAGGAAATACCGATGTCAAAACGCGACTATTACGAAGTGCTCGGCGTGTCCAAGGGTGCTTCGGCGGATGAGATCAAGAAGGCTTTTCGCCGGAAGGCGAAAGAGCTGCACCCCGATCGCAACAAGGACAACCCGGACGCCGAGGCCCTGTTCAAAGAGGCCAACGAGGCCTATGACGTTCTGCGCGACGCTGAAAAAAAAGCCGCCTATGACCGGTTTGGCCATGCTGCGTTCGAGAATGGCATGGGCGGTGGCCAGCGCGGCGCCGGCTTTGGATCGGGCGATTTCTCCAGCGCGTTTTCCGATGTGTTCGATGACCTGTTCGGCGATTTCATGGGTGGACAGCGTGGCGGCGGCGGACGCCGTGCTGCTCGCGGTTCGGACCTGCGCTACAACCTGAGGGTTTCGCTGGAAGAGGCCTACTCGGGGCTGCAGAAAACCATCAACGTGCCAACCGCCGTAGCCTGTTCGTCCTGCGAAGGCACCGGCGCCGAAGGCGGAGTTGATCCAACCACCTGCCCGACCTGTTCGGGCATGGGCAAGGTCCGTGCGCAACAGGGCTTTTTCACCGTCGAGCGCAGCTGCCCGACCTGTGCTGGACTTGGGCAAATTATCAAGAACCCCTGCAAATCCTGCCACGGCTCGGGACGGGTCGAGAAGGAACGCGCGCTGTCGGTCAACATTCCGGCAGGCGTCGAAACCGGCACCCGTATCCGACTGGCGGGCGAGGGCGAGGCCGGGATGCGCGGCGGCCCTCCTGGCGATCTGTACATCTTTGTCGAGGTGACGCCGCACAAGCTGTTCGAGCGGGACGGCCCGAACCTGTATTGCCGGGTCCCGGTCAGCATGGCCAAGGCGGCGCTGGGCGGATCGATCGAGGTGCCTACCATCGACGGTGGCCGCGGCCGGGTGCAGATTCCGGCCGGCAGCCAGTCGGGCCGGCAGATGCGTCTGCGCGCCAAGGGCATGCCTGCGCTGCGGGGCGGCGGTATCGGTGACATGTTCATCGAGCTTGCGGTCGAGACACCGGTCAACCTGACCGCGCGGCAAAAAGAGCTGCTGCAGGAGTTCGACGATCTGGGAGAGGACAACCACCCGGAATCCAAAAGCTTTTTCTCATCCGTCAAATCCTTCTGGGAGAGAATGCAAAGCTGATCCCAGCGTTCCAGACACCGAAAGGCCGGCGTATCATCGCCGGCTTTTTTGTTTTCTAAGTCCAGTTTGGCCGGAAACTGCGCGGAATTGGCCCTTGATTCTCGGCCTCAGCCTTGAGAATGTCCGCGCCAACCGTTGGGGTGCCCCGGAGCCGGGGCTGAGAGGCGCGAGCCAACCCATCGAACCTGATCCGGGCAATACCGGCGGAGGGAACGGTCTAAAACACTCAGACGTTTTCCATGCCGGAATTGCCCCAGATGACAAATGGGGGCGGCATGGTAGCTATCGCTTTGACAATTGCAGGATCCGACAGCGGCGGCGGGGCTGGCATTCAGGCCGATCTCAAGGCGATGTCGGCGCTAGGTGTGTTCGGTGCCAGTGTCATCACCGCGGTCACCGCCCAGAACACGCAGGCGGTCACCGCTGTGCATGTTATCCCGCTGGACGTGATCGCCGCGCAGATCGACGCGGTTCTTTCCGATCTGGACGTGCGCGCGGTCAAGATCGGCATGCTGGCCACGCCCGAGATCATCCAGACCGTCGCCGACGGCCTGTCCGGCTTTGCAGGCCCCATCGTGCTGGACCCGGTGATGATCGCCAAATCGGGCGATGCCCTGCTGGCGCGCGAGGCGGTGCAGACGTTGCGCAAGGTGCTGCTGCCCCGCGCCACCGTCCTGACCCCGAACCTGCCCGAGGCCGCCTGTCTGCTGGACCGACTGGTCGCAGAAACGCCCGAGGAAATGGTGGCGCAGGGCCATGATCTGTGCACCCTGGGGGCTGGGGCCGTCCTGATGAAAGGCGGACACGGCAAGGGCGATACTTGCCATGATCTGCTGATCGACCAGAACGGCATCATCGGTGAATTCACCGCGCCCCGTCAGGACACGCGCAACACCCACGGCACCGGTTGCACCCTGTCCTCGGCCGTCGCGGCCGGTCTGGCCAAGGGGCTGCCGCTGGTCGATGCGGTGGCGCAGGCGCATGACTACCTGCAAGGCGCAATCACCCGCGCGGATGAGTTGCAGGTCGGCTCGGGCCACGGGCCGGTGCATCATTTCCACCGGGTATGGCCGGCGTGACGGTCTGGTCGGTCATAGGCGCCGGGGTGGCCGGTCTGGCCGTGGCCTCGGAGCTGGTCGCGCGGGGCGCGCGGGTGCAGGTGTTCGATCCCGGCGGGCCTCCCGGTCCGCATGGGTGTTCCTGGTGGGCCGGCGGCATGCTGGCGCCGTGGTGCGAATATGAAAATGCCGAGGAACCGGTGCTGCGACTGGGGCAGCAGGCGATCGACTGGTGGGCGGCCCGCACCCCGGTCGCGCGGCAGGGCACATTGGTCGTGGCCAACACGCGCGACCTGCCCGACCTGCGCCGCTTTGCCCGCCGGACCGAGGGATTCACGCAGGTCGATCAAGCGAAAATTGCCGAAATAGAGCCTGATCTGCACGGTTTCTCGCAAGGTTTGTTCTTCACCGACGAGGCGCATCTGGACCCTCGCCGTGCGCTGCAGGACCTCTATCGCGGTTTGCAGGACAAGGGGGTCGAATTCCACCGCACGCTGGCCCCGTCGCGGCTGGACAACGCCATCGACTGCCGGGGCCTGCACGCGCGCGACATCCTGCACGACCTGCGCGGCGTGAAGGGGGAAATGCTGGTGATCCGCTGCCCCGATGTGACGCTGACCCGGCCCGTACGCCTGCTGCATCCCCGGATGCCGCTCTATGTCGTGCCGCGCGGCGAGGGCATCTACATGCTGGGCGCCACGATGATCGAATCCGAGGACAGCAGCCGGATCACCGCGCGCTCGATGCTGGAACTGCTCAGCGCGGCCTATGCGCTGAACCCGGCCTTTGGCGAGGCCGAGGTGCTGGAAATCGGCGTCGATCTGCGCCCGGCCTTTCCCGACAACCTGCCGCGCATCCGCCGGCTGGGTCGGACGATCTATGCCAACGGCCTCTATCGTCACGGCTACCTGCTGGCCCCGGCCTTGGCCAAAGGCGTGGCCGATCTGGCGTTGAACAACACACATTCGGAGATGGTCGATGAAGATCGTGCTTAATGGCGAGCCGCGCGAGGTGCGCGCCGAAACCCTTGGCGAGCTGCTGCCCGAATGCGGCTTTTCCGGCCGCGTCGCCACCGCGGTGAACGAGGAATTCGTGCCCTCCAGCCTGCGCATCGCGCACAAACTGGCCGAGGGCGACCGGGTCGAAGTCGTCGCACCGATGCAGGGGGGCTGAGGATGAAAAGGTTTTACGGCACCAAATTGCCCAACCCGCTGATGCTGGGCACCGCGCAATATCCCAGCCCGGCGATCCTGGAACAGGCCTTCCGAGCCAGCGGGGCGGGCGTGGCCACCGTCTCGCTGCGGCGCGAGGGCGCGGGCGGGGCAGGTCAGGCCTTCTGGTCGATGATCCGCGATCTGGGCGTGCTGATCCTGCCCAACACCGCCGGCTGTCACACGGTCAAAGAGGCCGTCACCACCGCCCACATGGCGCGCGAGGTGTTCGACACGCCATGGATCAAGCTGGAACTGATCGGCCACACCGACAGCCTGCAACCCGACGTGTTCCAACTGGTCGAGGCTGCGCGCATCCTGACCGACGAAGGGTTCCAGGTGTTCCCCTACACCACCGAAGACCTGATCGTGGCCGAACGCCTGCTGGCCGCCGGGTGCCAGGTGCTGATGCCTTGGGGCGCGCCGATCGGGTCGGGGCGGGGCCTGAACAACGAATACGCCCTGCGTGCAATGCGGGCCGAGTTTCCCGATGTGCCGCTGGTGGTGGATGCGGGCATCGGCCTGCCCAGCCACGCCGCCCACGCAATGGAGCTGGGCTATGACGCGGTTCTGCTGAACACCGCCGTTGCCCGGGCCGGCGATCCGGTGGCGATGGCGCAGGCCATGGCGCTGGCGGTGCAGGCCGGGCAACTCGCGCATCAGGCCGACCCGATCGAGCCGCGCGACATGGCCGAACCCTCGACCCCCGTGATCGGAAAGGCCTTTCTGTCATGACGCTCGACCGCTTCTATCCGATCTTCGATCATAGCGACTGGCTGCGGCGGATGCTGCCCTTGGGCGTGAAACTGGTGCAGTTGCGCATCAAGGACCAGCCCGACGCGGTGGTGCGCGCGGAGATCGCCACCGCCCAGGCCCTGTGCCGCGACCATGGCGCTGTGCTTGTGGTGAACGACTATTGGCAGGCGGCCATCGACGCGGGCTGCGACTGGATCCACCTGGGGCAGGAAGATCTGGACGACGCCGATCTGCCCGCCATCCGCAAGGCCGGGCTGAAGCTGGGTGTCTCCACCCATGACGATGACGAGCTTGAGCGCGTGCTTTCGATGGATCCGGACTATGTGGCGCTGGGGCCGGTCTATCCGACCATCCTGAAGAAGATGAAATGGCACCAACAGGGCCTTCCGCGCGTGACCGAGTGGAAACGGCGCGTGGGTGACATCCCTCTGGTCGGCATTGGCGGCATGAGCGTCGAGCGCGCGCCGGGCGTGTTTCAGGCCGGGGCCGACATCGTCTCGGTCGTGACCGACATCACCCTGAACGCCGACCCCGAAGGCAGGGTGCGCCAGTGGCTCGAGGTCACGCGATGAGCCGCTACGCCCGCCAGATGATCTTGCCCGAGGTCGGGGCCGAGGGGCAGAACCGCCTTGCCCGCGCGCGGGTTCTTGTTGTGGGCGCCGGGGGGCTGGCCGCGCCCGTGCTGCCGCTGCTGGCTGGGGCCGGGGTGGGGCATCTGACCATCGTCGATCCCGATACGGTGGACCTGTCGAACCTGCACCGCCAGACGTTGTTCGCGCAGGCCGATTGCGGCCGCGCCAAGGCCGAAGCCGCCGCCGAACGCTGCCGGGCGCTGAATGGTGAGATCACCGTTGAAGCGCGAAAACAGGCTCTAACACCGGCAAATGCTGCTGATCTGGTGGCCGAGGTCGACCTGGTTCTGGACTGCGCCGACAGCTATGCGGCCAGCTATACGCTGTCGGATACCTGCCTGGCGCAGGGTAAACCGCTGATCAGCGCCTCGGTCCTGGGTCTGTCGGGTTATGTCGGCGGGTTCTGCGGCGGCGCGCCGTCTCTGCGCGCTGTATTCCCCGATGCGCCCGACAGCGGGGCCAGCTGCGCCACCGCAGGCGTTCTGGGCCCGGTCGTGGGCATGATCGGCGCGATGCAGGCGCAGATGGCGCTGGGCGTGATCCTGGGCCTCGATCCCTCGCCGCTGGGCCAGATGGTGCAGGTGGACGGGCGCAGTTGCACCAGCAGCGGCTTCCGCTTTGACACCGCGCCGGAACCGGACGGCCATTTCCCCTTTGTCGCGCCCGCGCAGCTGACCCCGGACGACCTGGTTGTCGATCTGCGCAGCGTCGATGAGGCGCCCGAAGCGATCCACCCCAACGCCCGCCGACTGACGGTCGAAGCGCTGAAAACAGACCCTAACAAGGGAAAAACGCTGGCCCTCTGCTGTGCTACCGGGCTGCGCGCCTGGCGCGCGGCCGAGGAACTCCACCCCCATTGGCCCGGCCGGATCGTTCTGGTCGCCGCCGCAACGTCGTGAAGCAAAAGGAAACGCAGACCATGAAGAAACTGATCACCGCCCTTGCCCTGCTGGCCGCCGCGCCTGCCTGGGCCGAGGACAAGATGACCGTCCTGTTGGACTGGTTCGTGAACCCCGACCACGGGCCGATCATCGTGGCGCAGGAAAACGGCTATTTCGCCGAACAGGGGCTTGAGGTCGAAATCGTCCCGCCTGCCGATCCGTCGGCTCCGCCGCGCCTTGTGGCCGCCGGTCAGGCCGATCTGGCCGTGTCCTACCAGCCACAACTGCATCTGCAGATCCACGAGGGCCTGCCGCTGAAACGGGTCGGCACGCTGGTCGCCACACCGCTGAACTGCCTGTTGGTGCTGGCGGACGGCCCGATCAAAACGCTGGCCGACCTCAAGGGCAAGAAGATCGGATTTTCGGTCGCCGGTGTCGAAGAGGCGATCCTGACCGCGATGCTGAACGCGCATGGCGTGTCGCTGGACGATATCGAGATGATCAACGTAAACTTCTCGCTGTCGCCGTCGCTGATGACGGGGCAAGTGGACGCCGTGATCGGCGCCTTTCGCAATTTCGAACTGAACCAGATGGATATCGAAGGCGTTCCGGGCCGCTGCTTCTACATCGAGGAAGAAGGCGTGCCGCCCTATGACGAGCTGATCTATGTGGCCAACCCCGAGACGATGGATGCCGGCAAGATCGCCCGCTTCCTGGCCGCCACCGAGAAGGCCACGCAGTTCATCGTGAACAATCCGGAAAAAAGCTGGGAGATCTTCGCCGCCACCTCGCCCGAGTTGCAGGACGAGCTGAACGCCCGCGCCTGGGTCGATACCCTGCCGCGTTTCGCCCTGCGCCCCGCAGGCTTTGATGCCGGCCGCTATGCCCGGTTCGAGGCCTTCCTGAAAGACTCCGGCATGATTGACAGCATCAACCCGGTCAGCGCCATCACCATCGACGTGACCGCGCAATGAGCGACTACGGCAAAGCCTTCGCGCTGATGCGCGACGCGGCACAGGGGCCGTGGCGGGACTATACCCGCCACGCCTTTGTCGAAGGGCTGAAGGACGGCACCCTGCCGCGTGCGGCCTTTCTGCATTACCTGCGGCAGGATTACGTGTTCCTGATCCATTTCTCGCGCGCTTGGGCGCTGGCGGTGGTGAAATCCGAAACCCATGCCGAGATGCTGGCTGCGTCCCGCACGGTGAACGGTCTGATCAGCGAAGAGATGCAGCTTCACATCGGCATTTGCGAGGCCGAGGGCATCAGCCAGGACGAGTTGTTCGCCACACCCGAACGGCCCGAGAACCTGGCCTATACCCGCTATGTGCTCGAGGCGGGCTTCAGCGGTGATCTGCTGGACCTGTTGGCGGCGCTGGCGCCCTGCGTGATGGGATACGGGGAAATCGGTACCCGGCTGGCAGCCGAGGCCACCTCGGACACCTATCGCGACTGGATCGACGCCTATTCCAGCAGTGAATATCAGGAAGCCTGTCAGGCTGTGGGTGAACTGCTGGATTCGGCTCTGATACGGCGACTTGGGGCGGATTTCCGTACCACACCGCGTTGGGGTCGTCTGTGCCAGACCTTCCGCACCGCGACTGAGCTCGAGGTGAATTTCTGGCAGATGGGCCTGACCCCATGACCCCGCCTCCCGATCTGACCATCAGCGGACAGGCCAGTATCGACGGCGCGCCCTTGTTCGCGCCGCTGACCCTGTCGCTGAAGGCCGGGCAGTGGACCTGTCTGCTGGGCGGATCGGGGGTCGGCAAGACCACGGTTTTGCGTCTGATCGCCGGGTTGGCGACCGGGGCCGAATTCACCGGCGAAATCCGCGCCAGCGACGGGCTGCCGGTGGCCGAGCGCGTGGCCTACATGGCGCAGGACGATCTGCTGCTGCCCAGGGCCACGGTCGCGCAGAACGTGGCGCTGGGCGCGCGGCTGCGCGGCGAACGGGTCGATCAGGACCGCCGCGCCCGGCTGATTGCGCGGATGCGGCTGCAGGACCACATGACCAAGAAGCCCTCGGAACTGTCCGGCGGGCAGCGTCAGCGCGTGGCATTGGCCCGCACCCTGATGGAGGACAAGCCGATCATCCTGCTGGACGAGCCGTTCTCGGCGCTGGATGCGCGCACCCGCGCCGACATGCAGGATCTGGCCGCCGAGGCGTTGCAGGGCCGGACCGTTCTGCTGGTCACCCATGACCCTGCCGAGGCCGCGCGTCTGGGGCAGTCAATCATGGTGATGACGCGACACGGCCTGACCCCATGCCAACCGCCTCATGCACCGGCCCCGCGGAAGGTGGACGATCTCGAGACGCTGGAAACGCAGGGCGCGCTGCTGAAACTGCTGCGCGAGGAAGTGGCATGAAGACGCTCTCGGTCCTTGCCGCGACCCTGTTTGCGCTGGTCCTCTGGCAGGCGATCGTCACCCTGACCGGCCTGCCGAAATTCATCCTGCCCGGCCCGGCATTGGTGGCAGAGACGTGGTGGCAGAACCGCTGGCTGATCGCCGAACACACCTGGATCACCGCCATCGAGGTGTTGATCGGTCTGGCCTGCGGCACTGTGCTGGGTGTCATCACCGCGCTACAGCTGGCCAATTCCCGCGCCGCGCGGGTGCTGGTGCAGCCGATGCTGGTGTTCACCCAGGCACTGCCGGTCTTTGCGCTGGCGCCGCTGCTCACCCTGTGGCTGGGCTATGGGCTGTGGTCCAAGGTCGCGATGGCCGTGCTGATCATCTATTTCCCCATCACCTCGTCGTTCTTCGACGGGCTTATGCGCACGCCGCCCGGCTATCTGGACCTGGCCCGCACCATGCAGGCCAGCCCACGCAGCGTGTTGTGGCATATCCGCATCCCGGCGGCGCTGCCCTCGCTGGCCTCGGGGATGCGGCTGGCGGCGGTCTATGCCCCGATCGGGGCCGTGATTGGCGAATGGGTCGGCTCGTCGCAGGGGCTGGGATACCTGATGCTGCTGGCCAATGGCCGGGCCAAGACCGACCTGATGTTCGCCGCGATGCTGACGCTGGGGGTGTTCTCGATCCTGCTGCATCTGGTTGTGCGCCGCGCCACGGCCCGCATGGCCGGTGAGGCGCGTTAACCATTCGGAAACCGATTCTGCGGCAATCATGGGCGTATGACCGATGACGCCTTTGCCGAAGCCCCATCGCTGTTCGAAAGTGACGAAGCGCCGGTCACGCCGCTGCCTACGGGTCGGCTGCCCTCGTATATCAAGGACCACCGCAAACGCCTGCGCGAACGGTTCATGTCGGGCGGCGCGGGGGCGATGCCGGATTACGAGCTGCTGGAACTGGTCCTGTTCCGCTCGATCCCCCGGCAAGACGTGAAGCCGCTGGCGCGGCGGCTGCTGGACGCGTTCGGTGATTTCAACCGGGTGCTGACCGCCCCAGTGGAACGCCTGCGCCAGATCAAGGGCGTGGGCGATACCGTCATCACCGACCTAAAGATCCTCGAGGCCTGCGCCCATCGCATGGCCCGCGCGAGGGTGATGCAGCGGCATGTGATCTCCAGCTGGGACGCACTGCTGGACTATTGCCACACCACCATGGCGCATCGCGAGATCGAGCAGTTCCGCGTGTTCTACCTGGACCGCAAGAACGTGCTGATCGCGGACGAAGAACAGGCCAAGGGCACCGTCGATCACGTACCCGTCTACCCGCGCGAGGTCGCCAAGCGCGCGCTGGAGCTGAACGCCTCGGCGCTGATCCTGGTGCACAACCACCCGTCGGGTGATCCAACCCCGTCGCAATCGGATATCGACATGACCAACCGCATCAACGATGCCTGCGCTGCACTGGGGCTGACCTTGCACGACCACCTGATCATCGGAAAATCGACCGAGCTGAGCTTCCGCTCAGAAGGTTATCTCTGACCGCTAGTGCACCCAGACTTCGACACGACGGTTGGCCTTGCGGCCCCATTCCGTGTCGTCGCAGGCCATGGGCATGGCTTCACCGAAACCTTCGACCGCGATCTCGACGGTTTCTGGGACTGCGGTCTCGATCGCGGCAAGGATCGCATTGCGCACGGTCTGTGCGCGCCGCAAGGCGATGCGGGCATTGGTTTCCGCGGCACCGTCCCCGTCACTGAAACCGACGAAGACCAGTTTGCGCCCGTCGTACTGGCCCGATTCAAGCGCCTGCGCCATTTGCAGGATGTTCGACCGCGACTGCGCGTCTGGCCGCGACGATCCCGGCTCGAACCGGAAAGACACCGACAGGCGCGACAGCGGGCGCAGAGTTTCGATCATCCGTTGCAGTTCTTCCAGACCCACCTCGGACCCGCCCGAGGTGATGGCGTTGGCCAACCGGTCGCCCTGAAGCCCAAGACGTACCAGTTCGTGGGACTGGTCGACGAAACCGGCTTGCCGGATGACCATCTGTGCCTCAGGGCTTTGGACATAGGCCAGAAACTGACGGGCGATCTTCGGCAGGCGCCGCTGCGGCAGATACAGGAACATCGGCAGGGTCAGCGGATAGTCCTCGGTCTTGATGGCGGCGCGCGTGGCGCGCAATGCGTGACCGCATCCGCCGGCCAGCGGCAGACTGCGCACGTTTTGCGGGTCAGCGTGGCTGACGATACCGAGTGCGAACGGATCGCGCGCAACCGCTGCTGCCAGTTCCGCGCTGCGGGTGTGGCGGATCACGTCCTCATGCGCCTGCACACCGGCTGGCTGCATCACCTGGTCTTGCACGGCCTGACCAACACCGGTTGTCACATCCGGCAGATGAACGGCGATGGGGGCATCCGGGCCACCGAGCTGTGCCCAGTTGGCGACCTCGCCATTTATGACCCGCGCCAGGTCCGAAACCGAGATCTGCCGGATCGGATTGTCCAATGAGACCACTGGCACCAGCGCGCCAAGCGCCACCACCCGCGACCGGCGCGGTCGGGACAGGTCGCCCAGACCGTTTTCCTGCGCCGCCGCCGCCTCCTGCGGGCGGATTTCGCGCATCGCCAAAGCGATGTCTGCCTGATCGGCGGTCAGATCGGCAAAACCGCGGTCGGTGTCCGTAACGCGCAGGAAAAACCGCGCCAAAAGGGCGGTCCGATCCGGCTGCCTCAGGGCAAAGACAAGCTGCGCAGGGTCTGTGCCTTCGCTTAGCACGTTCAGGTTTTCTCGTTGCGCAAAGCCTTCGATCAACGCCGGAAGTAGGGATTCGGCCATCACCGATGCGCCAGAGAAGTGCACTTCGGCCACAAAGTCGATCAGGCTTGGGCAAGCCGGACCGTCGCAGGTAACGCCGGATCCATCCACCGTCAGTTCGCCGAACTGGGTGTCCACACGGTAGAACTCACCATCAAACCCCAACAGGTTCCCGGTGATCTCGACCTTGCCGTCATGCGAGGTCAGCGTGACGTCCTGAGCGAGGGCGCCTGAAGCGCCAGCCATCAACGACAACACCGTCATCGTCGCGCGAAGATACTTCATAAAGACCTGTTGACCTGCCTGCCGTTACTTTGCGGCGATTGTCAGGTCTTGGAACAGATTATTCAACACCAGAAAGTCCTGTCCGCTGTCGCAGGTCGGCAGGGTGACCGACAGCTCTCGCGACCGCAGCCCCTGATCGTCCAGCAACTCGAGCACTTGCAGATCCAGGTCCTGTCCACAATTCCGGGGAGTCACTTCGGCCTCGACGCTCAGGGCGACGGTGCCATTTGCGTCGGCCGCGTTGCGGGGGATCGAATAGATCTCGACATTGCGCGCGCCGGCCATGCCGAAATGGACAACCTGCCCGGTGCCGGAACTGCTGGTGTTCGACCAGACATGCCCGGCTTCGCCATAGGATGCACCGAACTCCAACGCGTGCAGTTGCAATTCGGTGTCCCCCGTCCATTGCAGCGCAACGCGGTCATAATCTGAAAAATCAGGAATGTGAGTGGTGGCGACAGTGCCGCGCTGGTTTTGGAACGAGATCAGGAAAATGGCGTATTCCGACAGGGCGGGAATGGACAGGTCCAGACGGCCGTCCTTGTCGGTTCGGGCGCTGAACGTCATGCCGCTGTGGTGCAGCTCGACGGTTTCATCGGGGTTGCAGGGGGCCTTCAAGGTCAAACGTGCTGTCGCGTTGGGGGCTGCCATTGCGCGGGCCCGGAGATCGCAGTTGACCTGCGCCTGAGGAACGGCAGACTCTGCCCGAGGCGGAACTTTGGCCGAGGGTTCGGGGGCCGTGGACGCGGTCGGCGTTGCCGAGGTCAGCACGATTCCTTCCAACCCGGCAATCACGGTGCCTTCACCAGACGGCTGGATCATCGCCTGACGTGTTTCCTGCACGTCCGGCTGCGAGGCCGGTCCGTTCTGCATCAGGTAGCCGATGGCCAAAGCGCATGCGACCGTGCCACCTGTGGTCACGTAGTTCCGTATTACAAACAAGACACCCTCCCCAGTTGAAGGAGCGAGTCGGAGAGTGCTTAACAATCGCGGCCAATATGTGGCCGCGACGCGGACTCATTATGTCGGGAATCTGACCGAATCAGGCAAGCCGACCATGGCAGTGCTTGAATTTCTTGCCGGAGCCGCAGGGGCAGGGATCGTTGCGCGACGGGTTACCCCAGGTTGACGGGTCGTCCTCAACAAAGCCGGGCCGCGCATCGCCCGAGGCCTGCGCCTCGGCCACCGCCTCGGCCTGTTCGGCGGCTTTCTTGATCTGGGCCTGCTGCGCCTGCATCTGTGCCAGCATCTCGCGCTGCTCTTCTTCGGTCAGCGGGCGGACGCGGGCCAGTTGCTTGGTTACCGTTTCGCGCAGACTGTCGAGCATGTTCTCGAACAGCTGGAAGCTTTCGGTCTTGTATTCGTTCAGCGGATCGCGCTGGGCGTAGCCGCGAAAGCCCACGACCGAGCGCAGATGTTCCAAGGTCAGCAAGTGCTCGCGCCATTTGCTGTCGATGGTCTGCAGCAGCACCTGCTTTTCGATGTTGCGCATGTTCTCGGGGCCGAAGGCGGCGGCCTTCTGGGCCATCATCTCGTCGGTGGCCTTGATCAGGCGCTCGCGAACCACGTCGTCGTCGACCCCATCCTCGGCCGCCCATTCCTGAACCGGAACATCAATGTTCAGCTTTTCCTTGAGGGCCGCGTGCAGCCCGTCGGTGTCCCACTGGTCGGCGTAGGTTTTGGGCGGCATGTACTGGTCGATCAGATCGTCGATGACCTGTTCGCGCATGTCCGAAACGATTTCGGACAGATCGTCGGTCGACATGATTTCACGGCGCTGGCTGAAGATCACCTTGCGCTGATCGTTCATCACGTCGTCGAACTTGAGAACGTTCTTGCGCATGTCGAAGTTGCGGCCTTCGACCTTGGCCTGCGCGCGTTCGAGCGATTTGTTCACCCAGGGATGGACGATCGCTTCGCCTTCTTTCATGCCCAGAGTGGTCAGAACCTTGTCCAGCCGTTCCGAGCCGAAGATGCGCATCAGGTCGTCTTCAAGGCTCAGGAAGAACACGGTGCGGCCCGGGTCGCCCTGACGGCCCGAACGGCCGCGCAGCTGGTTGTCGATGCGGCGGCTTTCATGCCGTTCCGAAGCCAGAACGAACAGGCCGCCGGCCTCCAGAACCTTCTGCTTTTCCTCGGCGTGGCGCGCCTCTTCCCGGGCGCGCAGATCGGCCGGGTCGGTATCGGGGTTCTCGGCCAGCGCCTGCATGACGCTCATTTCCACGTTGCCGCCCAGCTGGATGTCGGTGCCGCGGCCGGCCATGTTGGTGGCGATGGTCACCGCGCCCAGACGCCCGGCCTCGGCCACGATCTGGGCTTCCTGCTCGTGCTGGCGGGCGTTCAGGACATTGTGCTTGATGCCTTCCTTGGTCAGCATCTCGCTGAGCATCTCGGACTTCTCGATCGAGGTCGTGCCCACCAGAACCGGCTGGCCTTTGGCGTTGGCCTTCTTGATCTCTTCGATCATGGCCGCGTATTTCTCGGCCGCGGTGCGATAGACCTGATCGTCCTCGTCGGCACGGGCGATCGGCTTGTTGGTCGGCACTTCGACTACGCCCAGGCCATAGATTTCGGCGAATTCCTCGGCCTCGGTCAGGGCGGTACCGGTCATGCCGGCCAGCTTGTCATAGAGGCGGAAATAGTTCTGGAAAGTCACGCTGGCCAAAGTCACGTTTTCGGGCTGGATCGGCGCGCCTTCCTTGGCTTCGATCGCCTGGTGCAGGCCTTCGGACAGACGGCGGCCCGGCATCATCCGGCCAGTGAATTCGTCGATCAGGACGACGTTGCCGTCGCGTACGATGTAGTCCTTGTCGCGCTGGAACAGCTTGTGCGCACGCAGGCCCTGATTGACGTGGTGCACCACCGTGGTGCTTTCGGGGTCGTACAGGGACTGGCCTTCGGGCAGCAGGCCACTGGCGTGCAGCTGCTCTTCGAGGAACTCGTTGCCTTCATCGGTGAAGGTCACGCTGCGCGACTTCTCGTCGATCGTATAGTGATCGTCCTGCAAGGACGGGATCAGACCGTCGATGGCCGTGTAGAGATCGGACCGGTCCTGAGATGGACCCGAGATGATCAGAGGGGTCCGTGCCTCGTCGATCAGAATCGAGTCGACCTCGTCCACGATCGCGAAATTGTGGTGCTTTTGGTAGACCTCGTTCAGATCCGCCTTCATGTTGTCGCGCAGATAGTCGAAGCCCAGCTCGTTGTTGGTGGCATAGGTGATGTCACAGGCATAGGCCGCTTTTTTCTCGGCATCGGGCTGGCCCGACCAGATCACGCCGGTGGTCATACCCAACGCGCCGAACACGTTGCTCATCCATTCGGCGTCACGCTTTGCCAGGTATTCGTTGACCGTGACGATATGCACGCCCTTTCCGGTCAGTGCGTTCAGATAGGCCGGGAAGGTAGCGACCAGGGTCTTGCCTTCGCCGGTCTTCATCTCGGCGATATTGCCCTGATGCAGGAAGATGCCGCCCATGAGCTGCACGTCAAAGGCCCGCAGACCCAGCGCGCGCTTGGCGCCTTCACGAACGTTGGCGAAGGCCTCGGGCAGCAGGTCGTCCAGGCTCTCGCCCTCATTGGCCCGCTTGCGCAGCTCTTCGGTCTTGGTTTTCAGATCGTCATCCGAGAGTTTTTCGAACTCCGGCTCCAGCGCGTTGATCTTTTCGACCAGCGGGCGGGTTGCCTTGATCTTGCGGTCGTTCGGTGTTCCGAACACCTTTTTGGCAAGCGTACCGAGTCCCAGCATGTTCACTCCAGCGGATCTTTTCTTGTCTTGGTTGCGACAGGCTTGCCCACCTTGCGCGCAACCCATAGATAGCTGGGAGGAAAAGATGGTCCTGTCAAAGGCTGCAAGCGATGTAAGCGGCAGGTTCCAGAGTGTCAACGCCACGCCCTGTCGCGGCCAGAATATAGGATGAATTCATGCCCAAAGGTCTCACTTTTCTGCCATCGCTGGCTCTTGCGGCCATGATGGCCCTGCCTGTCGCCGCTGAAACCGAACCCTCTGCCGATACGGTTGTGGCGCGCGTCAACGGCGACGAGATCACTTTGGGTCACGTGATTGCCACTGCGGCTGGCCTGCCGCCGCAGTATCAGCAGTTGGAAGACGAGGTCCTGTACCAGTTCATCGTCGAGCAGCTGATCCAGCAACAATTGCTCAGCCAGGAGCAGGACGAGCTGACCCGCCTGAACGCGCTGATGCTGACCAACGAAGAGCGCTCGCTGAAAGCGGTGCAGACGGTGAACCAGATCACCGATACTCAAGTGACGGACGACGCGATCCAGGCCGCCTATGACGCGCAGTTCGCCGAGTTCCAAGGCGAGGACGAGTTCAACGCCAGCCACATCCTTGTCGCGACCGAGGACGAGGCCAAAGAGATCAAGGCGCAACTGGACGACGGCGCCGATTTTGCCGAGCTGGCCAAAGAGAAATCCACCGGTCCGTCCGGCCCCAATGGCGGCGCGCTGGGCTGGTTCGGCAAGGGCCAGATGGTACCCGAGTTCGAACAGGCCGTGATCGGGCTGGAAAAAGGTCAGGTCTCGGACCCGGTGCAGACCCAGTTCGGATGGCATGTGGTGATCCTGAACGACAAACGCAAATCCGAAGCGCCCGAGTTTGCGGCGGTGCGGGATGAACTGGCTCAATCCGTCCGGCAAGAGGCCATTCAGGCCAAGATCGACGAGCTGACGCAGGCGGGAAGCGTCGAGCGCCCCGAGGTCGAGGGCCTGACCCCGGACGTGGTCCGCAAGCTGGACCTGGTTCAGGAGTAACCCGGCGTGGCCAAGATCACCAAGGTGTCTCCGCTGGCCCCCGCGGCCTTCCCTGATCTGCCGGTCATCGACGGTGTGCGGTTCGCCACCGTCGCCGCCGGGGTGCGGTATCAGGGCCGCACCGACGTGATGTTGGCGGTGCTCGATCCGGGTACCGCGGTGGCGGGGGTGTTCACCCGTTCGGCCACACGTGCGGCGCCGGTGCTGGATTGCCAGGACAAGATCGGCGGGCCCAGCGACGGGCCGGCGGCGATCCTGGTGAACTCGGGCAATGCCAACGCCTTTACCGGGCAGTACGGGCGGGCCTCGGTCGAGCAGATCACCGAAGCCGTGGCGCAGGCGACCGGTGTGGCGCAGAACCGCGTGTTCACCTCGTCGACCGGGGTGATCGGCGAGCCGCTGCCGCATGACCGGATCGTGGCCCGGCTGGACGAACTGACCGACGGCCTGCGCGCCGACGCGTTGGAAGAGGCCGCGCGGGCGATCATGACCACCGACACCTTCCCCAAAGGCGCTAGCGCGCAGGTGGAGATTGACGGCAAAACAGTCTCTATTGCGGGGATTGCCAAAGGGTCGGGCATGATCGCGCCCGACATGGCGACGATGCTGGTCTATATCTTCACCGATGCGAAGATCGACCAACCTGCGCTGCAACGGATGCTGTCCGAGCAGACCGACCGGACTTTCAACTGCATCACCGTGGACAGCGACACCTCGACCTCGGACAGCCTGCTGCTGTGCGCGACCGGCGCTTCGGGCGTGGAGGCCACCGGCAATGCCGATTTCGCGCGGGCGCTGGAATCGGTGATGCTGGATCTGGCGCATCAGGTGGTGAAGGACGGCGAGGGCGCCACGAAGTTCGTCGAGATCCGCGTGACCGGCGCGGCCTCGGACGCGGATGCCAAGGTCCACGGGCTGGCCATCGCCAATTCACCGCTGGTCAAGACCGCCATCGCGGGCGAGGACCCGAATTGGGGCCGTGTCGTCATGGCGATCGGCAAATCCGGCGCGGCGGCCGATCGCGACACACTCAGCATTTCTTTCGGCGATATTCTTGTGGCCGAAAAAGGTTGGGTCAGCCCCAGTTATCGCGAGGAAGACGCCGCCGCCTACATGAAAGGCCAGGAACTGGTGATCGCGGTCGATCTGGGGCTGGGCGAGGGCAAGGCCACCGTCTGGACCTGCGATCTGACCCACGGGTACATCGAGATCAACGCGGATTACCGGTCGTGAAATCAAAGCTATTCCAGCAGAAGTGGAGCCCGGTTTTGCGTCCGGGATTGCGACCATGAAAACGGTTCTCGTCTCTGCCGTCGCCTTGATCGACGTGGATGGGCGGGTTCTGCTGGCGCAGCGCCCGGAAGGCAAGGCCATGGCTGGGCTGTGGGAATTTCCCGGCGGCAAGATCGAGCCGGGCGAAACCCCCGAGGCCGCCCTGATCCGCGAATTGCACGAGGAACTGGGCATCGACACTTGGGCCTCGTGCCTGGCGCCGCTGACCTTTGCCAGCCACAGCTATGACGATTTCCACCTGCTTATGCCACTGTTCGCCTGCCGCAAATGGGAGGGCATCCCGCAGTCTAAGGAGGGTCAGGCGCTGAAATGGGTGCGCGCGAATGACTTGCGGAACTACCCGATGCCGGCGGCAGATGTTCCGCTGATCCCGATCTTGCGGGATTGGTTGTAACAATTCGTAAGATTCCGGAAAACTTCACGAAAAAGTTGACGCTGATCGTCCTCCTTGTCCTTAATCGGGGCAGCGGCGCGCGGGTCTGACCCGGCGACGTCGTTCCGGCCCAAACCGGGGCCGGATGGGGAGGAGAGATAGAATTGGCTCAGACGCAGTCGGGCGCCGAGGGGATGCACTCCCTTCCGGCGCTGCTAAACCGCAATGCGACGCAGTTCGGGGATGCCCCGGCCTACCGCGAAAAGGAATTCGGGATCTGGCAATGCTGGACCTGGGCGGAAACGGCCGCCGAAATCCGCGCGTTGGCGCTGGGATTTCTGGAAATTGGCGTTGAAAAGGGCGACCATATCGCCGTGATCGGGCGCAACCGCCCGGCGCATTACTGGTCGATGGTCGCGGCCCAGATGGTGGGCGCGGTGCCGGTGCCGCTGTATCAGGACTCGGTCGCTGAAGAGATGGCCTATGTGCTGGACCATTGCGGCGCGAAATACGTGGTCTGCGGCGATCAGGAGCAGGTCGACAAGGTCATCGAGATCCAGGGCAACCTGAACCAGATCAAGCACATCCTGTATACCGACAAGCGCGGCATGCGGAAATACGACCACAGCCAGATGAACGCGCTGAGCGACATCATGGCCGAGGGGCGCGCCGGGCATCACCGGCTCGACGCCGAGTTGGACCGCCGCATCGCCGAAATCACCTATGACGACACCTGCGTGATGCTCTATACCTCGGGCACCACGGGCAAGCCCAAGGGCGTGGTTCTGTCGAACCGCAACGTGATCGAAAGCGCGAAGAACTCGGCCGAGTTCGACCACCTGACCCGGAACGAGGACATCCTGTCCTATCTGCCGATGGCCTGGGTGGGCGATTTCATCTTCTCGATCGGTCAGGCCTATTGGTGCGGGTTCTGCGTGAACTGCCCCGAAAGCGCTGACACGATGATGACCGACCTGCGTGAGATCGGTCCGACCTATTTCTTCGCCCCGCCGCGCGTGTTTGAGACCCAGCTGACCAACGTGATGATCCGGATGGAGGATGCCAGCCCGATAAAGCAGCGGATGTTCCGCTATTTCATGGATCACGCCAAGAAGGTCGGCGGGCGCATCCTGGACGGCCACTCCGTCGGCTTCATGGATCGCCTGAAATACGCGATCGGAAATGTCCTGGTTTACGGACCGCTCAAAGACACGCTGGGCTATGGCCGGTTCCGTGTCGGGTATACCGCGGGCGAGGCGATCGGGCCTGAGATTTTCGATTTCTACCGTTCTCTGGGGATCAACCTGAAGCAGCTTTATGGTCAGACCGAGGCGACGGTGTTCATCACCGTCCAGCCCGATGGCGAGGTGCGCGCCGACACCGTCGGTGTGCCTGCGCCCGATGTCGAGCTGAAGATCGCGGAGAATGGCGAGATCTTCTATCGCTCGCCCGGCGTGTTCGTTGAATACTTCAAGAACCCCGAATCCACCGCCTCGACCAAGGACCCCGAGGGCTGGGTGGCCACGGGCGACGCGGGGTTCATCGAGGAAAGCAGCGGCCATCTGCGGATCATCGACCGCGCCAAGGACGTGGGCAAGATGGCCGACGGCTCGATGTTCGCGCCGAAATATGTCGAGAACAAGCTTAAGTTCTATCCCGACATCCTCGAAGCGGTGCTGTTCGGCAATGGACGCGATCGCTGCGTGGCCTTCATCAACATCGATCTGACGGCGGTGGGCAACTGGGCCGAGCGCAACAACATCGCCTACGCGTCGTACCAGGAACTGGCGGGCCATCCGCGGGTACTGGAGACGATCCGCAGCCATGTGGAAGAGGTCAACAAGTCGGTTGCCGCCGACGAGATGCTTTCGGGTTGCCAGGTGCACCGGTTCGTAGTGCTGCACAAGGAACTGGACCCCGATGATGGCGAGATCACCCGCACCCGAAAAGTGCGCCGCAAGTTCGTCGAGGACAAATACGCCGACATCATCGCCGCGCTCTATGACGGGTCCGAGGCGGTATCGACCACGACCGAGGTGACCTATGAGGACGGGCGCAAGGGATCGATCAGCGCCACGCTGCAGATCGTCGACGTGCCCGTCGTGCCGGTGTCGCATCAGAAGGTGGCCGCGGAATGAGGCCGGTCGTGCGCCGCTCGGCCTGCGGCCATCGCCCCGCCCGCCGTCCCGTTCACCCGCAGTTTGAGGAGTAGACGATGCTGGATGCATCCGACGACGGATATGTCACCGAGGATGGCCGCAAGATCGGCGGCGTGGTGATGGAGATGAAGAACATCACCCTGCGATTCGGCGGCGTGGTGGCGATTAAGGATATCTCGTTCGACATCCGCCAGGGCGAGATCCGCGCGATCATCGGGCCCAACGGCGCGGGCAAGTCCTCGATGCTGAACGTGATTTCCGGCTTCTACATTCCGCAGGAAGGCGAGGTCTGGTTCCACGGGGCGAAACGCCCGCAGATGAAACCCTATGAAGTGGCCCGCCAGGGCATCGCCCGGACCTTTCAGAACATCGCCCTGTTCGAAGGCATGAGCGTTCTGGACAACGTGATGACCGGCCGCCTGAACTTCATGAAGACCAACATCCTGCAGCAGGCGATCTGGCGCGGCAAGGCCGAGGCGGAAGAGGTGGAAAACCGCGAGGCGGTCGAGAAGATCATCGACTTTCTGGAAATCCAGCACATCCGCAAGACGCCGGTGGCGCGCCTGCCTTATGGCCTGAAGAAACGCGTCGAACTGGCCCGCGCGTTGGCCGCCGAACCCAAGCTGCTGCTGCTGGACGAGCCGATGGCCGGCATGAACGTCGAGGAAAAAGAGGACATGAGCCGCTTCATCCTGGATGTGAACGACGAATTCGGCACGACCATTGCCCTGATCGAGCATGACATGGGCGTGGTGATGGACCTGAGCGACCGCGTGGTCGTGATGGATTACGGCAAGAAGATCGGGGACGGCACGCCCGACGAGGTGCGCAACAACCAGGAAGTCATCGACGCCTATCTGGGGGTCAGCCATGACTGAGCACCGCACAGAATTGAGGGGAGGCGCAGATGCCTGATCAGTTGATTTTCGCGATGGAGGTCTTTCTGAACGGCCTCATGGCCGGGGTGCTGTATGCGCTGGTCGCGCTGGGCTTTGTGCTGATCTACAAGGCATCGGGGATCTTCAATTACGCCCAGGGGGTTATGGCCCTGTTCGCGGCGATGACGCTGGTGGGGATCATGAACGGGCAAGTGCCGTTTGCCCATCTGATCAACGCCACCTTCGGCACGCATATTCACTATTTCGGTTGGAACGTTCCGGCCCTGCTGGCGATCATTCTGACGATGGGTGTGATGGTCCTGCTGGCCTGGGCGGTGCAGCGCTTTGTTATGCGCCACCTTGTGGGGCAGGAGCCCATCATCCTGTTCATGGCCACGATCGGCCTGGCCTATTTCCTGGAAGGCGTGGCTGACCTGATGTGGGGATCCGAGATCAAGACGCTGGACGTGGGTCTGCCGCAGGGCATCAACCTGTGGATCGACGAGACCACCTACAACATCTTCGGCTACGGTTTCTTCATCGACAATCTCGACATCGTGGCGACGGTCATCGCGGCGCTTCTGGTGGCTGCGCTGGTGGCCTTCAGCCAGTACACCAAGCAGGGCCGCGCCATGCGGGCTGTGGCCGACGACCACCAGGCCGCGCTGTCGGTCGGTATCTCGCTGAACTTCATCTGGATCATGGTCTGGTCGGTGGCCGGATTCGTGGCGCTGGTTGCGGGCATCATGTGGGGCACCAAGTCGGGCGTGCAGTTCTCGCTGTCGCTGATCGCGCTCAAGGCGTTGCCGGTTCTGATGCTGGGCGGGTTCACCTCGATCCCCGGCGCCATCGTCGGCGGGCTGATCATCGGTGTGGGCGAAAAGCTGTTCGAGTTCGCTGTGGGTCCGCTGGTGGGCGGCGCGACCGAGAACTGGTTTGCCTATGTGCTGGCGCTGATCTTCCTTGTGTTCCGGCCGCAGGGCTTGTTCGGCGAGAAGATCATCGAGAGGGTGTAGGCCATGACCAAGCTGATCGCCATCATCAACGTGATTGCGTGGGCGGGGTTCTGGGCCTTTGGGTACATCGCCCTTACCTCGAACGATCTGACCGCCAATCAGCTGACCGTGGCCGCGCTTTTGGCCTTTGCCGGGCTGGTGATGGGCGTTCTGGCCTACATGAAACTGGTGCGCGCCTCGGAGGCGAGCGGATATGCCAAACGGTCCAGCCAACTGGACGCCGAAGCCCGCAACCGGGCGCAGGAACAATGGGGAAAGTAAGACATGTTCTATCGTGAGGCCGGAGACTTCAAGACCTCCTACAGGGACGACAACCAGACTTTCCCGATCAAGTTCGACCGGTATCGCTACTATGTGGTGCTGGCGGTGGCGTTCGGGATCATCCCGTTCATCATCAACGACTATTGGGCCAACGCGCTGCTGCTGCCCTTCCTGATCTACGCGATCGCGGCGATCGGGCTGAACATCCTTGTGGGTTATTGCGGGCAGGTCAGCCTTGGCACCGGCGGTTTCATGGCCGTTGGGGCCTACGCCTGCTACAAGCTGATGACCGCCTTTCCCGACGTGTCGATGTTCATCCATGTGATCCTGGCCGGCGGCATCACCGCCATCGTGGGCGTTCTGTTCGGCCTGCCCAGCCTGCGGATCAAGGGGTTCTACCTGGCGGTGGCGACGCTGGCGGCGCAGTTCTTCCTGGTGTGGCTCTTCAACCGGGTGCCGTGGTTCTACAACTATTCGGCCTCGGGGCAGATCAACGCGCCCGAGCGTGACGTATTTGGCATCATCATCACCGGCCCCAACGCGCCGGCCTGGGCGACCTACCTGTTCTGCCTGATCTTCCTGACCGCCTGTGCGATCATCGCCCGCAACCTGACCCGCGGCACCACCGGGCGCACCTGGATGGCAATCCGCGACATGGACATCGCCGCGGAAATCATCGGTGTGAACCCGCTGCGCGCCAAGCTCAGCGCCTTTGCCGTCAGCTCGTTCTTCGTGGGCGTGTCAGGCGCGCTATTCTTCGCCATCTACCTGGGCGCGGTCGAGGTGGGCGAGGTCTTCGGCATCCAGAAATCCTTCCTGGTGCTGTTCATGGTCATCATCGGTGGGCTGGGCTCGATCTTCGGATCCTTTGCCGGCGCGGCTTTCCTGGTCCTGCTGCCGGTGGTGCTCAAGGTCGTGGGCGCGGACATGCTGGGCTGGCCCACCGACATCGTGGCGCATCTGCAGCTGGTGATCGTGGGCGGGCTGATCATCCTGTTCCTGATCCTAGAACCGCACGGTCTGGCGCAGCTGTGGCGCGTCGCCAAGGAGAAACTGAGACTCTGGCCTTTCCCGCACTAGGGACCGGCCCAATCAAGAAGGGGGCGCAAAGCCCGAACCAACATCGGACAAACCAAGGGAGGAGACACCCGATGAACAAGAAACTGGCAACCATGGCGCTGGGTGCGCTGATGGCCGCGGGGCCGGCAATGGCCGACCTCGTGTTCCCGTCGCTCAGCTACCGCACCGGGCCTTACGCCGCGGGCGGCATCCCCTTCGCGGATGGCTACGCGGACTATTTCACTCTGCTCAACGAGCGGGACGGCGGCATCGGTGGTGTTCCGGCCAACGTCATCGAGTGCGAAACCGGTTACAACACCGAGAAGGGTGTCGAATGTTATGAATCGACCAAGGGCGAAGGTGCACTGGTGTATCAGCCGCTGTCGACCGGCATCACCTATCAGCTGATCCCGAAAACCACCGCTGACGACATCCCGATGCACACGATGGGATATGGCCGCACCTCGGCCAAGAACGGCAAGGTGTTCAGCCACACGTTCAACTATCCGGCCAACTACTGGGACGGTGCGTCGGGTGCGATCAACTATCTGCTCGAGGAAAACGGCGGTGATCTGAGCGGCAAAAAGATCGCGCTGGTCTACCACAACTCGGCCTACGGCAAGGAGCCGATCCGTACGCTGGAAGAGCTGTCCAAGAAGCATGGCTACGAACTGGTGGCCCTGCCGGTCGATCACCCGGGCCAGGAGCAGAAATCGCAGTGGCTGCAGATCCGCCGCGATCGTCCCGACTATGTCCTGATGTGGGGCTGGGGCGTGATGAACCAGGTGGCCATCCAGGAAGCCGCGAACATCCGGTTCCCGATGGAAAACTTCATCGGCATCTGGTGGTCCGGCGCTGAGCATGACGTCATGCCCGCCGGTGCGGCCGCGGATGGTTACAAGGCGCTGACCTTCCACAACGTCGGCTCGGACTATCCGCTGTATGACGACCTGCAGAAATACGTCATCGACGCTGGCAAGGCCGCCGGTGCTGGCGATCAGGTCGGTACGGTCCTGTACAACCGCGGTCTCTATGCTGCGATGCTGGCCGCTGAGGCCGCCAAGAAGGCACAGGAAATCTCGGGCAAGGCTGACATCACCTCGGGCGACATGCGCGACGGTATGGAAGCGCTTGAGATGACCGAAGCGAAGATGGCCGAACTGGGCCTGCCGAACTTTGGTCCGACCTTCTCGGTCAGCTGTGAAAACCACGGGGGGGATGCCCTTGTGGGCGTGACCCAGTGGGATGCAGACAGCAAGACCTGGACTCTGATCTCGGAGTTCAAGGCTACCGATACGGACGTGATCGGCCCGCTGATCGAGGAAGACTCGAGCGCATACGCGGCTGAAAACAACATCGAACCGGGCTGCAACTAAGCGGCACGAACACCGGGGCGGCGGCTGACCGCCGTCCCGAACCGGACAAGCCCCGAAATGGGGCAGGCATGAGGACACGCGCTGATGCTGGATGCGGCACAAACCACTGACGTGCAGGCGGAAACCCTGCTTGAGGTCAACAATATCGAGGTGATCTACAACCATGTGATCCTCGTGCTGAAAGGCGTCAGCCTGACCGTGCCCAAGGGCGGGATCACCGCGCTGCTGGGCGGCAACGGGGCCGGCAAGACGACGACGCTCAAGGCGGTGTCGAACCTGCTGCATTCCGAACGCGGCGAGGTCACCAAGGGCTCGATCAAGTATCGCGGCCAGAACGTGCACGAGCGCGACCCGGCCGACCTGGTGCAGAAGGGCGTCATCCAGGTGATGGAAGGCCGCCACTGTTTCGAACATTTGACCGTCGAGGAAAACCTGCTGACCGGGGCCTATACCCGCAAGGACGGCAAGGCCGCCATCCAGCAGGATCTTGAACTGGTCTACAACTATTTCCCCCGTCTGAAAGAGCGGCGCCGCAGCCAGGCGGGCTATACCTCGGGCGGGGAACAGCAGATGGTCGCCATGGGCCGCGCGCTGATGAGCCGCCCCGAGACGATCCTGCTGGACGAGCCCTCGATGGGCCTTGCGCCGCAGCTGGTCGAGGAGATCTTCACCATCGTGAAGGACCTGAACGAACAGGAAGGTGTGTCCTTCCTGCTGGCCGAACAGAACACCAACGTGGCGCTGCGCTTTGCCCATTACGGATATATTCTGGAATCTGGGCGCGTGGTGATGGACGGCCCCGCCGCTGAACTGCGCGAGAACCCGGACGTCAAGGAATTCTACCTCGGCATGTCCGACGAAGGCCGCAAGAGTTTCCGCGATGTGCGGTCCTATCGTCGCCGCAAAAGGTGGCTGTGAGCGGATGGAGGATCTGGCGATGACATTCTACGATGCTCTGGAAACCCGTTCGGCCGATCAGCGCGCCGCCGAGCAATCGGCCGGTCTGCGCGAACAGCTGGCGCGGGCGAAATCCGCGCCCGGGTTCGCGGCCCATTTCGCCGATGTCGATCTGGATACGGTCCAGACCATCGCGGATCTGCCCAGGCTGCCGGTTCTGCGCAAGTCCGACCTGACCAAGGCGCAGGGTCAGCACCCGCCCTTTGGCGGATTTACCGTCAAACCCGCCCATGGCTTTGCCCACGTGTTCCAGTCGCCCGGGCCGATCTATGAACCCGGCGGAGTCGATCACGACTGGTGGCGCATGGGCCGGTTCCTGCATGCGGCGGGCGTGGGCCGGGGCGATATCGTGCAGAACTGTTTTGGCTATCACCTGACACCCGCGGGCATGATCTTTGAAAACGGCGCGCGTGCCGTGGGCGCCGCCGTGCTGCCCGCGGGCACCGGCCAGACCGAACTTCAGGTCACCGCCGCGCGCGACGTGGGCTGCACCGCCTATGCCGGCACGCCCGACTACATGAAGGTGATCCTGGACAAGGCCGATGAGATGGGCGTCGCTCTGAACTTCTCGAAGGCTGTCGTGGGCGGCGGGGCACTGTTCCCCAGCCTGCGCCAGGCCTACGCCGATCGCGGAATTTCCTGCCTGCAATGCTATGCCACGGCCGATCTGGGCAACATCGCTTATGAAAGCGCCGCGATGGAGGGCATGATCATCGACGAGCATGTCATCGTCGAAATCGTGACCCCCGGCACCGGAACACCGGTGGCGGAAGGCGAGGTCGGCGAGGTCGTGGTGACCTCCCTCAACCCCGACTATCCGCTGATCCGCTTTGCCACCGGTGATCTGTCGGCGGTGCTGCCCGGGCAGTCGCCCTGTGGCCGCACCAACCTCCGCATCAAGGGCTGGATGGGGCGCGCCGATCAGACCACCAAGATCAAGGGCATGTTCGTGCGCCCCGAACAGGTGGCCGCGCTGGTCGCCAAGCATGACGAGATCGTCAAGGCTCGCGTCATCGCTGCCCGGCAGGGCGAGATGGACACGATGACCGTGCAGATCGAAAGCCCCGGCGGCGATGACGGCACCTATGCCAAGTCGGTGGTCGAGGTTCTCAAGCTGAAGGGCACCGTTCAGGTGGTGCCACCCGGCACGCTGCCCAAGGACGGGCTGGTGATCGAGGATCAGCGCGTCTATGACTGATCCGGCCCGGGGTTCTGCGGCCAAATGCGCCGCAGAATCCTGTGCCTGCCCACTGGCGTTTCCGAGTTTTTTGGTCGATTAAAGGGGAACCGCAACCTTTGCCGACCCGAGGCCATGGCCCAGATCGAATTCTCAGAACATGGATCGCGCAACCGTGGGGCCTTGGGCACCCGGTTCGTCGGGGCCCTGGCCTACCTGGTTGCAGCAGCCTGCCTGTTGCCGATGGTCGCCGTGGTGCTGGCCGCCGTTACCGGCGGCACTGACACGATCCGGCATCTGCTGGATACGGTCCTGCCCGGCTATGCGGCCACCACGCTGATCCTGGTCTCATTGGTTTCGGTGGGGACTTTCGCCATCGGGGTCGGGGCCGCGTGGCTGGTCACCATGACCCGTTTTCCCGGCGTCCGCCTGTTCGAGGTGGCATTGGTGCTGCCGCTGGCCTTTCCGGCCTATGTGCTGGCCTATGCCTATACCTTCATCCTCGATCATCCCGGCATCGTTCAGACCACGCTGCGCCAGGTGACCGGCTGGGGCCCGCGCGACTATTGGTTCCCCGAGATCCGCTCGACCGAGGGCGCGGCGGTGATGCTGATCCTGGTGCTATACCCCTATGTCTATCTGTTGGCGCGCGCGGCCTTTCTGCAGCAAAGTGCCACCGCTTTTCTGGCGGCGCGGGCGCTGGGCAGCAGCCCGTGGTCGGCCTTTTGGCGGGTATCGCTGCCGATGGCGCGGCCTGCGATTGCCGGCGGCGTGCTGCTGGCGGTGATGGAGACCATCGCCGATTTCGGCACGGTCGCCTATTTCGGGGTCCAGACCTTTGCCACCGGCATCTACACCAGCTGGTTTTCCATGGCCGACCGCGCGGCGGCGGCGCAGCTGGCGCTGTGCCTTCTGGCCTTTGCGCTGGTGATGGCCGTGACCGAGCGCACCCAGCGCGGCAAGGCCAAATACTACCAACCCGGCAAACGCCACGCGGCATTGCCCGCTGCACAGCTGAGCGGCTGGCAGGCTGTGGCGGCATGGGTTTTATGCGCCATTCCGGTTTTGTTCGGCTTTCTACTTCCGGTGATAGTGCTGACTCAGATGGGATTGGAGTCCGAGCAGAACCTGCTTTCGGCCCGCTATCTCGGGTTCATTCGGAATTCTCTGACTCTGGCAGGAACGGCGGCGGTGATCACCGTCTGCGCGGCGGTCTGCGTCGGTTTCTTCCAACGGCTGAGACCCGGGCGCGGTTCGGCCATGGCGGCTTATGCGGCGCGGTTGGGCTATGCTGTGCCAGGCGGCGTGATCGCGGTGGGGCTGATCGTGCCTTTTGCCGGGTTCGACAATGCGCTGGACGCCTGGATGCGGCAGACCTTCGGCGTGTCGACCGGGTTGCTGGTCACCGGCTCGATCTGGTTGTTGGTGGCGGCCTACATGGTGCGCTTCCTCGCGGCCGCGCTCAGCGCTTATGAAAGCGGTCAGAGCACCGTTCATGCAAATATGGATGCCGCTGCCCGCTCGCTGGGGCAGACGCCATTGGGCACGTTGCGTCGGGTGCATCTGCCGATCCTCACGCCCTCGCTGCTGACGGCGCTGCTGATCGTATTCGTGGACGTGATGAAGGAACTGCCGGCCACGCTGATCATGCGGCCCTTCAACTTTGACACGCTGGCGGTTCAGGCCTACCGGCTGGCCTCGGACGAACGGTTGGAGGGCGCTGCCGTTCCGTCGCTGGTGATCTTGGCCGTGGGCCTGCTGCCGGTGATCCTGATCTGCCGCCAGGTCGGGCGCCGGCACTGACGGGCGGTTCAAAAATACCACACCATGTCGTGACAGGCTTGATCTGATCGCATTTTCCGGCAAGGCTGAAGTCATGAACATGCAGCCTCCCAGCCGGAACCCTGCAAGCCCGGTCCAGATGCCGGTGGCCTTCAACCGGCAAGAGATGTCACAGATTCTTTCCGTCTATGGACGGATGGTCGCCGCCGGAGAATGGCGTGACTACGGAATATCAAATCTGCGCGACGTTGCCATATTCTCGATCTTCCGACGTACGGCCGAGCACCCGATCTATCGTGTTGAAAAACACCCCCGGCTGCGTTCAAAGCAGGGGATGTATTCGGTGGTGGGCATGGACGGGCGCATCCTGAAACGCGGGCACGACCTGCGCGCCGTCCTGCGGGTACTGGAACGCAAGCTGATCCGCTCGGTCGACCCGGATTAGAGCCGCTTGTGCGCCGTGACCGGCCCGTCGCCCTGGGCTTCGATCCGGGCAATGGCCTGATCCATCGGTTCAAATACCACGGCCATGTGATGGGCATTGGCATGCAGCAGCATGTTGTCGCCGGACACCCAGGCCACATGGCCTTTCCAGAACAACAGATCGCCGCGCTGCGCCGGGGTGCCTCCGGGTAATGCGGTGCCCAGGTCCCGCTCTTGGTCGCCGCTGTCGCCGGGGCAGGCCGCGCCACAGGCCAGCAGCCCCGCCTGAATCAGGCCTGAACAATCCAGCCCCCACCGGCTGTTGCCGCCCCAAAGATAGGGGGTGCCCAGAAACAGTTCGGCCACGGCCACCGGGTCGTTCAGTAGGGTTCCGACCGGTTTGACATGCACTGCGGGGATGAACCCAAGCTCGGTCTCGACAAAGCGGTCCTGCTGCGACAGCACCACGACCCGGCTGCCAAAGCTCAGGCTGACCCGGTCGGGGCTTTTGATGTCGGGTTGCGCATAGGCATGGGTCGCCGGGGCCCAGATCCAATGCGTGGCCGGGGCGTCAGGGCCCAACTGGTCCGCGCGCAGCCAGCCTTGATACCCATCCTTGTCGGAAGCCACTCGGCACCAGCCGCCGGATTGTTCGGTGACGTCCAGGCCGTCGCCATACAGCAGCTGCCGGTCGCGCGGGCCCTTGGGGCTGCGCAGCAGGTCCACGACGGGGCGGATGACGCACGCGCGGTTCACAGGCCCAGCATCCCGGGCAGGGCGGTCAGCAGGGCGCGCGGCCCTTGCCCCAACCCGCCTTTGCTGCGGCCGGGCTCTTTGGCCTTTTGCCAGGAGTAGATGTCGAAATGCATGTACCGGCTATTTTCCACGAACCGCCGTAGGAACAACGCCGCGGTGATCGACCCGGCGAACCCGCCCGCCGGCGCGTTGTCGAGATCGGCGATGCCCGGCTCGATCAACGTCTCATAGGGCGTGTGGAACGGCATCCGCCAGACCGGGTCAGCCGCCTGAACAGCGGCCTGCGCCAAGGCCTGCGCGGCGGCATCGTCATCGGTGTAGAACGGGGCCAGATCCGCCCCCACCGCCACCCGCGCCGCGCCGGTCAGCGTCGCCATTGTGATCACCAGATCCGGCGCGCCCTCATCTGCCAGCGCCAGCGCGTCGGCCAGCACCAGCCGCCCTTCGGCATCGGTGTTGTTGATCTCGACCGTCAGGCCCTTGCGCGAGGTCAGGATGTCACCCGGCCGGAACGCGTTGCCGGCCACCGCGTTTTCCACAGCCGGGATCAGCACCCGCAACTGCAGCGGCAGGTCCAGCGCCATGATCATGCGCGCCAGCCCCAGAACGTTCGCCGCGCCGCCCATGTCCTTTTTCATCAACCCCATCGAGGCACCCGGCTTCAGGTTCAGTCCGCCGGTGTCAAAGCAGACGCCCTTGCCGACCAACGTCAGCTTCGGACCGCTTGTGCCCCAGGTCATCTCAATCAGGCGCGGAGCCTGTTCAGCGGCCCGACCCACCGCGTGGATCATGGGAAAGTTCTGTTCCAGCAAGCTGTCGCCAATGGTGACGGCACAACGAGCCCCGTACTCCTGCGCCAGCGTTTCAACGGCGTCTTGCAGGGCCTGAGGTCCCATGTCGGCCGTTGGAGTGTTGACCAGGTCACGGGTGAGCGCTTCGGCATTGGCCATGATCTCAATCCGCGGAGCATTCACAACGTCCGGCGCGACCAATCGGGCCTTTGCGCCGGACTGTTCGGCATATCGGTCGAAACTGTACCCGGTCAGCAACCAGCCCAGGGCTTCGGTTTCGGCTTTGTCTGCCGGCAAACCGGACGCAATCCGGTAAGTGCCTTCGGGCAGAACCTCGGCGGCGGCGGCAAGCGGAAAGCGTACCCGAGCGCGCCGGGTGTCGGTTCCATAGCCTGCCAGCGCGAATTGCGGCGCGCCCGTCGGTCCGGGAACCAGCAGAACCTGCCCGATTGCGCCGGTGAATCCGCTCGCGGCTACCCAGGCCTGTGTCTCATCGGGCTGAGACTTCAGCCAAGGCTCGAGCCCGTCCTGCGCAAGAACATGCAGATCAATGGCAGGGGCATCGGAAGGTGCAAAAGACAGGGACATGGGCGCCTCGGACTGTTCTGGTGCCGCCTACACTAGCCGCCTGTTGTTCGCCCGCAACCCGTCATATCGAAAGATTCTGTTGATCCCAAACGGCGGTCAGCGACCGCTCGCCCACCCGGATCAGTCGGCTGAGCGTGGCTCCGGTCGCCACTGCATCGCCGGCATCTACCGTCCGGGCCACGTCGCCGGCGACCCGGGCCAGCGCCGTCATGCCGACCTGTTCGGATATTGCGACCAGAGACTTGGCGCATTTGCGAAGCCCCGCCCAGTCACGTTGACGCCAGAGCCGTTCACAATTCGACAGGCGTACTGCCAGCTCCTCGACCGTTCGGCACAGAACGTCGACCGCGTTCGTGTCACCCAATTGCCGATACAGCCCGTTCAACCGGTCCGGATCCAGGCTCACGGACTCCTTCTGTTCAAGCGAGACGATCTTGTCCACCTCATTCACCCCAATCTTTCTGCCCCCACGGCATCTGCGAACCTGTCACAAAAGACCTTTGCAATTCCTTTCGGCCAATCGGGATAATGTCTCGAATTTTGTTCGAACTTGCGTTAGATCGGCGGTCGAACCGCAAATTTGGGAAAACGCGATGCACCACGCCAAACCTCTGCCGAGCTATCTGGTCAAACGGTACCACGGTTGGAAAGCCACGTCCTATTCCGAGAACCAGGCCTGGTACCGCCGGCTGGCGACCGAGGGGCAGCGTCCGCGTGCGATGGTGATTTCCTGCTGTGACAGCCGGGTCCATGTCACCTCGATTTTCGGGGCCGACCAGGGCGAGTTTTTTATCCACCGCAATATTGCCAACCTGGTACCGCCCTACGAACCGGACGGCGAGCGCCACGGTACCAGCGCAACCATCGAGTATGCGGTGACGGCATTGAAAGTGGCGCATCTGATCGTGCTGGGACATTCGCAATGCGGCGGGGTGCAGGGCTGTATCGACATGTGCAAAGGCGAAGCGCCGCAACTGGAAGCCAAAGAGAGTTTTGTCGGACGCTGGATGGACATCCTCAAACCGAAATTCGATCTGGTCTCCGATGTCGAAGATCCCGCGGAACAGGCGCGCCAGTTCGAGCGTCAGGCGGTTGTCGCGTCGCTCGAAAACCTGATGACCTTCCCGTTCGTGGCCGAGGCCGTACAGAACGGCTCGATATCGCTGCACGGCTTGTGGACCGATATCGGCGAAGGTGGTCTGGAGTATTATGATCCGTCAGGAAAAAAATTCCTGCCGGTTTAGTCTTTAAATCGGAGAAACGCACCCTAATTGAACGCTAGTTCAATTAGGGTGCGGTGACTGTATGGAAAACCTGTTGTCTCTGGCGGCCGACAATCTGGTCTCGCCGATCATTCTCAGTTTTGTGCTTGGTCTGTCAGCGGCATTGGCCCGATCTGACCTGACCATTCCCGAGGCCATCGCCAAGGCGATGTCGATCTATCTGCTGTTTGCGATCGGCTTCAAGGGTGGGGTCAGTGTTGCCGCACACGGGATCGACGCCACGCTTGGCTTGTCCCTCATTGCAGGTGTCATTCTGTCCGCACTGCTGCCGCTGGTGGCGTTTGGCCTGTTGCGGGTGCTGACCAACTTGGACCATGTCAACGCCGGAGCGGTCGCAGCACATTACGGCTCAATCTCGATCGTCACATTCGTGGCCGGTACATCGGTTCTGGAAAGTCAGGGCCTGATGTACGAGGGCTATATGGTGGCTGTTGCGGCCGCGATGGAAGCGCCGGCGATCCTGTCCGCTCTGTGGCTGATCTCCCGCGGTGGCGGAGCTCGCCGGATGGACTCGGATCTCTGGCGCGAGATCGCCCTCAATGGTTCGATCGTTCTGCTTGTCGGGTCGTTTGCAATCGGCTGGATCACGGGCGAGGACGGTCTGGCCGAAATCAGCAGCTTCGTGGTCGCACCGTTCAAGGGGGTCCTGTGCCTGTTCCTGCTGGACATGGGTATCGTCGCGGGGCGCGGGTTGCGTGCCGGGCGCGGGCTGATCACGATGGGTCTGCTTGGCTTCGGCGTGCTGATGCCGCTGATCGGGGCTGGTGCCGGGTTGGTGGCCGCGCTCCTGTTGGGTCTGTCCACCGGTGGAGCGGTGTTGCTGATGGTGTTGGGCGCCTCCGCCTCGTACATCGCGGTTCCTGCGGCGATGCGCGTGGCCGTGCCCGAGGCGAACCCGTCCATCTATCTGACCCTGTCTTTGGGCGTCACATTCCCATTCAACCTGGCGCTGGGCCTGCCGATCTACGTCTCGGTCGCCCGGGCCGTTACCGGAGGATAAGACGATGCAGACACATGACGCCAAACGGGTCGAGATCACCATCGAAGCCATCGTGAAATCCCGTCTGACGGATGCTCTGGTCGATCAAGGTGTGACCGGGTTCACGATCCTGCCGGTGCTCGGCGGATCGGGACGATCGGGTGAATGGAGCCGATCGGGTCAGGTCAGCCGCGCCAGCGGAATGGTTCAGGTCATCTGCATCATTCGCCCCGATCGCTTGGACGGGCTGCTGAGCGCGATCCTTCCCGTGCTTGATCGCCATATCGGGGTTGTAAGCGTCACCGACTGCCAAGTTCTGCGGGCCGAGCGTTTCTGACCCGGCACGCTTGGGATCCGATGCGCGCCTAACCTCGGGAGTCATGGCGTGGACCCATGCACGATGTGCGGAGCGAACAGGCAAACCCCTGTTCGCAAAACCACACATTTTCCTTCAGAGCGGGCTGACTGACAAACATCGTTGATGGCAACCGGGACGGGCGCTAGCATTTCAGCCAGCATCTTGAGGTTGGCCGTTTTGAGCATCGCCTACAGAAGGGAAATTGACGGCCTTCGGGCAATAGCTGTGTTGCCAGTGGTCTTCTACCACGCCGGATTGTCATGGCTGTCCGGCGGGTTTCTGGGTGTTGATGTCTTTTTCGTCATCAGCGGCTACTTGATCACCTCGCTTCTGATCGGGGATATTCAACGCGGACGGTTGTCCATCGTCGATTTCTACGAAAGGCGAGCCAGGCGGATTCTTCCGGCCCTTTTCGTGGTTCTGGCCGTGACAACCTGCCTGGCGTGGATCTGGATGCTGCCGGCCGATCTCAGGGTCTATTCGCGAAGCCTGTCATCCGTCGCGGTATTCCTGTCGAACGTCTTCTTCTTCCGGAACAAGGACTATTTCGCGGATGAATTCGACATGCATCCGCTGCTCCACACATGGAGCCTTGCGGTGGAAGAACAGTTCTACCTGCTGTTTCCGCTGCTGCTGCTGTTTCTGTTTCGAAGAGGGACCCGGACCTGCATCCTTGGCCTGTCGGTGATGCTTTTGGCCAGTCTGTTGCTGGCGCAGTGGACATCGGAAAACGAACCCAGGGCAGGGTTCTACCTGATCTATACCCGCGCGTGGGAGCTTTTGGCCGGCGCGATATGCGCCTTCGTTCCGCGGCAGGACAAGGGGCGGTTCTCGACGGTGCTGCCGCTGCTGGGCATGGTCGGGCTGCTGGTGTCCTACGTGATGTTTGACCGGTACACGCCGCACCCGTCATTCCTGACGGTCGTGCCCGTTTTGGGAACCGTTCTGGTCATCGTTTTCGCCAGCCAACGAGACCCGATAGGGGCGCTGTTGTCGTCGCGGATCATGGTCTGGATCGGCCTGATCAGCTACAGCCTTTACCTGTGGCACTACCCGTTGTTGGTCTTTGCTAAGATCCGGAGTGTTCCGGCGCCAACACCGCTGACCATCGCCAGCCTTGTCGTGCTGGCCTTTGTGCTGTCAGCCTTGACATGGCGCTTCGTCGAGCAACCCTTTCGCCGTCATAGGGAAGGTCTATTCAGCCGCCGGGGGATCTTCATCGGAAGCGCCGCGATATCGGCTTTGGTGTTCTCGGTCGGGGTGGCGATCTTCGCAACCGATGGCGCGCCCGATCGTAAGGCGCTGCGCAATATCGATCTGCCGAGACTGACCGAAAGCCTGGCTCCGAACCGGGGTTTGAGCAATGCGTGCAACGGTCGAATGCCGGTGCCTGACAGCTGCGCGACTTCCGAGTCCCCCAAGGTTGCGGTTTGGGGGGACAGTTTCGCCATGCATCTGGTGGTCGGCCTGACCACGGCCTACCCCGAGCTTGGGGTCGTTCAGCTGACCAAGTCGCTCTGCGCGCCGATCGCCGGTATCGCCTTTGCCGATCGCGGCCGGACCGGAGAATCCCCGCAGGCCTGTCTGGATTTCAGCGACCGGGTGCTGGATTATGTCACTTCGACCGACAGCATTGACTATGTCATCGTCTCATCGCCGTTCTACTATTTGTTCGAGCCGGGCGGACTCGCGGCCGTTGACGGCGCAATGGACCCCGAAGGCCCGCAGAGCACAGTTCTGCGGAATCTGGAAAAAACGCTCGAACGGCTTGTGTCTGCCGGTAAAACCCCGATCGTCGTGTCTCCGCCCCCCTCGAATGGCCAAAACCTGGGCTATTGCGTGGTGAATGCCGAACTCCGAGGCGCTGACCCGCATCTGTGCGACTATCCGTTCGCGGACATACAGCCGGAGCTTCTTGAGGTTGGTGAGATGCTGCACCAGCTCGAGGGCCGCCACAAAGTCGTCTGGCTGGATCGGATACTCTGCGATGCCGACGGCATGTGCCGCGCCAGCGACGGCTCGACGGCATACTATCGGGATGGTCGCCATCTCTCGAAAGAAGGTTCGCGCGAACTTGGGTGCCGCACCGGTGGATGGTTCCTGTTCGGGGACGAACCTAATGGGCCAGCCGACACTGGTGCTGTGGGTCCTGCTAATGACCGTACCTGCAGCCAGTTTCAACAGAACGCCGACCTGGCCCAGAGAGACTCGAACGGAGAGTGATTCCTCAGCCTTGCATTGGTCTGCCGCCCGCGCGCTGAACCACTGCAGCGCGAGGTCCGGGTTGTGTCGATAGTAAATTTTATTCGAATATCCAAATCCGTGATAGGCTACCGTCATTTCCGGAACCAACCGAATGGAAATGACACACCTGGGAGGGATTTCATGACCAAGTCTTTCGCAATCGTTTTACAACGTCCTTTGTGGACGTTGGCCTGTCTGGTCGCGCTGACCGCCACATCCGTGTCCACGCAGGAGTTCCAGACCGAGCAGGGCAGCACGGATGTCGTATTGGCGCCTGATGATTTCTCACCCTATGCGGGGCGGAACTTTCCCCAGCGGCCGCTGTGGGGAGACTCGCATCTGCATACTTCGGTTTCGGTAGACGCCGGCACGATGACCCGGCTGACCCAGGAACAGGCGTTTCGCTTTGCCCGCGGCGAAGAGGTCACGACAACCCACGGCCTTCGGGCCAAGCTGTCCCGTCCGCTCGATTGGCTGGTCGTCTCGGACCATGCCGAGATGTACGGGCTGATGCCGCAACTGCTGGCCGGAGACGCCGAGGTTCTGGCGACACCCCAGGGCAAGGCCTGGTACGAGGCGCTGACGGCGGGTGACAGCCAGCTTGCGTTTGACACGGCAATGGAGATCGTCGCCTCGTTGTCGGATGACGTCCCGCCCATCGACAACCCGAAGGCCATCAAGCATGCGTGGGAGGCGTACACGGCCCTCGCCGACAGCTTCAACGAGCCGGGAGTCTTTTCAGCCATCATCGGCTATGAATACACAACCGAGGGCGCCAACAACCTGCACCGGAACGTGCTGTTCCGCGATGGGCGCGACCGGGCCAACCAGACCCGCCCGTTCTCGCAATACGACAGCAAGAACCCCGAGGACCTGTGGGCCTTTCTGGCCGAATATGAGGAAAGGACAGGCGGCGAGGTCCTGGCCATCGCGCACAACGGCAACCTGTCGAACGGGCGGATGTTCTCTCTGAACGCCTACGATGGATCCGCACTGACCCAGGAGATCGCAAGCCTGCGCGCCCGGTTCGAGCCGCTGTACGAACCGACGCAGATCAAGGGCGACGGTGAGGCGCATCCGTTCCTCAGCCCCGATGACGAGTTCGCAGATTTCGACACATGGGACGCGGCCAATCTGAACGGAACCGAGTTGAAGCAACCCGAGATGCTGGCCGGTGAATACGCGCGCGAGGCTTTGAAGCGCGGGCTCAAGATCGAACAGGAGCTGGGTGTTAACCCGTTCAAGTTCGGGATGGTCGGCGCGACGGATTCGCATACCGGTATGGCAACGGCGCAGGAAGACAACTTTTTCGGCAAACATTCCGGGGTCGAGCCCGGGCCGAACCGTTGGGAACACCTGGTAATCGAAGCACCCGACCCAGAGCTGTCGATCTATGGCTGGAAACAGGCCGCTGGTGGACTGGGTGCGGTCTGGGCGACGGAAAACACCCGCGAGGCGATCTTTGACGCGATGCAGCGCAGGGAGACCTACGCGACCACGGGGTCGCGTATGGGGGTTCGGTTTTTCGGCGGTTATGACTTCACCGATGAGGATGCCGCAAGCCGTGTTCCTGCGGATGCGGGTTACAAAAAAGGCGTACCGATGGGGGGCAACTTGCAGGCGTCTCCCGATGGGCGGGCTCCGAACTTCCTTGTTTTTGCATTGAAGGACCCGATTTCCGGCAACCTGGATCGCATTCAGATCGTCAAGGGCTGGGTCGATGCCGACGGGGCCTTGCAGGAGAAAGTCTACAATGTCGTCTGGGCCGGCGATCGCCAGCTGGACGAGAACGGCAAGCTGCCCGAAGTCGGCAACACCGTCGATGTCGAAAACGCCACCTGGACCAACACCATCGGGGCAAGTGAGTTGATCACCACGTGGCAGGATCCGGATTTCGACCCCAACCTGTCTGCGTTCTACTATGCCCGTGTGATCGAGATCCCGACCCCCCGCTGGACCGCCTACGAGGCCAAACGGTTCGGGATCGAGATGCCGGACTATGTTCCGATGATCACGACCGAACGGGCCTATACGTCGCCGATCTGGTACACCCCGGGATAAACGGTCGTTCCGTTGAGCGAAGCCCCGCCTCGCGCAGGCGGGGCGGTCTTGTTCATTCGGCCGGGCTGGGATTGCCGGCCACCGGCCTGCGGTTGTCCGCGTCTGTCGCTCCAAGACCGTGACGCAGCAGGATGAACACGAACAGGACCATGGTCAGAACTGCCAAAAGCGATCCGATCTGGGCAAGGGTTTCGCCCCTTTCGGTAATTGCCAGCACGATCCCGGGAACGAGCACCAGCACCGTTGCCACGGACAGCCCATAGTGCAGCTTCGCCAGACCGCTGCGCGCCGCCTCGGGGGTCAGAGCGTAGTAGAATCCGAACACTGCCAGCGCAACGAACCCGATCAGGTTCAAGTGGCCATGTGCCGGAGACAGCGTGTGATCATGGCTGGCGGACATCTGGATTCCCCACAACATGCCCAAAACGGCAAATATGGCTGCGGTGGTCAGAAAAAAGATGGGCAATCTGGTCATAACGGTCTCCTTTGAATATTCGATGAGCCGCACGGGGCGTTGAAAACTGGGTTTGCCGGAAAAAGGTGTGTTCTGACGCGGGCATCCGAACCACGCTGCCCAACCTGGTCCGAACCGTCTGGCAGTGCGGCGTTGAGCACTGAAGGCCAGAAAAACATCGGCCTAGTCAGCGGTTCCAGAGCAGGTGGGATCCCGCGGTGTTGAACCCCGGTTCCTGCGACAGGTCAGGCTCTGTTTGGTCAATCATGGCTCGTTTCCTCTCGGCTGAGATTGAAACGAAGGCGCCTTCAATGGGCGAAAAAATACCAGTAGCTGTGAAATATGAAAAATTGATTATGTGAATAATAGCTATTCACCTGGCGAATTTACTTCTGCTTGGGCAGAACCTGCGGTGATACCCGCCGCACCTTCCGTCTCGCATTGCCAAAAAATGAAAAACCCCGCAGTCCATGCCGCGGGGTTTTCAGATGTCTGACTGGTTCGCTGTATCAGCCCTTTTTCAGGACCTCGCGGCCCAGCAGCTCGGCGATTTGCACTGCATTCAGGGCCGCGCCTTTGCGCAGGTTGTCCGAGACACACCACAGGTTCAGGCCGTTTTCCACGGTCGAGTCCTGACGGATCCGGCTGATGAAAGTGGCGAAATCGCCGACGCATTCAACCGGCGTGACATAGCCACCGGCCTCGCGCTTGTCGATCACCATCACGCCCGGAGCTTCGCGCAGGATGTCGCGGGCCTCGTCCTCGTCCAGGAATTCCTCGAACTCGATGTTCACCGACTCCGAATGTCCGACAAAAACCGGCACCCGCACACAGGTCGCGGTGACCTTGATCGACGGGTCGACGATCTTCTTGGTCTCGACGACCATCTTCCACTCTTCCTTGGTCGATCCGTCCTCCATGAACACGTCGATATGCGGAATGACGTTGAAGGCGATCTGCTTCTGGAACTTCTTCGGCGCAACCTCGTTGATCGGGTTGTAGACGGCCTTGGTCTGGTCCCACAGCTCGTCCATGCCTTCCTTGCCTGCGCCCGACACCGACTGATAGGTCGAGACCACGACGCGCTTGATCTTGGCGCGGTCATGCAGCGGCTTCAGCGCCACCACCATCTGCGCGGTCGAGCAGTTGGGGTTGGCGATGATGTTTTTGTTCTTGTAGCCGTGGATCGCCTGCGGGTTGCACTCGGGCACGATCAGCGGGATCTCGGGGTCGTAGCGATAGAGCGACGAGTTGTCGATCACCACGCAGCCGGCCGCTGCCGCCTTGGGGGCGTAATCCTTGGTCGCGGCGGACCCCACGGCGAACAGCGCCATGTCCCAGCCGGTGAAATCGAAAGTGTCCAGATCCTGGGTCTTGAGTGTCTTGTCGCCAAAGCTGACTTCGGTGCCCAGCGAACGACGGCTTGCCAGAACGGCAATTTCGTCCACGGGGAACTGGCGTTCAGCCAGGATGTTCAGCATTTCGCGGCCCACGTTACCCGTGGCGCCGACGACAACGACGCGATAGCCCATGTCTAGTCTCCTGAATTAAGGACGCGCGTTCATAGCCGCGTTGCAGAAAATAAAAAAGGGCCTTCGCGGCGGAATTGACCGAATGACGCAGTTTTGCGGCGACTCAGGCCTTCAGCAGCCGCTGATAGAGCGCAACGAGCGCCTGCGCCTCGCCGTTGATGTCGAAATTCCGTTCCACATGGGCGCGGGCGGCCTGGCCTGCGCTGGCCAGGGAATCACGGTCCGCCAGCATCTCGGCCGCGGCCGCGACCAGCGCCGGAATGTCGCCCGGGGGCACCACCCGACCCAACGCGGGGTCGGTCACGATCTCGGAAAACGCGCCCACATCGGTGGCCACTACGGGCACACCGCAGGCCATCGCTTCCAGCGGCGTCAGTCCGAACCCCTCCCAGCGTTGGGGGGCGATGAACAGATCCAGCACCTGGTACCATTGGGCGATCTTGTCCACTGTGACCTCGGGCTTGAACAGGATGCGGTCGGACAGGCCGGCCCGGGCCACCTTGTCCTTCAGTTCGGTCAGGAAAGCGCTGTGTTTCTCGGTCGCGCGGCCCATGACGATGCCATGCACGTCGGGGACCTGCCCGCACAGGTCGATCATCGCATCGACAAAAGCGTCGGTGCCCTTCTGGTGGCGGATGCGCCCGTAACAACCCAGCAACAGCCCGTCGGGCAGCCCCATCTGCGCGCGCAGCGCTGCCTTGTCCTGCGGAGGGGTGAAATCCTGCAGATTGATCCCGTGCATGATCACCTGCGCGTCCCGCTCAAGGTACCCGGCCGTCTTGCGCGAGGTCGCCACCACCGCGTCCATCTTGCCGATCAGCCACTTGGTATAGCCCGTATGCGCCCGCTGCGAGGCGCTGGTGAACAGCAGTTTCAGCCGCAGCCGCAGCAGGTCGCGCAGGATCAGGCCCAGCAGCATCTCGGTGTTGCGGCGGGCGTGCCAGACCCGCAGCGTCTTGCGCGACAGAAAGGGCAGGCGGCCCAGCGGGATGTGCGGGATGTCTTCAGGCAGGCCCGGGCCGGTGGCGGCAATGTCGATCCACTGCGCCTGCAACGGCACCAGCCGCGCGATCGTGGCGGTCACGCCGGACAGGCGGCGTTTGAGGTTTGGGGCAAGGACAACGGGGTCGTTCACGGCGCGCGCTCCTGCGGGTCTCACTCCATGCTGTCACGGCTGAACAGGTAGATCACGCAGCCGATCGTCAGCGTGACGGCAAAGAAGGCGAATATCGCTGTGTAGGGTGCGGTTGGCCCCATGTCCACCGTCGCCGCATGGATGCGGCCGGTGGCGAATTGTGCCAGCCCCACGCCGCCGATCCCGAACAGGTTCAGTAGGGTCACGCCGCGCCCCACCAGGTGCGCCGGGATGAAGGCGCGCCCATGCGCCATGATCACCGGGAAGGATGCCCCCAGAAACCCGATCAGCGCCATCAGCAGAACCGACAGCCAGACGGCGTCCGCGACCCACAGCCCCAACAGCCCCAGCGCCAGCACCGCCAGCGCGTTGCCGCCGAAGATCACCCATTTGCGGGTGTTCAGAAGCCGGTCCAGCGGCCCATAGGCAAAGGTGCCCGCGATCATCGCGGCGCCCATGACCAGCGTAGCCTGCCCGATCTGGGTGGCGCTCAGCCCGAACACGTCCAGCAGATAGGGGCCGGCCCACAGCCCCCGCAGCGCGGCAGAGGGCGCATAGGCCACCAGCATCAAGGGCAAAATCGCCCACAAAGCAGGTTCGCGCAGCAGGTCCAGAACCGACCCTTTCTGCTCGGACACCACCCGCGCGGGGTCTTTTACCGTGACCCAGATACCTACAGCCACCGCGCCCGAGATCGCGGCCAGCCCCGCCAGCGTCGCGCGCCAGCCCATCAGCTCGAGCGCCAGCGCCGTGGGATACGAGGCCACGAGGTTGCCAACCGACCCCACACCCAGCATCACCGCCGCCAGGGTCGCGAATTTCGCGGGCGGATATTCGCGGGCAAAGATGAAATACGAGGCCATCAGAACCGGCGAACACCCGACCCCGATCAACGCCATCGCCACCGCTACATGCAGGGGCGTCGTGGCCATCGCGAACACCGCAGCCCCACCCGCGCCGCCGATCAGCAGCAGAACCGCCGCCGTCTGCCGCGGGCCAACCCGGTCCAGCGCCCATCCCACCGGGATCTGCATCGCCGCAAAGACCAGAAACCACAGGCCCGAGGCCCAGGCCAGATCCTCGGGCGTGGCACCGATGTCGCGGGCCAGATCGGCGGTCAGAACCGCAAGGAACGCGCGGAAGAACTGGCTGAGAACATAGGCCAGACACAAGATCACCAAACCTGCCTGCATGTCGGTCTCCCTGCCGTCCGCCTCACCGGGATGCTTGGCACGTCCCGATGCCATGCACAAGCGCGTGTGATATGTTGCAGTATCGGGAAACGCCCCCGCACTACGCTATCATTGCGGCCAGCAAACGGGAGGGACACGGGAGGGACAATGAAAACCGCCGATATCGGATTCTATGGCCGCGTACCCATTACACGCGATTTTCTCGCCCTGTCGGATCCGGAACAATTCACTCCGGTCCCGGATGACTGGATCGTGGGCGTCGCCGATATCGTGGACTCGACCGGCGAAATCGCGCGCGGCCGCTACAAGACGGTGAACATGGTGGGCGCGGCGGTGATCTCAGGCATGATCAACGCGCTGGGCGGGCGGGTTTTTCCCTATGTTTTTGGTGGCGACGGTGCCGGATTTGCCATCCCGAAGGACGATGCCGACATGGCGCGCGACACCTTGGCCGCGCTGCGCAGTTGGGCGGAAACCGAGTTCGGCATCGCGCTACGTGCGGCTTTGGTTCCTGTGTCCGACGTGCGTGCGGAGGGGCACGACTTGCGGGTAGCGCGCTATGCGCCGTCCTCGGGGGTGGATTACGCCATGTTCACCGGTGGCGGACTGGCCTGGGCCGAGGCGCAGATGAAGGCTGGCCAGTGCGAGGTTCCGCCCGCCGGGGCCGACGCGCAGCCCGACCTGACGGGACTGTCCTGCCGCTGGTCCAACAGCCCTGCGCGGCATGGGCAGATCGTTTCACTTGTCATCCAGCCCACTGCGCAGGCGACAGAACGCGACTTTGCTGATCTGGCGCAATCAGTTCTGTCCGCATCTGAGGCTCTGGAGCGCGCGGGCCATCCCGTGCCGGCCGGCGGCCCTCCGATCAAGTGGCCACCTCCGGGGCTTTCACTGGATGCCCATGTTTCGCGCGCTGGGCGCAATCTGGCCGTGCGCAAGGCTGCGCTGCTTGTGCAGAACCTGCTGATCTGGCTGCTGTTCAAATCAGGCAAGCGTTTGGGCGAGTTCGAGCCGGGCCACTACAAGAACATGGTCAGCCGAAATGCGGATTTCCGCAAATTTGATGACGGGTTGAAGATGACGCTGGATTGCGACGACGAGACCCTGTCGCGCATCGCCCGGACCCTTGAGGATGCGCGCGGACGCGGCAAGATCAGATATGGCATCCATTCCCAGCAAGAGGCGATGATGACCTGCTTCGTGCCCGCCGCCACGCGCGACGATCACGTACATTTCGTAGATGGTGCATCGGGCGGCTATGCGCAGGCCGCCGCCGCAATGCAGGGATGATCCGCCCTCAGCGACGCCATTTCGCGGCCAGCCCGCGGGCGGCCTGAGCCAGCAGCATGACGTCGATACCGACCGCCAGGAACTGCGCGCCCATGTCCCGATACGCTTGAACCGCTTCATCATTGGTGCCCAGAATACCCGGCGCCTTGCCTGCTGCCCGGATCCGTTTCAAAGCATCGGCGATGGCGGTGCGGACCTCTGGCACCGTGCTGTCGCCTTTGCAACCCATGTCGGTGGACAGATCGGCCGGGCCGATGAACACGCCGTCCACGCCCTCGACCTGCAGGATGTCGTCCAGCGCGGCCATGCCCGCAAGGTTTTCCACCTGAACCAGCAAACAGATCTCGGGGTCGGCCGTGGCCACGTAATCGGGGATCGTGCCGTACATTGTCGCCCGTGTTGCGGCGGCCCCAACACCCCGCACACCTCTGGGCGGGTACTGGCAGGCCCGAACCAGTTCGCGTGCCTGATCCGCGCTTTCGACCATCGGTACCAGAATGGTCTGGGCGCCGGCGTCCAGCACGGTCTTGATCATCCAGGTCTCGCCGACCGGCAGCCGCACCACCGCGTGCGAAGGGCTGTTGGCCAGCGCAATCAGCTGATCGCGGATCGAACGGATGTCATTCGGCGCATGTTCGCCATCGATCACCAGCCAGTCGAAACCGGCGGTTCCCATGATTTCCGCGGTGATGGCTTCGGCAAAGCTCATCCAGCAGCCGATTTGCATTTCGCCCTTTGTCAGAGCCTGTTTGAACGGGTTTTTTGGGGCGGGCATCAGCGGTCCTCCTGCGGGGGTGTGGGCAAGGTGCGGGCAATCTGGGTGATCACGTCAAAGGCCATCCGGACGTCCTCCTCGGTGGTTTCGAACTGGCCGGCCTGGAAACGGATGACTATGTCGCCATCGACCCGGGTCTGGGTCAGATAGATTCGCCCGTCATCATTGATGGCGTTGACCAGCCGCAGGTTCAGGTCGTCCAGATCCGCAGCATCGGCCGGTTCATAGCGGAAGGTCCACAGGGACCACATAGGCGGGGTGACGATCCGAAAATCCGGCTCGGCCGCCAGTCGGTCATGCAGGTCGCGCGACCAGTTGACGTGGTTGCGCAGCCGCGCGCGCAGCCCTTCCAGCCCGTAGGCGCGGATCACGAACCACAGTTTCAGCGCCCGGAACCGGCGGCCCAGCGGCACGGACCATTCCGAAAAGTTGATGATCCCGTCCTGACCATGGGTTTTCAGATATTCGGGGCTGATCGCCAGCGTCTGCACCAGATCGTCGGGGTTCTTCAGGAAATGCGCGCAGCAGTCGAACTGAACCCCCAACCATTTGTGCGGGTTGAAGACGATGCTGTCGGCCTGGTCGATCCCCGGCCAATAGTGGCGGTATTCGGGGCAGATCATCGCCGACCCGGCCCAGGCCGCATCCACATGCGTATACAGACCGTATTTCTGCGCGACTTTCAGACACTCGTCCACCGGATCGGTCGCGCCGGTTCCGGTGCCGCCGACGCACAGGATCACCCCCGCGGGGTGAAGGCCGGCGTCCCGATCGGCCCGGATCGCGGCCTCGAGCGCAGCGGGATCCATCCCGCGCCAGTCACCCTTGATCGGGACGCGCACCAGGTTGTCCTGCCCGATCCCGGCCACCCAGATGGCGCGGTCGACCGATGTGTGCACCTCGGACGAGCAATAGACGCGCAAGGGTGTCTGCCCGAACAGGCCCTGACGGTTGCCCTGCCAGTTCAGCGCCTTTTCCCGCATGGTCAGAACGGCGGCCAGCGTGGCCGACGAGGCTGAGTCCTGGATCACCCCTGCAAAGCCTTCGGGCAGGTCCAGCGCCTGCCGCAGCCAGTCCATCATCCGGGTTTCCATCTCGGTCGCCGCGGGCGAGGTCTGCCACAGCATGCATTGCGGCGCGATCGCGCTGGCCAGAAACTCGGCCAGCACGGACGGCGCCGAGGCGTTCGAGTTGAAATAGGCGAAGAAGCGAGGGTGCTGCCAATGGGTGATGCCGGGCATCACGACCCGTTCGAAATCCCGAAAAATCCCTTCTATCGGTTCGCCTTGCTCCGGCGCCTTCGCGGGAAGCGCGTTCAGCACCTCGCCGGGCTCGGTCCGGGCGCGCACCGGGTGCTGGCCGACGGTTTGGTGATAATGCTGCGTCCACTCGGAAATGCGTTTGCCCCATTCCGAGAATTCATCCCATCTCATCTGCCTTGCCTTCCGCCTTCGCACCTTTTCGCGGGCAAGTGATGGCGATGCAGGCGGGCAGGTCAATCAAATTCCGGACGACGAGGGCGCTGTGAGGTGCGCCGTGGCGCCAGCTCGATCCAAATTCAGGCTCTAATAAAGAAAAACGCACCGGTTTTGCGGATCGGAGAACCCCGCCGGAGAAACTAGGGGTCGACTCCGGCGGGGCGGCCAGACGGTGTCTGAAGTTATTTGCCTGGCCCGGGGCCGAAGAATCCCTGTGTTGAAGGGCTCCGGCCCTGAATCGGAGAATGTGAGGCGCCTAAATTGCACCCCGACGGCGCAGCCCAAGCACCCAGGGGGATGAGGCCAGAGCGGCGGTTCTCCGAAACCGTAATAATTCCTTGGTATTCGCGACGGTGGCCCGCTGATGCACCATGCTTGGTTGGCTGGGCGCGCCGACTGTCTGTAACAATATCTAGCGTACCTGACCGCGAAACCAAGTCGCAATAAGGTGACGCGGCCCGTGGGCCTGTTGCGCTGCCTTCGAATATCTGCCCGATATGTCCGTTCATGATGCGCGGCCTGTGCGGTTTTTCAAAGAGGGTGGTTCCAAGTTTCCCTAGATTAAAGCCGGATAGTCTGTGCGGATGAAACTGGCTTGCGCCCAGGTCCGCGGCCTTGGCAACTTCGCGCCGAAACGTACAGACGGGCCGGCAATAATCGGCGTGTTTGCCGGGTTGAACAGCGGTGTGTCTCCTTTAGTCTGCGCGGCAATGTGAAGGAAAGGATGCAACATGGCCAAATCTCTGTTTTCCCTGCCGGATGTGGTGCAGATACCAGTAGTTGGAGAGGCCAACACCTATCCGGTGGGGCGCATCTTTTGCGTCGGACGGAACTATGCCGCCCATGCGGCCGAGATGGGAAACGAGGTCGACCGCGAGGCGCCGTTCTATTTCACGAAGTCCCCGCAGAACGCCATTCTGACCGGCCAGACCGTGCCTTACCCGCCGGGCACCGAGAATTATCACCACGAAATGGAACTGGCTCTGGCCATCGGCCGCCCGGTGTTTCAGGCGACGTCGCAGCAGGCTTGGGATGCCGTGTTCGGATATTGCTGCGCGCTGGACATGACCCGGCGCGACCTGCAGATCCGCGAGCGCAACAAGCAGCGCCCATGGGATCTGGGCAAGGATGTGGAAAACGGCGCGGTGTTCGCGCCGCTGACCCGCGCCGCCGATTGGGCGCTGACCGATGACACCCGCATCCATCTGAGCGTGAACGGTGAGGTCCGGCAGGACGCCACCCTGTCCGAACTGATCTGGAAGATCGACGAGATCGTCATGCACCTGTCCCGGTTCTATCACCTGCGGCCCGGCGACCTGATCCTGACCGGAACGCCCGCCGGTGTCGGCCCGGTCGTCGCCGGAGATGTGTTGACCGGCGGTATCGACGGGTTGGACCCCATCCGCCTGACCCTCGGGCCGGCGGAATAGACCCTATGAAAGGGCTTTCAGCCGATCAAACAGGCGCGCGCAGCCAGTCTGCGGCAAAGGCGACCTGTTCCAGTCCGGCAAAACGGCGTACCCGGTCCAACTCGGCCTCGAGCCGACGGGTGCGGGCGTGCGACCACTTGACCCCGCGCTCGGGCCACAGGGCGCGGACCCGCAAGATGCCTTCGTCGCGATGGGCCTTCATGTCGATCCGTCCGATCAGACGGTCTTTCTCGAGCAGTGGAAAGACGTAGTACCCATAGGTCCGCTTGGCCTCGGGCACGAAAACCTCGATCCGATAGTGGAAGCCGAACAGGCGCTGGGCGCGGTTGCGGTCGCGCAGCATCGGGTCGAACGGGCTGAGCACGCGGATTCGCCCCGGCGCGGGGGCAGGGTAGGCAGCCTGGTCCACCAAGCCTGGTGGCGCGAACACGCGGCGCATTCGACCATCGGCACATTCCACCTCGATTTCCTGCAGATCACCCCGTGTCAGAGCCTGTTTGCACCACTCTTTCGCCTCGGCGGCGGTGACCGTGTCCCAAAAGGCGGCCAGTTCGCCCGAGGTGGCAAAGCCCAACCGGTCGAGCGCCGCGTGGCACAGCCAGTCCACCGTCGCTTGATGATCGCACTCCATCACGCCGGGGCATAGATGGGTATCGATCACGCGCTCGGTCAGGTCGTATTGCTTTTGAAACCCTCGGCGCCCTACCACCGTCAGCGCGCCCGAGCGCCAAAGGTATTCCAGTGCCGTTTTCGAGGGATGCCAATCCCACCACCCGCCCGAGCCCTTTTTCTCATCCTGCCCCAGATCGGCCGAGCACACCGGGCCGTGGTCGCGGATGTGCCGCAGCACGGTTTCGAACTGCTGTTCGAACCCGTCGCGCCGCCAGTTGCGCCAGCGGGCCCGCAGCATCTCGGCGTCGCGCTGGAAGCGCAGATGCCAATGCGGGTAGAACGCCATCGGGATCACGGCGGCGTCGTGGGTCCAGTGTTCGAACAGGCTGCGGTCGCGCTCGTACAAGCGTTTGAGGTCGTTCGGCCGATAGGACGGGCGTCGCGAGAACAGGATCATGTCATGGGCGCGCGCCACGGTGTTGATGCTGTCGAGCTGCACGAAACCAAGCCGGTGGATCAGATGCAGCAGATCGGGCCCTTTGGCCGGGCCTGCGGGCTGTTCCGCCAGCGCGTGGCGGTCCATGAACAACGCACGGGCGGTTCGGTTGTCGAGTTGTTGCAGCTTGCCCCGTTCAGCGCCGCTTGAGCGTGTCGCCATAGCTGATCTTGGGGGTTAAAGTGATGCGAGTTTCGATCTCGGTATTCGGGTCAGCCAGTTGGGCGGCGATGATTTCTGCCGCCTTGCGACCGATTTCAAGCCGGCAGGCGTCCATGGTGGCCAGCTTGCGCGGCAGACCCTGCAGCAGCTCGACGTTGTTGAATCCCGCAAGGCCGATCTGTCCGGGCACGTCGATACCCTGCTCAAGCAGGTACAGCAGCCCGCCCGCGCCGATCATGTCGTTGGAATAATACAGGAAATCCAACTCTGGGGAGCGTTCTAGCATGGCTTTGGTCATCTCGCGCCCCTTGGCCAGAGCCGAGCCGCCGGAATAGAACTCCCGGTCCTCGATTTCGATCCCGTGCTTGCCCAGAACTTCGGTGAAGCCCTCGAACCGTTTGCGCGCGCGGTGGTCCAGCGGCATCTTGGTACCCATGAAGCCGATATGCTGATACCCGGCCTTCAGGATCGCCTGCGCCATCTCGCGCCCGGCCCGGCGGTGCGAAATGCCCACCATCGCGTCCACTGGCTTTCCGTCCGTATCCATGATCTCGACCACCGGAATGCCCGCCGAATCCAGCATGGCCCGCGCGGCCTCGGTGTGTTCCAGCCCGGCGATGATCACGCCCGACGGACGCCACGAGAGCATCTCGTACAGAACCTTTTCCTCTTTTTCCGGCAGATAATCGGTAACGCCGACCACCGGCTGCAGCTCGGTATCCTCAAGCACCTGGTTGATGCCGGTCAGCACCTCGGGGAAAACCATGTTCGACAGCGACGGGATAATCACCGCCACCAGGTTCACCCGGCTCGAGGCCAGCGCGCCGGCGATCTTGTTGGGCACGTATCCCAGCTCTTTCGCGGCGGCCAGAACCCGGGTGCGGGTCGCGTCCGACACATCGCCCCGATTGCGCAGGACCCGGCTGACCGTCATTTCCGACACACCGGACGCTTCTGAGACATCACGGAGGGTAAGCGGGCGTTTCGTTTCTGTTGTCACCGGGGATACCTGCATTGTTGTTTCCCCGATGCTAGCGCGAACAGGGCGATCTGTTCAACTGTTGTGCAAAGGTCATGACAAGCCGAAAAAACCCGGCTACAGAAGGCGCCGCGCGGCCCCGTGGCTCAACTGGATAGAGCAGCCCCCTCCTAAGGGGCAGGTTGCAGGTTCGAATCCTGCCGGGGTCGCCAGCAACTCAGCGCGAGTCGGGTTGCGGGTTCGTTTTCACCGCTCAACCGCGATGGCGAGGTCACTTCGTGCAAGCGGTTCTGGCGATCCTGTTTGCGGTGCATACACTTCTTTTGGTGCAGTCGCCCTGAGAGTTTCTGCCTCTCTCAAATCTGCATTCTGGTGCGGTTATGGACCAACCTCGGCTCGTTGTGCATTTGGTATTCCCAGTGCATTGCGCGCCACCGCAGGTTTTCGGCTGCCATTTTCGGTAGGATTCGTATGAGCGCCACCCCTCCGGGCATGCTCCGCCCGCGAACGCGCAAGCGGTCTTTCCCTTGATCGTGACGGTTTTTCCTCCCGCGCTATTGCACTCTGCTGCCGTTGGGGCCGCACTTCCGGGAAGTGGCGATACCAACACCAAACACAGACCAACCAAAGATAGTATTTCAAGAACACGCATAGCGTTCTCCTTGCTGCGCGACCGGCAAATCCAAGCTTACGTGACCGACGGACAATCCCAAAGGGTCAATCCCACGGTGCCTTCGAGACGATGTATCGCGGGGATCATCTGCTCTTTGAAGCGTCGCAGCAATGGCCCGCGGACAGTCAGTATTCCGCGTTTGACAGCTTATTCAGGCAGTGGCTGATTGGTGTGCCTTTGGGCAGGGCACAGTACCCATCCGACCGCATGTTTGGTGGCGGGGAAACACCTCCTCCGATCAAGATCACCAGGAACTCCTCAATCGGTGGCAACAGCGTATCGGCGTTCTCAATCGTCTCTTCGGTCGAGACTGTCCGGAATGCCTCAAACAGTGGAAGGGTGATTTCGCCTTCTACGCCGTCGGGATGTTCGTCCAGAAGCTGGCGCGCGCCCCAGTCGGGATCTGTGAAGAATCTGTGATAGTAGGTGCGGTCCAACCGATCTTTCTGGATTTCCAGGCTTTCCGGGACAACACCCCCGTCGCGGACGCCCTGATAGATTTCCATGATCTTGCCGTGGACCTCGGGCCATGCGCTGGCTTCGACGGTCGCGCTCAGCGCGATCACGGCCTTGTTCTTGCCCACGACCACAAAGTCCGAACGTGGATCGTAGGATGCACGCATGGACTGGCGGATGACACGAAACATCTCCGAGCCCTGGTTGGCGCCGATGTAGTCAACAAGAAGGTTCGACCCAAGCTGGTCCTGTGCATTCGAAAACGTCTTTGCATTGGCAAACAGGATCAACATTTCGGATGCGTCGGGATCGGCGAGATGCACAATACCTTTGGGCAGGGCAAAGGGCGCCCCGTTCGCGCCGTTCCACCCTTCGGCCCATTTGCTCAGGGCGCGCCCCAGCCGGAACCGCGCGCCCGGCAGCGAATTGATCAATCGGACGGTGCGGCGCGTTACCTCTTCGTCCTCTGATCTGAGGATGACCTGATCTGGTCGTCCGAACTGAAAGTCGGTTTCAAGGGTTTCTTCGCCCGTAGCGGCAGGGTCGAATTCCAGATAATTGGTAATCTCGTTCAACACATCCGACGGCTGTCTGGTTCTGGTCGAGATGATTGGGCGAAACGCCTCAAGCTCTCGTGCGTACCAGTCTGGTGTGTATCGGGGCTCGAGCAATACGTTCTCGAGGTGCACCAGGACTTCCGGGAAGACGTCGCTTGGCGCCGAGACGGTGAGCGTCAGGTTCTTGCCGCTTCTGCCGATTTTCTGTTCGACACCTTTCAGCTTCAGGAACGAACTGACTTCGTAGGATGAGCGGGTCGATGTCCCGCCTGTCACCACGCTCGCAATGGCGGCGGACATGGCGGCAGTGCGGTCCAGCGTCGGGTGGTCAATCGTCCACACCAGGGTCAGTGCGGACGTTCCGTTCTCGAGCGGAGAGAGCTCGACCAGTTTCGTTTCGCCTGCAGTCGCAATCAGTTCCGCCTGTGCCCGCTCACCCGGCAGCAAGGTAAGCGCAACAAAGAGAACTGTGAGAAGCCCGCCCTTGAAAACGCTCATGTCAGTCAGCTTTCTCTGCAAGAACAAAAGACGTCGCCGAGGGCTGCAAGACTTTTTCCGCAAAATCGATAACTTCCTGATCTGTGGTGTCGCTCAGTGTTTCGGCAAAGACCGACGGGCTGATGGGCGGGAATCCGTCGGCGGCGACGTTCTGTAGAAACCACAGAAAGGCCGAAGGACGGCGGGCCATGTTCTGAGACCAGACCACCTCCTTTTGACGGAGCTCATGAATTTCGTATTTGCTGATCGGCTCGTCCAGCAAGCCAGCCAAGGTTTCGGTCAGCAGATCCTTGGCTTCATCCACGCTGAAGCCAGGCATGAGTTGCAGGTCGATCACCAGTTCAACATCGGCATTCTTCGCAAAATACCAGTTGACGCCATGGTTGAGTATCCGCGTGTCCTCGTGCCGCAGGACCTTGGCGATCCGTTCGTTCAGAATCCCGCTTGCGATGAAGAACGCGCCTTGCATGTCGATGCTCGTGGAGCGGTCTTCGAATTCCACGAATTTTGCAAACAGCACGGTGTCGCGTTGCAGACGATCCGACTGCAGACGCACTACGGACTGTTTCCCCGGATCCGGCTTGTGATCCAACCACGGTTTATTCGGAGCGTCAGATGGTTCGGTGTCGCCAAACACCCGCGCCACCAGTTCTTGGGCCCGGGCTGGATCAATGTTTCCGGAGACGATCAACGTCACGTTGGACGGCACATAGTGTTCTTTGTGAAACTGATAGGCCTTTTCGAGGCTCAGCTTGGGCAGATCCTCGACGGTGTTGTCTGCCCGGCCGCGCAAAGTGCCGTAGAGGTTTTGAAGTGCCATTCGGCTGAGCCAGCGAAACGGATATTGCCGTTCACGCAGCAAGGTTTCCCGCTGGACGATAGCGACTTCGCTCTCCGCAAATTGCGTGGATACGGATGGCGTGTCCAGAACGGCCCGGGAAAGCCGCAACAGCATCTCCGCCTCGGATGGCAGTCCGGAATTCGTGTACACTGTCGCGACATTGTGCGTGGTGGCGTAGATGTCGCGCTCGCGCGGTTTTCTGAGAATGGTGGCGTCGGCCGAGAACGCGGCGAGATGCTCGGTCAGATGGGCTGTGCCGGACGGGTCCGGGTCGTCATACGACCCCGAAAGAACAATCAACTGAACATCCACGCGGTCGAAGTCGTTCACGGGAACCACATATGCCGCGTGCAGCCCGCCTTTTTGGGCAAGCGGAATGACGCTCTGTGCCTGGGCGGATCCGGAAAAACCCAAAAAGACGATCGACAAGAAAAATACGGCGGCGCGCATCAAAATCCTTTGAACTATTTGATTTTCGCTGAAACGCCGGTCAGCCGACGCTCAACCAAAGGGGCAACGGTTGTATCAATGCTTGCGGCGTGCGGGGTGTTTTTCAAGTCGCAAAAGGCATTGCAAATCGGGGTGTGCTTCTGAGGCTGCGGTCGGGGCTTGCTGGGGCGAACATCTGGATCATGTCAGACCAAGGTCTGTGGTGCGATTTTTGATTGTGGGTCATAGTCGGGGCCAAGATGAGGACAAAAGTTGCTGAGCCGACGATTGGGAACTGGTCGTTGTCGCGAGTATTTCTTGCGGCAAGCATCCTTGTGATGGGATCTGCAACCGCGATCGTCGGCGTATGGGTTTCAAATCGAATCCAGAATGCGGTCGTGCAGAACTCGGCCAATTCGGCGGCGCTGTATATGGAAAGCATCGTCTCACCTCTCAGCCAGGAACTGGCGTTGGGTGACCGCCTGTCCGAGCAGGCGAGGCGGGCGCTGGACGAGATATTCATGACCCAGCCGATGCGCGACCGTATCGTTTCGTACAAGTTCTGGAAGCAGGGTGGTGTCGTCGTACACGCTTCGGACACGAGTATCATCGGAAACCGTTTCGAGCCGACGGGTGACCTTCAGCGCGCCTGGATCGGCGGAATCTCGGGCTCGTTCGAGGAACTGGATCACGATGAAAGCGCTGCCGAAGCGGCCTTGGGGATACCGCTGCTCGAGGTCTACAGCCCCATTCGTGAACTGTGGTCCGGTGAAATCATTGCCGTGGCCGAGTTCTATGAAAGGGCCGACCAATTGGAGATGGATCTGGCAAAAGCCAAGCGCACAAGCTGGTTGGTCGTCGGTTCGGCCTTTCTGGCAAGCACGGTTGTCCTGTTTTGCATCGTTGCGATCGGGGACAACACCATCCGGCGGCAGGCGCGCCTATTGAAGAAACGTCTGGCGGAAAGTGAAAGGATGGCGGCGCAGAATGCGATGCTGCGGTCACGGGTGGTCGAGGCCTCGGGTCGGTATGCGACGCAGACGGACCGGTTTCTGAAGAAACTCGGCGCCGAACTTCATGACGGCCCGGCGCAGTACCTGTCGCTTGCCGCCCTTCGGTTGGAGGCCGCGTTTTCGGACAGATCCCCAAAACCGAAGGAGGCTGAAGAAATCCAGCAGTCGCTGCAGAAGTCCTTGACCGAAATCCGCGCGCTGTCCCGGGGACTTTCCGCACCCGATATCGACAACCTGACCTTGGTTGATGTCGTGAAAAGAGCGGTCGAGGACCACGCAGAGCACAGCCCGTTGCGGCCTGAAATCTCGTTTCATGGCAGTGATATGCCGAATTTGTCGGTGTCGGACAAACTGTGCGTTTTCCGCTTTCTTCAGGAAACACTCTCGAATTCCGCGCGATATGCTCCGCAGTCCCGCTGCAGCGTCACCTGCCATGTTCGCGACGATTGCATTGTCATTCAGGTCAAGGACGATGGACCCGGCTTTGATCCTATGGACGGCACTGTTCTTTGCGATGATGGCGGCCAGGGGCTGTTGGGGCTGCGCGATCGGGTCGAGAGCATCGGCGGCAAGTTTCAGGTCTTGTCCAGCCCCGGCCAGGGCACCACCGTCGAAATGACCCTGTTTCCCAACAAAACAAGCTCACCATGACCAAGACACTTGTCATAGCAGATGATCATCCGATTTTCCGGGATGGGCTGCGGCGGACCTTGGATGAGGCAGAAGGGTTCGAAGTTCTCGCGGCCGGATCCAGCGCTGACGAGGCGGTTGCGCTTGTCGCTCAGCACCAGCCCGACATCGCAATTCTCGATCTCTCGATGCCCGGCGGTGGGATCAACGCGACACGCCGGATCGCCGCAATGGAAAAACCGCCCTGCATCGCGATTCTGACGGTTTCGGAGAACAGCAGCGATGTTGCCGATGCACTCGAGGCCGGAGCAATTGGGTACATTGTCAAAGGCGTAACCGCGAGCGAACTGACCGCGTCCCTGCACAGCATCGCCGCGGGGGAGGGGTTCGTTTCGCCGGGGCTGGCTTCGCGGGTACTTCTTCAGATCAACAACGACGCAAACCCTGCGAACAACAGCGATGTCCTGGATGATCTTACGCATCGCGAAGAGGAGATACTCAGGCGCGTGGCCAAGGGTTTGAGCAATCGCGAGATCGCCGTGGAACTGGATCTTCAGGAAAAGACCGTGAAACACTATATGACGGCGATCCTGTCCAAGCTGCACGCGCGGAACCGGGTCGAGGCCGCACTTATCGCGCACGACGCGTGGGGCAAGAAACACAAGCCGCATAGCCTGTAATCGCCGAAACGGCCTCTCTGACCGAGAGACCGTCCGGGAAATTCGCGCTGTTCGTCAGTTCGCGACCGATTGCAGCCTCCGGATGTCTGCGGCCGTGGCTGTTCTTTCCACAACGGTCCGGTTGAAGGGGTCTTTCAGCTCGTAGCGCCCGAACTCGATCTCTTCTTTCCAGCCGTTGGCGTAGTTGACTTCGATGTTGTTTCCCTGACGTTCGATCTTTGTGGGGCGGCTTCCGGCCACACCACCTTGCCCGGATGCGCTTACATTCTTGATCGAAATGCCGTTCGCCAGAGAGCGAAGCCTTGAGATATCGGCACCTGTGGCTGGCCGTTCCTCAACGGTCCGGTTCTGAGCATTCTTTCTCTCGTACCGGCCGTTTTCGATTTCTTCCTTTGTTCCGTCGGCATAGCGAACTTCGATCCCGTTTGCAGTTGTCTCGACCTTGGTTATGCCGGCCGACCCGGTCGGGGTGCTTCCGGATTGCGACGATCCCTTTTTGCTGCCGCTGCGACTTGACCGATCGTCGTCATCATCATCGTCGTCATCATCGTCCCGATCATCATCGTCGTCATCATCGTCCCGATCGTCGTCGTCATCATCGTCCCGATCGTCGTCGTCATCATCGTCGTCCCGACCGCTGCCACCCTTGCCTTTGCCGCTTTTGGCAAACGCGTAAGCGGGCTCAAGCTGCAAGCCGCCCTCGGTGCTGAACTTGGGAGTATATGGCGCCGCCGAAATCAACGTCGCCAGTGCCACAGTGCTGAGAAGTTGTCCCAGTTTCCGGTTTGCAATCATTTCAGCCTCCTTTGCTGTTCGACAAATGTCTGGTTGTCGTAGGGAGGCTAAGCCGGGTTGGATCAGTCCACATCGGGCTTAGGTCTGACGAATTTCCAACCAAACGTCCGAAAGGGGAAGCGAAAAGGCCCAAGGTGCCAAGATCAAGTCGACTGGCGAATCGCCAGGGCTCATGGGTTGCAGGGGAATGTGGGCGTCGGCTCAGTCTGTTGTGGCGTCGTTGGTCGGGACCGGAACAACCTTGAGATATGCGGCGATCGCCAACCGGTCGTCATCGGACAGACGGGAAGTGTTCTCGATGACCTCGACCATCTCTCCGCCGGCGCTGTCATAGTCCGGAGTGAAACCGGACTTAAGGTATTCGGCGATGTCGGCTTTGGACCAATCCAGGTGGTTGGTGGTCAGGCCGGGAATGCGCCCTTTTCCGCTGGGATTTGGCGCACCCGCCAGCCATTGATCCCGGTTCAAGCCGCCAAGGCCATCTCTGGGCGTGTGGCACTCGGCGCAATGGCCCAGAGCTTCGACGAGGTAACGCCCGCGCTGCTGCTGCGCATCGAGATCACCGTCCACCACCCACCCTGGTTCAAGGTAGAGAAGCTTCCAGCCGCCCAAACTTCGCCGGATGTTGAAGGGAAAACCGACCTCATGCGCGCTGCTTTCCTGTGAAGCGGCCGGCAGGGTGCCAAGGAATGCGTGCAGCGACACGACATCCTCCGGCGTCATGTTCGTATAGGTCGTGTAAGGGAAGGCCGGATAGTAGTGCTGCCCGGCCGGCCCGGTTCCGTAGATCAGGGCATCCGCCAGTTCCAGCGCCGACCATGACCCAATCCCGGCTTCTGGGTCGCTGGATATGTTCGGAGCTATGAAGGTACCGAAATCCGTCTCGAACCGGCGTCCGCCCGCCAGCACCAGCTTTTCCTCACCCTCGGAGTTCGGCGCTGAATGGCACGAGGCGCATCCGGCCGCAAAGAACACGGTCTCGCCCCTGACAAGATCAGGGGCAATCCCGTCCAACTCGGCCGGATCGACGTGTTGCGGTCGGGTCAGAACCAGACCGGTCAGCCCGGCCACGACCGCGACGCCCGCGGCAATCGACAGAAGCCGCCGCACCGTCAGGGCCTTGTCAGTTCTTTGGGGCTCTGTATGCCTTGTGACATGCCGAACAGGCTCCACCCAATGGTCCCATCGCTGCTTTCAGCGCTTCGACATCTTGCCCGGCGGCGGCCTGCATCGCAACCGCGGCTTCAGCCATTGCCTGACCCTTGGCGCTGACATCCGGGAAGTTCTCCCAGATCGCCGGAAGCGCCCTAGAAGATGGGTCGGAGACATTGTCGGACCCGGCTGGCCACATCGCCGACTGATCGATCTGCGTCACGGCAACCAGGTTGTTGGCCGCGCGTGTCGCGGCCTCGGCGTTGTATTCCACTTCGCCTTTGGCCATGCCGCCAAGCGTGCCCAGATTGAACGCATACAACTGCATGACGGCCTTCCGCGCCTTGACGGCCGGGTTTTCGCTTTCCTGGGCTACGGCCGTGCCAATAACGGCCACAGAAATCAAACTCGCCGCAAGGATTGAGAATTTCTTGATCATGGTATCTCTCCCACATGAATGTGCCGAATGGTAGCTTGATCGAAATTTCTTGTAATTGTTTATTTCTCTGCGTTTCTTGTTAACTTATGAACAATCAAAACTGGGATGACATCCGATACGCCCTCGCCGTAAGCCGGCACGGCTCGTTGAACGCAGCGGCCACAGCGCTGGGCGTGACCCATGCAACGGTGCTGCGCAGGGTGGCCGCGTTTGAACGACGCCATGGGTGCGTGATCTTCCAAAAGAACCCGTCGGGCTACAGCGCGCTGCCCGAGGCCCGGGCCATTCTTTCGGCCATGGAAAATGTCGAGGACGCGGTGCTTTCGGTCGAACGGGCAATCGTGGGCGCGGACCGTTCGCCGACCGGGCGGGTGCGGATTGCCTCGACCGACAGCCTTTGCCAGCTTGTACTGCCCGGGATACTGAACCGCATTTCTACGCTTTATCCGGGTTTGGAACTAAGTCTGCTGAGCGGGAACAATCACCATGACCTGTCGCGGCTGACAGCGGACATTGCCGTGCGTCCATCAATCCGCTTGGGCGAAGACTTGGTGGGCGAGCGCGCTGGCGCGTTGGCCTTCGGGGTCTACGACGATGGGTCCTCCTACCGAAAATGGATGCGTTTGGATGGGGCGCTGAGCGGTTCGGTCCCGGCCAGATGGATGGCCGAACATGTGCGGGATGAAGACACCACCATCGGCGCGGACAGTTTCCTTGTGCTCCAGCAGATGGCTGCGACAGGCGTCGGCAAGGCGTTTCTGCCGACGTTCATCGGTGATGCGGACCCGCGGTTGCGGCGGGCGCCGGACATGGATCCGGAAATCGAGGTTCCTCTGTGGGTGGCCACGCTTGAAGAGATTGCGCGGACGCCGCGGTTTGCCGTCGTGCAGCGGGCCTTGGTGGAATACCTGCCCGAAGCACTGGGCCGGTAAGGTTAAACCGAAACGGCCGCCCTGAGCTGCTGCTGACCAAGTTCGGATTTTGACCCTTTCAGGAATGGCGACCCGCGTTCCAGCACCAGAAAACTGTCGCCCAGGGAATACGCGAAATCAAAATACTGCTCGACCAGGACAATCGCCATCTCACCTTGATCGCGCAGCAGGCGGATGACTTCGCCGATCTGCTTGATGATGTTGGGCTGGATGCCCTCGGTTGGTTCATCCAGCAAAAGCAGCCTGGGTTTCGTGATCAAGGCCCGCGCAATTGCGAGCTGCTGCTGCTGACCGCCTGACAGATCACCACCGCGCCGCGACAGGAACTCTTTGAGAATCGGGAACAGTTCGAAGATGTAGTCAGGTATCCTGTGTTCGCTGCGGGGCAGGCAGGCAAAACCGGTTTCCAGGTTCTCGCGGACCGTCAGAAACGGAAAGATTTCTCGTCCTTGCGGAACATAGGCCACACCTTTTCGAGCCAGCTCATAGGATGTGGCCTTGCCGATCTCCTCGCTGCCAAGCCGGTATTCACCGCCGCTGCGGGGGTGCGTTCCGGAGATGGCTTTCAACAGGCTGGTTTTGCCGACGCCGTTGGTGCCCATCACGCAGGTGACCTGACCCTGACGCGCGGTGATGTCGATCCCGCTCAGGATCTGGCTGCCGCCGTAGTGCAGGGACAGGTCCGAGATTTCCAGAAGCTCAGCGGCCAAGATACACCTCAATCACTTTGTCATTATTGGTGACGTGGTCCAGCGACCCTTCGGCCAGAACCGACCCCTCGTGAAGCACCGTGACCTTGCAGTTCAGGCGGCGGACGAACTCCATGTCATGTTCAACCACCACCACGGCGCGGGATTTTGCGGCCGCGACAAGAATGTCAGTCGTGTGCTCGCGCTCGGCGGGGGTCATTCCGGCGGCCGGCTCATCGACCAGCAGCAACTGCGGATCCTGCGCCAGCAGCATGCCGATCTCAAGCCACTGCTTCTGTCCGTGGCTCAGTTCGCCCGCCTTGCGGTTCAAGGCATTCTGCAGTCCGATTTCCTCGGCCAGGTCAGCGACCTTCTGATGATCCGCCTGTCCGGCCCGGAACCGCAGGACCGCCAGCGGGCCGCGTTTGTTCCTGAGGGCCAGCATCAGGTTCTCGCGAACGCTCTGGTCCTCGAAGACGGTGGGGCGCTGGAACTTTCGGCCGATGCCGGCCTGGGCAATCTGGCTTTCGCTCATCGACAGGAGCGAGACGGATTTGTCGCCCCACAGGACATGGCCGTCATCCGGTTTGGTCTTGCCGGTAATGATGTCCATGAACGTCGTCTTGCCCGCCCCGTTCGGGCCGATGACCGCGCGCATTTCGGCTGGGCCAATCTGGAATGTCAGGTTGTTGATGGCTTTGAAGCCGTCGAAGGTTACGGACACGCCGGAGACTTCAAGCAACGTACTCATTCGTCGGCCTCCTTTTCGCGCAGCGACCCAAGGTCCGGCCCCAGATCGGCGCCGTGGCGGTCCGGGGCGCGCCGTTCGGCAAACCTGTCGATCAGACCGCCGATGCCCCGAGGCGCAAACAGCGTGACCGCGACAAATGACAACCCAAGCAGGATGGTCCACCAGTCGACCCATTGGATCGTGTAGAATCCCAGCGAGATGTCGGGGGCCTGACCACCCGTGAACCAGGTGGACAGCAGAGAAACGAATGCCGCGCCGATCACCGCTCCGTACAGACGGCCCCGTCCGCCGATGGCCACCCAGACGGCCAGGTAGATTGATGCAATGGGCGCGATCTCGGCTGGATTGATGATGCCGGCTTGAGGGTAGTACAGGGCGCCCGCGATGCCGCAGATCACGGCGGTGAAGGTGAAGATGAACAGCTTGTAGGCTTCGACCGAATATCCAAGAAACCGAACCCGGCTTTCGTCGTCCCGGATGGCGCGAATGACCGATCCGAACTTGCCGGACACCATCCAGGCGCAGACCAGATAACCCAGCCCCAGCGCCAGGGCCGACGCCCAGAAGAACAGGATCGAAACCGTCGATTGCGGCACCGAATCCAGACCCGGCAAATTCTGCAGACCCGACAGTCCGTTGTTCCCGCGCAGCCCGCTGTCGTTCTGAAACAGGTACAGGGACAGCGCCAGCGTCATCGCCTGCGTCAGGATCGACAGGTAGACCCCGGTCACGCGGCTGCGGAAGGCGAGCCACCCGAACACAAGGGCCAGCAAGCCGGGCACCAGTACGACCGCGGCCAGTTGCAAGGGCAGCGAATGCGCAACGGCCCAGATCGGTGGGAACTCGGATGCGCCGACGACGCCGAAGATCTGGGTGGCGATTCCGTCAGAAATTTCCTGGGCCGTTGGCGGCAGGGCCGAGGACGCGAGGCTTTCGATCACGATGATCTCGGTCCGCGCATACATCAGCCACATGCCGATGGCGTATCCGCCGATACCGAAGAAGGCCATATGCCCCAAGGACAGGATGCCCGTGTAGCCCCACACCAGGTCCATCGCCAGGGCCGCAAGGCACAGGCAGAGGGTCTTGCCCAATGTCTTGACGAAGCTGGTGGATATCAGGCCGATCCCGAACCCTTCGCCCAGCACTGTTATGGTCGCCGTGAACAGCGCCAGAATGATCAGAAAGATCGCGACCGAGGGATAGCGCAGCACAAATGGCTTTCGCATCGGGCCGGCTGTGGATGTCATGTCAACCATATCACGCTTCCGCCGCCCGACCCTTGAGCGCGATGATGCCGCGCGGCCGGAATTGAATGAACAGGATGATGAACAGGATCATGTAGGTCTGTGCCGCCAGGGTATTTGACGGGTTGAACCATTCGATCCCCTTCTGCAGCGTGCCGACCATCGTCGCCCCCAGCAGCGTCCCCCAGATGTTGCCCACACCGCCCACGACCACTGTCATGAAGCTTTGCACGATATAGTCCGAACCCATCTCGGACGTGACCTTGGCGTAAAGTCCGATCGCCACGCCGGCAATGCCCGCGATGCCCGAGCCAAAGCCGAAGGTCAGCATGTTGATCCGGTCGGGATTGATACCCATCGAGGACGCCATGCGCGGGTTCTGCGTCACGGCGCGTACCTCAAGCCCCAGTCGGGTCCGGTTCATGACAATGAGGAAAAGCGCGAGGAACAGCAGCGCCAGAACAAAGATCGCGATGCGGATATAACTGATGGAGACGATATCGTTCAGCACCATCGAACCGTCCAGCCACGCCGGAGCGGTCAGGGGGCGGGCCTGGGTTCCAAAGATATTCTTGGCCAGTTGCTGCAGCGCGATGGAAACCCCGAAGGTCGCAAGCAGAGTCTCCAGCGGACGGTGATACAGCCAGCGAATGACCAGACGTTCCAGCAGAACACCGGCGCCGAAGGTCACCAGGAATGCGCAGGGAATGGCGACTATGATCGACAGCGTTAGGTCCGGAATGAACAGTTGAACCACATATCCGGTATAGGCGCCCATCATGATGAACTCACCATGCGCCATGTTGATGACGCCCATGACGCCGAAAGTGATGGCAAGGCCGATGGCGGCAAGGAAATAGATCGAGGCGAGAGACAGCGCATCCAGAACCAGATCCGCCGTCTGGTTGAGAGCGACTTGTGTCTCGATATTGTCCAGCACGGCCTGCGCCGCCAGCGCCACGGGCAACGGTGCCGAAGTGTAGACCCGATAGAACTTGTACTGTTGCACGGCCTCGGCGATGTCGTCCTGCGTCACCAGTGGAGCGGCGAGCCCCTGATCGGCCAGCAGCTGGTATGCCGCTTGTCGTGCCGCATCTTCGTCCAGACTTGCCACCTGTACGCCTGCGACCCTGTCACCGTCGATATTCGAAATCAGGGTCTCTTTGATGGTGCCGTCGTCCACCAGGGCCGGTGCCAACCCGTTCTCAACCAACAGGTCATAGGCCTGTTTCTGTGTTAGTTCGTCGGACCCGGCCTCGATGGTCACAGCGCCATCCGGAACCGTGTCGGACACCTTGATTTCAGATGCAACAAGGGGATTGAGCGTTGCGCGCACGTCAACGCCCAGATCGCCGGCGAAGCTGTCGATTGCAGCCAGCCTTGCGGCCGCGTCATCATCAAACCGGATCGTCAACAGACGCTCGAGCCGGTCCTTGCGGGCCCGCAGATCCGCGTCCTGCTCTCCGGCAATGGCGTCGCGCAGAGCGGATAGGTGCGAGGGTTCCGCGTCCCGCTCGATCGCCGTCAGCGCTGCGCTTCGGTTCAGCGGGTCGGGGTCGTTCAATTGAAACTGCACCAGCGCCGAAGCGATCAACCCGCGAATGCCCGAGTTCGGCTTGAGTTGTTTGTAGTTCTTCTTGTCGACGACACCGATCTCGGCCCCATCCGAGATGTCGAAAACCCGCAAACCGCCCTCGGCTTTGGACGCAAAAACGAAAAGGCCCGTATCCCGGTTGAACCACATGTCCTTGGCCTGCCACCGCTCCAGGACGGTTTGTGCCTCGGGCAATCCACTCTGCGCCAGGGCGTCAATCGCCGGGCCGATCGTCTTGCGAGAGGATTTTTGAATGACCTCCGCATGGGCCTGCAAAAGCTTCTGGACCGGCGCGTCGGAGGATTGGGCTTGCAAAAGACCAGGGGCCACGAACAGCAGCAGGGCAAGCAAAGCCCGGCAAATCGAAAGCGTCATTTGGGGAGACCTCGGTATTGGGCCCCGGGGCACACGTGACGCGCCCCGAGGTGTTCCGGTTCAGATCTTAGTAGTTCGATTTGATCTGTACGCAGCTTTTCGTTTCGGTGTTGTACATACCGCAACCCAGCTCTTTCCAATCCGAGACCAGAACCGCGGATTCGGGCAGGTAGTCCGTCCAGGCATCGCCCGGAACCTCTTCGGTCTGGCTGATGATGTCGAATTGACCGTCTTCCTGGATTTCACCGATCAGAACCGGCTTGGCGAGGTGGTGGTTCGGCAGCATGACGGCCGTGCCGCCCGTCAGGTTCGGGAATTCCTGGCCGTACATGGCTGCGCGCACGGCATCGACATCCGTCGAGCCCGCCTCAGTTGCGGCGTTCACCCACATGTTGAAGCCGATGTAATGCGCTTCCATAGGATCGTTGGTCACTCGATCTTCGCCCATGCGGGCTTTCCAGGCGGCAACCCAGGCCTCGTTCGCTTCGCTCTCTGCCGACTGGAAGTAGTTCCACGCGGCCAGATGTCCGACAAGGTTGGTCGTGTCCAGGCCGGCCAATTCTTCCTCGCCGACCGAGAAGGCAACAACCGGAATGTCATCGGCCGAGATACCTGCGGCGGCCAGTTCCTTGTAGAAGCCCACATTCGCGTCGCCGTTGATGGTCGAGATGACGCCGACTTTCTTGCCGTCCGCGCCCAGCGCAACGACATCCGCCACGATCTTGGACCAGTCGGAATGGCCAAAGGGCGTGTAGTTCACGAAGATGTCCTCTTCGGCGATGCCTTTCTGCTTCAGATAACTTTCGAGGATGTTGTTCGTCGTGCGCGGATACACGTAGTCGGTGCCCAACAGGGCGAATTTCTCGACCCCCAGTTCCTCAAGGAAGTAGTCCGTTGCGGGGATCGCCTGCTGGTTCGGTGCGGCGCCGGTGTAGAAGACGTTCTTCGAGCTTTCTTCGCCTTCGTACTGAACCGGATAGAACAGCAAACCGTTGAGCTCTTCGATGACCGGCAATACGGATTTGCGGGACACCGATGTCCAGTTGCCAAAGATCACGTCAACTTCGTGTACGGTCAGCAGTTCGCGCGCTTTCTCGGCAAACAGCGGCCAGTCCGAGGCGGGGTCGACAACTACGGCTTCCAGCTCGCAGCCCAGCAGGCCACCAGCTTCGTTCTGCTGTTCGACCAGCATCTCCATCGTGTCTTTTAGCGTGGTCTCGGAGATGGCCATCGTGCCGGACAATGAGTGCAGAACGCCCACTTTGATCGGGCAATCGGCCAGCGCGGGCAGGGCGGTTGCGAACAATACAGCAGCAGTAGTGTTGAGTAGTTTGGAGTGCATCAGCGTTTCCTTTTGTGCGATGCGCAGCAGGCTTGTCCGGAACGTCGAAACATCCCATATACCCCCCACGCTTAATTGCGGTGTGCGAGGGCGTCATCAGGTTCCTAGGCCGGGCACCTTCGCACATTTTCCAAGCCGTCTTTCGGCGCACCACATTGCTAGGTCAGCTTTTGCCGGGGCTCAGAGTCCGGTGGCGTGAGTTTTTGGATTGATTCAGCGTGTTGCCCAAATTTGCGGCGGTGCCGCATGGTTCGCCCAAAAATGCGGCGCTGCAGCGAAGAGTGGTCTTAGACGCCGCCCAGTATCAGCAGGCTGCACTGATCGAGAAGGTCGCTGGCCGTTTGCCGCGCGGCGCTGGCCGCCGTGATGTCCGAGCCAAAGGTTGCCGTATGGAGCAAGCGCGCATGGGCGTGTTTTGAGTTCACCCGGTGGCTCAGGACCAGTTCGGCCTCCTCTGCCGTCACGGTCGCCTCAAGCAAGGACACGAAGCCGCCGCGAAGCAACTCATAGTCCTGCGCCTTGGGGTCGTTCAGAAGCCAGGCATGCTCCATCTCGGCCGAAAAACGCCCGGCGCAGCCGGCAAACGATTTGACCATGTCGGTTTCAGCATGAAGCAATCCGATGGATGAGAAAGTGCATAGTGCTGAAACGAAAATAGTTTTCAAAGCGCCCATGTTTTGATCATTGCAACCGAAAAAGCGCCCGTCAAGGCAGCGCTTTGTGAACTGGCCTGCCCATTTCCCGACAGGCTTCGGTCGCACCGGGCCATGACGGAACCGGTTCCGCGCGGTTTTTGCGTCCCGGCCCTGCCGGGGCGCATTGAACCCGGTTGAGGGCTGGCCGGACCAGACTAGCTATTGCCCAGATTTGGTTCGGAGAACGGTTTTGCAGATCGTCTGGTTCAAGCGGGATCTCAGGGTGCAGGACAATCGTGCCCTGGCTCAGGCGGCACAGCGGGGGGCGCTGTTGCCGCTTTACGTGGTTGAACCCGATCTTTGGCGTCAACCCGACATGTCCGCTCGCCAATGGGCGTTCATCCACGAAACCCTGGTCGAGCTGCGCAGGCAGCTTGCGGAACTTGGCCAGCCCCTGATCGTACGGACGGGCGAGATGCTGTCGGTCCTGGACGATCTTGCGCAAAGTTTCGACCTCACGGCCCTGTGGTCGCATGAAGAAACGGGAAACGACTGGACCTTTCAGCGGGACAAACGCGTGGCGTCCTGGTGCCGAACCCAGGGTATTCCCTGGCACCAGCCGCGCAATCACGGGGTTCGCCGCCGTCTGGCTTCGCGCGATGGCTGGGCCAAAGAGTGGGATCGCTTCATGAACGAACCGATCACGCCCGCACCCATATTGCGGCCCATCCCGATGGACCCGGGTGTGATCCCGTCCAGCAGGGAACTGGGGTTGCACCCGGACCCATGTCCACGGCGGCAGTCGGGCGGCCACACGGCGGCGTCGGATCGGTTGACCACATTCCTGAGCACGCGCGGCCGGACCTATCGCAGCGCGATGTCCTCACCTCAGCTGGGGGAACATGCGTGTTCGCGCCTGTCCCCGCATCTGGCATGGGGAACGCTGTCGATGCGCGAGGTGATGCAGGCCACATGGGCGCGGCAAAAAGCGCTGAGCCACACCTCCGACAAACAGTGGCGGGGGGCGATGTCCTCGTTCGAAGGCCGGCTGCATTGGCACTGCCACTTTATCCAGAAACTGGAGGATGACCCCCGGATCGAGTTCCAGAACGTGCATCGCGCCTATGACGGGATCCGCCCCTCGGTCCCGGATTCGCATCGGCTGGAGGCCTGGGCCAACGGTGAGACCGGCCTGCCATTTGTTGACGCATGCATGCGGTACTTGCGGGCAACGGGGTGGCTCAACTTTCGAATGCGCGCGATGGTGATGGCGACGGCCAGCTATCACCTGTGGCTTGACTGGCGCGCACCCGGTGAGGTTCTCGCCCGCCTGTTCACCGATTACGAACCGGGCATCCACTGGAGCCAGGTGCAGATGCAGGCCGGCACCACAGGTATCAACGCGTTGAGGATCTACAACCCGGTGAAACAGGGCCATGATCAGGACCCGACCGGGACCTTTACCCGCCGTTGGTTGCCGGAACTGGCAGATATCCCGGATCGCCATCTGCAAGAGCCGTGGAAGGCCGAGAACGCAGGTGCCGTGCTGGGCAAACGCTACCCGATGCCCATCGTCGATCACGTCGCGGCGGCCCGGTTCGCCCGGGATCGGATCTGGGAGGTGCGGCGCGGGGAAGGATTCCGGTACGAGGCTGCGAAGGTCTTGGCCCGGCATGGCAGACGCAAGGGGCGCTTGCGGAAAGGAAACAGCCGTGCGGTCACCCGCAACCCGGCGCAATTGTTATTGGACTTGAGGGACTAGATGCGGATGCGGAAAAAGTCGGATCTTCCGACAAAAACCTGCACCACATGCGGGCGTCCTTTCACATGGCGGCGAAAATGGGCCAAGGTTTGGGACGAGATGCGCTACTGCTCGCAGCGTTGCCGCCGAACCCGGTCATCTTCGACCGGCCAAGGCTAGAGGCTTTCGAGTATCTCGCGCGCGCTGTCGCGGTATTGGGCCTGTTTTTCGGGGTCCATCCGGTCCCAGGTTCGGTAGGCATGACCCAATCGGGGATTGCCACGCAGCTTGTCGGCGTTGCGTGCGAGGAAATCCCAATACAATGGATTGAAAGGGCAGGCATTCGCACCGAACTTGCGCTTCACGTCATAGCGGCAATGCGAGCAGTGATCCGACATTTTGTTGATGTAATTGCCGCTTGCTGCGTAGGGTTTTGACCCAAGCAATCCGCCATCAGCGAATTGGCTCATTCCGATCACGTTGGGGGCCTCGACCCATTCATACGCATCGGCGTAAACCGCCAGGTACCACTCGTGGACTTCGTGCGGATCGACCCCGGCCAGCATCGCGAAATTGCCAGTCACCATCAGGCGCTGGATATGGTGGGCATAGGCTTGGTCGCGCGTCTGCCCGATTGCGGCCGCCATGCAGGCCATTTCCGTTTTGGCCGTCCAGTAGAAGTCCGGCAGCGGGCGGGTTGCCCCGAAGTGGTTGCGTTCCGTGTACCCGGGCATGTTCAGCCAGTAGAGGCCCCGAACATATTCTCGCCAGCCGATGATCTGACGGATAAAGCCCTCGACAGCATTCAAAGGCGCGCGGCCTTCATAATAGGCACGCTCGACCTGCCGGCAGATCTCCATCGGCCCCAGCAGACCCGCGTTCAGGTAATGCGACAGGACCGAGTGATAGAGGAATGGTTCTGCCTGTAGCATCGCGTCCTGATGGTCCCCGAACAGAGGCAGAGCGTGTTCCACGAAATGGTCCAGCGCCTCGAGCGCGCCGTCGCGGGTCACCGCAAACCAGAACGGGCGCAGCTGTCCGAAATTGCCGCCAAACCGGGTTTCGACAAGGCTCAGAACCTCGGTGGTAATGTCATCCGGGTCGAATCGGGGCGGTTGGGGCATGAACAGATCGGCAGTGGCGGGCTTGCGGTTTTCCGCATCAAAGTTCCAGCGTCCGCCTTCGGGTTGGTCGCCGTTCATCAACAGCCCCGTTTTGCGCCGCATCTCGCGATAGAAATATTCCATCCGCAACTGCTTGCGTCCGTCCGCCCAATTGCGGAACTCCTGATGCGTGGCGACAAACCGGTCATCTTCCAGCATATGTAGATCGGTTTGGCTTTGGTCCGCCCACTCAAGCAAGGCGGCTTTCAGCCGGTATTCGCCGGGCTCGGTCACCTGAACGTTCGCAATAGACAGATCCCCGATGGCCCGCGCGATCTCGCCTGTGATGGAGCCGGTATTGTCAGGGTCATTCAGCCTGACATAACGAACCTGCCACCCCGCCGCACCGAGCTCATCTGCGAAATGGCGCATCGCCGAAAAGACAAACGCGATCTTCTTTTTGTGATGCGGAACATATCCCGCCTCGTCCGCGACTTCGGCCATCAACACCGTGTCGCGCGCCTTCTCGGCCTGACTCAAGGCGCTCAAGTTTTGGCTCAATTGGTCGCCGAGAACCAGGATCAGCCGGCTGGAGGAGCGTTCGTTTGTCTGCGTCATTTCCGTCGAGTTAGGGCCGCCTCGCGGATGAGCAACCTAAACTTCTGGAAAGGTTGCGCTTCAAACAAATTGGAAAACCGAAGCAACAGACGAGAAAACTTGCGGCAAACCATAGAAGTTTGTTCCAAGAAGCTATGGTGCCGCTGAAGGGACTCGAACCCCCGACCCCATCATTACGAATGACGTGCTCTACCAGCTGAGCTACAGCGGCCCATTTTTTGACGCGCACCCGTGCCCGTGGGGGCGCGGTATGCGGTGCGAAGGATCGTTTAAACCGTCCCACGGGCGTAGGCAAGACCGGTTGTTGACCCCAATGTGAGGTTTTCTTGGAGGGCGAATGGCCTTGTTCACCCGTCGTTCGACCCGAATGCCGCTCTGGCTGAGGGCAACCGACGATCCGGTCGGAATCAGGCGCGCTTTTCTCCGATTGATGCGATGCCCAGAACAGCAAGCACCTTGGCTTCGATCTGTTCGGCGTTCATGCCCGCGACCGCGTACATGTCGGCGGGGCTGGCCTGGTCGATAAAAATGTCCGGCAGCACCATCGAGCGGTATTTCAGGCCGCGGTCGAACACGCCCTCATCCGCCAGCAGCTGCGCCACGTGGCTGCCGAACCCGCCGATGGCGCCTTCCTCGATGGTGATCAGCGCCTCGTGGTTGGCGGCCAGGTCCAGGATCAGTTCGCGGTCCAGCGGCTTGGCGAACCGTGCGTCGGCGATGGTCGGGGTGATGCCGCGTGCGGCCAGCGATTCGGCGGCCTTCTGCACTTCGGCCAGCCGCGTGCCGAAAGACAGGAGCGCAACGCGTGCCCCCGACTGGATCAGGCGGCCCTTGCCGATTTCCAGAACCTGCCCGCGTTCGGGCAGATCGACGCCCACGCCTTCGCCCCGCGGATAGCGGAATGCGATGGGGCCGTCGTTATGGGCGGCGGCGGTGGCGACCATGTGCACAAGCTCGGCCTCGTCGGCGGCGGCCATCACCACCATGCCCGGCAGGTTGGACAGGTAGGCGATGTCGAACGACCCGGCATGGGTCGCGCCATCGGCACCCACCAGCCCCGCGCGGTCGATGGCAAAGCGCACCGGCAGGCGCTGGATCGCCACGTCGTGCACCACCTGGTCATAGCCGCGCTGCAAAAACGTTGAATACATCGCGCAGAACGGTTTCAGCCCGCCCGCCGCCAGCGCGGCCGAGAATGTGACCCCGTGCTGCTCGGCAATCGCTACGTCGAAACAGCGCGACGGGTAGCGTTCGGCGAACAGGTTCAGCCCGGTGCCGTCGGGCATCGCCGCGGTCACCGCCACGATCTTATCGTCGCGGCTGGCCTCGTCCACCAGGGTCTTGCCGAAGACCGAGGTATAGGACGGTGCGTTCGACGGCGCCTTCTGCTGCTTGCCGGTGACCACGTCGAACTTGGCGGTGGCATGGCCCTTGTCGCGGGCCTGCTCGGCCGGGGCATAGCCCTTGCCCTTTTTTGTCAGCGCGTGGATCAGAATCGGCCCGGTCGCCCGCGCCTTGACGGTGCGAAGCACCGGCAGCAGCTGGTCCAGGTCATGCCCGTCGATCGGGCCGACATAGGAGAATCCCAGCTCTTCGAAAAGCGTGCCGCCCACCGCCATGCCCTTGAGCATCTCCTTGGCGCGCTTGGCGCCTTCGCGGAACGGTTCGGGCAGCAGCGACACCGCCCCCTTGGCGGCGGCTTTCAGATCGTGGAACGGCTCTTCGGCATAGATGCGCGAAAGATAGTTTGACAGCGCACCCACGGGCGGGGCGATGCTCATCTCGTTGTCGTTCAGGATCACGATCAGGCGTTTTTTCAGGTGGCCGGCGTTGTTCATCGCCTCGAAGGCCATGCCGGCCGACATCGACCCGTCGCCGATCACCGCGATCGCGTCGCCCAGCCCCTCGGGCGTGACCCCGCCCAGGTCCCGGGCCACGGCAAAGCCCAGCGCCGCGCTGATCGAGGTCGAACTGTGCGCCGCGCCGAACGGGTCATAGGGGCTTTCGCTGCGCTTGGTGAACCCGCTGAGGCCGCCTTTCTGGCGCAGGGTGCGGATGCGGTCGCGCCGCTCGGTCAGGATCTTGTGGGGATAGCACTGGTGCCCGACATCCCAGATGATCTTGTCGCGCGGCGTGTCGAACACCGCGTGCAGGGCCACGGTCAGCTCGACCACGCCCAGCCCCGCGCCCAGATGCCCGCCGGTCACCGAAACGGCCGAGATCGTCTCGGCCCGCAGCTCGTGCGCCAGCTGATGCAACTGCGCGTCCGAAAACTGCTTGAGATCCGCCGGGCGGTTCACAAGGTCCAGAAGCGGGGTGTTCGGACGGTCTGACATGGCATCCCTTACGGTTCAGCTTTCACGCGCAATAACGAAGCGGGCGGCGTCCTTCAAGGTTTCGGCCCGCGGTCCGTAGGCGTCCAACGCGGCGCAGGCCTGCTCGACCAGCTCGGCAGCGCGCGCCTTCGCTGCATCCAGACCCAGCAGCGAAACGAAAGTTGCCTTGCCCGCCTGTGCGTCCTTCTGCAGTCGTTTGCCCGCCTTTTCGCTGTCACCTTCCACATCAAGGATGTCGTCGGCGATCTGAAAGGCAAGACCCAGCGCACGGGCATATTGGCGCAATGGGGTCGGATCAGCCTCCGACAGAACAGCACCGGCGCACGCCGACCATTCGATCAGCGCCCCGGTCTTGCCAGCCTGAAGATGCGTGATTTCCGGCAGGGTCAATGGCTGTTCGGCAGACTCGGCAGCGATGTCCAACGCTTGACCCAGAACCATGCCTTGGGCGCCGCTGGCCCGGGCGAGGGTCAGCGCCAGTTCGGCCCGAACGCCTGCAGATCCGACCTCGGGCCGGGTGCAAAGTTCAAATGCCAGCGACTGCAAAGCGTCGCCAGCCAGAACCGCGATGCCGTCGTTCCATTGCTTGTGCACGGTCGGACGGCCGCGACGCAGATCGTCATCGTCCATGCAGGGCAGATCGTCATGCACCAGGCTGTAGGCGTGCAGCGCCTCGATCCCGGTCGCGGGCCAGATCGCGCAAGTCTCATCCATTCCGTGCAGCCGGGCGCTTTCCAGCACCAGAAATCCGCGCAGCCGCTTGCCGCCCTGCGTGGCATAGGCCATCGCGCGGGTCACATCGACATCGTCCAGCGCGCCCAGAACCAGATCGAACTGCGCCTGGATCAGCGCAGCATCCTGCACCAGCCTTCCGGAAAACATTACAGGCCTTCGACAGGAGTCGTCCCGGTGGGTTGACCATCGGCATCCAGCGTGATGGCGGCTACTTTCTCCTCGGCGCGCTTCAGCTCGTCCTCGCAGCGTTTCTTCAGCTTGGCGCCGCGCTCGTACAGGGCGATCGACTGGTCCAACGCCACGTCTCCGCGCTCCAGTTGGCCGACCACGGCCTCCAGCTCTTTCATCGCCTGTTCGAATGTCATCTGTTCAACGGGGGTCTCGGTCATCGGGCTGCCTTCATCAGTTCTTCAACATGGGCGCGTGTGGCCTTGGCCAGTGCGTTCAGATCATACCCGCCTTCCAGAGTCGAGACGATACGGCCCCCACACAGCTCATCGGCGATCCGGCACAGCTGCGCGGTGATCCAGGCGAAATCGTCGGTGGACCAGTTCAGATTGGCCAGCGGATCGTCCTGATGGGCGTCGAACCCGGCCGAGATGATGATCAGCTCGGGCTTGAACGCGCGCAGCCGAGGAAAGGCCTGCGCCTCGTAGGCCGCGCGCATCTCGGCCCCGCCGGTGCCGGGGGCCAACGGGATGTTCACGATGGTGTCATGCGCACCGGTTTCATTCGGTCGCCCCGAGCCCGGCCACAGCGGCATCTGCTGGCTGGTGATCACCAGCGCCCGGGTCTCGTCCCACAGCAGATCCTGCGTGCCATTGCCGTGATGCACGTCAAAATCCACCACCGCGACCCGATCCCGCCCGTGATGATCCAGCGCATGCTTCGCTGCCAGAGCAGCGTTGCCGAACAGGCAGAACCCCATGGCGGTTTCCCGTTCGGCATGATGGCCCGGCGGCCGAATGGCGCAGAACGCATTCGGCGCCTCACCGCCCAGCACCATGTCCACCGCCCGCACCACGGCCCCCGCCGCCCGATAGGCTGCATCGACCGAGCCGGGTGACATGAACGTATCCCCGTCGATCTGGCGGAACCCCTCAGTCGGGCGGCTGTCACGGATTTCGCGGATGAAACTCTCGGGATGGATGCGCAGCAGATCATCGTCCGCCGCCAGCGGTGCGGTCACCCGCTGCAGGTCCAGCGGCTCAAGCGCATGCAGGATATGTTCCAGCCGGGCCACCCGTTCGGGGTGCCCCTCGGGGGTGACATGACCCAGACAGTCGGCATGCGTCAAAACAGCGGTCTTCATGAAACTCCCCCACTTCATCTGGCCCACAATATCCTCGCCGAAGGCAAGAAAACGCCGCGCAGCGGCAAAATCAATCGGGCGCCAGCATATATCCCGCGCCCCGCACCGTCTGCAGATAGCGCGGCTGCTTGGGGTCCTGCTCGATCTTGCGGCGCAAGCGCGTGATCTGCACGTCCACCGCGCGTTCCTGCGCCTGCCCCTTGTCGCGCCCCAGATCTTCGACCAGCTTCGACCGGCTGATCGGCTCGCCCGGCTGGGCCGAGAAGATCTTCATCAACTGGCTTTCAGTGGCGGTCAGCCGCACCGGCTCTTCGCCCTGCCACATCTCGCCGCGTTCAATGTCATAGCGGATCGGCCCCAGATGCAGGATCTTGGCGGCCGTATCCTGCGCCGTGGTTTCCGGCATCCGCCGCAGGATGGCGTTGATCCGCAACAGCAGTTCCTTGGGCTCGAACGGCTTGGCCAGGTAATCGTCGGCCCCGGCTTCCAACCCGGCGATCCGGTGCTCGGTCTCGCCGCGTGCGGTCAGAAGAAGGATCGGCGTGTCGTGTGTCTCGCGCAGGGCTCGGGTCAGGCTGACGCCATCCTCACCCGGCATCATCACATCCATCACGATCAGGTCGAAATCCAGCCCCGACAGGACCCGTCGCGCATGGGCGGCATCACGCGCCGCCGTCACCAGAAATCCGCTGCGCATCAAGAACTTCTTGAGTAGATCGCGGATGCGTTCATCGTCATCGACGATCAGAAGGTGGGCGTCCACATCGCTCATGAAGTTGAATCCCGCAGTTTCACATAGGCTCGACGCATATCAGCATCCATCATCGCTTCAAGAACTTTGCGGAACCCGGCAACCGCCTCGGGGCCGGCATCCTTGTAGGCCGCGCGCATACGGGCGCGCTGGGCGTCCGACAGCTGTGACTCGAGCGCCTTGCCCTTTTCGGTCAGGTACAGATGGCGTTCGCGCTTGTCGACGGTGCCGACCCGGCTCTCGACCAGGCCGTCATCGATCAGCGTGCGCAGCACCCGGTTCAGCGACTGCTTGGTCACCCCCAGGATCGCCAGCAGATTGTTCACCGTGGTGCCAGGCGCGCGGTTGATGAAATGGATCGCCCGGTGATGCGCGCGGCCATAGGCCATTTCGCTTAAGATGCGGTCGGGATCGGCGGTAAAGCCGCGATAGGCAAAGAACATCGCCTCGATCCCCTGCCGAAGCTGTTCATCTGTCAGAAACAACAGGCTTTCTCCGCCAAAGACCGGGGCGGGGCGGATCTCGGACATATCGGGCCTCATTCGTTACACGCCCCAACTTTAAGTCAGCGTTATTGACATTCCAAGGGCGGACAGGTATCGAATCGCAGTTTTTGCGCAATTTTGTGTCCGGGTCGGACCTAAGTGGCGCAACAATCGGAAATGTGGCCCGGGTCAGGAGGTTTCGGATGGCGGGATATGACGATCGTGACGGTGTCATCTGGATGGATGGCGAATTTGTGCCCTGGCGCGATGCCAAGGTGCATGTCCTGACCCATGCGATGCACTATGCCAGCTCGGTCTTCGAGGGCGAGCGCGCCTATAACGGCAAGATCTTCAAAAGCCGGGAACATTCCGAGCGGTTGATCAAATCGGCCGAGGCTCTGGACATGCCGATGCCTTACACGGTCGATCAGATCGAGGCGGCCAAGGCCGAAACGCTCGAGAAAAGCGGCCTCAAGGACGCATATGTGCGCGCGCTGGTCTGGCGCGGCTCGGGCGAAGACATGGGCGTGGCCTCGGCGCGCAACCCGGTCCGCATGGCCATCGCGGTCTGGCCCTGGGGCGCCTATTACGGCGATGCCAAGATGCAGGGCGCCAAGCTGGACATTGCCGAGTGGAAGCGGCCCAGCCCGGAAACGATCCCGGTCCATGCCAAGGCGGCGGGGCTGTACATGATCTGCACCATCTCCAAGCACAAGGCCGAGGCCAAGGGCTGTTCGGATGCCTTGTTCATGGATTACCGCGGCTATGTGGCCGAGGCGACCGGTGCCAACGTATTCTTCGTCAAGGATGGCGAAGTGCATACGCCGCTGGCCGACTGCTTCCTGAACGGCATCACCCGGCAGACGGTGATCCAGATGCTGAAAGACAAGGGCATCACCGTACACGAACGCCACATCCTGCCCGAGGAGATGGCCGATTTCGAACAGTGCTGGCTGACCGGTACCGCGGCCGAGGTCACGCCGGTGGGCCAGATCGGCGAGTATACCTTCGAGGTCGGTGACCTGACCCGCGAGATCGCCAACGACTACGAACAGCTGGTCCGCAGCTGATCCGACATCCGCGCGGGCGGTGGCCGACTGGCCTTGCCGCCCGTCCGGGGTTTTTTGCAGATCGTCCGCTGCGCTGGACGGTCGGGTGCGAATCCGTATCCTTGGCGCATGTTGGACCTGCTCAGCGATATCCTGACGCGCCTGTCTTTGCGGGGCACCCTGTATTTCCGGACCTCGTTCACGCCGCCTTTCGGCGTGCAGGTGCCTGCGTTCGAAAACGTCGCCCGGTTTCACTTCGTCCAGCGCGGAGAGCTGAAGGTGCATGTGTCCACCACCGGCGAGACCCTGCGGTTGCGTCAGGGGGATCTGATCCTGATCCCGCACGGGGCCGCACATGCGCTGCTGTGCAACGAGGTCCGGCCCGTGGATGCCTTGCCGCTGGAGCAGGTCCTGGACCGGGCCGGCTACAAAGGTGACGGTGTGTTGGTCTATGGCGGAGCCGAGCAGGACCGTGACACCCAACTGATCTGCGGGCATTTCTCGTTTGCCGGTCCGGCCGGGCGGCGGGGCACCGGGCACATGCTGATCGATCGCCTGCCGCCCTATTTCCTGATCGAGAACTACGGCGAATCCGCTGGGGCCTGGATCGAGGCCACGCTGCGGATGATCGAATCCGAAGTTGCGGGAGCCCGGATCGGCGGTGACCTGATCGCGCTGAAACTGTCTGAGGTTCTGTTCGCCCAGGCAATCCGCGCCTATCTGGAACATCAAAGCCCCACCGATGCGGCCCTGTCGGGCTTCGCCGATCCACGTATATCACGCGCGCTGGGCGCCTTTCACCGCGACCCGGCCCGCGAGTGGAGCGTGGCATCGCTGGCGCGTGAAGCCGGCATGTCGCGCACGACCTTCGCGCAGCTGTTCACCCAGAAGATGGGCGCCACGCCCATGCAATACCTGACCGACTGGCGTATGCAGATCGCCTGCCACGGACTGATCGAAAGCCGCTGGAACGTGGCCGACGCGGCGGCTCAGGTCGGCTATGCCTCCGAGGCGGCGTTTTCGCGGGTGTTCAAGAAGCAGATCGGTCTGTCTCCGGCCGCGTACAGGGCGATGCACTGATCCGGCGATTCGACGGACGATCTGCAAGATATCCCAAACGATCTGGGCTGCTGCGTTCGAGTTGGCGAGCCTATCCTTGATCCATCGTCAATCAAGGAAAGGAAATATCATGTCTCTGCGTTTTGTTACTCGCACCATTCATGCCTATCTGGACTACCCGGTGGCACTGGCCCTGATTGGGCTGCCTTTTGCCCTGGGACTGGGCGCGTCGAACCCGATTGCGCTGTGGCTGTCGGTGGCCACCGGCGTGGCGGCTTTCGTGTTGACGGCGCTGACGGATCATCACCTGGGTGTTTGGCGCGTGCTGCCCTACAGGTTTCACCTGGCCGTCGATCTGCTGGTGGGGCTCACCTTCCTGTTCGCGCCCAGCCTGTTCGGCTTCACCGGTCTGGATGCGGTCTACTACTGGCTGAATGGCGCCGCTGTGGTGGCCGTAGTCTCGCTCAGCGCGCCCGACCAGACAGCCACCGCCTGACCCCTTGCTCCGGCCATTTGGGCGGGGCGAATTTTGGTCTTGAAAAATCCGACAGAAATTGTCAGTTTTAGCCCAACGCCAGATACCCCGGTATCAAGCCTTTGATTCCGAGACGGCCTGCGCGCCAAGCCGAACACCTGCGAGGGCGCGCCACCGTCTCGGAAACGATTTCGGAAAGGCCACGCGATGCGCGACCCGATACTTGAACTTCTGTCCAGTTCAGACCTGCCCCTTGGCAGCGGGTGTTGCGCCGATGGCGACCTGGTGGCCTACCTGGACTGCAAGTGCCAGGACGGACGCTGTGATCGGGCGGCCGGGGTCGCGGACGCCCGGATCGCCACTGTCCCCCAGAGCACGCCGGCGGCACCGGCAAGTGGTGCCGTCCCGCGTTGACCGATCAGAAATCGACGCCGCGCTGGGCCTTGATGCCGGCCTGAAACGGGTGCTTTTCCTCGGTCATTTCGGTGACCAGATCGGCATATTCGCGCAGCGCCTGCGGCGCGTCGCGCCCGGTCAGGAACACGCTGGTCCGGTCCGAGCGGGCCTTCAGCCCCTCGATCACCGCGTCCACCGACAGGTATTCATAGCGCAGGGCGATGTTGATCTCGTCCAGCACCACAAGGTCATAGTCGCCGCTGGCCATCAGGTCGCGCGCCTTGTCGAAGGCATCGGTGGCGGCGGCGATGTCGCGGTCGCGGTCCTGGGTGTCCCAGGTGAAGCCTTCGCCCATCGTGTGCCAGGTGACCAGATCGCGTTCTTCGAAGAACCGCCGCTCGCCGGTCTTCCATTTGCCCTTGATGAACTGCACCACGGCGACTTTCTGGCCCCAGCCCAATGCGCGGATCACCACGCCGAAGGCGGCCGAGGATTTGCCCTTGCCCTTGCCGGTGTTGATCAACACCAGCCCCCGGCCGGGATCCACGGCCTCGGACACTTTCTTGCGGTGCTGGGCCTGCACCTGTTGCATCTTCTGTTTGTGGTCCTGTGCGTCGCTCATGGCAAAACCTCGTTGATTGTCCGCGCCAACCTAGGCGATGGGCGCGAAAGGTAAAGTCAGGGTTTGTGATCGGTCAGTGACCGCGCTTTGCCGCGCTCCAGACCCAGCTGGTGTTCGCGCCAGATCACAACCGCATTGCCGGCGATCACCAGCGCCGCCCCCAGCAGGATCGCCAGGGTCGGCAGCTCGTCAAACCAGACATAGCCGATGAAGATCGCAAACAGCATCGACGTATAATCATAGGGCGCCAGCATCGAGGCCTGCCCGAACCGGTAGGACGAGGTCACCAGAATCTGCGCGACGCCGCCGATCAGGCCCATCGTGATCAGGATCAGCAGCTGGTCCAGGGTGGGCACGGTCCAGCCCCAGAACACGGTCAGCGCCGACAGCAGCGTGGCGGTCATCGAAAAATAGAAGACGATCGCGGCGGGGTGGTCGACCTGCACCAATTGCCGGATGTGGATCTGCACGAAGCCTCGGGCCACGGTCGCGCCCAGCACGCACAGCGCGCCGATCGTGGCACCGGTGCCCAGATCGGCCGAGCCCAGCCGCGGCCAGATCATGATCAGCACGCCCAAGAGCCCGATCGCCACCGCGCCGATGCGGATCAGGCGGATGCGCTCGCCCAGCAGCAGCGCCGCCAGGATCAGGGTGAAGATCGGGGTGGCATAGCCAATGGCCGTAACCTCGGGCAGGGGCAGCAGGCTGAGTCCGGTGAAGGTCAGGCCCATGGCGGTGGTGCCCAGCACCCCGCGCCAGAAATGGCCCATGGGTTTCTTGACGACAAAGCCCTGCGCCAGTTCCCCGCGCGAGATCAGCCAGGCCACGATCACCGGCACCGCGAAAAGCGAACGGAAAAACACCATCTGGCCCGGCGGGAAATCCGCCGACAGCGCCTTGACCAGCGCCGACATCGCCGTGAACAGGAACAGCGCGCTGAGTTTCAGCGTCACGGCCAGCAAAGGGCGATTAGAGGTCATGGATTGGGCCATCGGCGCGACCCTGCCCCCTTGCGCGGCAAAGATCAACGGGTCGGATTGGGGCGTGTCCAGCTGTCGGGCAGCGGGCTGCCGATCTCTTCGGCAAACTCGGTCAGAAACCGAATCATGCGCCGGACCCGTTGCAGCGCAATCTGCCGTCCGGCCTCGGTCAGCATGTCGTCGGGCAGGGCCAGCAGCTTCACCTTCCAGTGGTCGATCGAATAGTGCAGATCGTCCAGCGGACGGTGCGATGCGAACGGATCGGCCGGATCATAGAGCGTCCGCCCCAAAGCGCCGGAAACCGAGAAATTCCGCGCGATGCCGATGGCGCCCAGCGCATCCAGCCGGTCGGCATCGCGCAGGATGCGCGCCTCGGGCGTCTCGGGCGGGATGTTGGCGGAAAAACTGTGCGCCTCGATCGCGTGACGGGTGGCGTCGATCTGGGCCTCGCTCAGGCCCAGATCCCGCAGAACAGGCTCGGATTCCGCAGCCGACTGGCGCGAGGCCAGGTGTCGGTCGGGGTCGTTCTTGGGCAGGTTGACCAGATCGTGCAGATAGCAGGCCGCCAGCAGCACGGTCCTGTCGGTCTGCGCATCGGCGATGGCGCGGGCATTGACCCAGACACGGTCCAGATGGGCCAGGTCGTGGGCCGGGTCGGTGATCATCCGCTGCGCGACGACCGTGCGCAGGCGGTCGCGCATCTCAGCCAATCCGTCCACGGTTCTCACCGATCTGGCCGCGATGCAGCAGAAGGTGGTCCAGGATCACGCAGGCCATCATCGCCTCACCCACCGGAACGGCGCGGATGCCAACGCAGGGGTCGTGGCGGCCCTTGGTGATGATCTCGGTCTCTTCACCCGATTTGGTGATGGTCTTGCGCGTGGTCAGGATCGACGAAGTGGGCTTGACCGCGAAACGCACCACGATGTCCTGCCCGGTCGAGATGCCGCCCAGGATGCCGCCCGCGTGGTTCGAGCTGTATTGCGGGCCGTCCTGACCCATGAAGATCTCGTCGGCATTGGCCTCGCCTGTCAGTTCGGCGGCGGCCATGCCTTCGCCGATTTCGACACCTTTGACCGCGTTGATCGACATCATCGCCGCGGCCAGATCGGTGTCGAGCTTGCCATAGACCGGCGCGCCCAGGCCCGCGGGGACGCCGCGCGCCACCACTTCGACCACCGCGCCGACCGAATTGCCGGATTTGCGCAGATCGTCCAGATAGGCCGCCCAGTCCTCGGCGGCTTGTGCATCCGGGGTCCAGAACGGATTCTGTTCGATCTGCGCCCACTCAAAGTTGGCGCGGTCGATCCGGTGCGGGCCGATCTGGGTCATGTAGCCGGTGATCTGGACGTTGGGCGCGATCTGCTTGATCGCCTCGCGCGCCAGCCCGCCCGCGGCCACACGCGCCGCCGTTTCGCGGGCCGAGCTGCGCCCGCCGCCGCGATAGTCTCGGATGCCGTATTTCTGCCAATAGGTAATGTCGGCATGGCCGGGGCGGAACTTGTCCATGATGTCCCCGTAATCCTTCGAGCGTTGATCGGTGTTCTCGATCATCAGTTGGACGGGGGTGCCGGTTGTCTGGCCCTCGAACACGCCCGACAGGATTTTCACCTGATCGGGCTCGCGGCGCTGGGTGGTGAACTTGTTCTGGCCCGGTTTGCGCTTGTCCAGCCAGTGCTGGATCATGCCTTCGTCGATCGGGACGCCGGGCGGGCAGCCATCCACCGTGGCGCCCAGCGCAGGGCCGTGGCTTTCACCCCAGGTGGTGACGCGGAAAAGATGTCCAAAGCTGTTCATCGACATGGGGCGTGCTCCTTTGAGGGTTGTGATTAACGGCGAGAGCCTGCCGCCTCAAGCGGATTTGCGGTTGGGGCATCGCTGCCCCAACCCAGTGTGCTTAGGCAGCACGGGTCAGTGCGGCGCGGGTTTCGACGATTTTCAGCGCCGCCCGGGCCGCCTCGCGCCCTTTTTCCACGAAATGCGCGCGGTAGATGGCGGTGTGATGGTCGGTTTCCTGGTACTGGTGCGGCGTCAGCGACACCGACAGGACCGGCACGCCGGTTTCCAGCCCCGCGCGCATCAGCCCGTCAACGACGGCCTGCGCCACGAAATCGTGCCGGTAGATGCCGCCATCGACGACAAAGGCCGCGCAGGCTACGGCGGCATAGCGGCCCGTCTGGGCCAGGTCGCGGGCCAGCAGGGGCATTTCGAACGCGCCCGGCACGTCGAATACATCGACCTGATCGGCGGGGATCAGCTCCAGAAAACCGTCCAGCGCGCGGTCAACGATATCGGCATGCCAGTTGGCTTTGACGAAAGCATAGCGGGTGTGTGTCATCGTGATCTCCTTTCAGCTTGGTGGCCTGCTGGCGGGGGCAAACGGTTTCGCGGCCAGCGCGGCATGACACGTCACCCAAGGCGATCACGGACAGACGCGCCCTTGGCGAGGCGCGCTGCTCGTTCTCTTCCATCCGGACTTTAACCGTCGGCTCTGGCCTCTCACCAGATCTGCTGACACTCTGCCGGTTAAATGACAGAGCCGCTCGCGGGCTGGCGGGCCTATGCCCGCATACCGCCGGTGGGGAATTCCGCCCCGCCCTGAGAACGGCGCGACCTTGCCAAGCGTGCGCGCGATCTGCAAGACCTGTCTGCAGGAGGACGGCCATGCACCCCAACCCAGCCTTTCGCGCCGAGGACCGCGCGCGCCATGTGGAGTTTGCCCGCAGCCGGGGGTTCGGCGTACTGGCGCTGTCGGTCGACGGCCCGCCATTGATCAGCCATGTGCCCTTCCTGCTCTCAGAGGATGGCGCGGTGGCCGAGCTGCATCTGGTGCGGTCGAACCCGATCGTGCGGGCGCTGGCCAACCCGCAGGAAGCGCGGATCGCGGTTCAGGGGCCCGACGGGTATGTCTCGCCCGATTGGTATGGCGTCGCGGATCAGGTGCCCACATGGAACTATGTGGCGGTCCACCTGACCGGCCGCCTGGAATTGCAGCCCCAGGACCGTCTGCGCGATCTACTTGATCGGCAATCGGCCTTTTTTGAAGAGCGGCTCCAGCCCAAGCCGCCCTGGCGCGCCGACAAGATGGACCCGGCGGCGCTGGAGCGCATGATGCGCATGATCGTGCCCTGCCGCATGCAGATCACCCAGATCGACGGCACCTGGAAACTGAACCAGAACAAGCCCCAGGCGGCGCGGCTGGCCGCGGCCGAGAATGTCGAGCAGTCCGGGATCGGCAACGAGCTTGGTCAACTGGCTGCTTTGATGCGGGACAGTTGACCGGCACCGGGTTGGGTTCAGTCGGTGAACGTGGCCAGATAGGCGGCGATATCCTCGGCACCTTTCTTCAGCTTGACGCTCATGTTCGGGCGGGCGGTGTCGTCGTTGAGGAAGTCCTGGATGAACCCGATCGGGTCGCGGGCATAGGCGGCGATGTTCTCCTGCGTCCAGACCAGACCGTTTTCACCGGCGCGGATCATGTCATCGGTGAACATCCCGATGGGCAGCCGTTCACTGCCGTTCAGATAATCGTTTTCGGTTCCTGCGGTCCTGCCGACCACGCCATAGAGATTCGGGCCGGTGATGCCGCCTTTGATCAGAACCTCGTCATCCTTGATGATGGCGTGACAGGACGAGCAGCGATTGTAGAGTTTCTCACCGCGCGCGGCGTCGCCTTCGGCAGCGGCCTGGTGTGCGGCGGTGAACGCGAGCAGCAGAATGGCGTTTTTTGACAAAGTCATTTGGGTCCTCATTCAGATCGGTCGCGCGCCCGCCGCCTTTGCTTGAAAAACCCCGGGGTCGCAACCGGGAAATTCACCACAAAGAAATCTAAAAAATGATTTTAAAATAGATGTTTACATGAAAAAAAATGACCCGGAACCGCGCGGTCCGGTTGCTGTCGTGTGTGCCACGCGCCGGGCACCCGAGTGAACAGGTGCTCGGCCGGGCCGGGGGCGAAGGGTCAGAGAATCACCTGCGAAGTGATTCGCGCCTTCGAACGGCGTTTTTCGCAACACCCGAGGAAGTTCTTGAAAAATGACCCCTTCATTGTGACATGAATGCCCAGATGCGGCGTAGTGCGCGCCTATGACCGCTGGACGAACCGATTTCCGCCAGCTAGATACCCGCGATGAGACGCCGCTTTGATGCGGTGCTGATGCATGTTTGCCCGTAGCCGGGCGCTGGAATCGGAGAAAACCTCGTGTCCCACGCAGAAGACCACGAAGGCACCCGCAGAGATTTCCTCTACTACGCCGCCGGCGGCGCAGGTGTCGTTGCAACGGGAGCCGCCGTGTGGCCCCTGGTCAACCAAATGAACCCCTCGGCAGACGTTCAGGCGCTGTCCTCGATCCGCGTGGATGTCAGCGGCGTCGAGATCGGCACCCAGATCACGGTCAAGTGGCTGGGCAAGCCCGTCTTCATTCGTCGCCGTACCGAAGAAGAGATCAACTGGGGCCGCGAAGTGCCGCTGGAGGATCTGCCGGATCAGAACGACCGGAACGAAAACAAACCGAACTTGCCCGCGACCGACGAAAACCGGACGCTGGACGAAGCCGGCGAATGGCTGGTGATGATGGGCGTCTGCACCCATCTGGGCTGCGTTCCTCTGGGCGACGGCGCTGGTGATTTCCACGGGTGGTTCTGCCCGTGCCACGGATCGCACTACGATACGGCGGGCCGTATCCGCAAAGGTCCCGCTCCGGAAAACCTGCATATCCCGGTCGCCGAGTTCCTCGACGAAACCACCATCAAGCTGGGTTAAGGAGACGCGCTCATGTCCGGTATCCCGCACGATCACTATGAACCGAAGACCAACGGCGAGAAGTGGCTGAACAGCCGTCTGCCCATTGTCGGTCTTCTATACGACACTTTGATGATCCCCACCCCGAAGAACCTGAACTGGATGTGGATCTGGGGCATCGTCCTGACCTTCTGCCTGGCGTTGCAGATCGTCACCGGCATCGTTCTGGTGATGCACTATACCCCGCATGTCGATCTGGCCTTTGCCAGCGTCGAGCACATCATGCGCAACGTAAACGGCGGCTACATGCTGCGGTACCTGCACATGAACGGCGCGTCGCTGTTCTTCGTGGCGGTCTATATCCACATCTTCCGCGGCCTGTTCTACGGATCGTACAAGGCGCCGCGCGAAGTGACCTGGATCATCGGCATGCTGATCTACCTGATGATGATGGGCACCGCCTTCATGGGCTATGTTCTGCCTTGGGGTCAGATGTCCTTCTGGGGCGCCACCGTGATCACCGGCCTGTTCGGCGCGATCCCCTTCGTGGGCGAAGCGATCCAGACCTGGCTGCTGGGCGGACCGGCCGTCGACAACGCGACGCTGAACCGCTTCTTCTCGCTGCACTATCTGCTGCCCTTCATCATCGCAGGGCTGGTCATCGTGCATATCTGGGCCTTCCACACCACCGGCAACAACAACCCCACGGGTGTTGAAGTTCGCCGCACGTCGAAAGCCGAGGCCGAGAAAGACACGCTGCCGTTCTGGCCCTATTTCGTGATCAAGGACCTGTTCGCGCTGGCCGTCATCCTGGTCGTGTTCTGGGCGATCGTCGGCTTCATGCCGAACTACCTGGGCCACCCGGACAACTACATCGAAGCCAACCCGCTGGTCACGCCCGCGCACATCGTGCCCGAATGGTACTTCCTGCCGTTCTACGCGATCCTGCGTGCCTTCACCAGCGAAGTCTGGGTCGTGCAGTTCGCCAGCTTCATCACCGGTGGCATCATCGACGCCAAGTTCTTTGGTGTTCTGGCGATGTTCGGTGCAATCCTGGCGATGGCGCTGGCGCCGTGGCTGGACACTTCGACCGTGCGTTCGGGCAAGTACCGCCCGATGTTCAAATGGTGGTTCTACCTTCTGGTCATCGACTTCTTTGCCCTAATGTGGCTGGGTGCGATGCCGGCGGAAGAGCCCTATGCGACCTTCTCGCTGATCGCGTCCGCCTACTGGTTCGCCTATTTCTTCGTGATCCTGCCGATCCTGGGTGTCATCGAAAAGCCCGATGCCCAGCCGGAAACCATCGAAGAAGACTTCAACGCGCATTATGGCAAGGCTGACGCCGACGCCACGCCGGCCGAGTAAGAAGAGGGACCGGAAACCATGTTCAAGAAACTTGCAATCGGTGCCGCGTTTGCCATCGCCCTTGCTCCTGCTGCGGTATCCGCAGCGGGGGGCGGCGAGCAGCATATCGAGGACTTCGACTTCTCGTTCGAAGGGCCCTTTGGCGCTTACGATCAGAGCCAGCTTCAGCGCGGCCTGCAGATCTATACCGAGGTTTGCGCGGCCTGCCACGGTCTGAAATACGTTCCGCTGCGCGACCTAACGGCGCTGGGCTACTCGGAAGAAGAAGTCATCGCTTATGCCGCCGGCACGTTCGAGGTGTTCGATCCCGAGCTGGACGATTTCCGTCCGGCCGCGCCGACCGATCACTTCCCGGCCAACGATGCCGTGGGCGCACCTGACCTGAGCCTGATGGCCAAGGCGCGTGCAGGCTTCCACGGCCCCTACGGTCTGGGGATCAACCAGCTGGTCAAAGGCATGGGTGGCGCTGAATACATCGCCTCGTTGCTGGACGGCTATACCGGCAAGGAAAAAGAAGAGGCCGGCACGATCCTGTACGAAAACACCGCTTTCCCGGGCGGCTGGATCTCGATGGGTCCGCCGTTGTCTGACGAACAGGTCGAGTTTGCCGACGGACACGAAAACACCGTCGAGGCCATGTCCCAGGACGTCGCTGCGTTCCTGATGTGGGCCGCCGAACCGAAAATGATGGATCGCAAGGCCTCGGGCTTTGTGGGGGTACTGTTCCTGACCATCATGTCGGTGCTTCTCTACCTGGTGAACAAGCGTCTGTGGGCGCCGGTCAAAGGCAAAAAGTCGGTCTGACCTAAAGGTCACCTGCAATAGCAAGACAACCCCGCGCATGGCGCGGGGTTTTTTCTTTGTACGGTCGGAAACTCGCCGAACTGGGCATCAGCGCGGGCTTATTCACAGCTTTTAAGCGGAATGCGCATGGCGTCGGCGGGGCCGGCTGCTCAGGTTTTCGACAGCGTCAGGCGGTCTGACGCAGGATCGAAACCGAGGAGACCCGACATGAAACTACCCATACTTGCAGCCGCTTTGCTTGTGGCCACTCCCGTTCTGGCTCTGGACCTGGTGCCAAATACGGAACTGGGCAAGACCGAGGCCGAGGTGCGCACCGCTCTGACCGAGCTTGGCTATGACGTGCGCAAGATCGAAATGGAGGACGGTGAAATCGAGGCCTATGTCGTGAAAGACGGACAGATGGCCGAGGTCTATGTGGATCCCGCGTCCGGCAAGATCCAAAAGATCGAGGACAAGTGACCGGCAATGTCTGAGTCAATCCAGCACCAGGGCGGGCGCGAGGGCGCCCGCACCATCCGGGTCTGGGACCCTTTGGTCCGCCTGATCCACTGGTCGGTGGTTCTGGGCATTCTGCTCAACGCCGCTGTGACCGACCCCGAGGGGCTGCTGCATGAATATGTCGGATATGCCGTTCTTGGGCTGGTTCTGGTGCGCCTGGCCTGGGGCGTCCTTGGGCCGGCACCGGCCAGGTTCTCGGCATTCCCGTTCAGCCCAAATGCCGCGGTCCGCCATGTGCGTGAGATCGTACGGGACGACCGGTTGGTTCACCTGTCGCACAATCCACTGGGCGCGCTGATGGTCTACAACATCTGGATGACGTTGGGCGTCATCTGCGCCACAGGCATCATGATGGGTACCACGGCCTTCTTCGGGGTGGGTTGGGTCGAGGATGCGCACGAGCTGGCGTTCAACTGGCTGATTCTAAGCGTTGTTCTGCACGTGCTTGGCGTGCTTTTGGACCAACGTCGAACCGGTGTCGCTCTGGTCAAAGCCATGGTATCAGGGGACAAGAATATTCCTGATGGCTGGTCGACCAAATGATCAAATGGATCACCGAAAACCTGCGGTCCGGCGATGCGGATGCACGCCGGGCCGTTCTGATGGCGGCGATGATCGTGGTTCAGGGTCTATGTGCCGCATTCTACATGGGCGATGCCATTCTGGACCTCGATGGCAGCGAGCCTCTGGCGCATCTCGTTTTGGAATCCCTGGTCGCGACCGTCCTTTGCCTTGGCGTCCTGTTCTTCATGCTTGAGCTGCGCAGGTTGCTGGCGCGAATGGACCAGACAAAACAAGGCCTGCGCGCGGCGCAGGGAGAAATGAGCGCCGTGATCGACACTTTCTTTACCCGCTGGGGCCTGACCAGCGCCGAGCGCGAAGTGGGCCTGTTGATCCTCAAGGGCGTCGACAATGAGAATATCGCCCGGATCCGAGGCCGCGCCGTGGGTACCGTTCGCGCGCAATCGGCTTCGATCTATGGAAAAGCCGGCGTGGACGGGCGGGCCCAACTGATCAGTGTTTTCATGGAAGAGCTTCTGGCGACTGACGGGCCGGCCTGAGAGGCGTCAGGCCACCAGCTGCTGATCGCGAACCCCGGTGATGGCGGCAGTGACGATCTGCCCTTCGGGTTGCGCGTTCGCAAATGTCACTTCGGTGAACTGCTCGGTCCGGCCCATGTGAGAATTCTCCATCAGAATGTGATGGGTCTTGCCCAGTTGGGCCGCCAGGTGCCTGGCTACCTGCGTATCACCCGCCTCACGTAGCCTGGCCGCACGTTCCTTTATGACCTTGCCGTTGACCTGCTGCAGAATGCGCGCCGCCGGCGTGCCTTCTCGCTTGGAATAGGGAAAGACATGCAGCCAGGTCAGGTCGCAGTCGGTGACCAGTTTCAGCGAGTTCTCGAAATGCGCCTCGGTTTCCGTCGGAAAGCCCGCGATGATGTCGGCGCCAAAGGTGATCTCGGGGCGCAGCTTGCGGGCCTCTTCGGTAAAGCGGATGGCGTCGTCGCGCAGGTGGCGGCGCTTCATCCGTTTCAGGATCAGATCGTCACCATGCTGCAGCGACAGGTGCAAATGCGGCATCAGGCGCGATTCGGTCGCGATGGCCTGCATCAGGTTCTCGTCCACCTCGATCGAATCGATCGAGCTGATGCGCAGGCGCGGCAGGTCGGGCACCAGTTTCAGGATGCGCATGACCAGATCGCCCAGCTTGGGGCTTGCCGGCAGGTCGGCGCCCCAGGAGGTCAGGTCGACCCCGGTCAGCACCACCTCGTTATAGCCCCGGTCCACCAGCCGCTTGATCTGGTCCACCACCACGCCCGCCGGGACGCTGCGCGAGTTGCCGCGGCCATAGGGGATGATGCAGAAGGTGCAGCGATGATCACAGCCGTTCTGGACCTGCACATAGGCGCGCGAGCGGGTGCCGAACCCGTCGATCAGATGGCCCGCGGTTTCGGTGACAGACATGATGTCATCGACCTGCATCGCCTCGGTCTCGCCGATGAAATCGGCGGCCATGCCTTTCCAGGTCTCGGGGCGCATCTTTTCGGTATTGCCGATCACCGCATCGACCTCGGGCATTTGGGCAAAGGTCTGCGGTTCGGTCTGGGCCGCGCAGCCGGTGACGATCAGCCGGGCATTGGGGTTCTCGCGGCGCAGCTTGCGGATCTCCTGCCGGGCCTTGCGCACGGCTTCGGCGGTGACGGCGCAGGTGTTCACGATCACCGCGTCGGTCAGCCCGGCCTGCTGCGACAGCTCCTTCATCGCTTCGGTCTCGTAGGCGTTGAGCCGGCAGCCCAGCGTGGTGAATTTCGGCGGGTTCATCCCAGCGTCCTCAGGAATTCGGGCGTCAGCGTGCCCGAGAAGACATGGCAGGTGGGACCGGTCATCCAGACGCCGTCCTCGCGCCAGTCGATCCAGATGGTGCCGCCGTCCAGCTCGATCTGCACCTTGCGCCCGGTCAGGCCACGCCGCGCCGCCGCCACGGCCGTGGCACACGAAGACGAGCCTGAGGCCAGCGTGATGCCCACGCCGCGCTCCCACACCCGCATGCGGATGTGATCTGGGCCGATGATCTGGGCGACCTGCACATTGGTGCGCTGCGGATAGAGCGGGTGATACTCATAGCGCGCGCCGAATTCCTCCAGCGGGATCGCCTCGGCATCCTCGACGAAGAAGGTGCAATGCGGGTTGCCCATGCCGGTGGCCACCGGTCCACCTTCGATCGGTAGTTCCAGCGTATCCACCTCTTCGGCCAATGGAATATCGGCCCAGTCCAGCTGCGGATGCCCCATGTTGACCGAGGTCAGCCCGTCGCCCGCGTCCCGCGCCTGCAGCGTGCCGTGGCTGGTGCTCAGCGTCAGTTCGGATTTGCCGCTTTCCTGCATCAGGAACCGGGCGATGCAGCGGGTGGCGTTGCCGCACGTCGCCGAGATCGACCCATCAGCGTTGTAGAACACCAGATGTGCATCCGATTCGCCGTTTTCGATGACGGCCAGCTGGTCGAATCCGACCCCGAACTGCCGGTGTCCGATCCCGCGCGCCAGCGCTGGCGTGATCTGCACCGGATGCGCGCGCGCGTCCACAATGACGAAGTCATTGCCAAGCCCGTGCATCTTCATGAAGGGCAAACCGGTGTCGGATCGTTGTTGCATGGCGGGCATATAGCCTTGCCGCAGACATGAATCCAGCCCGGCGCGAAGATTCCTGAAAAAAGGGGTTGACCCCCCGCCGCCTCAACCCTAATTAGGCCGCCTATCGGGACGCCGGGAACACAATGATTTCAGGCGGAACGCGGTGCGAAAAAGGGCTTGTACCCGGTCGGGAAAATGCCTTAGACAGCGCCACGGATCGCAACGATCCGACGAAAAGAGTGGGCCGTTAGCTCAGTTGGTAGAGCAACTGACTTTTAATCAGTGGGTCGCAGGTTCGAATCCTGCACGGCTCACCACTTTTTCAAAGACTCAGAGAGGCGATCTCGTGCCAGGCGCTCCTTTCAGGTAAGCACAGGGTAAGCGACTGAGCCCATATTTCCCTTTACATTCGCCCGAGGGTTGCATGCCTTTGCAGGCAAGGGAAGAGCTGATGGGACACATCAGGCTTGGCACGTTGCCTCGGTCCAAGAAGTGGCGCGAGGTCGTTGATTTGATCGCAACCGATACGTCGGTCGAAGAGATCGCCGAGGCCGCAGCGGATGCATCTGAGAGCGATCTCGCACTGGCGAGTCGTGACCCCAGGTTTCAGTTTGTAAGTGATCTCCTCGTGAGGCTGCCTTTGCTTGCAAGGGCTCCGGGCTTCGAAGACGCTTTGGCTGATTTGGGCATTGCGACGTCGGAACTCAGTTACAGTGACCGGCTTGCTGGCCGGTTTGGATCGTGCCGTTGATCGCAACAGCTTCGATCTCCGAGGATCTTCCGATGTAGGAGAATTGGCGAAGGTCGCGCTGCGGGAAACCCTATCCATTCAGCTGCGCGACCGGTTGCCAACCCTGTTTGAACCGACACCGCAGGAAATCCGTAGGACACTTGCGAGTTTTGCCTCGAGAGATGAATTTGCGAGGCTCGCGCGGGATTTCTTTGCCCGGCTAACTTACCGCTCTCTGGACTACTACCATAGCCGGGAACTCGCCAATCATACCGGCGAGGATCGACGCTTTTCTACCGACGCACAGCGTGTTGCTTTCCAGCAGGCGCTCTCCCAGCACACCTTTGAAGTTTCAAAATTGTCGAAGAGTATGCGGGCGGTTGGTACGGCAAGACCGTCTGGCAGAAACAAGCACTTGATCGTGATAAAATAGACAAGTTCACAGCTTACGCATTCAAAAAGATGCGCTCGGAATTTGGGCGTCGTCGCGCAAGTCGTCGTGCTCTCATCCGCGTTCAGCGAGGCTGGAACACAAGTCACCGTTGGTGTCGGAGAGGGTCGGGCTCCGTGGAATTGTATCGCCTACAGTGATGGCACGACAGCCGGTATCGAGTTCCCGGGCGACGAAGGCGCATTGTGACCTTTCAGGTGTGTATCCGGAAAGCACCAACCATGATCAAACTTGAATAGCGTCAAGTTCACACATGCGCACGTCGTAATAAGATTGGGCTTGTACATGCCCGATTTCCGTAAGGTTATAAAAAATGCGCGTATTCAGCTCGGTTGTATTTACGATCATTTGCACTGTTATAGCCGTCGTATCAGTTCCAAAATTCGGCATTGCCCAAACTTGGGACATCGCATCCCGGCACTCCGTCAGCGGCGTAACGGTATATGATGCGGATGAGTTGCTAACTTATGCCGGCCAATTGGCCTTCAATCGGTCAGGTCGCATCACGGCGGACGGGGTCGCATCAACGATCACTCAAATCTACCGAGAAGACGGTTATTTCTTGGCTGAGGCCTGGCCTGGACCCGATGGGCAGAGCATAGTTGTGGATGAAGGGCGCATTCAAACCATCGAAATTGAAGGTGTAGATACGCGCACGTTCCAAACCCTGGAGAAGATCTTTCGCCCACTCACCACCGCATACCCGATAACTCTCAAACAATTTGAGCGGGCGGTCATGTTAGCCGAGGACATACCCGACTTGGACGTGTCGACCGAACTTGATTACCCGGATCAGGCTGGCGCTCGGTTGAGGGTACTGGGCGAACCTCTGCGCAAACAAGCCGGTAGTGCGACACTCGACAACCCTCCGCGTGAGCTGGGAGAAGCGCTCAGCTTCTATGTCGTACAAGAGTTTTATTCGACGCTGACCGTCGGGGATTTGCTGCGATTTGAGGGGTCTGGCAACTACAATTGGGACAAAGACGACGAACACTCTTTGTGGGGCGCTTTTACCTATCGCACGCCGCTGAACAGCGATGGTCTGTACGGTGAGGTTTTCTACGGAAACATAAACGCAAAACGTGATCTCTCGGGGGAATTTGCAAGAACAGATGTTGATGGCGAGAACTTCACCGTCGCGTTGGGATACCCCGTGATCCGCGATGTGGCCCGTTATGGATATCTTCTGCTGGATTATCGCCTTTCCGAAGCGGACTCAGTCAGTGGCGGCGTGCCATTATCCAGTGACGCAGGTGTCGTCGGCCTAACGTATCTCTATGGGCAAAACTATTCAAAAGGGCAAACTTTGGAGGCGGGATTAACCTTATCGTTTGGCAACAATAATACGACGGACGCGAATTTTGACGACGGCGACTCCTCATTCTGGCATCTACGGGGCGGCATTGGATACGAAAGCCCGCTTACGGGCTTGTCGCCCAACACAGCGTGGCGCACTGAGATCTGGGGCCAGTTCACAACCGACCGGCTGCCCTCGGTAGAGGAGTACTTCCTTGGTGATCGTTATGCTCTGCGCGGATATCGTTTTGACGAGGTAGATGGTGATTCTGGGATCTCCGCGATTTTCGAAGTGTCTCATTCCTACTTCCCCAGGTCCCAGAGCATACATCGCTTGACGCCCTTTGCCTTTTTCGACGTGGGTTACATCTCGAACAATGACCCTGCGAGTTTTGAAGTTGAAAGTGCTACACTGGCATCGACTGGTCTGGGTTTGGACATTGAGTTTAAGCAAAACCTATTCTTGTCCGGATATGTCGGTGTTCCTTTGAGGGACGGTCCTTTGACCGACTCTGGAGATTCTGGCGCGTATCTTGCTCTGACAACAAGTTGGTGAGGATGTTATGAAACGGAACCGCATTGCTTTACTTTCCGCAGCTTGTTTGATTGCCGGACTGGCCGCTACGCAGGTCTTTGCCCGCGGAAACCAATACGGTTGGTGCCGAGGTGTAGGGAACCCACACCAGTCCGGCCAAGGATGCGGGCAGACCGGTGGGCAAGGGCCAGGCAATCAAATTACCGGCCCAACGCAGCCGGTGGCAAATCAGTTGCCACCTCGAGGAACGCCGCAAACGCCCACGTCCGTTACAGTGCCGGTCCTTGCACCGGGCGCGGTTCCGAACGCAATTCCCGGTCGGGTTCCTATCGCGACGCCAATAGCGGTTCCCGGTCAGGTTCCAACGCCGATCGTAGCGCCGACACTAGCTCCGCCATTGGTGCCAAACCCGACACCAAACCGGGTTCCGACAGCCGTTCCCAATCAGGTTCCGCCGTTGGCTACCGGACCGACTGCTGTGCCACCGCAAGTTCCGACTGCGACTCCCAATCAAGTTCCGATAGCTGTCCCTGGCCAGGTTCCGCCTCAACCCAATGTGCCGCCCCTGGTGCCGACAGCAACACCCAACCAAATACCAGTCGCTGTTCCTGGTCAGGTTCCGCCTCAACCTAGCGGTCAAACTGCTGTGCCACCGCTCGTTCCAACCGCGACTCCCAATCAGGTTCCCACAGCGGTCCCTGGCCAAGTTCCACAGTTGACACCAAAACCTACGGCAACTCACGTGGCCGTCCCAGGGCATCCGAAACCACAAGGCGTCGTGACAGTTATGCGCCCAAAGCCAAGGCCGACAACCGGTACTGTCCAGCCGACTGACACAACACAGGTGACCCACCATTTGACCCACCAAAGCAATTCAAAGAAACACGATCATGTCGCAGCAACACCTGGACGGCATGACCCGCACGACTTACCCAGGTTCCGCAACGCAGCGGCCAAGGAAAACTGGGAATGCGTTGCCAGCGGATTTGGACAGCGCCGTTACGACGCAGGGCGTGGTGTATTGCTGAACAGCGGAGCGTTGCGGCACCTCGGAAACGTGGACGCTATGGCGCGGGATGTACCAGCACGGCATCCAAAACACTCTGGGTGCATTATTTCGGTTAAACGAAAACAGCGCTGAAGCTTGTCTGGTAGCTATTGCTCGGACAAAGAGGCCAATCGACCAATATATCGTCCAATATCGTCTGGTTTGGTGGAGTTTTTATTGCCCTTATTCCCCTAGCACTAACGTTGGCTGACGTAGCCCAACAATGCTCAGTACCTAAGTTTTGTCAAACTAGGCCAACAATCTAAAGCGCCGCACTTCCAAGAGGGGTCTCCGGCTATCTGGGCCGGTCTGGCTAGGCGATCAAAAGCTTGAACGGCACCTTTGCAAAGTCAGATTTCAGCGCATTTCTGTAATTGGGGAGCCACGCGGCATCAATCAATCGGGCTCAAAGCGGTCGTTCGCTACAGTCCCCACGAACGACCGTTATGCGGGACAAACCCGCCGCTCACCAGACTCAGCCAGACGACGGCTAACTGAGCTTTGCCAGCCTTCTCGCATTGTGACGGCTTCGCAAGTGCAACATAACTCCGCGTGCAGCGAACGGCGCAATGCGGCCGTTAGTCAAAACTCTAAGCGGACGACCGCAAAGGGCACCTTGTTCGGCAAGATGTGCTGGTCACAGGTGGGTTTCATAAACCGTTTTTGCAAGCTGCAGATATTACTGGCTATTGAAACAATTAGCGCTCATGCAGTTGCTCACGCAGCGCAGCAATTGCAGACGGAAGATCGTCCTCGAAGCCGGGAATGAACGCCTGCTGGATCGCAGCATTCAATGCGTCGTCGGCAACTGCCTCGGCTGCGGTGGCCGATCCGGAAAGAGTCTCGAACTCCTCAAAAGCCTCAAGGACTAGAAGCGGCTCTCGCAGGATGCCCTGAACCGTCATGCTGATCGACATATGTTCGACCTGGTTGTTGTTCTCCGGCGGGCCAACGAATTCGGGTGCGAAGCCGGAAACGCCCCAGATCGATGAGTTGTCCAGTGCGATCCCGGTTTCGTATTGCCAGATCGTTCCGACATGGAAACGCGTGGTGAATCCGTGGTTGAACAGCTTGATATGTGTGAGTGGGTTGCGGCGCGAGGACCCCACAATCAATTGCTGCCAGAGGTAGAGCGCAGCCTGCTCCCTTCCGCGAATGTATTCCGAAGTCTCCAGCATGTGCTCCGGCGGAACTATATCAATCAGTTTGATTGCTGCCTCGAACAGGTCAAGCGCCGTGTCGAGCGCTGTGTCATCAGTGCCGCCCCCTGACATATCGGCCAGCTTGAAGGCGTGAAACCGGGTGTAGGCCCCGCCGAGCGCTTCAAGGTATGGTTCGCCCTCTTCTGACGCAAGCGCGTCGACAACGCGATAGGCATCCCAACCATCTGCGCGCAACTGGTCGGTATCCACGTCCCAGAAGGTCGATGGAATCTGGCGGCCGAAATCACCGGTTCGAAGAGCGAGCGTCCTGAGCCCCTCGGCATACTCCATCAGTTGCTCGGATGTGACCACACCGTCATCGAGGCGGGCGAGATGACCGGAGATAGAAATGTCGCCCAGAACTGGCTCTTCGCTCAGGCCCGCATCTCGCAACGCCTCTTCCACTTGAACTCGGTTCGCCTCGGCAACAGGCGCCGACCCTGTTTCGGCTTTGGAAAATACGCTACCTTCCAGCCGTTGCTCCGGAAGCCCGAAGAACAGGAACCGAACCTGTGGAACGGCCAGAACGACGACCGCAAAGGCCAGACAGGACAAGGTCCCAGTCCATGCCAACCATTTCATAGCTCATCCGGCCCCTGTACAACGCGATTATTTCGTAAGCGCATCGAAATCGGATGTATCCACATTGGCGACAGCTTCCTGTGCGATCGCATCGTAATCCGTCGCTTTGTTGGCTTCCTCAGCGACTTCGGCTGCAAGCGCAGCCGAGGTCCCGATAGTCGCGGCCGTCCGCACCTCGTCTTCGCTGGAGTCGCAGGCGGCTAGCACACTTAGACAGATGGCAATTGCCGGTGCCAGAGCTCGTCTGTTTTGCGACATCACTTGGTGTAATCCTCGAACCCTTCGACATTGCCGCCGATGACCGTGCAGTTACCTGCGGCTTGAATTGTCGGCTGGTCCCAGTTGACATTCCAGTTCACGACGACGGTGTCGCCGTTTTCCGAAGCGGGGAACACAGAAATCGCAGCATTGGGCAGATCCGCGAACTCGGGAACTTGCCAAAGGTAGTCGTGACAGGTTTTGAGGGCGTTGGTTGTCTGCCTGTCAAAGGCTTGAGCAGCATTGGCTGCAACCACGAATGTAAGGCAGGCGCCGATAGTTTTCAGCATTGAAAATGTCCTTTCAGATTTCCATCTCAGCCAACTTAGACCCAAGCTTAGTTCGCCATCAGACTTCGTCAAACAGAATAGGCTATTTCCGGGCCTTCAATCCTTGCGCTTGACCGACGAGCCAGCACCGCTACTGCTTCTCTTCGCCTTGTTCGGAAAGACCCTTACCCAGCATAGCGTTCACACGGTCGAGTTCCGCGCTCGCTATCTCCCCGATGGAGGTTCCCTTCAGTCCGCCAGCTGCGACCATGGCAACCTCCAAGGGGTACTCGGCATCGACCAGTGCGACAAGATCCTCAGCATTGCCATCCTCGGTGGTTAGGTCGGTCAGGATGTCGATATAGGCAATAATTGCACCGTTCTGCGCTGGCGAAACCAGTTCCTTTGACGGCAGATCGCTCAATAGTGTTTCGGTGACCAGCGAGACGTATTCCTGCAGCGACATGCCTGTGTCGCCCAGGAGACGACGTTGCATGTAAACCATCCTGACGCTCTTCCGGTTCAGAACTTCGTTCATGATCTGCGCCGCAGCGTTTTCGACCGAAGTCAACCCTCCGATCGGCCGAAAACGTCCGAGCAAGTCCGGGTCAGCGAAAGCATTGAGGCCATGGATAGCTTCACCGGTAAGAAACTCTACGGCCCGCCTCTGCTCTTCAGGGTCTACATAGGCGAACGGTCGGTCGTCGCCGGAGGTCTGTGTAACACCGCCGATCAGCTTGCCGACGCTTCCAGCGATACCGACATAGCGATTGAGCGCGTCTCCGTAGGTCTCCTCCAGCATGGCTTGTGGATCGCGCGTGTCCTCTACTGCCAGGGGCAACGCCGCAAGGCTCGCGTGCAGCGCGGCGATCCCTGCGCGCGTCGCCAGGATCCTGTCTGCCCCAATGTTCTCAGTCTGAACACGGGGATCGAACTGAGCAAGATACTCCTCGCCACGTTCGCCTGCTCCCCAAATGAGTTCCGGGCGTTCCTCGGCTTCCGCCGCGATGGAATCAAGCTCCTCTGCGTCGACATCGGAGGAATACCCCCATCGGATGGCGTGCCGATCGTAGGCGCCAATGATAGGAATGAGTTGCGTGACGCCATCATCCGGCTCCGCCACGTAATTGAACCGCCCATAGGCCATAATGGAGGACGTGCTGCCGTTCTCCGCAGTGAATAACGGGTCCCTGAGCTGTGCCGTCGACCAGGCCGTCGAGGCGCGGTGATTGTGCCGCAATCCGAGCGTATGGCCCACCTCATGTGACACGACGTACCGAAGGATGCGCCCCTGCAATTCCTCCGGCAGCGGCAGTTTGCCCGCGGCGGGATCGGTCCGGTGCATCAGCAAATAGTAGTAGCGGCTGAAAAGGTTCACTACGTCCGGCCAAACCAGAATATGGGCGGAGAGAATTTCGCCGGACCGGGGGTCGTGAATGTTCGGACCCATCGCGTTCTGCACCGGCTGTGCAACCCAGCGGATCACACTGTGGCGAACATCTTCCGGGGACCAGTCCGGGACTTGATCCCGGCTTGGCGCGTCACGCGCTATGATTGCATTTGTGAACCCCGCAGCCTCGAAGGCGGTCTGCCAGTCCTCCACTGCCTGGCGAATATAGGGACGCCACCGATCAGGGATTTCACGGGATAGATAGAAAACGATCGGTTTAACCGGGTCCGACGGGCGTGGTGCATCCGGGTCGGCGTGTTCCAGGCGGAAGCGAAGGGCAGCGCGGTCGCGTGATTGCACATCGCCGAACTCGCTTTCAAAAACCAGATATTCGGTGAAAAAAAATCCAACCCGGTCGTCATAGGGGCGACGCTCCATCGGGGTTTCCGGCAATACGGCAATCGAATGCGCCGTTTCCACCGAAATCGGCTGTGCCAGCCCGGCCTGATCGGTCGCCTCGAAGGTCAGTTGCGAGCGGACAAAGAGGTTGTCGGGATAAACTGATGCTTCAGCAACGTAGGATCGGCCGGGATCGTTCGGCCCGGGAGCGAGGCCGGTAGATGCCAATTGGGCGGCGACCGAGTAACCGACGATATCGCCCCCGAACACCTCCTGCAAATCCACAAGTACGGCGCCAGTGTCGCTTTCCGCGAGGATCGGGAAATCGACGATGATGGGACCAAGGTTGGCGCGTTCCACAGCGAGGTTCACGGGGCGAAGCTTGTCACGTCCGCCAGTGTAATAGGGATCGCCCGAAACCTTTTCGAACGAGGTCCCTGAAAGGGACCGCACCATGACCCGATCGGGCCGCCGTTCCAACTGGATCAGGCGGGCCCCCAAGGCGTTTCCGCCGAATGCCACTGCGTCGGTGGGATATCTGGAAACTTCGGCGTACCAGATCAGGCTGCGTTCGAACATGTCGCGCGGTATCGCAAGCAACAGATCGCCGTCTTTTTGGTAGAGGTCGAAGACTCCAGATCGAACCTCGGCACCGGCTACACGCTCCTGAAAGCTCGCCGATTGCGCCCTGGCATTGGCGGGCATCAGCGTGACTGCAAGGGCAATGCAAAGTGCGAATGCCAAGCGCATCATGGTTCTCCTTGTCGACGATTTTTCGAGCGCGCTCACGTTTCCAGAGATCGGACGTTCCAGTCTGGTAGTGTTGCAAGTGTCCGACATTCAAAAATGCTAACACTGAAGTATGAATTTGAGAATTCACAAAGCCGCCATAGGCCGTATCCGCGGCCAAGCTCCGGAAACCGCCCACCTTAACCGCTTCTGCTTCCATGCCCACATTGACTTTGTGCTCACGGCGAAAATCCGCACGGTCGGCATGGCCGCCTCTGGTGCCGCATGCGGCATCGGGGAAATTGGGCTCTGAGCGGAAGATGAACCGGAGAATTCGAATGTCTGCTTGGGAGCAGCGAGCGGGAGATCCCGCCCGCCTATTTCGTTAAAGATCGATACGTTCGGCAATACTCAGCGCGTCTTCAAGCTCGACACCAAGGTAACGCGCCGTACTGTCCACTTCGCTGTGACCGAGCAGCAGTTGAACGGCACCTAGGTTTCCGGTCTTTCTGTATATCAAAGCCGCTTTGGTGCGCCTAAGCGAATGCGTGCCGGAGCTGGACGGATCGAGACCGATCGCTGACACCCATTCCCGGATAAGCCTAGCGTATTGCCGGGTCGAAAGATGCGGTAAAGCATGCATACGACTCGGAAATAGATACCGTTGTCCATGCACGTATTGAGAAGAGACCCATTGCGACACGACTTCACGTGTATTCTCCGTCACTTCAAATTGCGCCGGCTTTGCAGTTTTGCTTTGAACAACGGAAACCCGATCGCGACCAGTGTTGCCAACGGCAAGATCGTTAACCCTCAGGCGGACGAGATCGCACCCGCGCAACTTGCTATCGATGGCAAGATTGAACAATGCCAGGTCTCTCAGCTTGTTTGCAAGTTCGAGCCGAGCGCAAATGGCCCAAACTTGCTTTGGCTGCAATGGCCGCTTTTGTCCAACTAGTCTGCCTTTGTTCCAGGGCGGACGACGCGTTGTGACAACGGGAAGTAGAGATTTGGACATCTTAGATCTCCGTCCATTCCCTTCCGCCCCGAACATCGACACTGTGCCGGCAGCTGCAGTCTAATTGTCGCTCGCGAGTCTTGAGCAGAGGAAAGCTCTCAGGTTTCAGGAACTACGACCGCCGATCTTCTTATCCATAACATCCGCTGCCTGCCGCAACGGGTCGTCTGCGACATGGGCGTAGCGTTGGGTTGTGGAGGGGTTTGTATGTCCAAGTAACCGACCGACAATAGGCAGACTCAGACCGCTGGAAACGAGATGCGACGCATGTGTATGCCGATTGCCGTGGGTTCGGTAGTCTAGAAGACCTGCAGATGTGGTGACCGAGCTCCAAAATTTCTTCAGATCTTTATAAGGTTGGTCCAAAGAACGTCCCGGAAACAATCAGCGACTTCCGGTAGATTCTCCTGCGCTCATTGCCGCAAGCAAATCACAGGTTGCTGACGAAATCGGCAGGTGCTTTTGTCGCTTTTGCTTTGTGTGGTGCGACGGCTTTGTCCACACCGCGCGGTCCAAATCGAAGTCTTCCCATTTTGCCTTCAGCACTTCGCCGATCCGTGCGCCTGTCAGGAGTTGCAGGCGTATAGCGTTGGCGGCAACCTGATTTGGATGCTCTGACAGAGCCACCAAAAGCCTTTGCAGCTCATCGTCTGACAGCCAGCGGTCCCGCTTTTTCTCGGGAAACTTTTCTATAGCGCGCGCCGGATTGTCAGAACGCTGACCCCAGCGCACAGACAGTTCAAACATTTTCGACATGAGGGCCAGAGTGCGATTGGCTTGATATGGCGTATCACGCATTTGATTGTGAAGCTTTTGAACATGCTGACGCGTCACTTCAATGCCTTTAAAATCCCCAAGCTTGGGGAGAATGTATTGGTCCAGCATCGACCGATCATTCCGAACACTACCGGGACGTTTCGTTGGCTCCACATGTTCGGTCATGTATAGCTCCGCAAGTGAGTTCACCGTTGGTGAATGCCTGAGGGTTTGAGCATCCGCAACAGGATCTCCGCCGCGCACCACGTCAGCAAGAAGCGCGCGTGCCATTTCGCGGGCGGCGCCCAAAGACAAGGTCGGCCCATATCGCCCAAGTGTCTTGCGTTTCGACCGTCCGGTTTGTTGCTGAAATGCGATCGATACTTGATTTTGTTAGTCTGGCATTGGGCGTATTGCATCCAGATGACTTAGGTAAGCATAGGGTAAGCAAAATGCGGGGAGTTAGGGAGAGCCTTGTAGCAACCACAGCACGTGAATACTCCAATTTTGCAGGGGAGTATTCCACTCAATCGAACTGCCCATAATGCTGTCGAAAAAAGAGAAATAAGACTTTTTATCAGTGGGTTGCAGGTTCGAACCCTGCACGGCTCACCACTTTCTCCAAAGACTGACCAAGACGCCGCGCGGCGTGGTTACTTCTTTTCGAAGAACAGCACGACTTCTCCCAGCCGGATGCCAAAACGCGAGACATAGGCGCGGTTCAGCAGGCGGTCATCGTCCAGCAGCCACATCCAGTCGTCGAAATCGACGCGCATCGTGCCGTCTTTCACCGGCAGGTCGATGCGGTATTTCCAGTTGAACGTGTCGCCGCGCTCGGTTCCCGACGCGGTGCCCAGAACGCCGGGCGCGGTGCCGGTCCAGGTATCCTCGCCGGTTTTGGTCAGGGTCCAGATGCGCTGTTCCGTGGCGCCGTCATCATAGACGAAATCCTCGACCAGGGTCAGCGTCTGGCCGTCCCATGTCCCGTTGATGTCGACCGTGAACCGGCGCGGGATGTTGCCCAGAACGTCCTGGAACTGCCCATAGGCCACGGTGTGGCCCTCAAAGAACTCTTCGAGGTTCAGCTGGCGGTCCGACAGAAAAGTGGTCGGAACTTTTGGTTTGAAGGCACAGGCCGCCGTCAGCAGCAGGCACGCGAAGGCCAGTCGTTTGATGAGATGGGTCATTGCAGGGCCCTCGGGTCGGCGGTGCGGTCACGACCGTTTGCGCCGGGCACATGCGCGGCCTTTTCCGGCGGGGCGGGGCGCATCGTGGCGACAAGCTCGGCCACCTTCAGGCCGAACTTGCGCATCTCCGAGCGGTTCATGATCGCCCCGCTCTCGGTCAGGTACATCCAGTCGGTAACATCCAGGGTATGGCCCCCGGCGTCTTCGGGCAGAACGATGCGATAGGTCAGCTTGACCGTCGCGCCCGAGATCACGCCGCGGCCTTCGCCGACGATGTCGTCGGCGGTTGCGGTAAAGCTGTTGCCTGTGCCCATGGTCAGGTACCATTTGCGGGTCATCTGCTTGCCGTTCGAATAGGTGAAATACTCGGTCAGGGTGCCGGAATTGCCGTTCCATTCCCCGATCATCCGCGCAACGAAGCTGTTCGACATCTTGCCGGTCGGGCCATAGATCAGCCCTTCGGACAGGATTTCTCCGTTCAGATTATCCTTCAACGAGAAATCGGGGCCGGTTCCGGCATAGTCCGACGGCGATTGCGCGCGAAAGCTGAGAAGGCGGGTTTTGACCGCGATCAGGGCCAATACGGCCAGTGCGGCAATCAGAAGGAATGTCATTTTGCGGGTACCTCTGTAGGCAGCGTCAGGACCATTCCGAACGCGCCGAGTTTCAGGATGCAGGGCAGCACGGCATAGGCCAGGTTGAGCGTTTCCAACGCCTGCGCCGAATTCGTCTGACCGGGCACGAAGCCGCTGCGCTCCAGCAGCGGAAGGGTGAAGAATGCGGCCAAAGCCAGCCCCAGTTTGCCGGCGAATGACCAGATGCCGAAGGCGGCCGAAGCATTCAGCCCCGCGCGTGTCAGCACCACCGAGAACATGGCCGGCAGAACCACCATGTCCGCCCCCAGCGCCGCCCCCGACGCCAGGCAGATCACCGCGAACCCGACCAGGTTGCCGGGCGCCAGCATGGCCGCCCCGACAAAGCCCAGAATGGCGAGCGGCATCGCGATGATCAGAGTCTGTTTTGGGCCGATCCGGTTGCTGAGCCGCGCCCAGAGCGGCACTGTCGCCCCGGCGCTGAGGAAGAAGAGGATCAGCAGCGGCCCGGCCTTGCCCGGCAATTGCAGCCGGTCTTCGACGAAGAACAGGAACAGGGTCGAGGTGATCGCAACCGGCAGGCTGTTGACGAGCGCCAGCGCCAGCAGACGCAGGGCCCCGGCCTGACCCAGCCCGTCGAACGACAACCCCTGACCGGTGATGGGCGCGCGCCGCCAGATCGGCAATGTCAGCACCATGGTGACCACCGCCAGCGCGCCCAGAAACAGCCCGAAGGCCGGATAGCCCTGCGCGCCCGCGCCCAAGGCGACGAACAGCGCCGGTGCGCTGGCGGCCAGAACCACGCCAGCCAGTTGCCCGCCTTCACGAAAGGCGGCGAGGGTCATCAACTCGCGCGGGAACTCGCGCGGGGTGGCCTGTTTCGCCAGCGTCGCGCTGCGACCATAAAGCAGGATCGTGCCCAGGCTGTAGGCGGAAAACAGCAGGATCAGGATCGTCACGAGGGCGCCGACGCTCGCCCCCTGCGGCAGTGAGAACAACAGCGGAAAACCCACTGCCAGACCCCCTGCGGCCAAGACGGCAAAGCCCATCTGCCCGCCGGGCCAGCGGTCAATGGCCCAACCGATCAGCGGGTCTTGCACCAGATCCACCAGCCGGATCAGCAGCAGAACCGTACCGATCACGCCCAGGCCGATCCCGAGGTTCACGGCCGCAAAGCGCGGCAGGTGGATGTAGAGCGGGATACCCGCCGCAGCAAGCATCAGCGCATAGAGGCTGACACGCGGATACAGCATCACTGACCCCGCAGCTGTCGCGTAAAGGCGGCGGACCGGGTGTTGTTGCCCAGAAAGATCGACATGAAACTACGCTTGATCCCCGGATAGGAGAGGGTGCAGGTCTTGCGCCCGTTGCGCCAGAACTCGATCGCGTCGGGGCCTTTGGTGATGGCCAGATAGCTGTCACCGGCACCGACCGCCTGATAACAGGTTTTCAACTGCGCCTCGATCGGGGCGCTGTTGCCCTGCCGGGCCATCTCGTCCAGCGTGGATTCGATCAACGCCTTCTGCTTCAACGATTTCCGATAGGTCAGCTTCAGCCCAAAATCCTGCGACCAGCTGAGCGGGCCGCCGCCTTTGGTGAACAGCTGCGCATCATAGATCGGCAGACCTAGGAACCGGAAGGTGGCAGTGCCACGCAGCTCGGCATCGGGCAGCACGTTGGTGACGGGCGTGGCCGCCAGCCCGGCAGGGGCCAGCAGAACCAGGCTCAGGATCGCTGCGTTACGGGCTGGCCGTAACCGGGACAGCGACGCTTGGATCAGGTATCGCATTTTCAGCTCCGATGGTTTGCGGATCGCCGTTCAACAGCCCGACAACATGCATCGCGCTGGCGATTCCGTCTTCGTGGAACCCGTGCCGGTTGTAGGCGCCGGCGAACCAGGTCCGGTTGCGGCCCTGCATCTCGCGGATCTGGCCCTGCGCTTTTAGCGCGGCCTTGTCGAACACCGGATGGGCGAATTCCACCTCGTCATAGATCTTGTCGGGCGCGATGTCGGAAGATGGGTTCAGGGTGACGAACAGGGGGTCGCTTTCTGGGATGTTCTGCAACCGGTTCATCCAATAGGTCACGCCCACGTTGCCCGCCTGCGAGCGGTAGGTCCAGCTGGACCAGCAGGCCCGGCGGCGCGGCATCTGGCTGGGGTCGCAGTGCAGAACCGCGCGGTTGGGCTGATAGCGGATCGCGCCAAGGGCCGCGGCCTCGTCGGCGGTGGCGTTCTGGCCCAGAATGGCCAGCGACTGATCGGAATGGGTGGCCAGAATGATCTCGTCATACTGATCCGAGCGGCCCTGCGACTGAACGGTCACGCCCAAGGCGTCGCGTTCGACGCTCGAGACCGGCGCGCCCAGGCGGATGTCGCATCCCCGGCCGCGCAGTGCGGATTCGATCCGGCGGACATATTCGATGCTGCCACCCTTTACGGTCCACCACTGGTGCTGGGCGCCGCGTTTGCTGGACAGCAAGGCGTGGTTGCGGAAGAACTGCACCAGCGACCGCGCCGGGAACTGATCAACGAACTCCACCGGAGTGGACCAGATCGCGCCGCACATCGGCATCAGATAGTTGTTGCGGAACCAGTGGCCCAGCCGCATCTGGTCAACCAGTTCACCAATCGTGGTGTCATCATCCCGGGCGGCCTCGGGCGCTTCTTTGCCGAAGCGCAGGATGTCGGCGATCATCTTGTAGTAGGAGGGCCGCACGAGGTTGCGCTTCTGCGCGGTGATGGTGCGCAGGTTGTTCAGGCCATATTCGATGCGACCATTGTCGATGGTGGCGCCAAAGCTCATCTCGCTTTTCATGACCGGCACGTCCAGTTCACCGAACAGCTTGGTCAGAAAGGGATATGTGGCATAGTTGAAGACGATGAACCCGGTATCAACCGGTTGATCACCATTGCGGCCGGCCATCACCGTGCGGGCATGTCCGCCCAGACGGGGTTCGGCCTCGTACAGGGTGACGTCGTGACTCTCTGACAGGTAATAAGCCGCTGATAATCCTGAGATGCCTGCGCCTACAATTGCGATTTTTTTCCGTACGCCCCGGGTTTCGTCGAACATGCCATCCTCTTTATGCGACATTTTACAATAAGATACGCAGGGTAGGCCGGAGCGGATCAAATCCGGGCCATGTTTTTCCCTGTTTCCCACCGATCGGCGGGCAGTGCGTCAGGATTGCATCAATCGCGGTTGCTGGTGATCCGGGGTCTGCCCGTCCGCGTAGTGAGAGGTGTTATGATCGAGACAACCCACCCCAAGACCGCGGCTGTTCACGCTTCGGCACATGTGAACCGCCCGGCATGAGCAAGTTTGACGGAAAAACCTACTGGATCATCGGCGCCAGCGAAGGTCTGGGCCGGATGCTGGCCGAAGCCTTGGGCGGTCAGGGCGCGCACCTAGTGCTGTCCGCGCGCAGTGCCGAGCGGCTTGAGCAGATTTGCGCTTCGCTGCCCAATGCCCGTGCGGTGCCGCTGGACGTGACCGATCTGGCGCAGGTGCGCCGCGCCGTGGCCGAGGTCGGCCCGGTGGACGGTCTGGTCTACAACGCCGGGGCCTATGAGCCGATGCGCGCGCAGGACTGGAAGACCGAAGCCGCGCTGGCCGTCAGCGACGTGAACTATTCAGGCGCGCTGCGGGTTCTGGGGGAAACCGTGCCGGCCATGGTGCAGGCAGGGCGTGGCGACATTACCCTGATCGGGTCGCTGGCGGGCTATCACGGACTGCCTGCGGCGATCGGGTACGGGTCCAGCAAGGCGGCGCTGATCTCGCTGGCCGAAACGATGCGGCATGACCTGACCGGAACCGGGGTGACGGTGCGCATCGTCAATCCGGGGTTCATCAAGACCCGGCTGACCGACAAGAACAGCTTCAAGATGCCGATGCTGATGGAGCCCGAAGACGCCGCGCAGCGCGTGTTGCGCGCAATGGCGCGCCGGCGCTTCCGTACCGACTTTCCGGCGCCGTTCTCGTGGGTCATCCGGCTGATCGATTACCTTCCGGATCTTCTGGTCTATCGTGGAAAATAGACTCTAACCAAAGCGTCCTTGGCAGAACCAGCCCGCCGACATGGTGCCGCCATGGCCGTAGAACAGCCATAGCCGCTCACCCTGTTCGGTCACCACCACCCAGTAATCGCGCACGCCGCTGCGCCAGTTGGGGTCATCCAGCCACCATTCCGGGGCGATCCGCTCCGGGCCGGTGGCCTGCGCCAGGTGCCAGTCGCGCCCGCGCCAGCGGAAATTGGCGGGCACATCGGGGCGGTCGGGGGCCATCACCGGCTCGGGCCGCCACATCAGCAGGGGGCGCGGGCGCGGCGGGGCGGGCCAGTCGCGCGCCGGTTCCGACCAGGCCGCCGCCAGCGTCTGGGCGGTTTTCTCGGGGATGTGCGAAGCCGCCGGATGTTGCCGCGTGATCGCCTCGAGCCCCACCCGCGCGCCCAGTTTGCCGATCAGATCGTCCAGCGCCGTATTCCCCTCCAGCCGGTTGCGCACGGCGCGGCTGGCCTCGGCATGGCCGGTCAGGGTGCGGGCATGAACCGGCTCGGTCTGCACCGCCGCAAGGCGCAGCATGTCGATGCCATAGCCGGCGTCGATCTGGTCAATTTTCATCTCTAACAAAGGGCGAATGCGGTGTTTGTCATGGCTTGGGCGGGCCAGCCCGATCTCGACGATCTCGGCCGCCTGATCGGTGCGGTGCGCCTCGAGCCGCAGGGTCCGCGCCCCGCGCGCCTTTTCCTCGAGCCGGGCGCACAGGGTCGGCAGCATCCGGTCGATGGCGGCCATCACGTCCTCGGCCAGGCCGATCGGGTTGGGCAGGGTCATCCGCACCGCAAAGTGATGCGGCGGGCGGGCGGGCGAGACCGGCTCGGGCGCGCTGCCCATCGCCTGATCCAGCCGCAGCACCAGCCCGCGCCCGAACCGGCGGGCCAAACTGGCACGCGGCTGGCCCAGCAGGTCGCCGATCCGCCGCAGGCCCAGCCGGTTCAGCTGCGCCACGGTCTGGTCGTCCAGCCGCAGCGCCGCGATGGGCAGGGGGCTGAGCGCGCCATAGGCCTGCCCCGGCGGCGCAATCCGGGCCCCGCCGCCCGCGGCCACCACCTGCGGCGCGGCGCCGCCCTTGGTCCAGTGCCGCCGTTTGCCAGCCCGGGCGCGGGTGGCGCGGGCCTCTTGGGAAATGGCGTCGCCATTGCGGTCGGACGTGGCCTCTTGCCCGGCATAACGCGCCAGCGCCCAGGCCGCGCCCAGCGTGTCGGCGATGCCCATCTGCACGCTCAGCCCCATGTCGGCGCAGTCGGTCTCGATCACGTCCAGCAGCGCCTCTTCGCCGCCGAACAGATGGGCGCAGCCCGACAGATCGACGATCAGGCCATCGGGCGCTTCTTCGGCGACCCAGGGGCTGAACTTGCCCGCCCAGCGGCGCAGCGCGGTCAGAAAAGCGGCCTCGGCCGGGGCGTTGCGGGGGCGGGTCACAAGGGCGGCGCACATGGCGTGCGCATCACGCACCGGCTGGCCCACGCGCAGACCGGCGGCCTGTGCATCAGTGTTCAGCGAGGTGATGACCTGCATGTTCGACTGTTCGGCCACCACCGCCAGCGGGCCGGAGTGCAGGCCCCGCGCGGCGCGGATCAGCCGTTCGGCCCCCAGACGGGGAAACCACAGCGAGAGTATTCGGCGTTTGGGCATCGGGCAGACATCAAAGTGTTCTCACTTTGTTCCTATCCGAGAATCATGCTCCGAGTCGAGTCCGCCCTTATCCGCAGGTCAGCCGCTGAATGACCCCGGCTCCGTTCACATAGACGTTCAGCCGGTCGATGCGGTAATCCTGCGTGGCGATGTCATCGGGGCCCAGAACGCGGCTCCGTTCCGGCAGGCTGGCCTGAATGGTCGAGACCGGCTGCCCCACGGATTGGGCAAAGGGTTCGCCCTTGCAGAAGGCCAGATCCACCGGGGCGGCATCCAGCTCGGCAGAGCCCGGTTCGGGCAAGTCGGTTTCGGCGCAGGCGGCCAGGACGATCAGGATCGGGATGAACCGGTACATTGGCGCTCCTCTTTTCGGCAATGTCGTTTCTGAAATATCAAAAGCTTACAGAGACTGCCATGAAAGCGCAGTTGAAAACACCCTGTATTTGACGCAGGGTCGGGTCAAACAAGACAGGGAGACAAGCAACATGCGAACCCGTGCCGCCGTCGCCGTTCAGGCGGGCAAGCCCTTGGAAGTGATGGACGTGAACCTCGAAGGCCCCAAGGCGGGCGAGGTTCTGGTCGAGATCAAGGCCACCGGCATCTGCCATACCGACGAATTTACCCTGTCGGGCGCCGACCCCGAAGGCCTGTTTCCGGCAATTCTGGGCCACGAGGGCGCCGGCGTGGTGGTCGAGGTCGGCCCGGGCGTGACCAGCCTGAAGCCGGGCGATCATGTGATCCCGCTCTACACCCCCGAATGTCGCGAGTGCGAATACTGCCTGCACCCAAAGACCAACCTGTGCCAGGCGATCCGCGAGACGCAGGGCAAGGGCCTGATGCCCGACGGCACCTCGCGTTTTTCGACGTTGGATGGGGATCCGATCCTGCATTACATGGGCTGTTCGACCTTTTCGAACCACACGGTCCTGCCGGAAATCGCGTTGGCCAAGGTGCGCGAGGACGCGCCGTTCGACAAGATCTGCTACATCGGCTGTGGCGTGACCACGGGCATCGGTGCGGTGATCAACACCGCAAAGGTGGAAATCGGCAGCCGCGCCATCGTGTTCGGTCTGGGCGGTATCGGTCTGAACGTCATTCAGGGCCTGCGTCTGGCCGGGGCCGATCAGATCGTCGGCGTCGACCTGAACCCCGCCAAAGTCGAGATGGCCAAAAAGTTTGGCATGACCGATTTCGTGAACCCCGCCGAGGTCGAGGGCGATCTTGTCCCCTATCTGGTGAACCTGACCAAGGGCGGTGCGGATTACACCTTTGACGCCACCGGCAACGTGCAGGTGATGCGTGCGGCGCTGGAATCGGCGCACAAGGGCTGGGGCGAATCGATCATCATCGGCGTGGCGCCCGCCGGAGCCGAGATCTCGACCCGTCCGTTCCAACTGGTCACCGGCCGGTCGTGGCGCGGCACCGCTTTCGGCGGCGCGCGTGGGCGCACGGACGTGCCCAAGATCGTCGACTGGTACATGGAAGGAAAGATCGAGATCGACCCGATGATCACCCACACCATGGGTCTGGACGACATCAACACCGGCTTCGACCTGATGCACAAGGGTGAAAGCATCCGGTCGGTGGTGATTTACTGAGGCCGGAAATTGCAAGGGCGGGGTTACACCCGCCCGCTTTTCCTCCTATGTTCAGTTCAGAATTTTACGTCTGAATTGAGAGACCAAGTTGACCAACACCACCACAGAACGACTTGCCGTTCTGATTGACGCCGAGAATGTTCCGGCAAAACACGTCGCCGAAATTTTCGAAGAAGTCGCCACACTGGGAGAGGCCAGTCTGCGCCGCATCTATGGTGATTTTTCCGGCGGTATCCCACAGGGCTGGAGCGCAGAGAAACTGGCGGAATACGCCATCGTACCGCACCAGCAATTCGCCAATACCACCGGCAAGAACGCCGGAGACATCGCCTTGGTGATCGACGCGATGGACATTCTGCATTCGGGCCGCTTCGACGGGTTCGTTCTGGTGTCCTCTGACAGCGATTTCACCCGTCTGGCCAGCCGCATCCGTGAACAGGGGTTGAGGGTATACGGCATTGGCGAGCGCAAGACGCCCAAGGCTTTCGTGGCGGCCTGCAACCGGTTCATTCTGATCGAAAACATCAAGAAAGAAAGCAGCAGCGGCGAAAAGACCATGAAGGCTCCGTCGAAGAAAGACCTGAACCATGCCTATCAGCTGATCCGCAATGTCGTGCTCAAATCCGACGAGCCGGATGGCTGGGTCACGCTGGGCTGGGTCGGCCGCCAACTGAGCATGAATTACCCGGATTTTGACACGCGGACCTACGGGTCCAACCGGCTGAGCGATCTGGTCCGTGAAATCGGAAAGTTCGAAGAAACCGGCGAGAACGGAAATATCAGGATCCGCTGCAAAGAGAGGTAACGCGGCCGTTTGGCCGCGTGGCGGTTCTAGGACCCCGGTCGCGCCGAGGCCCCGGTGTCGGAACGCGGCGAGCGGACGCGCAGAACCGGCTTGTTCGGCGATACATTTGCCCGGCTTTCGCGCCAGACGACGAAGATGCCCGATGCGATGATGATCGCGGCCCCCACGGCCACCCATTTGTCGGGCTTTTCCCCAAAGAACACTGCGCCGAAGATCGTGGCCCAGATGATCTGGCTGTACTGGCTGGGCGCGACCACGCCAGCGGGCGCCGCGCGATAGGCCAGGATGATCAGGTGCTGGGCGATCACCGAGAACACGCCGACCAAGGCCATCATCGCCAGATGGATCAGCGAAGGTGGCTGATAGACCGCCGGTTGCGCCAGGCTCATGACCGCGATCGCCAGCAGCATCGGATATAGAATCAGCACCGCCGAGCGTTCCTCGTTTCCGATCTTGCGCACCAGTACGGATGCGAAGGCGCTGCAGAAGGCGGCCGTCAGGGCGGCAAGGTGGCCCAGGGTGATCTCGGTCGCGCCGGGCCGCAGGACGATCAGCACCCCGATCAGGCCCACGCCCACCGCGGCCCAGCGTTGGGCGCGCACAACCTCGCCCAGTATCGGGATCGACAGGACGGTGACGATTAGCGGAAAGGAAAACAGCAGCGAATAGACCTCGGCCAGGGGCAGGACTGAGAAGGCGTAGAATGCGCAGGACATACCCGTGACCATCAGCCCCGAGCGCAGCATGACCAACCATGGATGGCGGGGCAGGAAGTTTCCGGTGGCCTTGTCCGCCAGAATCGTGACCGCCATCGGCACAAAGGAAAACAGCGTGGCGAAAAAGATGATCTGCAGCACGGAATAGGTGCCGCCCAGCGTCTTGATCAGTGCGTCATGGGTGGCAAAGACGGCAAACCCGAGAAAGGCAAAGCCAAGTCCCTGAACGGTCGAGTTCTGTGTGCTCATCTGGCTGGTCTCGGGCGGTTGGATGCTGTGGCAGGTGTCTGAGGTCTGATTAAACCCAATCGGCAGAGTCGGATAGTCCAAACTTTACCGCTAACATCCCCGCGGGGCCGGCCGTTCAGCGCAGGATCGGCGGAGCCCCGGCCGGTTGGCGGGCGGCCGCGACACCGGCCTGCATCCCCGCGCCGATGCGGCGGGCCAGCGCCACCCAGGGCGTGGCCGTTTCCGGGGGCAGGGTGCGGTGGGCGACCTCTTCGAACAGGTCCAGCCAATGGGCGAACATCTCGGGTTTCACGTCCGGGCGCTCGATATGCACGCGCTGCGGATTGCCGCTGTAGCCGCGCTCAAACAGGATGGCGTTGCGCCAGAAAGAGGCGATCCGGTCCTCATGCGCGGGCCAGTCGGTGACGTGGCGGTTGAAGATCGGGCCCAGCACGGCGTCCTGCCGGACGCGGGCGTAGAACGCGGTGACCTGCGCCCGGATCTGGTCGGGCGTGGCGGGAAAACGTGGGGGCAGCACGGGCCGGGACATGGTCGAGACTTTCGATTCAGGCTCTGTTCCAGGCAGATACCGCGTTTTCCGGCCCGGATGCAGGGGCGGAATTGTCGCGCTGCCCCGGCGTCAGCAGGTGCCGCAACAGGGCCACTGGGTGTGCCCGCAGGCTCAGGCGGGTGGCGACGTAATCCTCGACCACCTGTTCGCCCAGCGACATCTGCGGCAGATGGGCGGCGGGCTCATCCAGTGCCTCGCCTTCCAGATCCTGCGCGAACAGGGGCAGGGGCCGGGCGGTGGCGATCGCCTTGGCCTGCCACAGCGCCTCGCGCCGGGTCAGGCCGCAGGCGGCAAAGGCATCGGCCTCGGCCAGACGCTCGATCACCGAGGGGCCAAGGCCCGCGCGGCGCCAGACGTCGTCAACCTGGTGGTAGCCGTTGCCGCGCGCGGCGGTCAGCCAACTGGCGTCCTCTTCGCTCAGGCCCTTGATCTGGCGAAAGCCCAGCCGCAGGGCCAGCCCGCCATGGCCGTCGGGCTCCATCACGTTGTCCCAGAAGCTGGCATTGATGCAGACCGGGCGCACCTGCACGCCATGCTCGCGCGCATCGCGAACGATCTGGGCGGGGGCATAGAACCCCATCGGCTGCGAATTCAGCAGCGCGCAGGCGAAAATCCCCGGATGGTGGCACTTGATCCAGGCGCTGGCATAGACCAGCAGCGCAAAGCTGGCCGCGTGGCTTTCGGGGAAGCCGTAGGAGCCGAACCCCTCGATCTGCGAGAAACAGCGCTCGGCAAATTCGGCGTCATAGCCGTTGCGCTGCATCCCGCGCAGGAACAGGGTGCGGAATTCGCTGACATTGCCGTGCTTCTTGAAGGTCGCCAGTGACCGCCGCAGCCGGTCGGCCTGTTCGGGGGTGAAACCCGCGCCGACGATGGCGATCTGCATCGCCTGTTCCTGGAACAGCGGCACGCCCAGCGTCTTGCCCAGCACCTCGCCCAGTGCGTCCGAGGGGAAGCTGACCTCCTCCTCGCCGTTTCGCCGTCGGATATAGGGATGCACCATGTCGCCCTGGATGGGGCCGGGGCGGATGATGGCGACCTCGATCACCAGGTCATAGAAATTGCGCGGCCGCATCCGGGGCAAGAAGTTCATCTGCGCACGTGATTCCACCTGGAACACGCCGACCGAATCCGCGCGGCACAGCATGTCATAGACTGCCGGGTCCTCGGGCGGCAGGGTGGCGAGCGTATAGCTGGTCTGGTGGTGCTGTGCGATCAGGTCGAAGGCCTTGCGGATGCAGGTCAGCATGCCAAGGCTCAGGACATCGACCTTGAGGATGCCCAGCGAGTCGATGTCATCCTTGTCCCAGCAGATGACGGTGCGGTCCTCCATCGTGGCGTTCTCGATGGGCACCAACTCGTCCAAGCGGCCCTCGGTGATGATGAACCCGCCCACATGCTGGGACAGGTGGCGGGGGAAGCCGTTGATCTCATGCACCAGTGTTAGAGTCTGTTTTAATCGTCGATCCTCGGGGTCGAGGCCGATCTCGCGCATCCGCTCGGCCTCGAGCCCCGCGGTCGAGAAGAACCCCCACAGCTGCGAGGACAGGGCGGAAATCGTGTCCTCGGTCAGGCCCATGGCGCGGCCCACCTCGCGGATGGCGCGCTTGCCGCGATAGTGGATCACCGTGGCGCACAGCCCCGCGCGGTGGCGGCCATAGCGTTCATAGATGTGCTGGATCACCTCTTCGCGGCGTTCATGTTCGAAATCCACGTCGATGTCGGGCGGCTCGTCCCGCGCCTCGGAGACGAAGCGTTCGAACACCATGGTGCCCATCTCGGGGCTGACCGAGGTGACGCCCAGGCAATAGCAGACCACCGAATTGGCCGCCGAGCCGCGCCCCTGACACAGGATCCCGCGGCCGCGGGCAAACTGCACGATGTCGCGGACGGTCAGGAAATAGGGCTCGTATTTCAGCTTGCCGATCAGGGTCAGCTCATGCGCCAGCATCGCCTTCACCTTTCCGGGGGCGCCGGCGGGATAGCGCCATTTCAACCCTTCATGCGCCAGACGGTGCAGGCGCTGGGCGGGGGTTTCGGTGCCGCTGACCTCGCTGGGGTATTCATAGCGCAGCTCGTCCAGCGAAAAGGTAAGTTCCTGGCTGAGCGCATAAGCGCGGGCCACGGCGCCTTCATGCCCCTTGAAGATGCGCAGCATCTCGGCCCCGGACCGCAGGCGCTGTTCGCCGTTGGCCAGCGCGTGGCGGCCCAGATCGTCCACCTTGCGGCGCAGCCGGATCGCGGTCAGCACATCGGCCAGCCGGCGGCGCGACCCGTGATGCATCATCGGTGCGGCACTGGCGATGGTGGGCAGGCCCAGATGGCGCGATTCAGTCTCTAACAAATGAAAAAATGCCGCATCCGCCCCGTCATAGCGGGGATGCATCAACAGGTGCATGCGCCCGGCAAAGCGGCGCGTCAGCTGTTGCGCCTGTGTCCGCCACCCGCTCGCGCCGCCGGTCGGACCGCCCGCCTGTGGCCAGAGCAGCAGGTGCAGACCGTCGGAAAACTCCAGCAGGTCGGACAGGTGCAGGATGCAGTCGCCCTTGGCCGCGCGCAGCCGTCCGGTGGACAGGAGGCGGCACAGGTTGGCCCAGCCCTGCCGGTTGATGGGCAGGGCGGTGACGGGCGGGGCATCGGTAAAGAGCAGCCGCGCCGACGGGATCAGGCGCGGCACCGCATGCACCGGGAACGAGGGCGGTTTCGGGATGTGATCGGGGCAGGGCGGGCCGATGGGCGTGTTCTGCTCCTCCCACGCGCGGCGCTCGCGCACCTTGCGGGCGATCTCGCGCGCCTGGGTATGGGCGCGGACGATCCCGGCCACCGAGTTGTCATCGGCGATGGCGATGGCGGGCAGCCCCAGGGTGACGGCGCGCTCCATGTACTCCTCGGGGTGCGAGGCCCCGGTGAGGAAGGTGAAGTTCGACGTGATCGACAGCTCGGCATACATGGCGAGTCGTCATTATATTCTTGTTTTGTTCTTTTTCGAGTCCCTGTCTGCATTGCGCAGGAATTGGGTTGTTGATTCAGGTGCGGTGAAGTTCTGGTTCGAGCCCACAGCGGACAAAGCAGCTTCAGGCAAGGTGCTTCGTATTGACCTTATCCAGTAATCTGTATTTGATTCGAGCTCGAATTGGAGCACGGCCTTTGAAAAAAAACTTTATCCTGATCGACTTCGAAAATGTTCAGCCGAAGAACCTTGAGCTCCTCAGTGGACATGACTGCAAGTTGATTGTCTTCGTCGGCGCTAACCAAAAGAGTGTACCTTTTGACTTCGCAAAAGCACTTCAAAGCTTAGGAGAAAGTGCTGGTTATAAGAAGATAACGGGTAACGGCTCGAATGCCTTAGACTTCCATATCGCTTTTTATTTGGGAGAACTCGCGGCCAATAATGCCGATGCATACTTTCATATTATATCTCGTGACAAGGGCTTCGACCCTTTGATTGCACATTTGCGACAAAGGAAGATCCCTGCTCTCCGTCATATTGACATATCCGAAATCCCATTCGTCAAAATCTCGAACGCAAGTTCGTTAGATCAGAAAATTGATGCGATTGTTGACAGTTTGCAGTCTAGAGGAACTTCGCGTCCAAGGAAGATCAAAACCCTAAAAGGAACGGTGAATGCCCTTTTTCGAAAGACCTTGGAACACGAAGAACTAGAAACGCTAGTTGGTGAGTTAATAAGACGTGGTCATGTTGTCTGCTCTGATCAGTCAGTCAGCTACGGCCCTCGTATAGTCCGACACTGACCTGCTTTTCGGTTGAGAATTGCGTGTGCTGGATGACCGCTTGGCCCGCTATGCCGCCATGCAAGGGCGGCGCGGCGGATGGCCTTATGCTGTTCGGTAAGAGACCTCATCTGCCCAGACCAAAGTGGCACGGGGCCTAGTCACAGCTTGACCCGGTGCAGGCCCCGGCGCGGCTGGTCCTGATCGTCGGCCGGGGCATCGTCGGCGCGCGAGGAGGTGAGGGCCAGGAAAACGTCCTCGAGATCGGCCTCCTCGGTGCGCACGTCGCGGATGCGGATGCCGGCCTGCCGGACCGCCTCGAGCACCTGCTCGGCGCTGGTTTCAGGGCTGCGGTAATGCAGCGACAGGCTGCCGTCGTCGCGCAGGCTGGTCTGAACGCCGGGGGCGGCGGGCAGGGCGGTCACGGGGGCCTCGGGGGTGATGACCATGGTGCGGCCGTCCATGCGGCCCAGCAGGTTGGCGGTGCTGTCCTGCGCCACCTTTTTCCCGTGGTTGATGATGGCGATCTCGTCGCACATCTCCTGCGCCTCTTCCAGGTAATGGGTGGTCAGGATGATGGTCATGCCCTGCTGGTTCAGCTTGCGTACATTGGCCCAGAGCATCTGGCGCAGTTCGATATCTACGCCGGCGGTGGGCTCGTCCAGCACCAGGATTTTCGGGTGGTGCACCAGCGCCTTGGCCAGCAGCAGCCGCCGCCGCATCCCGCCCGACAGCGTGCGGGCATAGGCCTCGGCCTTGTCGCTGAGGCCGACCAGTTTGAGAATCTCGTCGCTGCGTCTCTGTGATTTCGGCACGCCATAGAGCCCCGCCTGAACCTCGAGCGCGCCGCGCGGGGTGAAGAACGGGTCGAGGTTCAGTTCCTGCGGCATCACGCCGATGGCGGCGCGGGCCTGGCGCGGGTTGCGGTCCTGGTCATGGCCCCAAATCGTCACCTGGCCGGCGGTCTTGATCACCAGCCCCGCCAAAATATTGATCAGGGTCGATTTGCCGGCGCCGTTCGGCCCCAGCAGGCCAAAGACCGACCCGCGCGGGATATCCAGGTCAATGCCCTTCAGCGCGTGTTTCTCGGGCTGGCCCTTGCTGCCGCGATAGGTTTTGCGCAGGCCGCGAAGGCTGATCGCTGCATCGGTCATTGCTGGCTCTTGCCCCCGGTTTCTTGATCGCTCATAAACGCACCTAATGCATGCCCGCGAGGCCGACAACCAGTGAAGGATCGCACGCCGTGACAATCGAAGCTCCGGAAACCAAGATCGTCGAGACAAGCCGTGTCGCCTGTGATGGCGGCGAGGGCGCGCTGGGCCATCCGCGCGTCTGGTTGCAGATCCCCGAGGATCAGGGCTGGGTCGAGTGCCCCTATTGCGATTGCAAGTACGTGCTGAAGGGGCACGAAGCAGCGGCCTGACCACCCATGGCCTGTCGGGTCGGAAGAATTTGACCGAACACAGCAGACGGCCACGCGTGACGGGTGGCCCTGACGGCGCGCCCATGCCATGAGTTGGGTTGGCAAAGACGAGGGAAAGGGCGCGCGATGACAACGGGATTCGGAAAAGGCTGCCATCTGCATCTGATCGACGGATCGGCCTTCATCTTTCGCGCCTATCACGCCCTTCCGCCGCTGACGCGGAAATCGGACGGGTTGCCGATTGGCGCCGTTTCGGGCTTTTGCAACATGCTGCAGCGCTACGTGGATGGCGACCACGGCCCCGATGCGCCGACCCATCTGGCGGTGATCTTCGACAAGGGTTCGCACACCTTCCGCAATGACATGTACGACCTCTACAAGGCCAACCGCGAGGCGATGCCCGAGGACCTGCGCCCGCAGATCCCGCTGACCCGGCAGGCGACCGAGGCCTTCAACATCGCCTGCAAAGAGCTGGAGGGGTACGAGGCCGACGACATCATCGCCACGCTGGCCTGCCAGGCGCGCCAGGCCGGGGGTCGGGTGACCATCGTCAGTTCGGACAAGGATCTGATGCAGCTGGTGGGCGACGGTGTCGAGATGCTGGATGCCATGAAGAACAAGCGCATCGACCGCGAGGGAGTGTTCGAGAAATTCGGCGTCTATCCTGAGCGTGTCGTCGATGTGCAGGCGCTGGCCGGCGACAGCGTCGACAACGTGCCGGGTGCGCCGGGGATCGGAATCAAGACGGCGGCGCTGCTGATCAACGAGTTTGGTGATCTGGAGACGCTGCTGGACCGGGCCGAGGAGATCAAGCAGCCCAAGCGCCGCCAGACCCTGATCGAAAAGCGCGACCAGATCGAGCTGTCGAAGAAGCTGGTGCAGCTGGATTGCGAGACACCGCTGGACTTCACGCTGGATGATCTGGAGCTGCGCGACCCCGATCCGGACAAGCTGATGGCTTTTCTGGCCGAGATGGAGTTCCGCACTCTGACCAAGCGGATCGCGGACAAGCTGGGCGTCGAACCGCCGGTGATCGCGGATACTCCAGCGCCGGCGGCGGATGAGCCGCAGGCCGAGGATATCCCGTTCGACGCCGGAAAATACGAATGCGTGCGCGATGCGGCGGCCCTGCAGAAGTGGATCGACAAAGCGCATGAACGCGGCTGGGTGGCGGTGGATACCGAGACCACCGGCCTGAACGAGATGATCGCCGACCTGGTCGGCATCTCGCTGTGCATCGAGCCGGGCGAGGCCTGTTACATCCCGCTGACCCACCGCGACGGGGCCAGCGACGACCTGTTCGGCTCGGACGCGCTGGCCGAGGGGCAGTTGCCGCTGGATGAGGTGCTGGAGATGCTCAAGCCGGTGCTGGAGGATCCGTCGATCCTGAAGATCGGGCAGAACATGAAATACGATGCCAAGATCTTTGCGCGCTATGGCGTGGATGTCGCCCCGATCGACGACACGATGCTGATGTCCTATGCCATGAATGCGGGCGAGCATGGGCACGGGATGGACACCCTGTCGGACCGCTACCTGGGCCACACGCCGATCCCGATCAAGCCGCTGCTGGGCTCGGGCAAATCCGCGATCACCTTCGACAAGGTGCCGATCGACGAGGCCACCGCCTATGCCGCCGAGGACGCCGACATCACCCTGCGCCTGTGGAAGCTGTTCAAACCGCAGTTGCACCGGGTTCAGGTGACCACCGTCTACGAGACGATGGAACGCCCGTTGGTGCCGGTTCTGGCCGAGATGGAGATGCATGGCATCAAGGTCGACCGCGATGTGCTGAGCCGCATGTCGAACGCCTTTGCCCAGAAAATGGCCGGTTTAGAGGCTGAAATCCACGAGCTGGCCGGAGAAACCTTCAACGTCGGCTCGCCCGCGCAGTTGGGCGAGATCCTGTTCGACAAGATGAGTCTTGAGGGCGGCAAGAAGGGCAAGACCGGAAAGTATTCGACCGGCGCCGACGTGCTGGAAGATCTGGCGACCGAGCATGAGCTGCCGCGCCGGGTGCTGGACTGGCGGCAGCTGTCCAAGCTGAAATCGACCTATACCGACGCGCTGCAGACCCACATCAACCCCGATACGGGCCGGGTGCATACGTCTTATGCCATCACCGGGGCGAACACGGGGCGTCTGGCCTCGACCGATCCGAACCTGCAGAACATCCCGGTGCGCACCGAAGAAGGCCGCCGGATTCGCGAGGCCTTCGTGGCCGAGCCGGGCAACGTGCTGGTGTCGCTCGACTATTCACAGATCGAGCTGCGTATTCTGGCGCATATCGCCGATATTCCGGCCTTGAAACAGGCCTTTGCCGATGGGCTGGACATTCACGCCATGACCGCGTCGGAAATGTTCGACGTGCCGCTGGACGAGATGACGCCCGAGATCCGCCGCAAGGCCAAGGCGATCAATTTCGGCGTGATCTACGGCATTTCGGGTTTTGGTCTTGCGCGCAACCTGCGCATTCCGCGGGCCGAGGCGCAGGGCTTCATCGACCGCTATTTCGAGCGCTTCCCCGGCATCCGGCGCTATATGGACGACACCATCGCCTTTGCCAAAGAGCATGGCTATGTGCAGACCCTGTTCGGGCGCAGGATCCACACGACAGAGATCAACGCCAAGGGTCCGCATGCGGGGTTCGCGCGCCGGGCGGCGATCAACGCGCCGATCCAGGGCACGGCGGCGGACGTGATCCGGCGGGCGATGGTGCGGATGCCCGAGGCGATCGACGGGCTGCCGGCCAAGATGCTGCTGCAGGTGCATGACGAACTGCTGTTCGAAGTGGCCGAGGACGCGGTGGAAAAGACCATCGAGATTGCGCGCGACGTGATGGAGAACGCGCCCGATCCGGCGGTGAAGCTGGACGTGAAACTGACGGTGGATGCGGGCAAAGGCGCCAACTGGGCCGAGGCGCATTAGGCAAGCGCCGTGCCGCTCATCAGGCCCTGTGGGCCATCTTCGCGGCAGGTCAGGCCTCGGGCCTGACCAACAGCGCGACCAGTCGACGGGTCGGCGGGGCCATGACCAAAACCACCGCAAATGCCACCGGCCAGCTGATGCTCCACGCGCCCATCCAGCTGGCAAAGGTCTCGGGGCCCAGCCCGATCTCTTTGACCGTTGCGATGCAGGTCACGATGCAGGACATCAGCCCCGACAGGATCAATCCGAACAGGACGGGGGCAAAGCGGGCGGGGATCATACGGCTGTTCCTCTACTGAATCGCCACTTCATATGCGATATTCAAGATGTGATTTCCAGTGCGCAGGCGCACAGGACTATCGCATCCAGTGCAGAGAGGCTTCGGTGCGCCGGGTCGAGGGCGTGTATTCGGCGCTGACCCAACCGTCATAGCCGCTGTCGTCGATTGCTGCGAACAGGGCGGGGAAATCGGTCTCGTCGCGGCCGGGTTCCGACCGGTCGGGGGCCGATCCGATCTGAACATGTACGATCCGGTCGCGGAATCTGTCCCAAACGGCCTGGGCATCGCCATGGATCATCCGGGCATGAAAGCTGTCGAATTGCAGGCCGACATTCAGGCGGTCGATCCGGTGCAGGCACGCGGCGGCCAGATCATAGTCGTTCAGGAAATATTCGGGTTGCGAGACCGGGTTCAGCGGTTCGATCGTGAACTGCTGATGGGGTGCAAAATCCGCGGCCCATTGCAGGTTGCGCACGAAACAGTCCTGCGCGTCCGCCCCCGAGGCATAGCCCGCCATCACATGGATCAGACCGGGTTTCAGTGCCTCGGCATAGCGCAGGACGCGGCGAATGTCGGACTGGAACCGCCCCTCGCCCCCCGGAACGGCCGCATAGCCGGGCTGGCCGCCGGTATAGTTGGGCGGCGGCGCGTTGATCAGCACAAGGTCCAGACCGTTGGTCATCAACGCGCGGCGGGTTTCCTTGGCCGCGATATCGTAGGGGAACAGGATTTCGACCGCCTTGAACCCGGCATCCGCGGCCGCCCTGAATCGGTCGAGATAAGGCAGCTCGGCAAAGAGCAGCGAGATATTGGCGGCAAATCGGGGCATTGTCCTCTCGGTCCGATGGCATGCTGACCTTAGTCGCGGGCGGTGCGCAGAGAAAGGGTTTGAAAACGACAATATGTCGAAAATCGGCCAGACCGGCGCGAGCCGAATGTGAACGGTTGGGGTATTGCAGCGAATCATTTTCGTGGCGCTGCACCAACAAAAGGATTGAAGCCGATGGCGATGAGTCCGGACCCCGTTCGCGGGCCCAGTTTCGCTGTGCCCGGTGCGCGGCAATCCGCCTTGTCCGGAAACGGGTTGGCGGTGGCGTCGATGCTGACCTGGGCGGCCGGATTCCCGGCGGCCGAAATCCTGCTGCAGACCTGGCCGCCGGTTGCCTTGCTGGCCGCGCGGCTGATGCTGGCGGTGGTTGTGATGATCCCGATCTGGCTGTGGATCGATGGAGCGGATGCGGTGCTGCGGGCGCGTTGGACCCATGCGATGAGAGTGGGCGGTTTTGGGCTTGGATTGGGCATGTTCCTGATCATCCTGGCGCAGAAACTGACCGATCCCGTAACCGTTGCCATCATCGCCTCTTGCGCGCCTTTGATTGCGACACTGCTCGAGCTGGCTGCCGGAACGCGCAGATTGCACTGGAACTTCGCGCTGGGCGTTGCTGTTTCGATCATCGGTGGACTGATCGCAACCAGCGCGGCGGCGCCGGCCCAGCTGGGGTTGGGTGCGCTCTGCGCCATCGCCTCGACCGCGCTTTTCTGTTGGGCCAGCATGGCGACCGCGCGGGACTTCCCGGACCTCAGCCAAATCGGACGTACCACGATCACGCTGATCGGCGGCACGTTCATGGCCGGCGCGCTGTTCTATCTGTCGAGCGTCCTCGGTCTGGAAGTCTGGCCATCGTCGCCGATCGACCCGCAGCAGGCAGGAATGCTGGCGATCTACGCCGTGATCTCCCTCGGCCTCAGCCAGGTTCTGTTCATCGCTTCGATCGGCCGGCTGGGTGTTGCTCTGGCGTCATTCCCCATCAATGTGGCACCGTTCTACGTGATGCTCATCATGGTGGTTCTGGGTTCGGAGTGGAACTGGACCCGGGCGCTGGGCGCCGGAGTCGTGGCGCTGGCGGTTGTCCTTGCGCAAGACCGTCCCGCACGACGGGTTGCCTAAGGCGCTTCTTCGGCGCGACCCAAGACAAAGAACTGCCCGCCGGACCAGACCCCGACCTGCCCGGCGCGTTCCGTGGCAATGTCCACAAGGCGGTAGAAACTCTTGCGGTCGATCCGCGCCTCAAGGTTCGATCGCACCAATATGTAGGGTCTTGGCTCGTTTGTTTCCGGGTCTATTGCAACCCGTATCGGGTGATCCGGACCTACCGTCACAGTATCGCCGACATGGGTGGTAAAGGTCAGAATCTGATCCTCGTCCGCGCCGGTCCGGTCGAAATCGACCGCCACAAACGGTGCGTCTTCGACGATGATGCCGACCTTTTCGACAGGGGTGACCAGAAAATAGGCGTCCCGTTCTTTCTTAAGAATTGAGGAAAAAAGCTTCACAAGCTCGAACCGGGTGATGGGCGACCCTAGGTAGTACCAGGTGCCATCGTGCGCGATGCGCATGTCCAGATCGCCGCAGAACGGAGGATTCCAGCTGTCGACAGGGGGCAGACCCCGCGGTTTGGCCGCCTTGACCGAGGCCGCCAGACCCTCAGGGGACGGTTTCACAGGATTTTGTCCGCTCATTGTTTTTGCCATTTCCTCTCAGCGCGATACACTTCAACCATAATAAGTCCACGGAAGGGAAAGTCATGACCGAACCTGCCGACCTCGTCTCCGAGATCGAAGCGCTGGAAGAGAAACTGCAACAGGCCAAATCCTCGATCACCCGCCGCTTCATCGGGCAGGAGAGGGTCGTTGACCTGACGCTGACGGCGCTGCTGTGTGGCGGTCATGCCCTGCTGATCGGGCTGCCGGGCCTGGGCAAGACGCGGCTGGTCGAAACCCTGTCGACGGTCATGGGCCTGCATGGCAACCGCATCCAGTTCACCCCTGACCTGATGCCGGCCGACATTCTGGGGTCCGAGGTTCTGGATACCGCCGAGGATGGCAGCCGTCATTTCCGATTCATTCCCGGCCCGATCTTCTGTGAACTGTTGATGGCGGACGAGATCAACCGCGCCAGCCCGCGCACCCAGTCGGCTTTGCTGCAGGCGATGCAGGAACGCACGGTGACCGTCGCGGGCGAGGATCGCGCGCTGGGCGTGCCGTTCCATGTGCTTGCCACCCAGAACCCGATCGAACAGGAGGGCACCTATCCGCTGCCCGAGGCCCAGCTTGACCGTTTCCTGGTGCAGATCGACGTGAACTATCCCGACCGCCAGACCGAGCGTGACATCCTGCTGGCCACCACCGGCGCGGCCGAGGAGGAGGCGCATCAGATCTTCACCAAAGAAGAACTGCTGGCCGCGCAGGTTCTGCTGCGCCGGATGCCGGTGGGCGAGTCGGTGGTCGAACTGATCCTCGATCTGGTGCGCGCGTTCCGCCCCGAGGAACCCGGCGTGTCCGAGCGCGTGTCCGAGACCGTCGCCTGGGGCCCAGGTCCGCGCGCGGCGCAGGCGCTGATGATGACGGTGCGGGCGCGGGCGATGCTGCAGGGCCGGCTGGCCCCAAATGCCGAAGACGTGCTGGACATGGCGCGCCCGGTGCTCAGCCACCGGATGGCGCTGAACTTCGCCGCGCGGGCGCGCGGCGACAGCTTGGCCGACCTGATCGAAACCACCGCGGCCGGGCTTGTCCGGGCCGAGGCGGCGGCGTGAACGCGGCCCGCACCCTTCGCGAAAGATCCGAGGCCGAGGCGTCCCGGCTGCCGCCCTTGTTGGCGCGGGCCGAACACCTGGCCGGAACCGTGCTGCTGGGCGATCACGGCCGGCGGCGTTCGGGGTTGGGCGATGATTTCTGGCAATACCGACCGGCGCAAATCGGCGACAGCCGGCGGATGATCGACCACCGGCGCTCGGCCCGCGGCGATCAGCAATATGTGCGCGAACGCGAATGGCAGATTGCGCAGTCGATCATGCTCTGGGTCGATCAGGGCGCCTCGATGCGCTTTGCGTCCGACAAATCTCTGCCCACCAAGGCCGACCGGGCCCGCCTTCTTGGGTTGGCCACGGCGATCCTTCTGGTGCGCGGGGGCGAGCGTGTGGGCCTGACCGGAACAACCCTGCCGCCCCGGCGCGGCAACGCCCAGATCATCCGGCTGGCGCAGGCCCTGTCCGAAGATACCGAGGCCGATTATGCCCCGCCCGAGCACCGCGCCATGATCCCCCATGCCCGCGCCGTGTTCATCTCTGACTTCCTCGGCCCACTGGACGAGGTCGAACTGGCCCTGACCAAGGCCGCCGATCGCGGCGTGCGCGGCGTGCTGCTGCAGGTCCTGGACCCGGGCGAGGAGAACTTCCCCTATCGCGGGCGCACCATCTTCGAAAGCGTCGGCGGCTCGGTCCGGCACGAGACCCTCAAAGCCGGCGACCTGCGCGAGCGCTATCTGGCGCGGCTGGCGCGGCGCAAGGATGACCTGACCCGCCTGTGCCGGGTGACCGGTTGGCAGCTGGGTCTGCACCATACGGGCGACAGCGCGCAGGCGGCCCTGTTGTGGCTCTATCGTGCGCTGGACGGAGGGGCGCGATGACGGTTCTGGCGGGCATCGGCTTTACCGCACCATGGGTGCTGCTGGGTCTGCTGACGCTGCCGATCCTGTGGCTGATCCTGCGCGCCGTGCCGCCCGCGCCGATCCGCCGGCTGTTCCCCGCGGTGACCCTGTTGCTGGGCCTGAAGGACGACGAGAGCGTATCTGACCGCACCCCGTGGTGGCTGTTGCTGCTGCGGATGCTGGCGGCGGCGGCGATCATCATTGGGCTGGCCGGCCCGGTTCTGAACCCGGCGCGCGATGAGTCCGGATCGGGGCCGCTGCTGCTGGTACTGGATGCAAGCTGGGCCGGGGCCACGCGCTGGCCGGCCACGCTGGATCAGATCGACGCGCAGCTGACCGAAGCCGGACGGGCCGGGCGCCCCGTGTCGATCCTGCGCCTGACCGAGCCGGAACCGCCGGTCTTCCAGGCCGCCGAAGCCTGGCGCAACCGCCTGCCCGGGCTGGTTCCGCAGCCGTGGCAGCCGGACGCGGCGCAGATCGAACAGGCGCTGGCCGACCTGTCGGCGGTCGAGGGCGGGTTCGATACGCACTGGTTCACGGACAAGCTGGACTATCCGGGCCGTGAAAGCCTGCTGTCCGCGCTGCAGGCGCGGGGCGCGGTCACGGTCTATCGCGCGGCGGCGCCGATCCTGGCGCTGCTGCCGGCCACCTATCAGGACGGGGCGATCCGACTGACCGCGGTGCGCGCCACGCCCGGACCGGCGCAGACCGTCACCATCAATGCGCAGGGGCGCGACCCGGCGGGCGTGATGCGCCTTCTGCAATCGGTCGAGGTCAGCTTCGACAGCGGCGCGACCCAGGCACAGGCTGATCTGGCCTTGCCATCCGAACTGCGCGCCCGCATCACGCGGTTCGAGCTGCAGGGCCAGCGGTCGGCCGGGGCGGTGTCGCTGACCGATGACAGCTTGCGCCGGCGCGAGGTTGCCCTGATCGCCGGAACCGTCAACCGCGAGGGGTTGGAGCTGCTGTCGCCGCTTCACTATCTGACGCAGGTGCTGATCCCCACCGCCGATTTCGTCGAGGGCGGGCTGGCCGAGGTTCTGCCCGCCAACCCGGATGTGATCGTGCTGGCCGATGTGGCCAAGCTGACCCCCGCCGAACAGGCCGGATTGGTCGAATGGGTCGAGCAGGGCGGGCTGTTGCTGCGCTTTGCCGGTCCGCACATGGCGGCCAGCGATCTGGGCCGCGATGCCGAAGACGCCCTTTTGCCGGTGCGGTTGCGCAGCGGTGGCCGCTCGGTCGGCGGCGCGATGAGCTGGGGCGAGGCCAAGGGGCTGGCGCCTTTCCAGGAAGGTTCGCCCTTCTACGGTTTGCGCATCCCCGACGATGTGACCGTCAGCACCCAGGTGATGGCGCAGCCCGACCCGAACCTGGCCGACCGGGTGATCGCCGCGCTGTCGGATGGCACCCCGCTGGTGACGCGCAAGCCGCTGGGCCTGGGTCAGGTGGTGCTGTTCCATGTCACCGCCGATGCCGAATGGTCGACCCTGCCGCTGTCGGGCCTGTTCGTCGAAATGCTCGACCGGCTGGCCGTGGCCTCGGCGGCCAAGACGCGGCAGGTCGAACAGCTGCAAGGCACCACGTGGGAGCCGATTCAGGTGATGGACGGGTTCGGAACCCTGTCTGATGCGGGCAATCTGGCCGGTGTCGATGGCCCGGCGCTGGTGTCCGGCGCCTTGGGGCCCGACCTGCGCCCGGGTCTGTATGAAAGCGGCAAGCAGAAGCTGGCCCTGAACGTGTTGAACGAGGATAGCACGCTGCGCCCGATCAGCTGGCCTGCGGATGTTCCCATCAAAGGGCAGGAGGTCAGCGCCGAAACTCCTATCGGGGGCCTGCTGCTGAGCCTGGCCCTGATCCTGCTGGCGGTTGACGTCGTGGCCTCGCTGGCGCTGTCGGGGCGTCTGGGGCTGGCGCGAGCGGCGGCGGTCGCGCTGGGCGCGGTTCTGATCGCACCGCAAGCGCAGGCGCAGACGCCCGAGGAGACCGAATTCGCGCTGCAGGCAACCAAGGAATTGGTGCTGGCACATGTACTGACCGGCAATGCCCAGATTGACGACGTCGCCCATGCCGGGCTACGCGGCCTGTCGCAAACCCTGTTTTATCGCACGTCCGTCGAACCGGCCGAGCCCATGGGCGTGGACCTCGAACGTGACGAACTGGCTTTCTTCCCGCTGCTTTACTGGCCGATCACCCCGGATCAGCCCCAGCCTTCGGCCGAAGCTTATGCCAAGCTGAATGGCTATCTGCGGTCGGGCGGGATGATCCTGTTTGACACGCGGGACGCCAACATCGCCGGGTTCGGCGCCTCCAGCCCCAATGGCCGCAAGCTGCAGCAACTGGCTGCGCCGCTGAATATCCCTGCGTTAGAGCCTGTTCCCCGCGATCACGTCCTGACCCGTGCGTTCTACCTGTTGCAGGATTTCCCCGGCCGCTTTGCCGGTACCGAGGTCTGGGTCGAAGCCGCGCCGCTGGACGCCGAACAGATCGAAGGCATGCCCTTCCGCAACCTCAACGATAACGTCACTCCGGTAGTGATTGGCGGCAACGACTGGGCCGGGGCCTGGGCAATCGACCGGAACGGGCAGGCGTTGCTGCCGGTCGGGCGCGGCTATGCCGGAGAACGCCAGCGCGAGCTGGCCAACCGGTTCGGCGTCAACCTGGTCATGCACGTGTTGACCGGGAACTACAAATCCGATCAGGTGCACGTGCCTGCTCTGCTTGACAGGTTGGGCCAATGACCGGTTCCGTCATCTTTGACCCGCTGATCCCGTGGCCCGTGCTGGTGGTTATCGGTTCGATCGCTTTGGCCGCGACGGTTCTGGCGCTGTGGCGCGGGCTGTCAGGTTGGGCATTGCGCGGACTGGCGGCGCTGGTGCTGCTGGCGGCTTTGTCCGGCCCGGTCTACCAGATCGAGGACCGCGCCGCGCTGACCGACATCGTGCTGATGATCGAGGATGAAAGCGCCAGCCAAACCCTGTCTGACCGCGCAGAACAGACCGCGCAGACCGCCGAGGCCCTGGCCGCCGAGATCGAAGCCCGCGACAACACCGAACTGCGCCGCATCACCGTGGGCGACGGCGACGGGGACGAAGGTACGCAGGTCATGGCGGCGCTGAATGCCGCGCTGGCCGAGGAACCCCGCGCGCGCATCGCCGGTATTCTGGTTCTGTCGGACGGCATCGTGCATGACGTCGATCAGGCCCCCGACCTGCCCGCGCCGATGCACCTGTTGCAGACCGGTCGCGCGCAGGACTGGGACCGCCGCCTGATCGTGCGCAATGCGCCGGCCTTTGCCATCATCGATGAGCCCGTCACTCTGACCTTGCGGGTCGAGGACAGTGGCGCGGTGCCCGCCGGTCCGGCGTCCGCCCCGCTCGAGATCGCGGTGGACGGGGGCGAGCCGCAGCAGTTCAGTATCCCGATCGGTGTGGATGTCGAGCTGCCGGTGACCCTGCCCCATGGCGGGCGCAACGTCATCCAGTTCACCGTTCCGCAGGCCGATGGCGAACTGACCGACCGAAACAACACCGCCTTGATCCAGATGAACGGCGTGCGCGATCGGCTTCGGGTTCTGTTGGTCTCGGGCGAGCCGCATCCGGGCGGGCGAACCTGGCGCAATCTGCTGAAATCCGACAGCTCGGTCGACCTGGTGCATTTCACCATCCTGCGCCCACCCGAGAAACAGGATGGGGTTCCGGTGGACGAACTGTCGCTGATCGCATTCCCCACGCGCGAGCTTTTTCTGGAGAAGATCAACGATTTCGACCTGATCATCTTTGACCGCTACAAGCGGCGCGGCATCCTGCCGGCGATTTATCTGGACAACGTGACCAACTACATCAATGACGGAGGTGCGGTGCTGATTGCGGCCGGACCCGACTTTGCCACCGCCGACAGCATCTTCCGCTCGCCCCTGTCTGCGATCCTGCCGGCGCAACCCTCGGCCCGGGTCATCGAAGAACGCTACGTGCCCACGGTAACAGACCTGGGCCAGCGTCATCCGGTGACCGCCGATCTGGGTGAGGCGGGCGATTGGGGCGCATGGCTGCGCCAGATCGACGTAAAACAGCGCTCGGGTGAGTTGCTGATGACCGGCGTCGACGACCGTCCGCTGCTGGTGCTGGACCGGGTGGGGGAAGGACGCGTGGCGCTGCTGGCTTCGGACCACGCCTGGCTGTGGAGCCGCGGCTACGAGGGCGGTGGCCCGCAGCTGGAACTGCTGCGCCGCCTGGCTCACTGGATGATGAAAGAACCCGAGCTTGAAGAAGAGGCGCTGTGGGCCGAGGCCAACGGGCAGTCAATGCGCATCATCCGCCAGACCCTGAACGAAGAGGTGGGCCCTGTCACGGTCACCCGACCCAATGGCGATACGCTTGAAGTGCCCTTGCGCGAATTGTCCCCCGGCCGGTTCGAGGCGCAGTATTTCGGGCCTGAAATTGGGCTCTATCGCCTGCAGGAAGGTGAGCTGTCCTCGGTCATCGGCCTTGGCCCTGCGGCGCCGCGGGAATTCGAACGCACCATCGCAACAGCTGAAATCCTTGAACCGGTCATGGCCGGGATGCGCGGCGGGGTAATCCGGGTCGAGGATGGGCTGCCGGCAATCCGCAACGTACGCGCCGGGCGCCCTGCGGCCGGGCGTGGCTGGATCGGTCTGACCCCGCGCGAGGCATATGAAACCCGTGACGTGACCCAAGCCGGACTGTTGCCGCCCTGGCTGGTGCTGCTGTTGGCGGGTGGCTTCCTGCTGGCGGGCTGGTTGCGCGAAGGACGGCGCTGATCGACCTTTGGCCTTAAACAGATTTTCACGGTCTGCGGGAATGCTGATCCCGAACCGACCGGGAAGATGACCATGAGTCTTGCAGAAAAACTGGCACAGGAACGGCGGGCGCGTCTGGCCGCCGAACGCATGCTTGCACTCAAGCAGAGTGAACTGTCCGAGGCCAATCGCAAACTGGGTGAATACGCGATGGCCCTGACCAAGCGTATTGGCGAGACTGAGGCCGAGGTCGAAACCGTGCGTGGCGAGAATGAAAAGGTCAAATCGGACCTGACCGTTGCAAATGCCAAGATCGAAGTGGCCGAACGCCGCCTCTGGCACTCGATCCAGACGATCCAGGACGGTTTCGCCTTCTTCGACGGCAGTGATCGGTTGATCAGCGCAAATACAGCCTATCTGAGCGTGTTCGAAGGACTGGATGAGGTCGCGCCCGGGATATCCTATCCCCGCATTCTTGATCTGCTTACCACCGAGGGCATCATCGATATCGGGTCGGAACCGGCCGAGGCGTGGAAAACCCGCATGATGCGCCGCTGGACCCGGATCAACCCGCCGCCCGAAGTGATCCAGCTGTGGAATGGGCAATATATCAAGCTGATCGACCAGCGCGGCCAAGGCGGCGATGTGGTCAGTCTGGCCCTGAACATCACGGCCTCGGTCCAGCATGAGGCGCAACTGCAGGCCGCGCGCGAGAAGGCCGAGGCTGCCAACCGGGCCAAGTCGGCTTTCCTTGCCAATATGAGTCATGAGATCCGGACCCCGATGAACGGCATCGTCGGGATGACCGACCTGCTGTCGGAAACCCCTCTGAATGAAGAGCAGAGGCTTTATGTCGAGACGATTCGCAATTCGGGGGACGCGTTGCTTGTCATCATCAATGACGTTCTGGATTATTCCAAGATCGAAGCGGATAAGCTTGTGCTGCATCCCGAGGATTTCGATCTTGAACGTTGCATTCTCGAAGTTGCGATGCTGCTGCAGCCCACGGTGCGCGACAAGGGGCTGACCTTGCTGGTCGACTATGACCTGTTCCTGCCGACGCTGTTCGTGGGCGATCCGGGCCGGGTGCGTCAGGTGCTGACCAATCTGGTGGGTAACGCGGTCAAATTCACCGCCCAGGGCCATGTTCTGATCCGGGTCACCGGAGTACCGCATGCCGATCAGAAGACCTGCGACATCCACATCGCGATCGAAGACACCGGAATCGGCATCGATGCGGACAAGATCGAGCACATCTTTGGCGAGTTCAATCAGGTCGAAAACGAAAAGACCCGCGCCTTTGACGGCACTGGCCTTGGTCTGGCCATCACCAAACGCCTGATTACCTTGATGGGTGGCTCGATCTGGGTCGAGAGCGAGGCCGGCAAGGGGTCGTGCTTTGGGTTCCGCATCACGCTGCCCACCGCCGAAGGCCCTCAACCGGCTCCGCCTGCTTTGGCGGACAGGCTGAAACATGTCCTCGTGGTCGAGGATCTGGCGGTCAATCGGGCCATTCTGAACAAGCAGCTGCGGCGTTTGGGGACCGAGGTGACGGTTTGCGCCACAGGCACCGAAGCGCTGAGGGCGGTGGATGCGTCGGTCGACCTGATCCTTTGCGATCACGATCTGCCTGACATGGACGGGCTGGATTTGGCGGAAACTCTGCGCAAGCGAAGCTGGTCCGACGTTCCGATCGTGCTGATGTCCGCAAACCCGGCCATCGTGCACGCTGATCCGAACCATCGGCTGATACAAGGGGTGGTTCAGAAACCGATCCCTCGGGCCGAGCTGTTCTCGCGGCTTCAGGCGCTGGGCGCGGCTGTGTTGCCTGCGCCTGTTTCCCCGCCCTGCTGCGCAGAGCCGGCCCAATCGTCCGGCGGAAACACGAAGCTGCGCAAGATGCGGGTTCTGGCCGCCGAGGACAATCGCACCAACCAGTTGATCCTGAGCAAGATGACCAAGGATCTGAACATAGACCTCAAGCTGGTGGCCAACGGGCTTGAGGCTGTCGAAGCCTTTGCGGAATTCGCGCCGGACCTGATCCTTATGGACATCTCTATGCCCAAGATGGACGGAAAGCAGGCCACGGGTGAGATTCGCCGACGCGAAATCGGCACAGGGCAGCATGTGCCGATCGTGGCGCTGACCGCTCATGCCTTGGCCGGTGACGAGCACAGCATCCTTGCGGCCGGGCTGGATCACTACCTGACGAAACCGCTTCAGAAGAAGCTGATTTGCGAGATGATCCAGTCCAACTGCCCGACGGATGCGCAACCTGTCATTGTCGAGCCGGCCGGTGCGGTCTAGGCTGACGCCATGTCACAGGAACGAGGTTTTCGCCCCCGCGCTTTGGGTGAAATCGCAATACGCTGCGCCGACATGGCAGCGATGGTTGATTTCTATGAAAACGTCATCGGGCTGACCCGCCTGCATGGCGGCCATAACAGCGCCATCACATTCTTTCGGATTGCGGATGGGTTCGAAGGACACACACAGGTTCTGGCGCTTTTTCACCATGGGGCAGCGCAGCGGCCGGGTTTGCACCCCACCGGTGCCGACAAACCCGTGACCGGGGCGCAATCGTCGCTGCACCATGTCGCCTTGTCTCTTCCCTTTGCGGAACAGGAGGCCGTTATGCGCTGGTATGACCAAATCGGCCAGCCCTATCGTGTCGAACGGTTCGGCTGGATCGGTTGGCGCGGCGTGTTTACCACGGACCCCGAGGGCAACACGGTCGAACTGGTGGCGTATGATGCCTCGATGCTGGATCAGGCCTGATAGGGGCGCACGAATACCGGTTTGTCCGGTTCCGACAACTCAGACCGGTACACATAGCCGCCGGTGTCGAAATCCCGCAGGCCCTTCAAATCGGTCAGCCGGTGCTGGATGATGTACCGCGCCATTGAGCCGCGAGCTTTTTTGGCAAAGAAGCTGACGATCTTGGGCGCGCCGCCCTTGTCCTCCATAAAGACCGGGGTGATGACGCGCAGTTTCAGGGCCTTGGGGTCGACGGCGCCAAAATATTCCTGACTGGCGCAGTTCACCAGCGTGTCGGTGCCGATCTCCTCGGCCTGCGCGTTCAGCGCCTTGCTCAGCTGGTCGCGCCAGTAGTCATACAGGGTCTTGCCGCGCCGGGTCTTCAACCGGCTACCCATTTCCAGCCGATAGGGCTGAATGGCGTCCAGCGGGCGCAGCAGGCCGTAAAGCCCCGACAGGATGCGCAGATGATCCTGCGCCCAGGCCAGTTCGTCGGTGTCCAGCGAGGCGGCCTCGAGCCCCTGATAGGTGTCGCCGGCAAAGGCCAACGCGGCCGGGCGGGTGGTCTCGGGCGGCGGGGTATCGGCAAAGGTGCGGAACCGGTCGCGGTTCAGCCGGGCCAGATCGTCGCTGAGGCTCATCAGCTTTTTCAGATCCCCCAGCGTCAGGTTGCGCGCCGTTTTCGCCAGCCGGATCGCGTCGTCCTGAAAATCGGGCTGGGTCGGCGTCGCGTCCCGTTCTGCCCAGTCCAGCCGTTTGGCCGGAGAGATCACCACCAGCATATCTACCCCCTTGTACGTGCCCGCCCGCCGATACCTAGCCCGCCGCGCGCAGCACGTCCAGAAAGGCGGCCGCGAAACGTTCGGCGCGGCGGTCGCCCAGAATTTGCTCCAGCGCGCGGTCGTCGTCGGGCCGCATCTGCGCAACCTTCGCCAGTTGCGCGGCCGAACAGCTCAATGGTTTGTCGATCCCGTCCGGGCCTCGGGCCAGCTGTGCCTGCACCTCGAGCAGACGGTCGTAGATATTTCCCTGTTCACGCCCGGCCAGCTTGCGGCGCGCCGGGTGGACCGCCTGCGCCTCGCCCGCGATTACTTCGAGGAAGGTGTCGCCATAGCGGTCCAGTTTTTTTGCGCCCACGCCGCCGATCCGGGCCATCTCGTCCAGGGTCATGGGGCGTTTTTCCGCCATCTCGATCAGCGTGCGGTCGGGGAAGATGACATAGGCGGGCACATGGGCGGCCTCGGCCAGGGCGCGGCGCTTGGCCTTGAGCGCCGACAGCAGGGGCGCATCCTCTTCCGAGACCATCATCTTGACCGCGGGCCGGCGGGTGGCCTTGCGCAGCGTGTCCTTGCGAAGGGTGATCTGCGCCTCGCCCTTCAGGATCGGCTTGGCGGCCTCGGTCATGCGCAGGGCGCCGTGGCGTTCAGGGTCGGGGCGGACCAGGTCATGGCCCATCATCTGCCGGAAGATCGCCTGCCATTGCGGGCGCGACCAGTCCTTGCCGATGCCGTAAGTGGGCAATTCGTCATGCCGCCGGGCGCGGATCTTGTCGGTGTCATTGCCCAGCAGGATGTCGATCAGGTGGCCCGAACCGAACCATTCCTCGGTGCGCAGGATCGCCGACAGGGCCATGCGCACCGGCGTAGTGCCGTCGAACAGCTCGGGCGGGCTGTCGCACAGGTCGCATTTGCCGCAAGGCTCGGCCTGTTCCCCGAAATAGCCCAGCAGAGTTTGGCGGCGGCAATGCAACGCCTCGGCCAGACCCAGCAGAGCGTTCAGGCGGGCATGGTCGGCGGCGCGGCGTTCGGGCGGGGCCAACCCCTCGTCGATCTGGCTGCGGCGCAGGCGGATGTCGTCGGGGCCGAACAGGGTCAGGGTCTCGGCCGGGCCGCCGTCGCGGCCGGCGCGGCCGATTTCCTGGTAATAGGCCTCGATCGATTTCGGCAGGTCCGCATGGGCGACCCAGCGGATGTCGGGCTTGTCGATGCCCATGCCAAAGGCCACGGTGGCCACCACGATCAGCCCGTCTTCGCGCGCGAAGCGGGTTTCGACGATGCGGCGGTCCTCGGCCTCCATCCCGCCGTGATAGTGGCAGGCGCTGTGGCCCTGTTCGCGCAGCGCCTGCGCCAGCACTTCGGTCTTGTTGCGGGTGCCGCAATAGACGATGCCCGACTGGCCGCGGCGGGCATCGGCGAAATCCAGGATCTGTTTGCGCGGGCTGTCCTTGGCGGCAAAGGCCAGATGGATGTTCGGCCGGTCGAAGCCGCGCAGGAACTTGCGCGGGGGCGTGCCGTCGAACAGTTTCTCGACGATTTCGTCCTGGGTTTCCGCATCCGCCGTGGCGGTGAAGGCGGCCAAGGGCACGTTCAGCGCGCGCCGCAGCTCTCCGATCCGCAGATAGTCGGGGCGGAAATCATGGCCCCACTGGCTGACGCAATGGGCCTCGTCCACGGCGATCAGGCTGACATTGATCCGCCGCAGCATACCCAGCGCCGAGCCCGCCGCCAGCCGTTCGGGTGCCATATACAGCAGCTTCAGCCGCCCGGCCTCGAGCGCCTCCCACACGGCGTCGGTTTCCTCCGGCGTGTTGCCCGAGGTCAGCGCGCCGGCCTCGACCCCGGCCTCTTGCAGCCCCCGCACTTGGTCGCGCATCAGGGCGATCAGCGGCGAAATCACCACCGTGACGCCGTCGCGCAGCAGGGCAGGCAGTTGGAAACACAGGGATTTTCCGCCCCCGGTGGGCATGATGGCCAGCACGTTCTCGCCGACGGTCACGGCATCGACGATCTCTTCCTGCCCGGGGCGGAACTCATCGAATCCAAAGACATCTCGCAGCAGAGGCGCGGCGTCGAACATGTGCGGGGGTGCCCTGTTTCAAGATTTGACTGCTCTTGAACGGACAATCACACAGTCGGAATCAGGGAACAAGAGGTCAGTAGAAATAGACCGCGTTGTTGATGAGGACGATCCGCAGCGCATAGACGCCGATCAGCACCACCAGCGGCGTCAGGTCCAGACCGCCCATGTTGGGCAGAATGCGGCGGATCGGGCCGTAGATCGGTTCGAGCAGGCGGTTCAGTCCGTACCAGATCTGAGCGACCAGCTGTTGATGCAGGTTCAGGACCTGGAAGTTGATCAGCCAGCTCATGATCACATGGGCCAGGATGATGAACCAGACGATGTCCAGGATCAGCAGCAGGATTTGGATCAGCGACAGCATGGGCACCTCGTTTTCCGTACGGCCTGAGACCTAAGTGCCCAAGTGGCATTAGGCAAGCCCGCAGTCACAGAACGCTTGCGAAATGGCCCAAAGGCCCGTCTTATGAAATCAAAAGCAGGCAAGGGGCAGTGATGGCAGAGATTTCCAAGCGCAGGCGCATCTGGGGCTGGTGGTTCTTCGACTGGGCCAGCCAGCCGTATCACACCCTGTTGGTAACCTTTGTCTTTGGTCCGTATTTCGCCGGCGTTGCCGCCGAATATTATGCAACCGCCGGGATGGATGCCGAAGCCGCCGCCGCGCAGGCGCAGACGGTCTGGGCCAACTGCCTGACGATCACCGGGCTGATCATCGCCTTCGGCGCGCCGCTCTTGGGGGCGATGGCCGATGTCTCGGGGCGGCGCATCCCGTGGATCTTCGCCTTTTCGGTGATGTATGCCGCGGGGTCTGCCGCGCTGTGGTTCACGCTGCCGGACGGGTCGAACATGTGGCTGATGCTGTCGGCCTTCGGTCTGGGCTTCGTGGGGGCGGAATACGCGCTGATCTTCATCAATTCGCAACTGCCCGACCTGGGGGACGACAGCGAGGTGGGCGAGATCTCGGGCTCGGGCTTTGCCTTCGGCTATTTCGGCGGGCTGATTTCCCTGGCGATCATGCTGGCGCTGTTCGTCGAGCAGCCCAACGGCAAGACGCTGATCGGGATGGAGCCGTTGTTCGGGCTGGACGGCGGCGCACGCGAAGGAACGCGCTTTGTGGGGCCGTTCACCGCCGGGTGGTTCATCCTGTTCATGGTCCCGTATTTTCTGTGGGTTCGCGACGATCCCGCAACCGACAAAAAGGGCAGCGTATCCGAGGCGCTGCGCCTGCTGGGCAAATCCGTGGCCGCCTTGCGGCACCGTGTCAGCCTTGCCAGCTATCTGGGCTCGTCGATGTTCTACCGGGATGCGCTGAACGGGCTGTACAGTTTCGGCGGCGTCTATGCGCGGCTGGTGCTGGAATGGGACCTGATCAAGATCGGCGTCTTCGGCATCATCAGCGTGCTGGCCTCGGCGGTCTTCGCCTGGATCGGCGGCAAGCTGGACCGGAAATTCGGCCCCAAGCCGGTGATCCTGACCGCGATCTGGGTCCTGATTCTGGTCTGCACCACCATTGTGTCGATGGACCGGACGCAGATCTTCGGCATCGCCCTGCCCCAAGGCTCGGGCCTGCCGGACATGGTGTTCTTTGGCTGCGGCATCCTGATCGGCGGGATGGGTGGCATTCTGCAATCGGCCAGCCGGTCGCTGATGGTGCGCCACACCGACCCGACCGCCCCGGTCGAGAGCTTTGGGCTGTATGGCCTGTCGGGCCGGGCCACCGCATTTGCCGCGCCTTTGCTGATCGGAATTGCAACAACCGCGACCGGCAGCGCGCGGTTGGGGGTGTCTCCGATCGTCGGGTTGTTTATTCTGGGATTGTTCCTAATGCGCTGGGTCAAACCGGAAGGGGATCAGAGCAGATGATTTCATTACGTTTTTTGGTATTTTTGGCAGGAATTGCGCTGGCCGGGGCGGCTGGGGCCCAACCGCTGGCCAAGCAGTTGTTCGGGGCTCAGAAGTACAGTTCGCAACAAAAACCGGCCGCTTTCGGCAGTTATTCGCGCGGCTGCGCCGCCGGATCGGTGCAACTGCCCGAAACCGGACCCACCTGGCAGGCGATGCGTCTGTCGCGCAACCGCAACTGGGGCCATCCTCAGGCCATCGACTTCGTGCAGGACCTCAGCCGTTTTGCGGCGAGACAACCGGGGTGGAACGGGCTTTACATCGGGGATATCAGCCAGCCGCGAGGCGGGCCGATGACCTCGGGCCACCGCAGCCACCAGCTGGGCCTGGACATCGACATCTGGATGCTGCCCGGTGACAATATGCGCCTGTCGCGCAAGGCCCGCGAGAACATCTCGTCCATCTCTCTGCGGCGCTCGAACGGCGCCTATGTGAACGGCAACTGGACGAAACAGCACCACGCCATCCTGCGCGAGGCGGCCAAGGACAAACGCGTGGCCCGCATCTTCGTGTTTCCGGGCGCCAAGGTGCAGATGTGCAAGGAAGAAAAAGGCAACCGCGCCTATCTGCGCAAAATCCGGCCCTGGTGGGGGCATCATTATCACTTCCACGTCCGGCTGAACTGTCCGCGCGGCTCGCGCGGGTGCGTCAATCAGGATCCGCCGCCCAAAGGCGACGGCTGCGCCGAGGCCGAGCAGTGGGTGCGCAACATCTTGAACCCGCCGCCGCCCGACCCCAACGCGCCGCCTCCGAAGAAACGGCGTGAATATGTTCTGGCGGATCTGCCCCAGCAATGCGCCGCCGTCTTGCAGTCCAACTGATCGCCAGCCTGTTTCTGGCCGGCTCCGCCTGGGCGGTCGAAGTCAAATCGGCTGAATATCTGGGCAGCTTTGCATGGCGCGCCGGTCATGACTGGTTCGGTGGGTTTTCCGCCATCCATATCTCGGATGACGGGCAGCGCGCATGGGTGCTGAGCGACCGCTCCACTCTGGCATCGGTCCGCATCGACCGGGATGGCGATCAGATTGTCGGCATCCGTATTGTTGGCCACTGGCCGGTTCTGTCCAGCCGGGGACGGATCATGCCCGGCAGCTCGGGTGACTCCGAGGGGCTGGCGCTGGCGCCTGACGGCAGCTTCTACATTTCGTTCGAAGGCGTGCACCGTGTGGCCCGTTATGCCGCGCCCGGTGCCCATGCGCAGGTGCTGCCGCGACCCAAGGCCTTTGACGCGCTCGACCAGAATGGTTCGTTCGAGGGGCTGGCCATCGACACGCAGGGCCGCCTGTACACGCTGCCCGAGAAAAGCCGCACGGCAAATGGCGACATTCCGGTCTATCGCTGGGACGGGCGCGCCTGGTCCACGCCCTTCGTCCTGACGCAGCGGGACGGTTTTCTGCCCGTAGCGGCCGATTTCGGCCCGGACGGGCGGTTCTACGTGCTGGAACGCGCGGTCTCGCTGACCGGGTTCCGGTCGCGTCTGCGTCGGTGGCAGATCGCGGGTGATACACCTACGGCCGAAGAAACCCTGTTCCAGACCGGAACCGGAACCCATGACAATCTCGAGGGGCTGTCGGTCTGGCGCGACGGGCAGGGGCGGTTGCGGGCCACGATGATCTCGGACGACAACTTTCTGGCGCTGCAGCGTACCGAACTGGTCGAGTATCTGCTGCCGGATTGACACGGGCCGATCCCGGGTCTAGAAGCGCGGCTTGCCTTGGGACGGTCCCTTGGCCAAGTCGCCGCTACCTTGTCAAAACGGGCATCAGAACATGCAACGCAACTTTATCCCCGGCATTATTGCCATGGCCGCCATCGTCGTGGCCTCGAACATCCTGGTCCAGTTCCTGATCTTTGACGGGCTGTTGACCTGGGGTGCCTTCACCTATCCGCTGGCCTTTCTGGTCACCGACATCATGAACCGCGTCTATGGCGTGGGCCCGGCCCGCAAGGTCGTGTTCGCCGGCTTCGTCACCGGCGTGATCTGCTCGCTGATCGGCAGCCAGATCATGCTGCAGGGTGACGGCTTCACCTACGCCGCCGTGCCGTTGCGCATCGCCGTGGCTTCGGGAACCGCGTTCCTGATCGCGCAGCTGACCGACGTCACCGTGTTCAACGCCATGCGTGAAGGCCGCTGGTGGCGCGCGCCGCTGGTGTCCACGCTGGTCGGGTCGGCGCTGGATACAGCGATCTTCTTCACAATCGCGTTCTCGGCCTCGGTGACCGTCTTCGGCGCCGATGCGGATGCGGCCATCAACTGGGCGTGGGAGCCGGTGCCTTTCATGCTGTCGGGCCCCGAGGCGCCCCTGTGGGTGACGCTGGCCTTTGCCGACTGGCTGGTGAAGCTGTCGCTGGCCCTGGTCGCACTGATCCCCTTCAAGGTGATCGTCGCCCGCCTGACCGCACAGCCTGCGTAAAAAAAACGCTTTGAGAGTGGCACAAGTTGTGTCACCATCCTTTTCAACCGCAACAGATAGAAAAGGAGGTGATCCAGTGTCGAGAAAGAGATTGGAGAGAGGTGTCGGAACAACCGGGGGGACCGCCTGCTAGGGCAGCCCTTGGCGGAGCGCGCGCTCCGGCTGGTCGATTGATCTAACCGACCCGACCTCCTGAACTTTCGAAGGGCCGTCCCGCCGGGGCGGCCCTTTCTGTTTCCGGGTGGCGCCTGTAAGGTCGCGTCCATGTTGCGCATCACCGACGATATCACCCTGCACGATTGGGAAATGACCGAGAGCTTCATCCGCGCCTCGGGTCCCGGCGGGCAGAACGTGAACAAGGTCTCGACCGCGGTCGAGCTGCGCTTCGAGGCGGCGCGCTCGCCCTCGCTGCCCGATCCGGTCAAGGCGCGGCTGAAACGGCTGGCCGGACGGCGCTGGACCAAGGATGGTGCGATCATCATCCAATGCGACGAGACCCGCAGCCAGGCCCGCAACCGCGAGATCGCCCGCGCCCGTCTGGCCGAGCTGATCGGCAAGGCGCTGGTCAAACCCAAGCGGCGGATCGCGACGAAGCCCACCTATGGCTCGGTCAAGCGCCGGCTGGCGGCGAAAAAGGCCCGGTCCGACGTCAAGGCGCTGCGCGGCAAGGTGGCGGAAGATTGATCTGGCATCTTTCCCTGCCGTTGCTAGTCTGACCGCAACAGGCGGCAGGGAGGCAAGGCCATGAGGCTGGAGGGAAAAACCGCAATCGTGACCGGCGGCGCATCCGGGTTCGGGGCCGGGATCGTGCAGAAATTCCTGACCGAGGGCGCACGGGTGATGATCGCCGATATCAACGGGGATGCCGCGCGTCACATGGCGGCAACGCTGGGCCCGCTGGCCGACCACTGCCAGGTGGATGTCTCCGACGGCGACTCGGTCCAGGCGATGGCGGATGCGGCGCTGGGACTTTACGGCCATCTGGACATCCTGGTGAACAATGCCGGCGTGACCCACCTGCCGACGCCGCTGGAGGAGGTCAGCGAAGAAGATTTCGACCGCGTCTATCGCGTAAACATGAAGTCGGTCTTTCTGACCGCGCGGGCGCTGGTGCCGCATATGAAATCGCGCGGGTCGGGGGCGATCCTGAACGTCGCCTCGACCGCCGGATTGTCACCGCGCCCGAACCTGAACTGGTACAACGCCTCCAAGGGCTGGATGATCACCGCAACCAAGACCATGGCGGTCGAACTGGCCCCGTCCGGTGTGCGCGTGAACGCGATCTGCCCGGTGGCGGGGGAAACGCCCCTGCTGAAATCCTTCATGGGCGAAGACACGCCCGAAATCCGCGCCAGGTTCCTGTCGACCATCCCGCTGGGCCGGTTCTCGACTCCGCAGGACATGGGCAACGCCGCCTGTTTCCTGTGCTCGGATGAGGCCAGCATGATCACCGGCACCGCGCTCGAGGTGGACGGGGGCCGCTGTATCTGACCACCCCTTCATCTGGCCCCAAATATCCCCGCCGGAGGCAGCGCGCATTAGCGCGCTTTCCCGCAGTAAAGGACAAACCCAAATGACCCCCGGATCCAGAAACCTGATCACCGACGTGCCCGGCCTGCTGGTGGGCAACGCACAGGACGCGGCTCTGAAATCAGGTGTCACCGTCATGACCGGAGATCAGCCCCTGCGGGCCTCGGTGCATGTGATGGGGGGCGCCCCCGGCACGCGTGAGACCGATCTTCTGGCGGTCGACAAGACCGTCGACCGGGTGGATGCGATCGTGCTTTCGGGGGGCTCGGCCTTCGGGCTGGATGCCTGTTCGGGCGTGGTGGACGCGCTGCATGCGCAGGGTCGCGGGTTTCAGGTGGGGTCGGCCGTGGTTCCGATCGTACCCGGGGCGATTCTGTTCGACCTGCTGAACGGCGGCGACAAGGCGTGGGGTGAAAACCCGTACCGCGCCTTGGGCCGGGCCGCATTTGACTCCGCAGCGGAGACGTTCGATCTGGGCAGCGCCGGGGCCGGAACCGGCGCACTGACGGCCATGTGCAACGGTGGGCTGGGCTCCGCCTCGGCGGTGTTGCCGGGCGGCGTGACAGTGGGTGCTCTGGTTGCGGCCAACCCGCTGGGCAGCGTCACCACCCCGGGCGACCAGCATTTCTGGGCCGCCCCGTTCGAGATCGGAGCCGAGTTCGGCGGGCTGGGGCCGGATGCGGCGTCCGGACTGGGGGACCCCGCGCCCAGCCGCAAGGCCCGGGCGATGGGCCACCCCCCGCCCGACAAGGCCAACACGACCATCGCCATCGTCGCCACCGATGCGGCCCTGACCAAACCGCAATGCCAGCGCATGGCGGTGGCCGCCCATGACGGGATCGCCCGCGCCATCCTGCCCGCCCACACGCCGGGCGATGGTGACCTGGTGTTCGGCGTCAGCACGGGGCGGATCCCTTCGGCCGAGGCCGATCTGGCCCTGCTGGGCCACGCCGCCGCCCTGTGCTTGGCCCGCGCCATCGCGCGCGCGGTCTACCATGCGAAACCGGCGCCAGACGACCTGTTGCCGTGCTGGTCGGATCTGCAAAATACGCCTTGAAAATATACCTTTTCGGCTGCGTCAGGTCGCCGCCGCGCGTCAAATTGCGCATTGACTCTGCGCGCGTTTGATACTGGTTAAGGGGCAGCCAATTCATATCGGAGCAACGCCAATGAAACGTATCATCGCGACTGCCATCGCCGGCCTGCTGGCCGTGCCGGCCCTGGCCGAAGGCGACGCCGAAGCCGGTGCCAAGACCTTCAACAAGTGCAAGTCCTGCCACATGATCGCAACGCCCGACGGCGAAGCCATCGTCAAGGGCGGCAAGACCGGGCCGAACCTGTACGGTATCGCTGGCCGCGCCGCAGGTGCAGAGGAAGGCTTCAAATACGGCGACAGCCTAGTCGCGGCCGGTGAAAAAGGTCTGGTCTGGGACGAGGAAAGCTTTGTTGCCTATGTTCAGGACCCCAAGGCGTTCCTGAAGGACTACCTAGGTGAAACCTCGGCCAAGTCGAAGATGACCTTCAAGCTGAAGAAGGGCGGCGAGGACGTCTTTGCCTATCTGCAAAGCGTTTCGGCCGAATAAGCCGCACTTGCCAAAAAACCGGAACAAGTACAAAAGGCCGCAGCCCTGCGGCCTTTCGTGCGCTTGATTGCAACGTCGATCATCGCCAGTTTTGTCGCAGACCAAAAAAACACTGCGCCCAATCCGCCAGCGCATCGCGCCCGGTCGCCGATGCCGCCAGACCGACGCAGTCACACCAGGAGAGGACAGATGGGAATCATGATCCCGGCTTGGGTTCATGGCGAGCTGACACCCGTGGACAAGCTGGAAGCCCACGAAAAGGGGCTCAAGCACAAGGCAGTCTCGGTCTTCGTCGTGCGGGGCACCGAGATTCTGATGCAGCGCCGCGCGCTGGGCAAGTATCACACGCCCGGCCTGTGGGCGAACACCTGTTGCACCCATCCCGACTGGGACGAAAACTCCTCGGACTGCGCCGTGCGCCGCCTGCGCGAGGAGTTGGGCATCACCGGGCTGTATCCTGAATACCGGCACCGGCTGGAATATCATGCGGATGTCGGCAACGGGATGGTCGAGAACGAGGTCGTGGATGTGTTCTTGGCGCATGTGCGCGGGCCGCTGAAGATCGAGCCCAACCCCGATGAGGTGATGGAGATCCGCTGGATCGACTACCACGATCTGCTGGCCGAAGTGCGCCGCCACCCCGAACGGTTCACCCCGTGGCTGAAGATTTACCTGCACAACCACGCCGACACGATCTTTGGCCCCGACCTGATCATCTCGGCCAAATCCTGACGCGCCCATCTTGCAAGGACTGACGAAGCCGCATACATCACGGCGTCATGGCCAAGCAGAAGACAGACCCAAACTACAAGGTGATCGCCGAAAACCGGCGGGCCCGCTTCGATTACGCGATCGAAGAGGATATCGAGTGCGGCATCGTGCTGGAAGGGTCCGAGGTCAAGTCTCTGCGCGCGGGCGGGGCGAACATCGCCGAAAGCTATGCCTCGGTCGAGGATGGCGAACTGTGGCTGATCAACAGCTACATCGCGCCCTACGAGCAGGCCAAGGCGTTCAAGCACGAAGAGCGCCGCCGGCGCAAGCTGCTGGTGTCCCGCAAAGAGCTGTCGAACCTGTGGAACGCCACGCAGCGCAAGGGCATGACGCTGGTGCCGCTGGTGCTGTATTTCAACCACAAGGGTCGGGCCAAGCTGAAGATCGGCATCGCCAAGGGCAAGAAGATCCACGACAAGCGCGAAACCCAGGCCAAGCGCGACTGGTCGCGCCAGAAACAGCGCCTGCTGAAGGATCACAGCTGACCCGGGCTGCGCCGCGGGTCAGGATGGATCAGAACGCCATGGTGGCCCGAACCGCCCGCTGCCAGCGCGCATAGGCCGCTTCGCGGTCAGCCTCGGGCAGGATCGGTTCGAACCGTTGGTCCAGCGCCCAGGTCTCGGCAAATCCGGCCTGATTGGGGTAGACCCCGGCCTTCATCCCCGCCAGCCAGGCTGCGCCCAGCGCCGTGGTTTCCTGCATCACCGGCCGGTCGACCGGCGCGCCCAGAATGTCCGACAGGCCCTGCATCGCCCAGTCGGAAGCGCTCATCCCGCCATCGACCCGCAGAATCACGTCCGCGTCGGCGCCCCAATCGCCCTGCATCGCGTGCCACAGGTCGCGGGTCTGGTAGGCGATGCTTTCCAGCGTGGCCCGTGCGATCTCGGCCCGGCCCGAGTTGCGGGTCAGGCCGAACATGGCGCCGCGGCAGTCGGGCTTCCAATAGGGCGCGCCCAGCCCGGTGAAGGCGGGCACCAGCACCACATGCTGGTTGGGGTCGGACTGCGCGGCCAGTTCGCCGCTTTGCGGGGCCGAGTCGATGATCTGCAGCGCGTCGCGCAGCCACTGCACCGCCGCGCCCGCGATGAAGATCGAGCCTTCCAGCGCATAGGTCCGCTGACCGTCCAGCTGATAGGCGATGGTGGTCAGCAGGCGGTTTTTCGACTCCACCGGCTGCGTGCCGGTGTTCAGCAGCGCGAAACAGCCCGTGCCATAGGTGGATTTCATCATCCCAGGCTGGAAACAGGCCTGCCCGATCGTGGCGGCCTGCTGGTCGCCGGCCACGCCCAGAATCGGGATCGCCCCGCCGAACAGGCCGGTCTGGCCGAAATCGGCCGCGCAGTCGCGCACTTCGGGCAGTATCGACAGCGGCACGTCCAGCAGATCGCAGATCTCGGCGCTCCAGTTGCCCTTGTGGATGTCGAACAGCAGGGTGCGCGCGGCGTTGGTGGCGTCGGTGGCGTGGACGCGGCCCTCGGTCAGGCGCCAGATCAGGAAACTGTCGATGGTGCCGAACAGCAGCTCGCCCGCCTCGGCCCGATCGCGCGCGCCGGGTACGGTGTCGAGTATCCACTTGACCTTGGTGCCCGAGAAATACGGGTCGAGCAGCAGGCCGGTCTGAGCGGTCACGTCATCCTCGCAGCCCGCGTCGCGGAACCGCTGGCAGATCTCGGCGGTGCGGCGGTCCTGCCAGACGATGGCATTGTGGATGGCCTTGCCGGTCGTCTTGTTCCAGACCACGGTGGTTTCGCGCTGGTTGGTGATGCCGATCCCGGCGATCTGGTCGGCCGAGGCGCCCACCTCGTTCATCACCTGCCGGCAGACGTTCAGGACACTGTCCCAGATTTCCTCGGGGTCGTGCTCGACCCAGCCTTCCTGCGGAAAATACTGGGTGAATTCCTGCTGTGCAGTGCCCACGCGCTGCATCTGCGCGTCGAACAGGATCGCGCGCGAGGACGTGGTGCCCTGATCGATTGCCAGAATATAGGTCATGCCCGTGCTCCCCCCGGTCTTCATTTTCAGGGGACATTAGGCGATTGGTCGGGGCCGTTCCAGACCCCAGTTTCAGGCTGTTGGCACGTCGATATTGTCGATCAGGCGCACGCCCTCCAGCCAGGCGGTGGCGAACAGGCGCGCGGGGCGGGTGGCGGCGGCCAGCGGCGCAAGCGTTTCGGCGCAGCGCAGGTCGATATATTCCACCTCGGAAAAGCCCGCCGTCAGCAGCGTGTCGCGAGCCGGCCCCACCAGATCCGCGAATGCGGCCCCCTGCGCCAGTTGCCCGGCCATGTCCTGCATCACCGCTTGCATCCGAGCCCCGGTCGCCAGCCCCTGGTCCGACAGACGCAGATTGCGCGAGGACATCGCCAGCCCCGAGGGCTCGCGCACGGTGGGGCAGCCGATCACCTCGATCGGGATGTCCAAATCACGGGCCATGCGGCGCACGACCATCAACTGCTGATAGTCCTTTTCGCCGAAATAGGCCCTGTCCGCCTGCGTCTGCAGGAACAGTTTTGCCACGACGGTTGCCACGCCGTCGAAATGTCCGGGGCGGAATTCGCCCTCCATCACGTCGGTCAGGCCGGCGACGGAGACGGTGGTGGCGAACCCGTCCGGATAGATCTGGTCCGGGTCGGGGACATAGATCGCATCGACCTCCAGCGGCGCCAGCTTGGCCGCGTCGTCCTGCTCGGTGCGGGGGTACTTGGCCAGATCCTCGGGGTTGTTGAACTGCTTGGGGTTGACGAAGATCGTCACGATCACCCGGTCGCAATCGGCCCGCGCCGCCTGTGCCAGCGACAGGTGCCCCTGATGCAGCGCGCCCATGGTGGGCACCACGCCGATGGTCTCGCCCGCCCGGCGCCAGGCCTGGGTCTTGGCGCGCAGCTCCGAAAGGGTGCGCAGGATGGGCGCGGTCATGCCTTGCCCCCCTTGGCAGGGGCCTGATCGGCAAACACATGCTCGGCCGCGGGGAACGTGCGGGCGCGCACCTCGGCGGCGTATTCGGCGATGGCGGCCTCGGCCAGCGGGCCCAGATCGGCATAGCGTTTGACGAATTTCGGCTTGAAGGCCGTGAAAAAGCCCAGCATGTCGTCGACCACCAGGATCTGCCCGTCACAACCGGCCGAGGCCCCGATGCCGATGGTGGGGATGGGCACCTCGGCGGTGATCCGGTCGGCCAGACCCTGCGGAACCTTCTCGAGCACGACGGAAAACGCCCCGGCCTCGGCCACGGCGCGGGCGTCGGCCAGCACCGCATCGGCCTGTTCGTCGCGGCCCTGCACCTTGTAGCCGCCCAGAGTGTTGATCGATTGCGGCGTCAGACCCACATGCGCCATCACCGGGATGCCGCGCTTGACCAGAAAGCGGATCGTCTCGGCCATCTCGTCCCCGCCTTCCAACTTGACCGCGCCGGCGCCGGTCTCGGCCATCAGCCGGGCCGCGTTGCGAAAGGCCTGCGCGGGGCTTTCTTCATAGCTGGCAAAGGGCATGTCGATGACCATCATCGCCGTCTCGAGCCCGCGGGCGACGGCCTGACCGTGCAGGATCATCATCTCCATCGTCACGCCCAGGGTCGAGCTCAGCCCGTGCAGCACCATGCCCACGCTGTCGCCCACCAGGACGAAGTCGCAATGGGGGTCCATCAGCCGGGCCATCGGTGTGGTATAGGCAGTCAGGCTGACCAGCGGATCGCCCCCTTTGCGGGCGCGGATATCCTCGGCATTCGGGGCTGTCTTGCGGGCGGTGGCGCTCATGCTCGCTCCTCGCGGGGTTCATGTTGCAGCGCGGCATAGCAGAAGGGCAGGGGCCAGAGAAACCCCGGTTGCGCGAACATTTCCTTGAATGACCCAAGGTTTGCAGGGACATTGTTACCGTCAGGGCCGCGTCATCCGCCGCCCATCCGCACATTCTGGGAGGGAATTTACATGACCAAGCCGTTCTTTCGCACCTTTGCCGGCGCCATGGCGCTGGGCGTGGGGCTGCTCGCCTCGCAGGCCATGGCCCGGTCGGACATCACCATCGCCATGCAGCTGGAGCCGCCGCATCTGGACCCGACCAGCGCCGCCGCGCAAGCCATCGATTCGGTCGTCTACACCAACGTGTTCGAAGGGCTGACCCGCTTCATGGGCGATGGCTCGGTCGTGCCCGGGCTGGCCGAAAGCTGGGAGATCTCCGAGGACGGAAGGGTCTATACCTTCACGCTGCACGATGGCGTCACATTCCATGATGGCACCACGATGGATGCCGAGGACGTGAAGTTCAGCCTCGACCGCGCCACCGCCGAGGACAGCGCCAATGCGCAGAAGGCCCTGTTCGCCGGGATCGAAGGCGTCGAGGTCGTGGACCCGCTGACCGTCAGAATCACTCTGGCGGAACCCAACGGCAGTTTCCTGTTCAACCTGGCCTGGGGCGACGCGGTGATCGTGGCGCCCGAAAGCATCGAGGGCATCAAGACCAACCCCGTGGGCACCGGCGCCTACAAGTTCGCCGAATGGGTCCAGGGCGACCGCATCACGTTAGAGCGCAACCCCGATTACTGGGGTGACCAACCCACGCTGGAGAAGGCCACGTTCAAGTTCATCTCGGACCCCACCGCCGCCTTTGCCGCGATGATGGCCGAGGACGTGGACGTGTTTGACAATTTCCCCGCCCCCGAGAACCTGCCGCAGTTCGAGGCCGACCCGCGGTTCCAGGTGCTTGTCGGTTCGACCGAGGGCGAAACCATTCTGGCGACCAACAACAAGAAGCCGCCCTTTGACGACGTGCGGGTGCGGCAGGCGCTGGCCCATGCGATCGACCGTCAGGCGATCATCGATGGTGCGATGTTCGGTTATGGCACGCCGATCGGCACGCATTTCGCACCGCACAACCCGGCCTATGTCGATCTGACCGGCAATTCGGCGCATGACCCGGACAAGGCCCGCGCCCTGCTGGCTGAGGCCGGTTTTGCAGACGGGTTCGAAACCACGCTGCATCTGCCTCCGCCCTCCTACGCCCGCCGCGGGGGCGAGATCGTGGCCGCGCAGCTTGCCGAGGTCGGGATCAAGGCCGAGATCATCAACGTGGAATGGGCACAGTGGCTGGAAACCGTGTTCAAGGGCAAGGATTTCGCCCTGACCATCGTCAGCCATACCGAGCCGATGGACATCGGCATCTATGCCCGGCCGGATTATTACTTCCAGTATGACAACCCGGATTTCCAGGCCCTGATGGCGACGCTGAACGCGACCACCGACCCCAACGAACGCATCCGCCTTATGGGCGAGGCGCAGCGCATGATCGCCGAGGATTACGTCAACGCCTATCTGTTCCAGCTGGCCAAGCTGGGCGTGGCCAAGGCCGGCGTTCAGGGCCTGTGGGAAAACGCGCCCACGGCGGCCATTGACCTGACCGCGATCAGCTGGGCGGAATGAGCCTTTCGGGTCCGCCCTGCGGGCCCGTTTCCCCATATTAGGGTCTGTTTCAGATGACACGTTGCCTGGTTTCGGTGTTTTTCTTCATGGCCGCCCTGGCCCTGTCTGGGCCCTCGGGCGCGCAAGGGTTGTTTCAGGATGGCCACAGCGCGCTGTTGGGCACCCCGGAAAACCCGGTCGAGGTCGGCGTCGGCATCAGGATCGACCAGATCACCTCGGTCGATCAGAAGGCCGAGAACTATGGCGCTGTGGTCGTGCTGCGGTTTGAATGGAGCGATCCGGCCCTGGCGTTCGATCCGGATGAGCTGGGCCGCGATTTCCGCGTATTCGATCCGCCGGCCTTCGTGCGCCATGCGGCCACCCGGGATGCGGTGGTTCCGGCCTTCGTCATCCACAACCAGCAATCCAACCGCTGGGTGCACGAATCCGCGGCCGCTCTGCGACATGATGGGCATGTGACGTTTGTCGAGAAATCCTCGCTGACGCTGCAGGCGCCGCATTTCAACTTCCTCAGGTTCCCCTTCGACACGCAGGAGTTCCACTTCGAGGTCGTCTCGGTCTTTCCGTCCGACTTCGTGCACTACTACGCGCTGGACCAGTTCTCGGGGCTGGGCGACACGCTGGGCGAAGAGGAGTGGATTCTGGGCAACGCCCGTATGCTGGCCTCGACCACGACGGGCCTGTCGGGCAATGAAAGCGATCAGGTGTCGCTGGTCTTCGAGGGCAAGCGCCACCTGACCTACTATGTCATCCGGGTGTTCCTGCCCATGCTGGTGCTGGTTCTGGTCGGCTGGGCGCTGTTCTTTCTGGACGAATACCGCAAGCGGATCGACATCGCCGGGGCCAACCTGCTGGTCTTTGTCGCCTTCAACTGGGCGATCTCGGCCGATCTGCCCAAGTTGGGCTATCTGACCTTTCTGGATTTCATCCTGCAATGCATGTTCCTGATGACCGGGGCGCTGGTGGTGTTCAACGTTATGCTGCGGCGGCTCAAGGTCTCGGGGCGCGAGGACACGGCGCGCAAGCTGGACAACTACGCGATCAAGTGGATCTATCCGCTGGGCTATGCCGCGATAGTGGGCTATGCAGTCTGGGCGTTTCTGATGCAGTCCTGACGCGCTGTGCCGCTGGACCGGCGGCCAATCCCGGCCTAACGTGGCGACAATGCTCCGATATGCGCTCAAACGTCTGATTTCGCTGGCACTCAGCCTGGCTATCGCTTCGGTGGTCATCTTCGCGGTGATCGAGGTGGCGCCGGGGGATCCGGCCTCGTTCATGCTGGGGGTGAACGCCCAGCCCGAAACGCTGGCCGCCCTGCGCGCCGAGCTGGGCTTGGACGTGTCACGGCCGCAGCGCTACCTGAACTGGGTCAGCGGCATGCTGGCCGGAGATTTCGGCACCTCGTATACCTATCGCACGCCTGTGGCGCAGATGGTGGCCGACCGGCTGTGGGTGTCGCTGCCGCTGGCGCTCTATGCGCTGACACTGTCGACGCTGATCGCCTTTCCGGTCGGCATCTATGCGGCCGCGCGCCGGGGGAAACCGGGCGATCTGGCGGTGATGGGGGCCACGCAGTTGGGCATCGCGGTGCCGAACTTCTGGTTCGCGATGATGCTGGTGCTGATCTTCGCGATCAATCTACGCTGGTTCAACGCGGGCGGGTTCGCGGGGTGGGACAACGGCCTGTGGGCCGGGCTGCACTCGCTGACGCTGCCGGCCATCGCGCTGGCCCTGCCGCAGGCGGCGATTCTGTCGCGGGTCATGCGCTCGGCGCTGCTGGACATTCTGGGTGAGGATTTCATGCGCACCGCCCGCGCCAAGGGGCTGTCGCGCCGCCAGGCGCTGTGGCGGCACGGGGTGCGCAATGCGCTTATCCCAGTGCTGACGATCATCGGGCTGCAGTTCTCGTTTCTGCTGGCCGGGTCGATCATCATCGAGCAGGTCTTCTACCTGCCCGGGCTGGGGCGGTTGGTGTTCCAGGCGATCTCGGCGCGGGACCTGATCGTTGTGGAGTCGGTGGTGATGCTGCTGGTCTTTGCGGTCATCACGGTGAACTTCCTGGTCGATCTGGCCTATGCCGCGGTCGATCCCCGGTTGCGGAGCCGCACATGAGCCGCGCGCTGATCCTTGGGGCGGGGCTGACCTCGGTGGTGGTGCTAATGGCCCTGCTGTCCTTCGTCTGGACACCCTTTGATCACGCCGCGCTGAACATCCCAGACAAGCTGCAGCCGCCCAACGCACAGCACTGGTTCGGTACCGATCATTTCGGGCGCGACATGTTCTCGATGATCATGGTGGGTGCGCGTACCTCGATCGCGGTGGCGCTGGTGGCGGTGGGCATTGGCATGGGGTTCGGCGTGCCATTGGGCCTGACGGCCGCGGCGCGCAAGGGGTCTTGGCTGGATGAGCTGATCATGCGCGGCAACGATCTGGTCTTTGCCTTCCCTTCGCTGGTGATTGCCATCCTAATCACTGCCGTCTTCGGCCCCGGTGCGGTGAACGCGATCATCGCCATCGGCATCTTCAACATCCCCGTCTTCGCCCGCATCACCCGCGGCGCGGCGCTGTCCCTGTGGGAGCGCGAGTTCATCCTGGCCGCCCGTGTCGCGGGCAAGGGCGCGACGCGGATCTCGGCCGAGCACATCCTGCCCAACGTCGCCAATTTGCTGATCGTGCAGGGCACCATCCAGTTCAGCTTGGGCATTCTGGCCGAGGCGGGCCTCAGCTATGTCGGACTCGGCGCGCAACCACCCACGCCCAGCTGGGGCCGGATGCTGGCGGATGCGCAGACGATGGTCAGTTTTGCCCCGCATTTGGCTCTGATTCCGGGGTTGGCGATCATCGTGACGGTGCTGGGGTTGAACCTGCTGGGCGACGGGCTGCGCGATTGGCTGGACCCTCGAATCCGGGTGGCCCGCGCATGAGCTTGCTGGAAATCCATAACCTGTCGCTTTCGATCCACGGGGTCCCCGTTCTGGACCAGGTCAGCCTGTCCATCGACCCCGGTCAGATCGTGGCCGTCACCGGTGAGAGCGGCTCGGGCAAGTCGATGACAGCATTGGCGGTGATGCAGTTGCTGCCCGCAGGGGCCGTGGCCGGCGGCTCGGTCCGCCTTGAAGGGCACGAGGTTCTGAACAGCCCCGAGGACGAAATGTGCGCCTTGCGCGGCGCGGTCGTCGGGATGGTGTTTCAGGAACCTATGACGGCGCTCAATCCGGTGAAGACCATCGGTGATCAGGTGATGGAGACCATCCTGATCCACAAGGCGATGCCGCCCGACGCCGCCCGCGTGCGCGCCCAAGAGGTTCTGACCCGCGTCGGCCTGCCGCCCGACTACTTTCCCCTGTCGCGCTATCCGCACGAACTGTCGGGCGGGCAGCGGCAGCGCGTGGTGATCGCCATGGCCATCGCGCTGCGCCCCCGGCTGCTGATCGCGGACGAGCCGACAACCGCGCTGGATGTGACCACGCAGGCGCAGATCCTCGATCTGCTACGGGGGCTGGTCACCGAATACGGCATGGGTCTGCTGATGATCACCCATGATTTGGCGGTCGTGGCCGACATGGCCGACCGGATCGTGGTGATGCGCAACGGCGAAGTGGTCGAGGCCGGGCCTACGGGTCAGCTGCTGACCAACATGCAGCATCCCTATACGCGGATGCTGTTCGAGGCCTCGAACCACCAAGTCGAACTGCCCGCCCCGGCGGCCCCGGCGCCTCTGCTTTCGGTCTCGGAGGTGGTGCGCGACTATCGCCTGCCGCGCACGCGGTTGTTTGAAAAGCCCGGTCATCACCGGGCCGTGGACCATGTGAGTTTCACGCTGAACCGGGGTGCGCGCCTTGGGCTTGTGGGTGAGTCCGGTTGCGGAAAATCGACCCTAACACGGGCCATTCTGGGGCTTGAGGAGGTGCAGGGCGGGCAGATCCTGCTGGACGGCCAGCCGGTGTTCACCGGGCACAAACCCAATCTGGCGGTGCGTCGCAAAATGCAGGTGGTGTTCCAGGACCCGTTTGGCAGCTTCAACCCCCGCCACCGGGTCGCCCGCCTGATCACCGAACCTTTCCACCTGATTGAAACTCCGCCCACCGGGTCTGAACGGCAGGATCGCATCGCTGAGATGTTGACCGCCGTGGGGCTCTCGCCCGACGATGCAGGCAAATACATCCACGAATTCTCGGGCGGTCAGCGCCAGCGTATCGCCATCGCCCGCGCCCTGATCATCCGGCCCGAGTTGATTCTGTTCGACGAGGCGGTCTCGGCGCTGGATGTCTCGGTCCGGGCGCAAATCCTCGACCTGCTGGCCGAGCTGTGTGCGGCCTATGACCTGACCTACCTGTTCATCAGCCATGATCTGAGCGTGGTGCGCACCATCACCGACCGGGTGATGGTGATGCAGGCGGGCCGGATCGTCGAACAGGGCGAGACCGAGCGCGTGTTCGCGGACCCGCAGCACCCCTATACGCAAACCCTGATCCAAGCCGTGCCGAAATTGCCCCAGATCGGGCAGGGCGCGGCATGATACCGCTTTGTTAGAGCCTGTTTTGGAGGCAGATATGCAAAATCCCATCTGGTTTGATCCCACCCTGTGCCTGATCGGCGGCGATTGGGTCGCGACCGAAGACACGCTGGATTTGACCAACCCGTCCGACGGCACGCCGCTCTGCCGGATCGCGCGTGGTGGGGTGCCGCAGATCGATGCCGCCGTGCAGGCCGCGCAGGCCGCGCTGGACGGCGACTGGGGCCGGATGACCGCGCTGGAGCGGGGCCGCATCCTGACCCGTCTTGGACAGTTGGTGCAGGACAGGATCGAGGAGCTTGCGCTGCTCGAAGCGTTGGACGTTGGCAAACCGCTGACCCAGGCCCGTGCCGACGCACTGGCGCTGGCGCGCTATTGCGAGTTCTACGGAGGCGCGGCGGACAAGGTGATGGGCCAGACCATCCCCTATCTCGACGGCTACACCGTCTATACCCTACGCGAGCCGCATGGCGTGACCGGCCATATCGTGCCTTGGAACTACCCGATGCAGATCATCGGCCGCTCGGTCGGGGCGGCGCTGGCGATGGGCAATGCCTGCGTTCTGAAACCGGCGGAAGAGGCCTGTCTGACAGCACTGGCCTTTGCCCATCTGGCAACCGAGGTCGGTCTGCCGCCCGGGGCTTTGAACGTGGTGCCCGGCATCGGGGCTGAGGCGGGGGCGGCGCTGTCCGGCCATCCGGGTGCGAATCACATTTCGTTCACCGGGTCCGTGGCGACGGGCGCGCTGGTGCAGCGGGCGGCGGGGCGCAACGTGGTGCCGGTGACGCTGGAACTGGGCGGGAAATCTCCGCAATTGGTTTTCGATGATGCCGATCTGGAGGCCGCGTTGCCGTTTCTGGTGAATGCGGGCATCCAGAACGCGGGCCAGACCTGTTCGGCCGGGTCGCGTGTTCTGGTGCAGCGCGGGGTCCATGCCGAGGTCAAGGCGCGCATGGCCGCCGCCTATGCCGACCTGACCGTCGGCCCCGCGACCGAGGATCTGCGCGTCGGGCCGCTGATCTCGGACCGGCAGAAGCAGATCGTAACCGGCTTTTTGGCGCAGGGGGCCGATCTTGAGATCGCAGCACAAGGCCGGATCGTGGATCACGCGCCGCCGGGCGGGGCTTATGTGCGCCCGATGCTGTTTGGTGACGTGCCGCCCGATCATCCGCTGGCGCAGCAGGAAATCTTTGGCCCGGTGCAGGTTCTGATCCCCTTCGACACCGAGGAACAGGCCATTCAAATCGCCAACGGCACCGATTACGGGCTGGTGGCCGGGGTCTGGACGCGGGACGGCGCGCGGCAGATGCGGCTGGCCAAACGGCTGCGCGCGGGGCAGGTGTTCATCAACAATTACGGCGCGGGCGGCGGGGTCGAGCTGCCGTTCGGCGGGGTCGGAAAATCGGGCCATGGCCGCGAAAAGGGGTTCGAGGCGCTGTACGGTTTTTCCCAGTTGAAAACCGTGGCCGCCCATCACGGCTGAGCCGGGCTAGACGATCACTTCGATCGCTTCTTGTTCCCCTACGCCAAAGACGCGCTTGTAGCGCGCGATCTCGTCTTTCGGCCCCATCGCCTTTTCGGGGTTGTCCGACAGTTTCACCGTCGGCCGCCCATTGGCCGAGACTGCCTTGCACACCAGCGAGAATGGCGCCAGCGCATCCCCCGGCACCAGACCGCGGAAATCGTTGGTCAGCAACGTGCCCCACCCGAACGAGACCTTCACCCGGTCCGCGAATTGGCCATGCAATTCGCGGATCTTGTCCACATCGAGCCCGTCCGAGAATATGATCCGTTTCTGGCTGGGATCCTCGCCGCGCGATTTCCACCAGTCGATGGCGATCTCGGCGCCCTTGGCCGGATCGCCGCTGTCGATGCGGATGCCGGTCCAGCCGGCCAGCCAGTCGGGCGCACGGTCCAGAAACCCCTTGGTGCCATAGGTGTCGGGCAGGATGATCCGCAGGTTGCCGTCATGTTCGTCATGCCAGTCGCTCAGCACGTCATAGGGCGCGCGGGCCAGTTCCTCGTCGGTTTCGGCCAGCGCCGAATAGACCATCGGCAGTTCATGTGCATTGGTGCCGATCGCCTCGACCTCGCGCCGCATGGCGATCAGGCAGTTCGACGTTCCCGTGAAGGCCGGGCCCAGCCCTTCGATCATCGCCTGCACGCACCAGTCCTGCCACAGGAAGGAATGCCGCCGCCGGGTGCCGAAATCTGCGATCCCCAAACCGGGAATGCTGCGCAGCGTTTCGATTTTTTCCCAGACACGGGTCATGGCGCGGGCATAGAGAACCTGAAGCTCGAACCGGCGCATGTCGTTCAGAACCGCGCGTGAGCGGAGCTCCATCAGCACCGCCAAGGCAGGAATCTCCCACAGCATGACCTCGTGCCATTTGCCTTCGAATGTCAGCTCGTACTGATCGCCGCGGCGTTCGAGGTGATAGGGCGGCAGGCGCAGATTCTCGAACCATTCCATGAAATCGGGGCGGAACATCTGGCGTTTGCCGTAGAAGGTATTGCCCCGCAGCCAGGTGCTTTCACCCCGGCTGAGGCTGAGCGAGCGGATATGGTCCAGCTGTTCGCGCAGTTCGCCCTCGTCGATCAACTTGGCCAGGGGGACGTGATTCGAGCGGTTGATCAAGGAAAACTCGACCGTTGTTTGGGGTCGGTTTCGAAACACTGACTGGCACATCAGCAGTTTGTAGAAGTCCGTGTCGATCAACGACCGGACAATCGGGTCGATCTTCCATTTGTGATTGTAGACACGGGTCGCGATGTCGACCATGGGGAACTCCTGCCATTTCCGTTGTTAGATCAATCAGGGCGGTGAATGGCAAGAGTCGCGGATTTGGTAACAATGCCAAGGACAGGCCATAATGCGGGCATAATGTCTGTTCTTTTCGCGGTCTAGTTAGTCGGTGGGATGGTACGAGAAGGTAGTAGTTGGTTGAATGGGTCTGGCTTACGACTTTGATATTGTAACGATTGCAAAAGATGGGGGCGATTGCGGTTCGTCGGCTACGACTGAGCCGAAAACCGCAACGGTCTGCGCGCGTTTTCGCGATGTGAAGACGGCTGATGCTCTGAGGGGGGCGTCACCGAATCTGCGTCAGGTGTTCGTAGATGCCGGATTCATTCTGGACAGCCACGGCAGTGGTGAATCGCGTGGTTTCTATCCGCCCGAAGACGCCGCGGCCCGCGAAAAGGTCCTGCGCCAGCTGTTTGCAAATATTCGGGCCACGGGATTGCGCGGCCAGTATTGCGGTGAATTCGATCTGCGCGGCTTTCTGCGCCATGTCCGCACCGCGCAGCCTGGGATCGGCATCAAACGCCGCGATCCGGTGCGCCGCCCGCAACCGGCCACACCTGCGCCCGCAAAACCTGACCGAAGAACCGTGCCTGGGCGCATTGGCTTCGCCCTTGGCCTTGCGGTTATCGTGTTCGTCCTGCTGAAATATCTGGCTGCGGCCGGAGCGACGCCCTGAACCGCTAAGCCAGCGTAACGCCCGAGTCGTGCATGGCCTGTTCCGCCGCTGCGAGCGACCCATCCAGATCGATTGCGCGGCAGGCGTCGGTTCTGACGGTCACGTCAAAGCCCAGCCGGGCCGCATCCACCGCCGAATAATGCACGCAGAAATCGGTCGCCAGGCCTACCAACGTCAGCCGGTCGATCCCGCGCGTGCGCAGATAGCCTTCCAGTCCGGTGGGCGTGGTGCGGTCGTTTTCGAAGAAGGCCGAATAGCTGTCGATCGCACTGCGGAAGCCCTTGCGCAGGATCAGGTCGGCGTCGGTGCGCAGGTCGGGGTGGAATTCGGCGCCGGGCGTGCCCTGCACGCAGTGGTCGGGCCACAGGACCTGTGGGCCATAGGGCATCTCGACCAGATCATAAGGCGCCTTGCCCGGATGGGATGACGCGAACGAGGAATGACCCGCCGGGTGCCAGTCCTGCGTTAGGATCACCGCATCGAAATCGGGCATCATAGCGTTGATCGGGGCGACGATCTCATCCCCGTTGGGAACCGCCAGCGCGCCGCCGGGGCAGAAGTCGTTCTGGACATCGATCACGATCAGGGCATGGGTCATGGCGGCCTCCTTTGCGTGTCCTATCGGTAGGGGGGCGGGCGGGGGTCGTCAATGCGGTGTCTTGCGTTGCGGGGGGCCGCGCATTAGATCGCGGCCATGTACACGATCGCCGCACTGTATCACTTTACCCGTTTTGCCGACCCGGAGGCCTTGCGTGTGCCGCTGCTGGAGCTGTGCCGCGCGCAGTCGGTCAAGGGCACACTGCTGCTGGCGCATGAAGGCATCAACGGCACCATTGCCGGCCCCCGCGCCGGGATCGACGCGGTGCTGGCGCATATCCGGGCGCTGCCGGGCTGTGCCGATCTGGAATGGAAAGAGGCCACCGCCAGCCAGCCGCCCTTTGGCAAGATGAAGGTGCGCCTGAAGAAAGAGATCGTGACCATGGGCCAGCCGGATGTCGATCCGCGCGCCCGCACCGGCCATTATGTCGAGCCGCAGGACTGGAACGACCTAATCCGTTCGGATGACGTGGTGGTGATCGACACGCGCAATGACTATGAGGTGTCGATCGGCACGTTCGACGGCGCAATCGACCCTAAAACGGCCAGTTTCCGCGATTTTCCCACCTGGTGGGAGCAGAACAAGCACCGGTTCCACAACAAGCGCGTCGCCATGTTCTGCACCGGCGGCATCCGCTGCGAGAAATCCACCAACTATTTGCTGGGGCAAGGGGTCGAGGATGTCTATCACCTGAAGGGCGGCATCCTGCGCTATCTCGAGGAGGTCCCGCCCGAAGACAGCACCTGGAAGGGTGAGTGCTTCGTGTTCGACAATCGTGTTTCCGTAGGGCACGGGCTGGTCGAGGGGCCGCACCAGCTGTGTCATGGCTGCCGCCGCCCGATCCTGCCTCAGGACAGGGACCGCCCCGAATACGAGCATGGCGTGTCCTGCCACCAGTGCATCCACGAGACGTCCGAGGCCGACAAGGCGCGGTTCCGCGAACGGCAGAAACAGATCACGCTGGCACGGGCGCGGGGCGAAGAGCATATCGGCGGACAATAGCTTCGAATCCCGCAAAAAAGCTTGCGATGATGCGCCCGGCGTTAAAATATGGCCGGTACCCGTGCTTGGGGAGGGGGGACGATGGCGCATGATCCAACCACATTGCAGGATTGGAAGCCCACGCTGATCGCAGCGATGGGCCTTGTCATGCTCAGTGCTCTGGCTTGGTACATCCTTTCACACCTGACCGAATCCGCCGCCGGCGACACGATCGGAGCCGCGGCCACCATCGGGTTGGCGATTTGGCTGTTCTCTCAAACCTGGTACTACATGGCGCTTGTGCGCTCGCCCAAGCGGCAGTTGCTGCTGATGGGAATTTCCTTCATCCAGGTCGTGCCGTTTCTGTTCGCTGCAGTCTACGGGTCATACGGGTACTTCGATCTGTGCGTTGAAGGCGCCCGCGGTCCGGCGGATGTCCTGTATTTCTCGTATGTTACCTTCACGACGGTTGGTTTTGGTGACTTGCGGCCAGTTGGTGTGTGCCGCGCCCTTGCCGTAGCTGAGGCGATTACCGGCTATATTCTACTGGGTCTGTTCGTGGCAGCGGCCGTGGGGCTGTATGGTCGGTCGCATCGCCATCGCCATGACAAAGACGCCTGAGCCCGCCGGCCACATTTCTTCACTTGTTCCGATCAATCCATTGCGACATCGCACGTTTGTCGCGGAAGCACTCGCTGGGGATCGGGCGGCGTTTTGTGCGCGAGATCCGCTCGGCAAAGGCCACCTGTTTACCCGTCGGGTAGTCGGCAAAGGGGGAGGGATCGTGCGGCTTGTGCGCCGAGATCCAATCGGACATGGATCGCCGGTCGCGCTGCGCCTCGACCGGGATCTCCAGAGCGGACTGCTGGGCGATCGCGCGCGCATAGCGCATCTGACGGTCTGTGACGGGCAGAATGTGGTAGTCGTTGGTCGGCCCCATCGGGGTGGATTTGCGCAATGACTGTTCCATCTGGTGATCCTCCGATCATGCAGAACAGAAATGGAACATTAACCGTTTTTTTCAAGAGGGTCCCTTTTTTTGTTGGCAAAAATTCGCCCAAAGCAGCGCTTTATTGACTGATCAATCAATAATCATTACCTGCGGATGAAACCGACCGGCACCTGACTCCCCGGGGCCCGAGAAAAAAGGATCCGCAATGAATGTTCAGCCCAAGGCCAGCCACTTTGTTGATGGCGAATATGTCGAAGACACCGCAGGCACCCCGATCGACGTGATCTATCCGGCCACGGGCGAGGTCATCGCCCGCCTGCATTCGGCGACGCCGCAGATCATCGAACAGGCTCTAACAAGTGCAAAGCGCGCGCAAAAGGCCTGGGCGGCCATGACCGGGACCGAGCGCGGCCGCGTCCTGCGCCGCGCCGCCGACATCCTGCGCGACCGCAACCGCGAGCTGTCGATCCTGGAAACCCATGACACCGGCAAACCGTTGCAGGAAACGCTGGTGGCCGATGCGACCTCGGGCGCGGATGCGCTGGAATATTTCGGCGGGCTGGCCGGGTCACTGACCGGTGAGCATATCCCGCTGGGCGGCGGCGATTTCGTCTATACCATCCGCGAGGCGCTGGGCGTCTGCGTCGGCATCGGCGCGTGGAACTACCCGACCCAGATCGCCTGCTGGAAGGGCGCTCCGGCGCTGGCCTGCGGCAATGCGATGGTGTTCAAACCCTCGGAAACCACCCCCTTGTCGGCGTTGAAAGTGGCCGAGATCCTGATCGAGGCCGGTGCGCCCAAAGGCATCTACAACGTGGTTCAGGGCTATGGCGACGTGGGCGCCGCGCTGGTCACCGACCCGCGCGTGGCCAAGGTGTCGCTGACGGGCTCGGTGCCCACGGGCCGCAAGGTCTATGCCGCCGCGGCCGAGGGCATGAAGCACGTCACGATGGAACTGGGCGGCAAGTCGCCCCTGATCGTGTTCGACGATGCCGATATCGACAACGCCGTCTCGGGTGCGATCTTGGGCAACTTCTATTCCTCGGGTCAGGTCTGTTCCAACGGCACGCGGGTCTTCGTGCAGAAAGACATAAAAGAGGCCTTCCTGACCCGTCTGACCGAACGTCTGGCCAATGTGAAGATCGGCGACCCGATGGATGAGGCCGTGAATTTCGGCCCGATGGTCAGCGAGAACCAGATGAAGATCGTTCTGGGCTATATCGAGAAGGGCAAGACCGAGGGCGCACGGCTGGTCCATGGCGGTGCGCGGCTGGACCGCGAAGGCTTCTACATTCAGCCCACGGTCTTTGCCGACGTGACAGACGACATGACCATCGCCCGCGAGGAGATCTTTGGCCCCGTCATGTCGGTGCTGGATTTCGAAACCGAGGACGAAGTGATGGCCCGCGCCAACGCCACCGAGTTCGGCCTGGCCGCCGGCGTGTTCACCAAGGACCTGACCCGCGCCCATCGCGTGGTGGCCGGGTTCGAGGCGGGCACCTGCTACATCAACACCTACAACCTCGCCCCGGTCGAGGCGCCGTTCGGCGGGTCGAAAATGTCGGGTGTCGGGCGCGAGAATTCGAAGCTGGCGATCAACCATTTCTCGGAAATGAAAACCGTCTATGTTTCGATGAACGACGTCGAGGCACCCTACTAGACGATCCCAAATCGGGATTCCGGCCCAACTTGCACTGTTCCCGACATCTGGGGTCGGGAACAGAGCATACGGTGTGCGGACACTGTGGCTGACTTCTGATGCAGAGGGGTGACGCGCCCCCGCCAGTCAGGAGAGAAGTCCAATGAGAACCCATGCACAAGCCGTCGTGATCGGAGGGGGCCTTGTCGGTTGTTCCATCCTCTACCACCTTGCCAAGCTGGGCTGGACCGACGTGATCCTGCTGGAGCGGGACGAGCTGACCAGCGGTTCAACCTGGCACGCGGCGGCCAACATTCACGGGCTGCACGACAACAACAACGTCACCCGCATCCAGCACTACACGATGAACCTGTACAAGCAGCTGGAGCAGGAAACCGGGCAGGGCTGCGGCGTGTTCCAGCCGGGTTCGCTGTATCTGGCCCAGACCGAAGCGCGCGAGCACCAGCTGCGCCTGCAAGAGGCCAAGGCGCGGTTCTATGGCCTGAACTTCCATGAGATCAGCCGCGAGCAGGCGATGGAGCTGCACCCGCTGGCGCAGTTCGATGATGTCCGCTGCATCATGTATGAACCCGACGGCGGCAACGTGGACCCCTCGGGGGTGACCCATGCCTATGCGGCCGGGGCGCGGGCGCTGGGGGCCGAGATTCAGCGGTTTTGCCCCGTAATCGGGACTGAACCGCAGCCCGATGGCTCGTGGATCGTGCGCACGGAAAAGGGCGACATCCACACCCAATGGGTGGTCAACGCAGCCGGGTTGTGGGGGCGTGAGGTGGCGGCTTTGGCCGGGCTGGCCCTGCCGCTGCAACCGACCGAGCACCAGTATTTCGTGACCGAAGCGATTGACGAGGTGGCAACCCTTGGCCGCCGCCTGCCCTCGATCGCCGACCGCGACGGCGAGTATTATTTCCGGCAGGAAGGCAACGGGTTGCTGATCGGCGCCTATGAGAAGGACATGCGGTTCTGGGCCGAGGATGGCACGCCGCTGGATTTCGCCCATGACCTGTTTCCCGACGATCTGGACCGGATCATGGAGAACGTGATCCGCGCGACCGAACGTGTGCCGGTGGCCGCGACCGCAGGCGTGAAACGGGTGATCAACGGCCCGATGATCTGGTCTCCGGACTCCAACGCCATCTGGGGGGCGGTGCCCGAGCTGCGCAACTATTTCTGCTGCACCGGTATCATCCCCGGCTTTTCGCAATCGGGCGGGCTGGGGCTGCTGGCCGCGCAATGGATGATCGAGGGCGAGCCGCAATACGACATGTTCGCCTGGGATCTGGCGCGGTTCGGCGAATGGGCCGACAAGAACTTCACCAAGGCGCGGGTCGCCGACCAGTATTCCCACCGCTTCGCCATCCATTTCCCGAACGAAGAGCGCAGCGCCGGCCGCCCCGCCCGCCTGCGCCCCGCTTACGTGATGCAGAAACAGATGGGCGCGGTCTTTGGGTTGAACTGCGGCTGGGAACACCCGCTGTGGTTCGCCGACCAGCCCGGAACGGTCGAGACCAACGGCTTCACCCGCCAGAACTGGTTCGAACCGGTAGGGCACGAGGCCCGGATGCTGCGCGAGCGCGTGGGCGTGATCGACATCTCGAACTTTGCCAACTACGTCATCAAGGGGCCGGGCGCGCATGACTGGCTGGATCGGTTGGTGGCCAACCGGGTGCCGACCGAGGTGGGACGTTCATGCCTGACCCCGCTGATTTCCGTGCGTGGCGGTGTGGCGGGCGATTTCACCATCACCAAGACGGCCCAAGACGACTACATGATGATTGGTTCGGGTATGGCCGAACGCTATCACCAACGGTTCTTCAACATGGTGGACATGCCCGAGGGCACCACCTTCGAAGTTGCCACCAACCGCATCGCGGGCTTCAACATCGCTGGCCCGAAATCGCGCGAGGCCTTGCAACGGCTGACCAACGCCGACCTGTCGAATGAGGCGTTCCGCTTCATGCGCTCGGCCACGATCGAGGTTGCCGGGGTCACCTGCCTTGCCATCCGCGTCAGCTTCACCGGCGATCTGGGGTGGGAGCTGCACTGCGCCGAAAGTGATCAGATCAGACTCTATACAGCGCTTCTGGACGCGGCCCGCGCCTGCGGTGGCGGGCCGGTCGGCAGCCGGGCTCTGGGCGCGTTGCGGATCGAAAAAGGCTATGGCTCATGGGGGCGCGAGTATTCTCAGGAGTACTGGCCACACGAGGTCGGTCTGGATGGGTTGATCAAGCCAGACAAGGATTTCCTGCACAAGGAGGCTTGGCTGGCGATCAAGGACAATCCCGCGCGCGAGGTGCTGTCGATCTTCGAGGTTGATGTCACCCACGATGCCGATGCCAGCGGAGGCGAGCCGATCTTCACCCCCGATGGGACGCCCGTAGGGCGCGTCACTTCGGGCGCCTATGGCTATACGGTCGGCAAGTCGCTGGCCATTGGTTATGCCAACCCAGCCGTGGCTCAGCCGGGTGACGAGGTGCATGTCTTCATCCTGGGCAAGCCGCACAGGGCGCGGATCCTGCATGCGCCTCCGTTCGACCCCAAGGGCCTGCGCCTGCGTGACCAAAAACCGGCGATGGAGGGTGCCAAGTGACCGAAACCTTCGCCCGCGTTGCCGAGTTTGTTCTGAACCGCCCGGCGGACCAGATGCCCGACAGCGCGCGCGAAGCGGCGGCCCTGATGCTGTTGGATACTTTGGGCATCGTGATCGGCTCGACCCCGATGGAGGCCGGCGTGATCGCCCGCGATACTGCGGAATTGCTGTACGGAACGACCGATCATGCGTTCTCGGCGCGGATGCTGTGTGATGGGCGTCGGGTCAGTCTGGCGGGCGCGGCCTACGCTGCCGCCACGCAGACCGACAATCTCGACGGACACGACGGCTACAACCCGACCAAGGGGCATATCGGTGTCGTGGTCATACCCGCGCTGTGCGCATTGACCGAGCACTGCCCAAACCTGTCGGGACCCGATGCGTTGGCCGCCGTCATCACCGGCTACGAAATCGCGGGCCGCGCAGGTATCGCCCTGCACGCCACCGTCAGTGACTATCACACCTCGGGGGCGTGGAACGCACTGGGCGTGGTTGCCATGGCGGCCCGCTTGCGGGGCCATTCACCGGACCAGTTGCGCCAAGGCCTTGGCATTGCCGAATATCACGGCCCCCGCAGCCAGATGATGCGCGAAATCGCCAACCCGACCATGCTGCATGACGGCTCGGGCTGGGGCGCGCTGGTAGGCTTGTCGGCGGCGATTCTGGCCGAGCGCGGCTTTACCGGCGCCCCCGCCATCACCATCGAGGAAGCCCGCGCGGCACCCTATTGGCAGGACCTCGGCACATTTTGGCAGATGGAACATCAATACGTGAAACCCTATCCGATCTGCCGCTGGGCCCATGCCGCCATCGACGGGCTGCGCACGGTGATGAACACGCACGATCTGACCCATGACCAGATCGCCCGCGTCGAGATACATAGTTTTCACGAAGCGGTTCAACTGTATTCGGGGATGCCCGAGACAACGTCGCAGGCGCAATACTCGCTGCCATTTGCCGTCTCGACTTTTGCAGTACACGGGCGGATCGGGGTAGAGCACATCAGCGGCGATGGACTATCCGATCCGATCGTCGCCGATTTCCTGAACCGCATCACCGTATCCGAGTCGGACCGCCATAATTCCCGCTTTCCCGCCGGGCGCTGGGCCGACGTTCAGGTAACGACGCAAGACGGTCGCGTTTTCAGCTCGGGCGACATCCATGCCCGGGGCGGGCCTGAGGCTCCGATGTCGCGACAGGACGTCATCGACAAGTTTGTCGAGTTTTCTTCTGCAGAAATCGGAGAGTCTGCTGCCAAGAATCTGAGCAGGGCGGTTTTGAACCTTACCGATCCCGGCACCCGGTTTAGTGACATGGTGCAGCCTCTCTACCGGTCGGCCAAGTTGTCAGCCTGACCGGACCAACCTTGCAGTTGCAGAGGATAGGTCGACAGCGTTTCATATCGTGCCCCGTCCGGCCGTAATGTCGAAGACTTCAGGTTGAACTGGGTCACGAACATGGTGGCTTGGGGAACTGGGATTTGCAAAAAGCCCTTGTTTAGAGCCGATTCAATACCCCGAACGATGGTGATATGTGGTCGAAAGCGGCGGCGTTGCAGCCTCATCCCGGCCAGCCTAATGCACTGCAGGACGCTTTCATGTAGGTGCAGGAGTTCGGGATCGGGCTCTACCGCCATGTGCAGCGAATTTCCGAAACTGCCCAGCCCGGACAGTCTGATGGAAAAGGTCCGGCACTTAATCGCCTCGAGATGATCATTCAGTTCAATCAAGGCGTCCCGGGTCCGGTCGCCCAGGAAAGCCAGCGTCAGATGAAGGTTTTCAGCAGGCAAACTTCGACCGCTATGTGCTGCGCGCGCGACGTCGGTGCATAGCTGGGCGATTTCGGAAGATACGGGAATGGCGACAAAACACCGAATGAGCGCTCCGGACATCCGTTGCCCCTGATCTGGATAAGGTTGAATTTGCCGGGCAGTCTGCCGGTGCTTGCATTTTCAGACAAGCGCATGCTCTCAATGCGAGCCGCATAAGCCGGCCGTTCGTCGCGCCGATCCTGACTATTTCAATTCAGTTGTCACGTTCAGCAATTCGGCTATCTTCTGTCGCGTGTCGGCGCTGACCTCAAGCAGCTGTTCTGCATCCCAAATCGGCTTGTCTGGGGTTCGCTGCACTGGCGCACGCAGGGTCGAGCTCAGATCTATGACCCGCCCCAGCGCGGTGTCCTTCGCCCCAACTTCTTCCAAGTTGAACCCCGCCCACCATGACAGGCGCGCGGCGGTATCCTCATCCCCTATGTCCCGCCAAGCCTCAACGGCGGCCGCGTAATTACCCATATCCGTCAGGGCTTGGGCCCGCAGCCTTTCAGCGTCATCGGAGGGATCCTCGGCCAATTCGCGCAGGGCCAGATCCGGTCGGTTTTCCAGCAGCGCGGCCCGTGCCCGAAGGATGGCGCGTTCGCGCCTGCGCGTCCCATCCGAACCTGCGCCCGTCAAGTCTCGGGCTTGCTTGGCAAAGCCGAGGTCCGCAAAACGCTTGGCTAGCAACAGCGAAGTCTCGGTCGAAGCAGACTCTAATTCGTGATTTTTTAGGATGCTTGCATACCGTAGGAAGGTCAGGTCATCGGCCCGCTCTGCTGCCAGCTGCAAGATAAGATTGCGCGTGCCGGACCAGGTCTCGTCTCGGCTATGGGCATCAAGAATATCGAAGGCCGCGGAAAACTCGCCGCCCAGGGCAAGCGCCAGGGCGTGACTGCGGGCCATGACCGGACCCAATTCAGAATTGCGCACTTCGATTGCATAGCCCGAGATCAGGTCGATTTGCCGTCGCGAAACGGCCCCACCCTCTGCCCACTTCTTTTCAACAAGCCGGGCCAGGGCAAGCGGGGCTTCCAAATCCGAGCTTGGGTTGTCGATGACGTCGTTCAACAAAATGTCGCTGGTGTCCGCATCACCCTCAGCGGCAGCAACAGTTGCCTGCGCGAGTGTCACCTCGGGGTCTTGCAGAGTTTGGACGCGATCCACCGAACGTAGTACCCGCCGGGCGGCCTCAAGCTGACCGGATTTGACGAATATGTCGGCCAGCCGGGGCCCAAGGATCCGGCGTAGATGCTCAGGAAGCCTCAGGAACGCCTGCTCCATCCGCTCCTGCTGCGCATCATCCTGCAACTGGCCATCTGCCATCGCGGCCCACATGGCAACCGCGCCGTCGCAGCGTTGCAACCCCCGCAGTTGGTTAGGCTCTGATACAGGCTGATCATCAATTATTTGCGCGACCGCTCGAATCCATTCCTGTTCCGGCGATGCATCTTCCATCAACTGCAGAACCTGAATGGCCTCTGAACCGAAACCCCAGTGTGCCAACAGCTTTGCAAGCTTGAGCGCGATGGATCCGTCGACCCTGTCGAACTCCAGGAACAACCCCGCCCGCAGTTCAGCCACCTCATGCGCAAAGGGCCGACCGTCAGACCAGGTGTCGAACCCCAATTCGGCATCCGAAATACAGGCTGGCAGCGACTCCAGAGGTTGCAGTGGTGGCTCTCCCAGTTTGCCCAACTCGTCAAGGATCGAGCTTACCCGGATATGGGCAGGCAAATCCCGCGCGATGCCCGGAAGCGTTTCAGTCGCCGAGGCACGCGGACCCGGAGGTGTGACGTTCAGGTCCACAAGCTCGCGATCCGCGCCTTGCAACAGACGGGTCGCAAGGCGCTGCTGCAGGCCATCGCGATCCAGTTGCAGAAGGGGGGCAACGATTTCAATTGATGGAGTTTCGGCCTGTGGACGACGTTTGGAAGTCTGCTCTGGGATCACAATCGATGGAATGTCCAGACTTGGCGGAGGCAAGGTTTTTTTTGCCGCGATGTCCACAACGATCATCGTATCCTTGTACAAAAAAGCGGTCGCCGCGCAATCACAGCCGAAGTCCAGCTCAAGCGGCGCGCCGGGATCGGCCTGCGATATGGCCTCAAGCCGGCCTGCGGACAATCGTGCAAAGACCGATCCGGTCTTGAATTCCACGTCGTCCAAATCGACCGCCAGGCGAGCGCCGTTTTTCCGGTGGGCGAGGCTCCAGGTGGTGCCCACAGGAACGCTGAGAACAAGCCGCGTGAAGCCGTCATGTTCGCCGGACCGCACCGGAACGTCCTTCGCCAGCACACCAGTTGCCGATGCGCTCAGGCCAAGAGTCAGGAGAAAAACCCGGATCATGCTGCCGCCTGCTTGATCTCTTTCAAGGCTTCCTCCAATTCGGTGAAGCCGGGGCGATTGTGGGTCGGCGTGTTCTGGCGACCAACCTCGATACACATTGCGGGGTTGTGATTGTGCAAGTTGGCAACCAGAACTTCCCGGATCAGTTGATAAAAGTGATTGTCTTCCTCCACGACCGCTTTCAGCTTTCCGGCGAAGGGGCCGACCAGCCCGTAGGCCAGAAAGACGCCCAAGAAAGTCCCGACAAGGGCACCACCGATCAACTTGCCCAAGACCTCGGGCGGTTGGTCGATCGAGCCCATGGTCTTGATCACGCCCAGAACGGCCGCGACGATCCCCAGTGCCGGCAACCCGTCCGCCACAGTTTGCAGGGCGTGGCTGGAATGCATGGCATGGTGGAAATTGGCATCCATCCGCTTTTCCAGAACCTCTTCAACCTGATGTGGATCGTCATAGTTCATCGCCGCCGACCGCATGGTGTCGCAAATCAGGTCCACCGCCTCTTTGTCCGCCTGTATCCTGGGGAAGGTCGCAAAAATTGTCGAGTTTTCAGGGTCTTCGATATGCTGCTCGACCTCGACCGGATTTGAACGGGCAAGCCGGATCAGCGAGAACAGAAGGCACAGCAGATCGCGGTAGTCTTCGGGCTTCCATTTCGGGCCTTTGAAAACCTTGCCCAGATCCTTGATCGTGTGTTTGACCGCCGACAGGTCATTGCTGATCAGAAAGGCGCCGATGGCGGCCCCGCCGATCATCATCATCTCGAACGGCAGAGATTTGAGGATGATCGCCATCTTGCCGCCGGCGGCGAGGTAGCCGCCGAACACCATTACGAAAATAAAGACGATTCCAAGAATTCCGATCATGTGGTCTCTCCGGCAGAGCGGTCTTTGAGGGTGGGGCTCATGGCGGCTACTCAGTGGGGGCGTTGGCGTTGCGTCCGGCCATTACGACGCTGATGGTATAGGCAGCCTCGGGGGTGAGACCGGCCATCACACCCGCAGCATCCTCAGGCGGCATACGCGACAGGAAACCGGCCGCAAAAACCGGATCCATCGTTTCGAAAAGCGCCGCGGCGTCCTTGGGCTTCATGTTCTGATAGACATCGGTCAGACGGGTAAGGTCGTTTTCAGCCGCCTTGTCCGCCACGGCCAATGTCTCGCGCAGCGATGCCTCGGCCTCTTGCAAAGCAGAGAGACGCGTCGAAATGGCCTCGTTGGCAATCTCCAGGGCACGCTCCCTGTCGCGCAGCGCGCTCTCACGATGTTTGACGGCCGCTTCCCGACGCAGCAATTCGGTCAGCAAGGTTTGCATGTCCGGCTTTTCGTCCGAGCCGGCACTGTGTGCCGAGAGTTCCGAGGGGTCAGGCCCCCTTGCCAAAGCCGGCCCAGCCTCCAGCCCCAGCCGTATGATGGCGGAACTGATCATCAAGGCTGAAATGAGGGTCAGAACGCCACCACGCGGTCGACGTTGGGCAGGTTGCAGGCTGCGCATCAGGATCGGGCCTCGCTACCTTGAGCCTTGTGCCTGAAGAACAACACGCCCTTGGGAATCGGGCCCGGATCCTCTGCGGGGTCGTTGGTGGATTTGACCTCGGCTTCCGGCCTGGATGGCATTTGTTCCACCGCCTCAGGCTCGGCGGGTTGCCTGGGTGCTTGGGGCCCGGATTCCGCTTTCAGCGAAACCGGTTCCGCCTCGAGAGGTGACGGCTTTTTGATTTCGTCCGAGGAATTTGCAGGCTCTTCAGCCGCGGGTTTGTCCTCGGGGATCACGTCGTGCATCGACGCCATGATCAACTCAAGCCGCTGTGCGACTGACTCGGCGCGCTCGGTCAGATCCTGCAGTTTGTGTCCGGATTGGTCAGATGCCGCCCGCGCGGCATCCAGGGATTTTTTCAGTTCTTCCGCCTGTGCGGACAGAACGAATACCGCGCCACCGACGCCCCGCTCCAGGTCCGTGAACCGCCTGAGGCGTCGGGCCAGAACAAAACAGTACAACCCGGCCCCCAAGGCGCCGGCGACCAGCAGAATGTCCGAGATCAGTTCCAATTTCGCCTCCTAGTTCAATACGAATTCCGTGACCAGAACGTCACGTACCCGACCTTCGCCAACGACGATGCCGATGCGCCGCAGCAGGTGCCCGCGGATGCGAACCAGGGCCAGCGAGTCTTCGAGGTCGGACAGGTTGATGGCCCGGAGATAGCCGTTCATCACGTCCATGATGCGGGGAATCATCTTTTCCACCTCGGCCTCGTGACCGGCGGCCACCTCAAGTTGAGCGTGGAATTTCAGATGGCGCGAATCGCCGGAATTCACGGACACGATCACGGGCGGCAGGTCGACGAACCCGACGTCCGGCAACGCATCGATCGCATCTCCGGCGTCCGCATTGTCCGCTGTTTTTCCTTCGGCCTCGGGTGCTTTGCCCAAAAGCCCGGACGAGGTCACATAGTACCCGCCCGCGGCACCCAGCAGCGCCAGAACCGCGCCAATCATCAGTCCCTTTTTGCCCGACTTCTTCGGGCCTTCTGCCTCATCCACGGTCGCGTCTGTCATGGCGTCCTCATTCTTGCGTTCGGCACCCGTCATAACCCCGCAGGGACTAACCGATTGTTAAGGGCAATCGGTCAAACAGGGCACGAGCCGCACAGAATGTCGGCGAGTCGGAGGTGAGCGTGCAGCAGATCGGAACTGTCTGGGCAAGTTTGGGCAGGCGCAAACAAATCATCGTGGCGGGGGCGGCTGTCGTCGTGTTCCTGAGTGTCCTGGCGATGTCGCGGTTGGTGACATCTCCGTCCATGACACTTCTCTATGCGGGGCTGGAAAGCGGGGCAGCGGGGGATATCGTCCGGGCCCTGGATCAACGCGGAGTCACCTACGAGATTCGTGGCGGCTCAATCTATGTTCCGGGCTCGCAACGCGACGAGTTGCGCATGACCCTAGCGAGCGAGGGTCTGCCTGCAAATGGTAACCGGGGTTATGAGCTGCTGGACACGCTGAGTGGGTTCGGTACGACCTCGCAGATGTTCGACGCTGCCTATTGGCGAGCCAAGGAGGGTGAACTGGCGCGAACCATCGTCAGCAGTCCTCATGTGGGGCAGGCGCGGGTTCACATTGCCAGCGGGTCCACAAGCCCGTTCCAGCCCAGCGTTTCGCCAACCGCTTCGGTCTATCTGGTGCCATCCGGGGCCAAGATCACGGTCGAACAGGCCAAGGCGATCCGTTTTCTGGTGGCCTCCGCCGTGACCGGCCTCGCGCCCGAGGATGTTGCGGTGATCGATTCCAGCGGCGCCGTGATCGGCCCGCAAGAGACGGCGGTCGCCGCCGACACTGCCGATGACAAGGCCAAGGTCCTGCGCGACCGCGTCCTGCGGCTGGTCGAGGCGCGCGTCGGACCCGGCAATGCGGTGGTCGAAGTCAGCGTCGACACGGTCACCGAGACCGAATCCATAAGAGAGCGGCGGTTCGACCCCAAGGGCCGTGTCGCAATCAGCACCGATGTCGAGGAACGGTCGGATACCTCCCGCAATCAGTCGTCTGATGTGACGGTCGCGTCCAACCTGCCGGACGGGGACGGCAATGGCAGCGATGAATCGAATTCTTCAGCCACGCAAACCCGCGAGCGGATCAACTATGAGGTTTCAGAGACCGAGCTTGAAGTTCTGCGGGTGCCCGGGGCAATCAAACGCCTGACGGTTGCCGTTCTCGTCAACGGTACCCGCACAACGGACGCTACCGGTGCCGAGATTTTTGTACCGATGGCACAGCCGGAACTGGACGCTCTGGAAGAGCTTGTCGCCTCGGCCGTGGGCTTCGACGCGGATCGCGGGGATGTCATCACGCTGAAATCCCTGGAACTGCCCAATGTCGAACCGCAGGGAACACTGGCGACCGCTTCGGTCTGGCAAAGCATCCATCTGGATACAATGTCGCTGATACAGATGGCAGTGTTGGCCATGGTCTCGCTGATCATGGGGCTGTTCGTGATCCGGCCGATCCTGACCGGTTCGGCCGCAGTGCCAGCCTTGCCGCCTGCCGCGGCCCCTGCCGAGGGCGGCGCGCCATATCTTGTCGGTGAAATCTCGGATGCGGATGGACAGGAATTCAGCGCTCTCACCGGCCAGGGTGAAAACGGAGGCTCTGTGCCTGCGATTGGCTCGTCGGCAAGCGAAGATGCGGTCGGCCGTCTGCGCGCCATGATCGGGGACAAACAGGAAGAAACGGTCGAAATTCTGCGGAGCTGGCTGGAAGAAAACAAGGAGAAGGTGTGATGTCGATCGCCCACCTGCTCGAGGATTTCACGGCTCAGGCCGACGGCGCGAATCTGCGGTTGCTGGACGAAGAGGCATTGGAGGAAGAGCGGCTCGCCGCTTTCGAACGCGGATATGGTGCGGGGTGGGAGGATGCGTTGCAGGCCCAAGCCCAAGGTCGTGCTGCACTGACCGAGGATATGCGGGCGGCTTTCTCCGACATGTCCTTCACCTACCAGGAAGCTCTGACCCGGATGACCTTGTCGCTTGAACCGATGTTCAGTGCTCTGGTTCAGACCGTCCTTCCCCAGGCGTTGGATCGGGGGCTTGCCACCCGCGTGATCGAGCAGTTGAGCGAAATGGCCAAGGCGCAGGTTGCACAACCGATCCTTCTGTTGGTTCCACCCGGTGTTGAAGGGGATGTCGATGCAATGTTGCCCGCCGACATAACGCCTCTCCCCAAGGTCGTCGCGGACCCCGAGTTGCTGCCGGGTCAGGCGCGGTTGCAGGTCGGCACCGCCCGGTCCGAGGTTGATTGCACCGCGCTGCTGGACGCGATCGCCGCCGCTTTCGACGCATATGTTTTTGAGGCAAAAGAGGCTTTGTCAAATGAGTGACGCACCTGCATCCAAACCTGAAAGACCCAATCCGTTCGAAGCCGTTCCCATCGAGGTGACGGTTTCCGTCGGTCGGGCGCGCCCCCTGATACGCGACCTGTTGAGCATGGGTGAGAACGCCGTTCTGACCTTGGACAAACGGGTCGAAGATCCGGTGGATCTATATGTCGGCGACCAATTGGTCGCCCGTGGTTTGCTCGAGGAAATGGAGGGGGACAATGCCGGCCAATTGGCGGTGCGTCTGACCGAGATTTCGGATTTCCAGAACGGACTTGGATGATGTGTCGGGCGGCCTGGTGTGCATTGGCGATCCTTGTGCTGACACCAGCAGTGGGATCGGCTCAGGAGCTGTCGCTGTCGTTGGGCGACGGCGGATCCATATCGGCGCGAACCATTCAGTTGATCCTGCTGATCACGGTGCTCAGCCTGGCACCCGGCCTTGCGATCATGGTGACCTGTTTCCCCTTTTTGGTCACGGTACTGGCCATTCTGCGGCAGGGGATCGGATTGCAACAGTCCCCGCCCAACATGCTGATCGTCAGCCTGGCGCTGTTTCTGACCTACTTCATCATGGAGCCGGTCTTTGCCCAGGCTTGGGACACCGGAATCCGCCCGATGGTCGAAGAAACGCTTGCGATAGAGCCTGCATTGGAACGTGCGATGGTGCCGTTCCGCGAGTTCATGGCGGCGCGGCTGGACGGTGAGACGTTTCGGGCCATGGCGGCCTTGCGCCCCGACACCGCGTCGATGGAGCTGTCGCCGGAGGCGCCTCTGTCGGTTCTCATGCCGTCGTTCATGCTGTCCGAGGTTGCCCGCGCGTTCCAGATCGGATTCCTGATATTTCTACCGTTTCTGATCATCGATCTTGTAGTGGCCGCGATACTCATGTCGATGGGGATGATGATGGTGCCGCCCGCCACGGTTTCGCTGCCGTTCAAACTGGCGTTTTTCGTGATTGCGGATGGGTGGTCCCTGATCGCCAGCGCCTTGGTGCGAAGCTATTCCTAGCCTGCGTGTGGACGGTCTCAGCGCCGGATCTGCAGCCGTGCCCGCAGACCCTGATCGCCCGCTTCAAAGCGCAGCGAGCCGCCATGTTGCTCTGCCACGGTTGCAACGATTGTCAGACCCAGCCCGAACCCGTCGGACGACCCGATGTTCGAACCGCGCCGGAACGGGGCCATCAGCGCCTCGATATCCGAGACGGACAAGTTGGTTCCCTTGTCTTCGACGACAATCGTGGCGGTTTCCGCGTCGGTTTCCAGTTCAACCGTCGCGTGGCGCCCGTATTTCAGCGCGTTGTCGATCAGGTTCGTCAACGCCCGTTTCAATGAGATCGGCCGGGCCATGACAAGGATGCGGCGGGTCTCTGGAAGCGAGCCATGCCCGCGCCGCGACATGAAGAGCGACGCCGCGCCCTCCACCTCGACCGGGGCGACCTGTTTCAGGGTCACAGGCAGGTCCATGTCCTGGTAGTCGGCAACCAGCGACTCGACCAGTGAGGTGAGGGAGATCTGGCGCGGATCCTCGACGCTCAGTTCCGAGCGGGTGTAGGTCAACACGCTTTCGATCATGCCCGTCATCTGGTCGACATCGGACTCCAGCTTCTCTCGCAATTCGGCGTCCGGAATCAGCGCCGCGCGCAGACGCACGCGGGCCGCTGGCGTCCCAAGGTCGTGGCTGACGCCGGACAGGACCGTGGCACGCTTTTCCAGCTGTGCGCGTTCGTCCTCAAGATGCGTATTGACCGCCGATACGATGTCGCGCAGTTCGGCCGGCCCGGACATGTCGTAGCTGTCCGGACCCCCGCTGCGCCGGCGGTCACGCAGCGACAGGGAGAACCGCGAAAAGCTGTCTGTCACATTGCCGACTGATGTCAGAATGATCGCAAGTGCCACGACGGCCAGAAAGATCGCGGGCAGGCGCAGGTCGGCCGGGCCCGCGTCGCACCCCCAGACCTGCGTACCGTCGATCTTCTGCCATGCGCCCTGACCGAACCGGGCCACCAGAATGGGTTCGCTGCAATAGGTGGCCAGCAGGCGTGTCAGGTTGCCCATCTTCTGCGGCCCGGTCTGATCGCTGCCTGACACGATGTCGGATACCGGATAGACCAGCCGGTCGGACAAGACCGCGAGCGTCAGGTTCCGCCCGCTGAGCGGTGCGGAACTGTCGGTCAGAATGGACAGGTTGGTCAGAAACCGGCGTCCTGCAAGGTCGGGCAACTGCTCGAATTCACCTGCATCGGCCAGACTTGCGGCCTCGGGCGGCAGTGGCGTGATCAACACGTCGGGATGCGAGGCGCGACCGGTGCGCAGATCTTCGTAGGCCGAAAACCCGGCAACATAGGCCCGGGTCAGATAGGAGTCCCAGTTGCGAACGGATGAAAACCACAGTCCTGCCGCCAGCAACCCGGCAGCAAACGCACCCAGACTCCAGGCCCAGCCCAGATCCCGCAGGCGCAGGGTCATGCCTCCTGTTCCACGGTGACCTCGCAGGCGAAGACATAGCCGACACCGCGGGCCGTGCGCAGCATCTGCGGATCTTTGGGGTTGGCCTCGATCTTGGACCGCAGCCGCCCCACCAGAACGTCGATGGCCCGACCCTGCGCTTCGGGCTTGTCACCGCTGCCGGTCACGTCCAGCGCGGCGGCGATCTCGTCGCGGGTCAGCGGAATGTGCGGGTTGGCCAGCAGCACCTTGAGCAGCGCGGTTTCGCGCTGCGACAGCGACACCTGGTACCCGTCCGGGGCATGCACCTCGTCACGTTTGCCGTCATAGACCCACCCGCCAAATCGGAACGTGCGGATCCGCCGGCGATAGGCCAACGATGGCGTGCGCCGCGCGCGTTGCATCACCGCGCGCACGCGCGCCAGCAGCAGTTGCGGGTTGAACGGCTTGGCGATGTAGTCATCGGCGCCCACCTCGTACCCGGCCATGCGCTGATGATCGGCAGACAGGGCCGACACGAAGATGATCGGCACGTCCTGTGCGCGGCGCAGCCGGGCGCAGATCTCAACACCGTTTTCATCACCCAGCATCACGTCCAGAAGGATCAGGTCGATGCGGCCTGATTTCAGGTGCGCCAGCACCTCGCGCTCGGTTGCTGCTGGCAGGGCAATGAACCCGTTCTGGTGAAAGAACTGGGTCAACATCGACCGGATTTCCGGATCGTCATCCACAACCAGCAGACGTGGAATGCTCACGCTGTTCCTCCCCGATTTCCCCCTCGACGCTGCCCTCAATTGTAACGGACTGCAACAGATTCAAGGTCAACGTAACACGCTGTAACAAAAGGCGGGAATATTTGCAGCCCGCGCCGGATACATGGGAAATTTGCCATTGCCAGACGGCAAGCGGCTGCCGGTAATGTCCCGCATCGCTGCCCCGCGGCAGCAAACAAGGATCTGGGAGGATACCAAACATGAAACGTTTCGCACTCGCCACGGCGTCGTCGCTGGCCGTTCTGGCTGGCACGTCGGTGATGGCCGAACCGCAGGCCGAAGTTCTGCACTGGTGGACGTCGGGCGGCGAGGCCAAGTCGGTCGCCGTTTTGCAGGAAGAATTCGCGGCCAATGGCGGCACCTGGACGGATATGCCCGTCGCAGGCGGCGGCGGAGACGCGGCGATGACCGCCCTGCGCGCCCGCGTTCTGGCCGGCAACGCGCCGACCGCCGTTCAGCTGAAAGGCCCGGCGATCCAGGAATGGTACGAAGAGGGTGTTCTGGCGGACATCTCGAACGTTGCCGAGGCCGAGGGCTGGGCCGAAGTCCTGCCCGCGTCGATCGCGGCGCATATGCAATGCGAAGGCACCTGGTGCGCCGCACCGGTCAACGTGCACCGTATCGACTGGATCTGGGCAAATGCCGACATCCTGGCCGCCAATGACATCGAGATGCCGACCACCTGGGAAGAGTTCAACGCCGCTGCCGAGAAGCTGCAGGCAGCAGGTATCATCCCGCTGGCCCACGGTGGTCAGGCCTGGCAAGACGCAACCGTCTTCGAAGCAGTTGCGCTGGGCATCGGCGGACCCGAGTTCTTCAAGAAGGCCTTTGTCGATCTGGACCCCGAGACTCTGACCTCGGACACGATGGTTCAGATTTTTGACCAGATGCGCACCCTGCGCGGGTTCGTTGATGAGAACTTCTCGGGCCGCGACTGGAACCTGGCCACCGCGATGGTCATGAACGGCGAGGCCGCCTTCCAGATCATGGGTGACTGGGCCAAGGGTGAATTCCTGGCCGCGGGCAAAGTCCCGGGCGAAGACTTCCTGTGTGGCTCGACCCCCGGTGACGGATACCTGTACAACGTCGACAGCTTTGCCATGTTCGACGTGGACGGCGACGACAAGCGCGCCGGTCAGGAACTGCTGGCCAAGCTGATCGTTGCCCCCAAGTTCCAGGAAGTGTTCAACCTGAACAAGGGTTCGATCCCGGCGCGGACCGATGTGGCGCTGGACAAGTTCGACATTTGCGCCAAGATCTCGGCCGAAGACATGGGCGCTTCGTCCGCCAATGGCTCGCTGCTGCCGTCCTACGCGCATGGTATGGCGCTGCGCGGTGCGCAGGCCGGTGCGATCACCGACGTCGTGACCGCACATTTCAACTCGGATATGTCCTCGGCTGACGCGGTTCAGCAACTGGCGGACGCGGTGGCAAACAGCTACTGATCCAACACGCTCTGCCCCCTATACTGCGGGGCAGAGCATCTTTCCCCGGAGGAAAAAATGTCCGAATGGCTGGAAAACCACCTTCCAAAGGTGGTGCTGGCACCGTCGTTCATCGCCGTATTGATTTTTGTCTACGGATTTATCGGATGGACCGCCTGGGTGTCGCTGACCCGATCGAAACTTCTGCCGAAATACGAGATCAAGGGCTTCATCCAATATGAACGCCTGTTTGACTCGCCCCGCTGGGACACGGCGATCAACAACCTTTACGTCTTTGGCGCGCTGTTCATCGTGATCGCGATGGTTCTGGGCCTGCTGCTGGCGATCCTGCTGGATCAGAAGATCCGCGTCGAAGGCGCGATCCGCACGATCTATCTCTACCCGATGGCGCTGTCGATGATCGTGACCGGTACCGCGTGGAAGTGGATTCTGAACCCGGGTCTGGGTATCGAGGCCATGGTCCAGGGCTGGGGCTTTCCGAATTTCAAGTTCGACTGGCTGGTGAACCCGGACTACGCGATCTACACGATCGTCATCGCCGCGATCTGGCAGAGCTCGGGTTTTGTCATGGCGCTGTTCCTGGCCGGACTGCGCTCGGTGGATGGTGAGATCATCAAGGCCGCGCAGGTCGATGGTATCCCCACCTGGCGGATCTATACGGCAATTATCATTCCGTCGATGGCTCCGATCTTCCTGTCGGCCTTCATCGTGTTGGCGCACCTTGCGATCAAGAGCTTTGACCTTGTCATCGCCCTGACAGGCGGCGGTCCGGGTTATGCGACCGATCTGCCCGCAACATACATGTATGCCATGGCGTTTTCGCGCGGCGATATCGGCCAGGCGGCGGCGTCCGCAATGATCATGATGCTGGTCGTCTTTGCCATCGTGGTTCCTTACCTCTACTCAGAACTGAGGGCGAAAAATGACTGATCTGTCGATGCCCCAAACCCGAACCCGCAGCCAGAGTGCCACGGGCAAGATTGCCCTGCGTTGGTTGCTGTATGTCCTGCTTGGTCTTTTTGCGCTCTACTACCTGATGCCGCTTTTCGTGATGCTGACAACATCGCTCAAAAGCCTCGAGGAAATTCGTACGGGATCGCTGATCTCGTTGCCGCGCGAGGTCAGTCTGGATGCCTGGAAAACCGCCTGGTCAGGCGCCTGCACCGGTATCCAGTGCGAAGGCCTGCGGCCCTATTTCTGGAACTCGGTCCTGATTGCGGTCCCTGCCGTGGCAATCTCGACCCTTCTGGGGGCGTTGAACGGATTTGTCGTCGCGCAGTGGCGTTTCAAAGGGGCCAACATCATCTTTTCTCTGATGCTGTTCGGTTGCTTCATCCCATTCCAGGTGGTCCTGCTGCCGATGGCGCGTCTGCTGGGCCTGATGGGGATTGCCGGAACCATTCCGGGCCTGATCTTCGTCCACGTGATCTATGGGCTTGGCTTCACCACGCTATTCTTCCGCAACTATTACGTCACCATCCCGGCCGAGCTGACAAAGGCGGCGCGGGTGGATGGGGCCGGGTTCTTTCGGATCTTCTGGTCGATCTTCCTGCCGCTGTCGCTGCCCATCATCGTTGTGACCGTGATCTGGCAGTTCACCCAGATCTGGAATGACTTTCTGTTCGGCGTCTCGTTCAGCCAGGCGGGCACGCAGCCCGTGACCGTGGCGCTCAACAACATCGTCAACTCAACCACCGGCGTCAAAGAGTACAACGTCGACATGGCCGCCGCGATCATCGCGGGGCTGCCGACGCTGCTCGTTTATGTCGTTGCCGGTAAGTATTTCATCCGCGGCCTGACCGCCGGTTCCGTGAAGGGATAACCCATGGCTCCCATCCTCGATATCCAAAACCTGTACAAGAATTACGGCGCAACCGAGATTCTGAAGGACATCAACATCTCGATCGAACCGGGAGATTTCCTGGTACTGGTCGGCCCTTCGGGCTGTGGCAAGTCGACCCTGCTGAACTGCATCGCCGGGCTCGAGCCGATCTCAGGCGGGACGCTGTCGATCGGCGGCAAGGACATGACCCATGTCAGCCCCAAGGACCGCGACATCGCGATGGTGTTCCAGTCCTACGCCCTGTACCCGACCATGTCGGTGGCCAAGAACATCACCTTTGGCATGAAAGTGCGCGGCGTCGATCAGGCCACACAGGACGCCAAGCTGAAAGAGGTCGCCTCGCTGCTACAGATCGAGCCGCTGCTGAACCGCCGCCCCAGCCAACTGTCGGGTGGCCAGCGTCAGCGCGTGGCGATGGGCCGGGCTCTGGTGCGCGACCCCAAGCTGTTCCTGTTCGACGAACCGCTGTCAAACCTAGACGCCAAGCTGCGGGTCGAGATGCGGACCGAAATCAAGAAGCTGCATCAGACGCTGGATGCCTCGATCGTCTATGTGACCCATGATCAGATCGAAGCGATGACCCTGGCCACCAAGATCGTGGTGCTGAAGGGCGGCGTGGTGCAGCAGATCGGCACCCCGGCCGAGATCTACAATCGCCCCGCCAACCTGTTCGTGGCCGATTTCATGGGCTCGCCGGCGATGAACTTGATCCCGGCGCGGGTCCAGCGCAACGGGACCGGCACGCAGGTCGCCATTGCGCGGGATGGGGCTGACCCGATCGTGCTGACGGATACGCGCGATCTGGACCTGCCCGAAGAGGTGATCCTGGGCCTGCGCCCCGAGGACATCGCCGAGGCCGGGTTCCGCGCTGGTGCCGGTGTGCAAGAGGCCGCCTGCCTGGTCGACATGGTCGAGCCGGCGGGCGCGGACACCTATGTCGTGTCGGAACTCGGCGGCAAACAGGTCACCGCGCGCCTGCATGCCGAAACCAGTGCCAAGGCCGGTCAGATGCTGAACCTGGCCTTTGACATGAGCAAAGTATCCTATTTTGCGAAAGCGACAGGCGAACGCCTGAACTGAGCCACGAAAAACGCCGCGCAGGGATCCTGCGCGGCGTCATCACTACTCTGAACGGTTGGTTCAGCCGGTCTTTTTCAGGTCATTGATCAGCTGATCCAGGTTCCCCTTGCGCGCATCCAGCATGGCGCCGATCTCGGTCCGCTCTGTCAGCAGCAGGTTCACGCCTTCGATGAACATGTTGTAGAACTTGTCGCGACCCGACTTGTCCGACACCAGGAAGGTCACCTCGAACGGCGCTTCGCCGCGCAGCTTGACGCTGCTGCGAACCTCGTAGCCGGCCTTTATCTTGCGGGCATTCTTCACGGTGACCTCACCCCCGATAAACTCGCGGAAGCGTCGACCGTATTTGCGCGAGATATACCCTTGGAAAGCCTTGGTGAATTCGCGCATCTGCGCCTTGCTGGCGCTGCGCGCGTCGGCGCCCAGCGCATAGCGCGCCATGATCGGAACGTCGGCATACTGCACGAAGATCTTTTCGAAATCGCGCAACATGGCGCTTTCGGATTTGCCCGAGTCGATCACGCGCGTGATTTCGGCAACGACGTTGTTGACCAATTGCGTGGCGCTGGCCTCGGTCAACGCCAGGGTCTGCTGCGGAAGGCCAGCCACGGCCAGCCCGGCCAGGGCGGTGGCGGCAAAGGTACGGCGGTTCATGGCGTTATTCAGCATAGGGGTCCTCATATGGGTCCTCGTAAGGGTCAAGGTATGGGTCCCTGACCGGGTCGGTGCCGGTATCGGCGTAGGGATCGGAATACAGACCCAGATAGGCATCCTCATCGTCCCTTGCCAGTTCGAACCGGCGGTTTTGCAAATAGATCAGGCGGGCCTGAGCGTAACTGTCTGCGCTTTCATAGAGAATCGAGTCGACCGTGTCCGAGAATCTGCCCCGATCGCCCATCCGCCGCACCACCTCGGCATAGACGCCCAGGTTGTCGGCCGGTCGCGTCGGCGAGAAGTTGATCGGGTTCGAGAACAGGTTGACCACAACGCCGACCGCATCCCGGGTCGTCGAGGGGCCGTAGAACGGCAGTTCGACATAAGCCCCTTCGCCGAAGCCCCAGACATGAAGCGTTTCGCCGAAATCGGTATCAACCGGCGGCAGGTTCAACTCATCCGCCGGTTTGGACAGACCGAACCCGCCCACGGTCGAGTTGATCACGAACCGCAGCAGGGCGTTGCCCGATTGTTTCAGATTGCCCTGCAGCAGATAGTCGACGGCCTGTCCGGGCAACGAGATGTTTTCAGCGAAGTTATTGAAGCTGGTGACCATCGGGTCGGGTACGATTTTCACATAGCCCTTCGAGGCCGGGCGGAACAGGAACCGGTCGACGCCCAGGTTGAACTTGTGAATGCCGCGATTTGCGTTTTCGTAGGGGTCGAAGACCTCGCCGCGGGCCGCTGCGTCCTGGGGTTGCGACGCGCAGGCCGACAGAACCGCGAACAGCGACACTGCGACGATGTGCTTGAAACGGATCCGGTTGGACACGGTCTTGGTTACTCCCGATCGTCCGGATGTAATCCAGCCGGACACTCAATCAATATGTTTTCTCGTTGGCACAACGGACCAATTCAACGGCACATAGTCGTTTCGCACCCGAAAGGAAACTCCTAGCGTTTAACCCGCGCGCCGGACCCGGGTAAAGTGGCCTGCATTCAACACTTCCGCATGAGTGGAGACCTGCCCAAATCGCGGGCAAATGCGAAACTGCCGGTTTCCGGCTTTCCGTGGGCGGTGTTCCCGGTTAGCGTCCGCCCGAGTCACATGAAATTGAGGACAATCACATGAGCATCGCAGCCAAACTGGAATCCCTGGGCGTGACCTTGCCGGACGCCCCCGCACCGGCAGCCAACTACGTCCCGTTCGTGCGGGTGGGCAACATCGTCTATGTGTCGGGTCAGATCTCGAAGGACGATGCGTTGATCACCGGCAAGCTGGGCGCCGATATGGATGTCGCTGCCGGTGCGGCGGCGGCGCGGGTCTGTGCCATCAACCTGCTGGCCCAGGTCAAGGCGGCCTGTGGTGGTGACATCGACAAGCTGGTGCGGGTGATCAAGCTGACCGGATTCGTGAACTCGACCGCCGATTTCACCGACCAGCCGCAGGTGATCAACGGCGCATCGGACTTCCTGGTCGAGGCGCTGGGCGATGCGGGCCGCCATTCGCGCTCGGCCGTCAGCGCCGCGTCGCTGCCTTTGGGCGTGGCCGTCGAGATCGAAGGGATTTTCGAGATCCAATGACACCGTCTCTTCCTCGTGTGTTCATGGGCGCGCCGATCGCGCATCGGGCGCTGCATGACATTCGCCAGAACCGCCCGGAAAACAGCCGGGCGGCCATCCGGGCCGCCATTGCTGCGGGCTACGGGATCGAGATTGACCTGCAGCTGACGTCGGACGGCCATGCCATGGTGTTCCACGATTATGACATGGCGCGTCTGACCGGGCGGTCCGGCGCAATCCAGCAGATCACCCGGGCCGAGGCCGCGGACCTTCCGCTGCTGCACGGGGACGAGGGGATCCCTTCGCTTGAGGAAGTTCTGCAACTGGTGGCGGGCCGCGTGCCGTTGCTGATCGAGTTCAAGGATCAGCACGGTGCCATGGGGCCTGTAGACGGGCGGCTGGAACAGGATGCGGTCGCGCTGCTGAAGTCCTATGACGGTCCGGTCGCGTTGATGTCATTCAACCCCAACTCGGTGGCCGAGCTGGCCCGGCTGGCGCCGGAGATTCCGCGTGGATTGACGACCTGTTCCTACAAGCCCGAAGTCGAGCATCTGCCGGCCGCGGTCTGCGACCACCTGCGCGACATCCCTGATTTCGACCGGGTTGGCGCCGGCTTCATCAGCCACGAGGTGCAGGATCTGTCCCGTCCCCGCGTGGCCGAGCTGAAGGCGCAAGGCGTACCGATCCTGTGCTGGACGGTGCGCTCGGCCGAACAAGAGGCCGAGGCGCGGAAGGTGGCCGACAACGTGACCTTCGAGAACTATCTGGCCGCCATTCCGGGTTGAACCCGGCTGCCGGCGTCACAGATAGTTCAGGGGACGCAGGAGGGTACATGGACCAGTCACAGATCGAAATTCGGGTTCTGTCGTCGCTGGATCAGATCCCGGCGGCCGAATGGGACAGTTGCGCCTGCCCCGAGGCCGCCGACGGCACCCGCCCGCTGGACCCGTTCACCACGCACCGGTTCCTGCGCGCGCTGGAAGACAGCGGCTCGGTCGGACGGGGCACCGGCTGGCAGCCGCAATACCTGACCGCCTATCTGGACGGCCTGTTGATCGGGGCCGCGCCGATGTATGCCAAGTCGCACAGCCAGGGCGAATATATTTTCGATCACAGCTGGGCCCATGCCTATGAAAACGCGGGCGGGCGGTATTACCCCAAACTGCAGATCGCGGTGCCTTTCACCCCGGCCACCGGGCGGCGGTTCCTGACACGGCCCGGCTATGACGGGATCGCCATGTCGGCGCTGGTGCAGGGGGCGGTGCAACTGGCCGCCGACAATCGCCTGTCGTCGCTGCACGTTACCTTCTGCACCCAGGACGAGGCGCTGGCCGGGCAGCAGATGGGCCTTCTGGTGCGCGACTCGCAGCAGTTTCACTGGCTGAACGACGGCTATGCCGATTTCGATGCCTTTCTGGGCGCCCTGTCCTCGCGCAAGCGCAAGAACATCCGCAAGGAACGGGCACAGGCCAATGCCTTTGGCGGCGAGATCCGCACACTGACCGGTGCCGATCTGCGCCCCGAACACTGGGACGCGTTCTGGGAATTCTATCAGGACACCGGCGCGCGCAAGTGGGGCTCACCCTATCTGACGCGGCAATTCTTTGACATCGTTCACGAAACCATGGCCGATGACGTGGCGCTGGTGCTGGCCGAGCGGGGCGAATACCCGGTGGCCGGCGCGCTGAACTTCATCGGGCGCGAGACCTTGTTCGGGCGCTATTGGGGCTGCAACGAACATCACCCCTGCCTGCATTTCGAACTGTGCTACTATAGGGCGATCGACTTTGCCATCGCGCATGGTCTGGACCGGGTCGAAGCCGGCGCGCAGGGAGAACACAAGCTGGCGCGGGGTTATCTGCCCACGCGCACGCACAGCCTGCACTGGGTCGCCGATCCAGGCTTTGCGGACGCCGTCGCGCGGTATCTCGAGGCCGAGTCCCGCGCGGTGGGGGAAGAGATCGAGATTCTGACGGACTATGGCCCGTTCAGAAAAGCCAACCCGGAGGAACAGCAATGAGCGAACTTCTGTCGACCGAGACCCGTGGCCCGCTGCTGGATCCGCTGTTCAAGAACGGCTGGACCATGGTCAAGGATCGTGACGCGATCACCAAGACCTTCATCTTCGACGATTTCGTCGATGCCTTCGGCTGGATGACCAAGGTGGCGATCTTTGCGGAAAAGTGGAACCACCACCCCGAATGGTCCAACGTCTACCGCACGGTCGAGGTGGTGCTGACCACCCATGACGTAGGCGGCCTGTCGTCTCAGGACGCCAAGCTTGCCCGCAAGATGGACAGCCTGCTTTAGCCGCGGTCGCCCCGCGACCCCATGCCGCCAGCCAGCATCGCAACCTCGCCCAGACGGCGGAACTCGGACGGGGTCACGGTGCCGTCGCTCACGTCGATGTCGCGCGGGATCCCGGCGGTGCGGTTGCCCATCATCCGTACGCTGCGCGCAGCCGGATTGATGTCGAGACAGCGCGTCTGATAGCAGGTCAGACCAGCCGTATTGATCTGAATGCGCGCTTGCCCATCCGGCCCGGTCACGACCGGCGCCTGCGGGACGTCGCACGCTGCCAGCAAAACGACCGCACAAAGCCAATAAAATGCTCTCATGCCTGCGCTCCTGTTGGTCACAGGGTCAGCCGTACCGGGGCGCCGGGCCTCAATCCAACTGACCGTTCCGGTCCTTGTCCGCAGACAGGAAATCGTCATTTATCTGCGAGTCATACTCTGACCGAGAGATAGAGTTGTCGCGATTGCGGTCAATCTTCTGGAACATCTTGAGATCCATGAACGGCTTGGCCTCGTCCAGACCGAGCGTGCCGTTCTTGTCATCGTCCATCTCCTGATAGGCATAATCAGAAAAGGCGTCGAATTCGTCGCGCGACAGGAAACCGTCGTTGTTGGCGTCGATCGCGTTCAATTCGCGCTCATTCAGTTCGGCCACGCTGTCTGCTGCGGCAGGTGCTGCCATCATCAGGGTCGACATCAATAGAACCGAGTGTTTCATCCTGGCGCTCCTCAGCATGCGAATCTCTGGCCTTCGACCCCGCCGGCCACGGCGCCGGCTGCGGTCAGAATATCCTTGCCCGACCCACCGCCGAACTGGTTGCCGATGGCGCCGCCGATCAACGCTCCGCCCAGAGTGCCGCCAAGACAGGCGATCTCGTGCTGGCGCGCAGCCTGTTGCTGCGGTGTTGGCGCAGGCCCGCACGCGGTCAACAGCCCCGCGCCGCCCAAAGTAATGACTGCTAAAAATCTTTTCATGAATGAGCTCCCGGTTCCCATGCAGGAACACTGACACATTCCGACGGTGCGGGCCAAGTTAATTGGCCTTCATCAAACATGACCTGTGGCATGGCCCCGGTGCGCACCGGGGCCGCCCTGTCAAATGACTTCGAGCAAGCCTTCTCCGGCCGAAATCTCGCAGGCGCCGGGGCTTTCCTCGAGGTTCAGCGCCACGACCTTGCCGTCTTCGACCAGCATCGCGTAGCGCTTGGAGCGCGAGATCAGGCCGGCGGGCGGGGCGTCGAAATTCATGCCGATCGCCTTGGTGAACTCCGAGGCCGGATCGGCCAGCATGGTCAGCCCGGCCGCGGTCGCACCCGTGGCCTCGCCCCAGGCCTTCATCACGAAAGGGTCGTTGACCGACACGCAGATGATCTCGTCCACGCCCTTGGCCGCGAACTGGTTCTTGGTGCGCATGAAGCTGGGCACATGGGCCGAGTGGCAGGTAGGGGTGAACGCGCCGGGCACGGCAAAGATTACCACTTTGCGGCCCTTGACCTTGCTGGAGACCCGCACCTCTTCCGGTCCGTCAGCGCCCATCTGGATCAGGGTTGCTTCGGGCAGGGTGTCGCCGGTTGAAATCATCTTCATGCTCCTGTCGATTGAAATTGCAAACTCGCTCCTTGCCGCAATATAGGTGGGCGGGTGGCACAAGCCACGGGAAATCGACAGGGGGCGGACCAGATGAGCCATATCGTCGTGATCGGAGCCGGACAGGCGGGGTCATCCCTGGTGGCCGGGCTGCGCAAGGGCGGGTTTGACGGGGCGATCACCCTGATCGGCGCCGAACCCGTGCTGCCCTATCAGCGACCGCCCTTGTCCAAGGCCTATCTGCTGGGCGAGATGGAGCTGGAACGGCTGTTCCTGCGCCCCGAGAGTTTCTATACCGAGAATGATATCACCCTGCGGCTGGGTCAGCAGGTGACGGCGATCGACCCGGCGGCCAAGACCGTGACCATCGGCGGTGAGGTGATATCCTACGACCAGCTTGCCCTGACCACCGGCTCGCACCCGCGCCGCCTGCCTGCCGCCATCGGCGGAGACCTGACGGGCGTGCATGTGGTGCGCACACTGGCCGATGTGGACGCGATGGCCCCCGCCGTGACCGAAGGCGCCCGGGCGCTGATCGTCGGCGGCGGCTATATCGGGCTCGAGGCCGCGGCCGTCTGCGCCAAGCGCGGCGTGCATGTGACGCTGGTGGAAATGGCCGACCGCATCCTTCAGCGGGTCGCTGCACCCGAAACCAGTGACTTTTTCCGCGCGCTGCACAGCGCGCATGGGGTGGACATCCGCGAGGGCGTCGGGCTGGACCGGATCACCGGCGCGGATGGCAAGGTCTCCGGCGCGGTGTTGGGTGACGGAACGGAACTCGCGGTCGATTTCGTGGTTGTCGGCGTGGGCATCACCCCGGCCACCGAACTGGCCGAACTGGCCGGGCTCGAGATCGAGAACGGCATCAAGGCCGATGCGCAGGGCCGCACCTCTGACCCGTCGATCTGGGCCGCCGGCGATTGCGTCTCGTTCCCCTACAAGGGGCGGCGCATCCGTCTGGAAAGCGTGCCCAACGCGATCGACCAGGCCGAGGTGGTGGCGCAGAACATGCTGGGCGCGGGCAAGGATTACCTGGCCACGCCGTGGTTCTGGTCGGACCAGTATGACGTGAAACTCCAGATCGCCGGGCTGAACACGGGCTATGACCGCGTCGTGACCCGACCGGGCGAGGGGGCGACCACCTCGTTCTGGTATTACCAGGGCGATCAGTTGCTGGCGGTGGATGCGATGAACGACCCGCGCGCCTACATGGTCGGCAAGCGCCTGATCGACGCGGGGAAAACCGCCGATCCGGCGGTGGTGGCCGACCCCGCAGCGGATCTGAAACCGCTGCTCAAGGCGTGAGGATCATCGCCGGAGACTTCCGGGGCCGGGCGCTGGCCTCGGTCGGCAAGGGGGACGCGGGCGCGCATCTTCGCCCCACCACCGACCGGGTGCGCGAAAGCCTTTTCAACGTACTGAACCACCTGATCGACTTTGACGGGCTGCGGGTGCTGGACCTGTTCGCCGGCACCGGCGCGCTGGGGCTCGAGGCGCTGTCGCGCGGTGCGGCGCATGTCACCTTCGTCGATGACGGGCGGGTGGCGCAGGGGTTGATCCGCAAGAACATCGACCTGACCCGCAGCGCCGACCGCACCGCCCTGATCCGCCGCGACGCGGCGCGGCTTGGCGACAACCCAGGTGAACCGTATGACCTGATCTTCCTCGACCCGCCCTATGGCAAGGGTCTGGGGCAAAAGGCGCTGGCGGCGACCGCGCAAAATGGCTGGCTGGCTGATGACGCGCTGGTGGTCTGGGAAGAGAACGCCCCGATGGCCCCGCCCGAAGGCTTCACGCTGAACGATGCGCGCAAATACGGCGACACCCATATCTCGTTGATGTGGCGGGACCCCGCCAGGGGTCCGGCTTGAGCCTGCGTTTCCCCCGGGTTAGGCAGGTGCGAAACCTGCGACGGAGAGCCCAATGCACGATCTGGTGATCTTTGATTGCGACGGTGTCTTGGTCGACAGTGAAACGATCTCCAATCAAGTGATGGTCGACAACCTGGCCGGGTATGGGCTGAACCTGTCGCTGCAAGACTGCATGTCGATGTTCGTGGGCGGCACCATGTCGGGCGTCCGGGACACGGCGCGCAAGATGGGCGCTGACCTGCCCGATGACTGGACCGAGCAGATCTATGCGCAAATCTATGATGTGCTGCGCGCGGGTGTTCCCGTGATTCCGGGAATCCCCGAGTTGCTGCGCCATCTGGACGAACAGGGCACCCCTTTCTGTGTGGCCTCGAACGGGCGTCGCGAGAAAATGCAGATCACCTTGGGTCAGAACGGGCTGTGGGGCAGGTTTCAGGACGTGGTCTTCTCGGCGCATGAGGTCGGCAGCGCCAAGCCCGAGCCGGGGTTGTTCCAGACCGCGGCCCAACATTTCGGTGCAAAGTCGCCGGTGGTCATCGAGGACAGTGCGAACGGTGTGACCGCCGCGATCCGGGCCCAGATGAGGTGCCTTGCCTATGCGCCGCACGATGACGGCGCGCGCATGGCCGGGCTTGGGGCCGAAGTCATCCGTCACATGAAGGACGTGCCGCGGCTTTTGGGTCATTGACCGGCCTGTGCTAGACTGCGGTCATGGATCGCGCACTCTCACGCCCGTTCTGGCCCGCCCGGTTCGAGGCGCAGGCTACCTCAGGACCCGAGCCACAGCCTCGGCCCGCACCCGTCTTCATTCAGGACGCGGTGACGCCTTGGGGCCCGGACACCCTGCTGCTGAAGCTTCTACGCGATCAGGCTGCCGATCAGGAGGAGTAGGTCGGGTGGAACTTGCCGCCCGGTGACAGGGTAAAGATCTCGACCCCGTCCGCTGTCACACCCACCGAATGCTCGAACTGCGCCGACAGCGACTTGTCGCGGGTCACGGCGGTCCAGTCATCGGCCAGCGTCTTGGTCTCAGGGCGACCCAGATTCACCATCGGCTCGATGGTGAAGAACATGCCTTCTTCCAGAACCGCGCCGGTGCCCGGGCGGCCATAGTGCAGCACGTTGGGCGGCGCGTGGAACACGCGGCCCAGCCCGTGCCCGCAGAAATCGCGCACCACGCTCATGCGGTGGGCTTCGACATAAGACTGGATCGCGTGGCCAATGTCACCGAAGGTGTTGCCCGGCTTGACCATCTCAATGCCTTTGAACAGGGCGTCGTGGGTCACCTGGATCAGCCGCTCGGCCTTGCGCGGCAGCTTTCCGGCCACGTACATGCGCGACGTGTCGCCGAACCAGCCGTCGACGATCACGGTCACGTCGATATTCAGGATGTCGCCATCCTTGAGCTTCTTGTCCCCGGGAATCCCGTGGCAGACCACGTGGTTCACGCTGATGCAGCTGGCGTGCTGATAGCCTTTGTAACCGATAGTGGCCGATTTCGCGCCGGCGTCCTCGACCATCTGGGTGATGATCCGGTCGATCTCGCCCGTGGTCTGGCCGGGAAAGACATGCTCGGCAATGTCATCGAGGATGCGCGCCGCCAGAGCCCCTGCCGCGTGCATGCCGGCAAAGTCAGCCTGTTCGTAGATGCGGATACCGTCCTTTGTCAGACGGCCACGATGCTCTTTCATTCGTGCGGGGCTCCAAAAAATTCTGCGCAGCATCCCTTCTACGCTGCTTGTGCAGAAAGTACCAGAGGGCGCAGGGTCGCGGGTGCCTGCCCTGATCTGAATTTGGATGCGGGGGGCGAAACGTCAAGGGACGTTGCCGCGTTTTGCGCGGGTGGTCTGGCCCGGCGTCAAAAGGCCTCGACCGATGCCCGGATTTGGGGCCAAATGAATGTACAGAGACTCATTTGGTCGGGAAGAGAGGAGCCGGATGAATGTCGCAGAAACGGGAATTGATATCGAATGGAAACCCCATGGAGGCGGTCGTCGGCTTCAGCCGCGCCGTCCGGGTAGGGAATTTCATCGCGGTCGGGGGGACTGCCCCGGTCGATGCGCAAGGCAAGACAGTCGGGGTCGGGGACGTCTATTTGCAGACCAAGCAATGCTTTGAGATCATCAAGGATGCGCTGGAGCGTGCCGGATCGGGTTTGCAGGACATCGTGCGAACCCGCGTGATTCTGACCGATATCGACAATTGGAAGCAGGCGATCGAGGCCCGCAAGCTGTACTGTCTGGACGCGCGACCCGTGGACACGATCATGGCGATCAACCGGTTCGTAAATCCCGAATGGTTGGTTGAAATCGAGGTCGACGCCGTCGTCCCCGATTGAATCGCTGTGCGGCGGAAATCGAACGGCGTTCAGTCGCTGGAAATCGTCGCCTGCGGCTGAACCCAGACGCCGTCCGGTGAAATGCGCGTACCACAGACCACGTGTTCAACCCCATTGGCCCGGGCAGTAGCAAACGCTGCCGCGTAGGCCGGGTCGATATCGGCGGCTAACGCGAATTTGCGGCAGTCCGTGCGCTGAACAAGGTAGAGCAGGATGGCCCGGTGTCCTTGCGCGGCCATTTCGGCCAGTTCCCCCAGATGTTTGGTGCCCCGTGCGGTGACGCTGTCGGGAAACTCGGCCAGCCCCGGTGCGCGCGACAGGGTCACGCTTTTGACCTCGACATAGGCGTCGGGCAGACCGGGTTGCGTCAGCAAAAAGTCGATGCGGCTATTTTGGCCGTATCTGACCTCGGGCCTCACGGTTTCATAGGCGGCGAATGCAGGGATTTCCCGGGCTTCGAGCGCTGCCCGCAGCGCCCGGTTGGGCACCGAAGTATCGACCCCGGTGAAATGGCCATTTTCATGATCGACCAGCCGCCAGCCGTATTTCAGTTTCTTCTTGGGGTCGTCATTAGGCTCAAGCCAGATCTTTTCGCCCGGTTCGGCCAGACCCATCATCGAACCCGGATTGGCGCAATGGGCCGTCACCTCGCGCCCGTCCTCAAGCCTGCAATCGGCCAGAAAGCGTTTATAGCGGCGGATCAGGCGGGCGGGCACAAGAGGGGTTTGAAAGCGCATGGTTCCGGGCCTATACCTGCCGCAAAGGTCGATCAAGAGGAGAGCGTGCCATGCCCAACCCAACCGCTGCAATGCTGGTGATCGGGGATGAAATCCTGTCCGGCCGAACCCGCGACGCCAACATGCATTTTCTGGCGCAGGAGCTGACCAAACACGGCATCGATCTGAAAGAGGTCCGCATCGTCAGCGACGACGCACCGGCGATCGAGGCCGCCGTCACGGCGCTGTCGCAAGGTTATGACCATGTGTTCACCAGCGGGGGCATCGGCCCGACCCATGACGACATCACCGCCGATTGCATCGCCCGCGCGTTCGGGGCGCATATCGATGTGCGCGACGATGCCCGCGCCCTGCTGCAGGCGCATTACGACCAATCGGGGCTGGAGCTGAACGAAGCGCGCCTGCGCATGGCGCGCATCCCTGACGGGGCAACGCTGATCGACAACCCGGTTTCCATCGCGCCAGGTTTCACACTGGGAAATGTCCATGTGATGGCCGGCGTCCCATTGGTTTTCCAGGCGATGGTGGCCAGCGTGTTGCCCACCCTGACCGGAGGAAAACCGTTGTTGTCTCAGACCTTGCGGGTCAACCGGGGAGAAGGTGACATCGCGGCGACCCTGGCCGCGGTGGCCGAGGAATTCGGCGACGTGTCGATCGGGTGTTACCCGTTCCAGATCAACGGCGCCTTTGGGGCCAATGTCGTTGTTCGGGGCACTGACGGGTCGCGTATCGATGCGGTCACGACGCGACTGGCCAAGGAGCTTGGCCTTTGACGGTAGACTGGGCGGCAGTTGTCGATGGCACATGGCCCGCCGCGCGGTACATGCAGTTGGGTCCGTTCCTGCTGCGCGAAGGGCAGGGGGGCGGCTCGCGCGTGTCGGCGGCCAGCCGTATCGGCCCGGTCACCCCGCCGGATATCGACGCGGCCGAGGCGGCCATGCAGGCGATGGGCCAGAAACGCATCTTTTGCCTGCGTCCGGGTGACGAGGCACTGGATGAAATGCTGGCCGCGCGGGGCTATGAGATCCTCGATCCGGTCAACATCTACGCCTGCCCGGTCGCGCGGCTGACCGACCAGCCGGTGCCGCCGGTCACCGTCTTTACCCTGTGGGAGCCGCTGGCCATCATGCGCGAGATCTGGGCGCAGGGGGGTATTGGCCCCGAACGCCTGGCGGTGATGGAGCGCGCCCCCGGCCCCAAGACCGGACTGTTGCTGCGTCACCGCGATCAGCCGGCGGGCACCGGTTTCGTGGCCATCCACGACGGCATCGCCATGCTGCATGCGCTCGAGATCGTGCCGGCGCACCGCCGACAGGGGCTGGGCCGCTGGGCGATGCGCGCCGCGGCCTTTTGGGCGCTGGACAATGGCGCGCATACCCTTAGCGTGATCTGCACCAAGGCCAATACCGGCGCCAACGCGCTCTACCACTCTCTGGGGATGGATCGCGTCGGAGAGTATCACTATCGCCAGCTGGTCTGAGAGGAGACAGACGTGACCGATCGAGACATGCCCACCGCGCTTGACCTGCCAATGGTGGATCCGCTGCCGCCCGAGACTCAGAAATACTTCGATATCTGCGTCGAGAAGCTGGGCATGGTCCCCAACGTGCTGAAGGCAAACGCCTTTGACATCGACAAGCTGAACGCGTTCACGGGCATGTACAATGACCTGATGCTGGCGGACAGCGGGCTCAGCAAGCTGGAACGTGAGATGATCGCGGTCGTGGTCTCGTCGATCAACCGGTGCTTCTATTGCCTAGTTGCCCATGGTGCCGCCGTGCGTCAGCTGTCAGGTGATCCCAAGCTGGGTGAAATGCTGGTGATGAACTACCGTGTGGCGCCTCTGGATGCCCGTCAGCGCGCGATGCTGGACTTCGCTGCCAAGATGACCACAGCCAGCGCCGAGATCGAGGAACCGGACCGCCAGCGCCTGCGCGATGCGGGGTTCACCGACCGCGACATCTGGGACATCGCAAACGTTGCGGGCTTCTTCAACATGTCCAACCGGGTCGCCAGTGCCACGGCGATGGTGCCCAATGACGAGTATCACGCGCAGTTTCGATGATCCGATTTACTGTCCTTCTTTTCTGTCTGATCGCGGGTCCTGTGGCGGCGCAGGACCTGTCGCTGCCGGCGAGTGCGCGACAAATCAGCCAGCGCGTCAGCCCGTTGGACAGCTACCAAGTGCCGACCGGCCCGTTTGCAGACAACGCCGTTCCCGCGCGCACGGTCGAAGGCCGGATCGAGCGCACCACATGGCGGCTGCAGGCCGGTTCCAGCACGACGCTGCAGATCCTCGACCCGCTGCGGGATCAGCTCAAGGCGCAGGGTTTTGAGATCGCTTTCGAATGTGAGGCCCGCACTTGCGGTGGGTTCGACTTCCGTTTTGGAACCGAGGTGGTGCCGACGCCCGACATGTATGTGGCAATCAATGATTATCGATTTCTGTCAGCCACTCGCGGAGCCGAAGCCCTGACCTTGCTGATCAGCCGAAACCAGCCCGACGGGTATGTGCAGATGATCCGCGTCACTCCGAAGGGTCAGACCCCACCGCCGCTGGTGGTCGAGGAAACGGTGATTGGCAGCGACGGGCTGGTTGCCAGCCTGGTGCGGGATGGTCACGTGATACTCGGCGATCTCAGCTTTGAGACGGGCGAGGTCGCCTTGGGGGCCGGGCCGTTTGAGTCGCTGGGCCTGCTGGCCGGCTACCTGGCCGAGACCCCCGGCGCGCGGCTGGCGCTGGTTGGGCACACCGACGACACCGGCGACCTGCAGGCCAATATCGAGGTCAGCACACGCCGCGCCCAGGCTGTCCGTGCGCGATTGATCGAGGCACATGGAGTGGCCGAAGACCGCGTGCAGGCGCAGGGTGTCGGCTACCTCGCCCCGATCGTTTCGAACGCCACCCCGGAAGGGCGCGAACAGAACCGCCGGGTCGAGGCTGTTCTGCTGTTGAACTGACCAAGAAAAAAAGCCCGCGCAATTTGCGCGGGCCGGTCAGTCTTCACTGGGAGGTCTTACCAATCCATCGGACCTTTTTCGGCAAAGGACTCGACAAGGAAATCAATGAACGCCCGCACCTTGGGCTGGGTGAACCGGCCCGGCGGGTACACCGCATAGACACCCTGGACCTCGTCCGGCAGCGACGGCATCGCGTCGACCACCTGGCCGGATTTCAGTGCGTCCGCGTAGAGATAGCTGGGCAGATAAGCGATTCCGAGGCCCGAGATAGCCGCATTCAACAGGGATTGACCGTCGTTCACGCTCAGCCAACCGGCCGTGCGCACCTGCCTCTTTTCGCCTGAGGGCGCGGTCAACTTCCAGACGTTGCCCGAGGACTGGCTGGAGTAATGCAGCAGCTTGTGTTCGTTGAGGTCATCGATCTTTGCCGGCCGCCCGAACTTCTCGATATAGCTGGGGGCCGCAACCATGCGTTTGACCGTCTCGGTCAGCTTGCGCGCGCGCAGGGTGCTGTCTTCCAGCTCGCCGATGCGCACGGCCACGTCGAACCCTTCGGAAATCAGTTCGACATAGCGATTGTTCAAGACCATGTTCACGGTGATGTCGGGATAGGCCGCCAGGAAACCGGACAGCACGGGCGACAGGTGGTTCACCCCGAAATCAGTGGCCACACTGATGCGCAGCAGACCTGAAGGCGCCGATTGCATCGACGTCACCAGCGCGTCGGCTTCGCCCGCATCATTCAGCACACGGCGTGCGCGGTCGTAATAGGCCAGCCCGATCTCGGTCGGTGACACGCGGCGCGTCGTGCGGTTCAGCAAACGTGCGCCCAAGCGGGCCTCCAAGCTCGACACGTGCTTTGACACGGCTGATTTGGAAATGCCCATCTTTTTGGCCGCGTCTGTGAAACCACCTTGGTCCACCACGTTGGCGAAGGCCTCCATTTCTGTCAGTCGGTCCATTCTCGTTCCCCAGGTCGTCTGTTCGTTGACCGACCATCGCCTCCAATCTGGGCGGAAACTGGGCAGACATGGGATAATATCAGGGTTTTGAATCGGATCGTTTGCGCTTCGGAAACGCGGAAACAGTGGTTTCCCGCCTGCATCCGCCCCCTGTTTGCGTGTTCTTTTCTGGTTATCTCTTGCAACGTGCTAAAGTCAGAATGGCATTTTTGTGACCAGGGAGGAGATCATGAAAGCCATTCTAGCAACTATTTTTTGCCTGTTTGCCCCCTTGGCCTGGGCCGGAGGGGAGACGCCATCGAACCCCGATGCCGAGGTCTATTTCGTCAACCTGTCGGACGGCGACACGGTAACGTCACCGGTGACGGTGGTATTTGGCCTCCGCGGTATGGGCGTTGCGCCAGCCGGGACCGAAAAGGAAAACACCGGCCATCACCATTTGCTGATCGATCGCCCCCCATTGGGTCAGGGTGAGGACGGGGCCGACGAACTGACCTATGGGCTGCCGGCTGATGACAACCACCTACATTTCGGTGGTGGTCAGACCGAAGTCACGTTGGGGCTTGCCCCCGGGACGCACACGTTGCAACTGGTCCTGGGCGATGCGGGTCATGTGCCTCACGCGACGCCGATCGTTTCCGAGGTGATAACGATCACCGTGGAGTAACCCGTACCGGTCAACCGCAGCGCCGGGACGGTTTCGGTTTGATTACATGTGCTTGCGTCGCCTATACACGATTCTGATCGGGGGCGGAGCCATGGTATTTGAATGAACGTTGTTTTTGGGGTCGACCGGAACTTTCTGTATCCCGCATTGCTGTCGGCCTATTCCGTGGTCAAGAACGCCAGCCGGCCTGTTGACGTTACCGTTTTCGGTCAGGATTTTACCGCACAAGACATCGCAGCCGTCGACCAGCTGGATCGTGCGGTCGACAACGGCACGGTTTGTTACCGGGAGTTCCAGTCCGAAACGCTCGGCCGGTTTTCAGAGTTCAAGACGAAATACCCGAAAATCACGCTGCTGCCGTTGTTTCTGCCCGAATTCTTTTCGGGCCGGTGTCTGTTCATTGACGCCGACACTCTTGTGCTGGGCGATGTCTGCGAGTTGCAGGAGCTCGACATGAGTGGCCACGGGATCGGGGCCTGTGTCGACATGGGATTGGTCACGTTGGGCGAAGGCCGCTTTCTGCGCCCATCCCTGCAGAGTGTTCTGAGGCCGGGGCACGAACACCAAAAGTCGGTCACACGCGTTTTGCGCAGCATCCGGTTGGGCTTTCTGCCCGGCGAGAATTACTTCAACGCGGGCATCCTTCTGATGGATTGCGAAGCGATCCGGAATTCACCCGCGGGCAAGGAGCTGGGCAATTTCGACAAGCTGATCCCGCATATCCACGACCTGCCCGAGCAGGATCGGATGAACCAGATTTTCGCGGGCCAGTGGCTCAGACTTCCTCAGCAATGGAACACGCGACCGCAGATTTGGTACGACGCGCACAGTCCGAAATTCCGGCATACCTCTGCCGAATTTCGAAACCAACTGAAACAGGCAGGCCGGAACCCGAAGATGTGGCACTATATCGGAGGCAAGAAGCCCTGGCGCGCGAAGCCGGCGTCACAGATTCTGCTGTGCCGCGCCTTTCGGGATTACCAGGAATACTTGGCACGGTTCGAGGACGAGACAGGTCTAACTTTTTCCGTATAGGGCGCGGAACTGGCTCAACGCCCTAAGAAGCCACCCGGGCATCGCTCGGGTGGCTTTCTTTTGTCTGAGTGTTCTCGCCTTGGGGAAGTGGACGGAACGGGTCTTCCCTAGAGTGCGGCGGCCAGCCGCGTGCCTTGGTTGATCGCCCGCTTGGCATCCAGTTCGGCTGCCACATCCGCGCCGCCGATCACATGCGGGGTGATCCCGCGTTCGATCAGCGCATCGGCCAGCGACCGCTCGGGCACCTGTCCGGCGCACAGAACGATCGTGTCCGCCTTGATGACGGTCGGGTCGGCGCGCTCTTCTCCGAACGAGACATGCAGCCCCTCGTCGTCGATGCGCTCATAGTTCACGCCGCCCACGAAGTTCACGTCCTTCATCTTCAGCGTCGCGCGGTGGATCCAGCCGGTGGTCTTGCCCAGCCCCTTGCCATGCGCCTGCTTCTTGCGCTGCAACAGCGTGACCTGCCGCTTGGGCGCCTCGGGCTGCGGGCCTTCAGGCGCCAGGCCTGCGCGGTGCTGCTCGGGGTCGGCGACGCCCCATTCCTTCATCCACAAGGGCAGGTCGGTGGTGGGCGAGTGGCCCTCCTCCAGCAGGTATTCCGACACGTCGAAGCCGATGCCGCCCGCGCCGATCACCGCCGCCGACTTGCCCACCGGGGCCCTGCCGCGCAGCACGTCGATATAGTTCACGACATTGTCGCGATCCTGGCCGGGGATCTGCGGATCGCGCGGGTTGACGCCCGTGGCGATCACCACCTCGTCGAACCCGGCCAGATCGTCGGCGCCGACCGCGCGGCCCAGTTCGACCTTTACTCCCAGATCGTCCAGCATGGTGCGATACCAGTCCACCAGACCCCAGAACTCTTCCTTGCCCGGCACCTGCTTGGCCATGTTCAGCTGGCCGCCGATCTCGTCGGCCTTGTCGAACACGGTCACGTCATGGCCGCGCTGCGCCGCCGTCATCGCCGTGGACAGGCCCGCCGGACCCGCGCCCACGATGGCCACGCGCTTGGGCGCGGTGGCCTTTTCGATCACCAGCTCGGTCTCGTGGCAGGCGCGCGGGTTCACAAGGCAGGAGGTCAGCTTGCCGCTGAAGGTGTGATCCAGACAGGCCTGGTTGCAGGCGATGCAGGGCGCGATCTTGGCCGATTCACCAGCCATCGCCTTGGCCACGAAATCCGCATCCGCCAGCATCGGCCGCGCCAGCGAGACCATGTCGGCGCAGCCGGTCGACAACACTTCTTCGGCCACTTCGGGCGTGTTGATCCGGTTCGAGGTGATGACCGGAATCCCCACCTTGCCCATCAGCTTCTTCGTCACCCAGGCAAAGGCCGCGCGGGGGACGCTGGTGGCGATTGTCGGAATACGCGCCTCGTGCCAGCCGATGCCGGTGTTGATGATCGTCGCCCCGGCCTCTTCGATCCGCTGCGCCAGTTCCACCACCTCCTCGAAGGTCGAGCCGTTGGGCACCAGGTCGATCATCGACAGCCGGTAGATGATGATGAAATCGGTCCCAACCGCCTCGCGCGTGCGGCGCACCACTTCCAGAGGCAGGCGCATCCGGTTCTCATAGGACCCGCCCCAGCGGTCGGTGCGCTTGTTGGTGTGGGTCACCAGGAACTGGTTCAGGAAATACCCCTCGGACCCCATGATCTCGACCCCGTCATAGCCGGCCTTCTGCGCCAGCACGGCGGCGTTCACGATGTCACTGATCTGCTTCTCGATGCCTTCCTCGCCCAGCTCGTTGGGCGGGAAGGGCGAGATCGGAGACTTGATCGGGCTGGGCGCCACGCATTTCGGGCCATAGGCATACCGTCCCGCATGCAGGATCTGCATTGCGATCTTGCCGCCCGCCTGATGCACCCGGTCGGTGACGACCGAGTGGTTCGCCACGTCCTTGTCGCTGGCCATCATCGCAGCGCCGGGCAGGACCGAGCCTTCGAGGTTCGGCCCGATGCCGCCTGTGACCATCAGCGCCACGCCACCGCGGGCGCGGGCGGCATAGAACTCGGCCACTCGGTTCCAGTCGCCGGTTTCTTCCAGCCCGGTATGCATCGAGCCCATCAGGACCCGGTTCTTCAAGGTGGTAAAGCCCAGATCCAGCGGGGCCAGCAGGTTCGGGTACGCAGTCATCTTGAAACTCTCCCTCAATTCGGGGCTGACAATCGCGCCGCACCGCGCCGGTGTCACGCGAAACCTGACGTCACCCCCTTTGCCGCCGCTTTGCCAGTTGCTACAGCTTGGCCAACCACATTACGAGGCCCGCCCATGACACCTGAACAGATCGCCAAACTGCCCTATCGCCCCTGCGTGGGCCTGATGCTGATGAACGATCAGGGTCAGATTTTCGTCGGCCAGCGCAATGATCGGTTCGAGGACGCCTGGCAGATGCCCCAAGGTGGCGTGGACGAAGGCGAGACCCCGCGCGCGGCGGCGCTACGCGAGTTGCAGGAGGAAATCGGCGTCACCCCCGATCTCGTGGAAATCGTGGCCGAGACCGACGACTGGCTGCCCTACGACCTGCCGCATGACATCGTACCCAAGATCTGGAAGGGCCGCTTCCGTGGGCAAGAGCAGAAATGGTTCCTGTTGCGGTTCCTGGGGGAAGACGACCAGATCAATATTCAGACAGACCACCCTGAATTCACCCGCTGGAAATGGCAGGACCCCGACCGTCTGATCGCCGAGATCGTGCCCTTCAAGCGCGAGGTCTATGAGCGGGTGATGGAGGCGTTTCGGGGGTATTTGGGGTGAACTAGAACTCGGTCAAGCGGGTTCCGGGTTGCGGACAAGGTGCCTAGTCCATGGAACTCTGTTATGGATTTCGCGAACCTGTGCTAGCCCTTGTTCATGGCAAAGACCTCAACACAAACCGGACCGGCTATTCCCTATGCGCTTGCGGTTGCAGGCGTTCTTTTCGCGTCGATCTGCTTTGGGCTGGTGCCCTATTTCAGCAGAGGGCTGACGCAGCAGGGCGTCGCACCCTATGCCGTCGCATTCTACCGCTACATCGTCGCGGCAATTCTGCTGCTGCCCGTTCTCGTCATGCACCGCAAAGCTTGGCGCGAGATTTGTTGGGGCCTTTCGGCAGGAGCCGTGATGGGACTTGGGTGGATTGGATACGTAACGGCTTTGGAGGCCTTGTCCGCGTCAACCGTGGGCGTGCTCTACATGACCTATCCGGTTTTTACATTGGTCATTGCCTGGGCGCTTTTCTCTGATCCAGCCACGCGGCGCGCCTTGCTCGCTTCTGGCCTTATCGTTCTGGCGGCAATCATTGCTGGTTCGCCCGCATCCGTGTCCCCACAACACATACCTACTCTTTTTGTGGCACTGGCGGCCCCGTTCGGCTTTGGTTTCGGTATTTGTGTTTTGGTCCACAGGCTGTCCCGCATCGCGCCGCTTGCGCGCATAGCCTCGGTTTCCTTGGGATCGGTTCTTGGGCTCCTGCCGCTGATGCTGAGTGCCGATGTGCAACAGTTGCTCCCGGAGGGGCAATCCGACTGGATCTTGATCGTCGGGATCGGCCTGGTCACGGCGCTTGTGCCGCAGCTCATCTACACGATCTGCTCGCCGTTGATCGGCGCCTCTAAAACCGCGGTCGTCGGAAGCATAGAATTGCCAACGATGTTCGTGGTCGGATTTGTTGCTTTTGGCGAAGCAATCACGGCGCCCCAAGCCATAGCCTGCGCTTTGGTTCTTGGAGCGATCGCAATCACCCGAAGCCGAACGACACGCACCTTGACCACCGTGATCGCGAACGAACCTAAAAAGTAGGTTTGACCTCAGACCAACCCTTCTTTCTGCAACATCTCCAGCACGTTGGTATCCGGCCGCGACGATCAGGCCGACATCGAAACGGCCGCGAGTTCAACCGCTGGACATGGCAGGACCCCAACCGCCTGATCGCCGAGATCGTGCCCTTCAAGCGCGCGGTCTACGAGCGGGTGAGGGAGGCGTTTTGGCGGTACTGGGGGTGAAAAGTCTTGTTTTGCTCAGTGCCGGGAAACCATTGACGTAGGATTTTAGCCTGCGTTCTTTTCCGAAATTAAGTCACCATAGAGAAAAGACACTGGCCAGCATTTGGTGCCTCTTCCCGGCTCATATTCAAATAGAAGGAAAGCGTTGGCAATATTCCGGTGCGGTCGAATAGAAATCGTATCGAGCCATTCTTTCGCCGTATCGAAACGCAGCCAAGTTTCTGCGGTGTGAATCAACAAAACGTCAATTTGAATTCCACGTTGTTGGTATTTTTCCCCCTTGTTGCGGATGAGTTCGTTAAGTTCGGAGATAAGTCGACACTTCGTCCACTGCATGTCCTCAAACAATGGCCGCATGTATGGTGACTCACCGTTTGAGGCGCGCCGCTTATGATTGGGGTTAATAAGCTGGACCAGTTCAACACTCAGGCGACGGCCCGAAAATTGAACGAAGCAATCGGGCGGGTCATGTGGATTTTGCTCTGGCTCGCCAACAGCTAATCCAAATTCGGAGGCGACCGCTCGTCGCCATTCGTTTGCAGTACTCACTTCCACTATGGCTTTGTCTTCAGGCGTTTCATGATTAAAAACTCCGCCATAGCCATGTGATTTGTTCATGATCCGCGCCCAGCGGCAGAGCTCCTCAGAGTCGTCTGGGTTGGTCAACTTAGATTCTCACTTCTTTAGCTAAGACTTGTGAATGGCTCGTGGCAACTTATTGCTTACATAGCAATCACACCAACCCTTCTTCCCGCAACAACTCCAGCACGTTGGTATCCGGCCGCGGGCCGATATGGCTGATCACTTCTCGGGCGCAGACGTTGCCTATTCTGGCGCAGGTTCCATAGTCGCGGCCCGTCGCCATGCCGAAAAGGAACCCTGCGGCGAACTGGTCGCCCGCGCCGGTGGCGTCCACCGGCACCACTTTCTCGACCGGTACATCGATGCGCGTGCCGTCGTGCAGAACCGTCACCCCGTCGCCCGAGCGGGTGCAGACCACCAGCGGGCAGATCGCGGCGGTCTTGGCCAGCGCCTCTTCCAGGTCGTCGGTCTCGAACAGCGATTTGATCTCGGCTTCGTTGCCGATCACGAAATCCAGTTCGTGTTCGATCAGCAGCAGGAAATCGGTGCGGTGACGCTCGACGCAGAACGGGTCGGAGATGGCGATGCCGGTCTTGCCGCCGCCGTTGCGACAGTCGCGCGCGGCCTCGAGAAAGGCGGTCTTGCCCTTCTCCTTGTCGAACAGATACCCCTCGAGGAACATGATCTGGCTGTTGCCCGCCACCTCGGCCGGCACGTCCGTCGAGGACAGTTCGGACGAGATGCCCAGATAGGTGTTCATCGACCGTTCGCCATCGGGTGAGACGAAGATCATTGAACGCGAGGTCGGCAGTTCGCCCCCCGGCACCGGCGGGTTCACGAAATCCACGCCGTCCTCGTTCATCGCATCGGCGTAGAACCGGCCCAGCGCATCATCGTGCACTCGCCCGATGAAGGCCGCGTCCAGTCCCAGAGCACCCGCGCCCGCGATGGTGTTGGCCACCGAACCGCCCGGGGTCTGCACCCGGTTTTCCATGGCCGCATACAGCACCTCGCCGCGTTCCCGCTCGATCAGCTGCATGATGCCCTTCTCGATCCCCATCATCTCGAGAAAGCTGTCGTCGGCCTGAGAGATGACGTCCACAACGGCGTTGCCGATGCCGGTCAGGTGATAGGTTTTCATAGGGTCTTGTCCTCGAATTGGCACAGGTCGCGGATCAGGCAGGTGCCGCATTGCGGTTTGCGCGCCTTGCAGTGGTAGCGGCCGTGCAGGATCAGCCAGTGATGGGCGTGAAGCTGAAAGTCCACGGGGATATTGTCTTCGATGGCGCGTTCCACGGCGTCCACGTCCTTGCCGGGGCAGATGCCGGTGCGGTTGCCGACGCGAAAGATATGCGTGTCGACCGCCTGCGCCGGGTATCGCCACCACATGTTCAGCACCACGTTCGCGGTCTTGCGCCCGACGCCCGGCAGCGACTGCAGCGCGGCGCGCGAGTTGGGGACCTCGCCGCCGTATTCCTCGACCAGAATGCGGGACATTTTTATGACGTTCTTGGCCTTCTGGCGGAACAGGCCGATGGTCTTGATGTGCTCGATCAGCCCCTCTTCGCCGAGGTCGAGCATCTTTTGCGGGGTATCGGCGATCTTGAAGAGCGCGCGGGTAGCCTTGTTGACGCCTGCATCGGTTGCCTGCGCCGACAGCGCCACGGCGACGACCAACGTATACACGTTCACATGCTCAAGCTCGCCCTTGGGTTCGGGGTCGGCCTGCTGGAACCGGGTAAAGATCTCGCGGATCGTGTGATAATCAAGCTGCTTTGCCATCCGGGCCTTAATGCCGCCCGCGGTGCCGGGTGACAAGCCCAAAGCCCGCCGCACCGGCAATGCGCAAGTTTCGGGTCGCACCGTCGGGCCCGGCCCGGCTAGGATGGGGCAAGCCACAACAAGGTGAATGCCATGAACGTCCAGACATCCGAATCCGGTTACCACTACAACGTGATGCGGCGCGCGATCGAGCTGATCGACCAAGGCGGCGAGTCGCTGTCGTTGGAAGAATTGGCCCGCCAGATGGACATGAGCCCCACTCATTTCCAGCGCCTGTTCTCGCGCTGGACAGGCGTGTCGCCGAAACGCTACCAGCAATATCTGACGCTGGGCCATGCCAAGGCGCTGCTGCGCGAGCGCTTCACCATGCTGGAGACCGCGCACAGCGTCGGTCTGTCCGGCAGCGGCCGCCTGTACGACCTGTTTCTGAAATGGGAGGCGATGAGCCCCGGCGAATACGCCCGCAAGGGCGCGGGGCTGACCATCTATTGGGGCTGGTTCGAAAGCCCTTTTGGCCCGGCGCTGGTGATGGGCACGGCCAAGGGCATCTGCGGCATGGCCTTTTCCGCCGAGACCGGCGAAGAGGCCGCGATGCAGGACATGCTGTCGCGCTGGCCCCTGGCCGACTATGTCGAGGATCCGATGCGCCTGCGCCCGTGGGTCCTGTCGGCCTTTGGCGCGGCCAGCGACCGCCTGGAGCCGACGCCGCTGTACCTGATCGGCTCACCCTTGCAGATCAAGGTGTGGGAGGCGCTGATGCAGATCCCTTCGGGCCAGGTGACGACCTATTCCCAGATCGCGCAGGCCGTGGGCACGCCGCAGGCGGTGCGGGCGGTGGGCACGGCGGTGGGCCGCAACCCGGTCAGCTGGCTGATCCCCTGCCACCGTGCGCTGCGCAAATCGGGGGGGCTGGGCGGCTATCACTGGGGGTTGCCCGTCAAACGCGCCATGCTGGCCTATGAGGCGGCGCAGGCCGATGCCTGATTGACTTGGGGTTCCGCGCCTGCCACAAGGCACGCAGGTTCGGGTCTCCTGCCGCTCGCGGCCTTATGGCTTTGGTGAAACCCGGTTCAAACCACATCTGTTGCCCTTTCCCGGCGCGCGGATGGCAAGGCGAGCCCCGTCCAATACTCGCGCCCGTTCATGGAAACGAGGCAAGACATGACACAGACCCAAAACATCGCCCCAGTAGGCGAGCTGAAAGTGCAGGCCAAACGCCTGCGCGAGAAACTGCGTGGCGCGGGCGTGGCCCTGAGCCATGCGCAATCGCTTGAGATGATCGCCCATCAGCACGGCGCGCGCGACTGGAACACGTTGCACGCGATGGCCGGAAACCGGCTGCACCTGAAGGTCGGAGACCGCGTGCGGGGCACCTATCTGGGCCAGCCCTTCACCGGGGAAATCCGGGGCCTGACGATGCTGGGCGACGGTGCGCAGCGGCGGATCACGCTGCAGTTCGACACCCCGGTCGACGTGGTGACCTTTGACAGCTTCTCGGCCTTTCGCCAGCGCGTCAGCGGCCAGATCGGCTGGGACGGACGGTCGGCCCGTCACACGTCGAACGGCGAACCACAACTGGTGGTGCGCCCGGCCTGACGCAAACGGGGCAAGGTGCCTGTCCGCGCCTTGCCCCGCATTTTGAACGTTTCCGTGCCGGGGTTATTCCGGCGTCCAGCCGCTGACGGCCTTGACCTCCAAAAAGTCCTCCAGCCCCCAGACACCGCCTTCACGCCCGTTGCCGGACTGTTTCATGCCGCCAAAGGGCGAACCGGCAGCGCGCGATTGGCCGTTCATCTCGACCATGCCCGAGCGCAGGTGCTGCGCCATGCGGTTGGCGCGGGCGCCGTCCTGCGTCTGGACATAGTTGGTCAGGCCATAGGGTGTGTCATTGGCGATCTCGATGGCCTCTTCCTCGGTGTCAAAGGGGATCATCGTCAGGACCGGGCCAAAGATTTCCTCGCGCGCGATGGTCATCTGGTTGTTTGCGTCCGCAAATACGGTGGGGCGCACGAAATAGCCTTTGTTGAACCCTTCGGGTCGACCGGGACCGCCGGCGACCAGGCGCGCACCCTCGTCGATGCCTTTCTGGATCAGGGCTTGAATCTTGGTCCATTGCAGCTCGTTCACGACGGGGCCGATATGGCGGCCTTCCTGCATGGCCGGGCCCACGGTGACCTTGTTGGCTACCTCGGCCGCGGTTTCCACCGCTTGGTCATAGATCGGACGCTGCACCAGCATCCGGCTGGGCGCGTTGCAGCTCTGACCGGTGTTGTTCATCATGTGCAGCACGCCGCGCTTGACCGCCTTGTCATCGGCATCGGCAAAGATCACGTTGGCGCCTTTGCCGCCCAGTTCCAGATGCACCTTCTTCAGCGTGTCGGCGGCGTTCTTGGAGATCGCCGTGCCCGCACGGGTCGAGCCGGTGAAGCTGACCATGTCCACGTCCGGGTGGCCCGAAAGCTGAGTGCCCACGCCGGCCCCGTCCCCGTTCACAAGGTTGAAGACACCGGCGGGGAAGCCCGCCTCGTGCATCATCTCGGCAAAGATCATCGCGTTCAGAGGGCTTTGCTCGGACGGTTTCAGAACCATGGTGCAGCCCGCGATGGCCGCCGCGCCCACCTTGAGCGTGATCTGGTTCATCGGCCAGTTCCAAGGGGTGATCAGCGCGGCGACGCCGACCGCCTCATAGATGATCCGGTCATTGGGGGCATGGTCGCCCAAGGGGCGTTCGAACTGGAAATCCTTGGCCGCTCGCACGAAATTCTTCAGATGCCATATCCCGGCGCCCACCTGCTGGGTGCGCGACATGTCGATCGGCGCGCCCATCTCCATCGACATCGCCTGCGCGAGGTCTTCGGCACGGGTGGGATAGATCTCGATCAGCTTTTCCACCAGCGCGATGCGCTCTTCGACCGGCGTGGCCATCCAGCCCGGCAGCGCCGCCTTGGCGGCCGCCACGGCCGCGTCGGTATCGGCCTGACCGCCCAGCGAGATCACCGTGCAGGGCTCCTCGGTCGAGGGGTCGATCACTTGGAAATCATTGGGCTGGCTGGGGGCGACCCACTGGCCGTTGATGTAAAAATCGCGTTTCTCGATCATGGCGTGTCCTCTTGATCCGCATTCATTCGACCGCGCGGTCGGTTTTCCCGGGCACTCTGTCACTGCGGCCCCCTTGGGGCAAGGCAATTCTGGAAATTTGATCAAATTATTGATCGCACGTTTTTTGCCCCTGTGCCACATCAATGGTTTAACCTGAGGGCAAAGTGATTAGGTTTGCACCAACCGACTCGGGTTTTCACAGGAAAGGAGATGCATCATGGGTTTGCGCATCAACGATACCGTCCCCAATTTCACCGCTGAAACGGACCAGGGCACCATCCAGTTCCACGACTGGATCGGCGACAGCTGGGCGATCCTGTTCTCGCACCCCAAGGACTTCACTCCGGTCTGCACCACCGAGTTTTCGGCCGTGGCGCAGTTGAACGACGAATGGGCCAAGCGCAACACCAAAGTGATCGGTGTTTCGGTCGATGGGGTCGAGGACCACAAGAAGTGGAAGAAAGACATCGAGGCCTATGGCAAGGCCAACCCCGGCTTTCCGATCATCGCCGATGACGGACTGGCAGTGTCCAAAGCCTTCGACATGCTGCCCGCCGAGGCATATCTGCCCGACGGCCGCACGCCGGCAGACAGCGCAACGGTGCGCTCGGTCTTCATCATCGGGCCGGACAAGCAGCTGAAACTGTCGATGACCTATCCGATGACCGTGGGCCGAAACTTTGCCGAGATCCTGCGCGCGCTGGACGGCCTGCAGATGAGCGCCAAGGGCGTGGCTACCCCGGCCAACTGGGTGCCGGGCGAAGATGTAATCATCCCGCCGTCGGTTTCGAATGACGAAGCCAAGGAGAAGTTCGGCGAGTTCGAGACGATCTTCCCCTATCTGCGCAAGACCAAAGCGCCGAGCTGACGCAAGGAAGGGGCGGGGCGCATCACGCCCCGCCCTGTTCCGCATTGAACGTCCTCAGGCCTCAAACGCCTCAAGCACTTTCCTCGCAACCGCAGCGGACGAAGCCGGGTTCTGCCCGGTGATCAGTTTGCCGTCCTGCACCGCGTGAGGTTGGAACGGCTCCACCTTGCTGAACTGTGCGCCCCGGTCCTTCATCGTATCCTCGACCAGCAAAGGCACGATATTCGTCAGGCCGACGGCGTCTTCTTCTTCATTCGTGAAGCCGGTGACGGTACGACCCTTGACCAGCGGCGACCCGTCCGCGGCCTTGGTGTGCGCAAGAACGATCGGGGCGTGACACACGGCGCTGACCGGTTTCCCGGCCGACCAGAACGCCTCGATCAGATCAATCGATTTCTCATCCGACACCAGGTCCCACAGCGGCCCATGCCCACCGGGATAGAAGATCGCGTCATAGTCCTGGGCGTTCACCTCGGACAGTTTGACCGTGTTGGCCAATGCTGCCGTCGCTTCGGGGTCGGCCTCGAACCGGCGGGTATCGTCGGTCTGGCTGTCGGGTGCGCTGCTTTTGGGGTCCAGCGGCGGCTGCCCGCCTTTGGGCGAGGCCAGCGTCAGTTCGGCACCGGCATCCTTGAACACGTAATACGGAGCGGCCAGCTCCTCGAGCCAGAACCCGGTCTTTTCTCCGGTGTCGCCCAGCTGGTCATGCGATGTCAGGACGATCAGAATTTTCTTTGCAGTCGAAGCCATGTGTTTTCTCCTAGTTCGGCCGGTTCACCCGGCCCGTGTCTTGTGTGATCGGGATATATGTCTGTTGCCGCTTGTTGATTAGTGCCGGATTTGGCAAAGCATTATTGCTGACATGCAATAATGAGGCTGCGAGATGGCGCTGTGGGATGGGCTGGAAGAATTCCTGATGGTGGTCGAGACGGGGGGCTTCACCGCTGCGGCCCGGCGGCTTGGGGTTTCGGTCAGTCATGTTTCGCGTCAGGTCGCCCGGCTTGAGGATCGTTTGGGCGTCAAGCTTTTGGCGCGCTCGACCCGCGTGGTGCGCCTGACCGACGCCGGACGCGACTATCACGCGCGGGTGGCCGGGCTTGTGGCGGGTCTGGAAGAGGCGAACCAGTCAGCGGCAGGGGATCGGGCCCAGATCGCGGGGCGCATTCGCGTGTCGGCCGCCGGTCCGTTTGCGGAACAGTTCGTGGCACCGGCATTGGCTCGGTTTGCAAGCCTGCACCCCAAGCTCTCGGTTACGATCGACTTCAATTCGCGCCTTCTGAACCTGACCGAAGAAGGCTTCGACTTTGCCATCCGCTATGGCCAATTGACGGAGAGCGGGCTGATCGCGCGGCGGCTGGCGACCCGACGGATGGTCTGCGTTGCCGCGCGCGGCTATCTCGACCGGCACGGAAGGCCAACCCATCCGGCCGACCTGCGGCATCATCAGTGCCTGATCACCAACAATGACCGGTGGGTATTCCGCGACCCCGGCTCGGGCGACCCGATCGAGGTTCGGGTGCATGGCCGGTGGCAGGCCAACAACCCGCACGCCGTTCTTTCTGCCGCGCGGCAAGGTCTGGGGGTCATGTACGCGCCCGAGATTTTTTTGGGCGCGAAACGCCCCCCTGAGCTAGAGCCGATACTGCAGGGGTACGAAGACCCAAGCCGTGCGAGTTGGATCGTCTATCCTGAGCGTCGTCATCTGCCGCTGCGGGTGCGCCGAGCGATGGATTTCCTGGTCGAGGAACTGGGCGACGCGGTGCCCGACTAGCCAGGGCGCTGCGGATGCAGGCGCAGTTGCGCGCGATAGGCGGCGCGCTTGAATTCGCGGGTCAGCTTGTCGGTCAAAGGCGGTTTCGTCTGGATCGTCGAGCCGCCGATTTCACGGGCCACTTCCTGGTTGCCGCTGCCCAACAGCGCGTGGACGGGCTGGCCCGTGATCCAGTGCATCTGCAGGAACGTGTCCACCGGGCGGTCAATGTGGTCGGTGGCCGCCAGCAGTCGTTCCGCCGCCTTCCGGCCCACCACCTGACAGACGCATTGCAACCCTATGACCTTGGGCAGGATCAGATGAAGGCCGTCGCGCTCAGCTAGGGTCTGGGCTGCGGTTTCGCGCTGCTTGACCGGGATGCGGATGTAGTGATCAGGGGTCGCGATCGGGCGCAATAGATCCAGTGCAGCGTTCATCCGGTCGGGATCGATGCGCAGATCATCTTCGGCGGTGATGGCCAGATCGATCCCCTCGTCGACCATCTTGCGCCAGATCCGACGGTGGCTTTCGAAGACGCCGATCTCGGCCGGGCGCAGCGCGAAGGGGTAGTGCGGGCGGTGCAGGTTGCCCGGATGCAGCGTGACCCCGGCAATCTGCGCCGGATCGCGCCCATTGACCGCTTCGATCAGCTCGGCACTGGGCAGGTCGGCGCAGAGCTGCTCGGCATTGGGGCGGCGCGCGGTACTGGAGGACATATGGATGATGAAGGATCGCATGGTGTCGTGCATAGAACAGGGCTGCGGCCCGGGAAAGGCCCAGGGAAAACAAAAAGACCCCGGCCGGAACCGGGGTCTTGGATTTCGCAAAGGGTAGGGCGGGTTATTCCGCGCCTTCCTCTTTCTTTTCTTTCTTCTCGGGCACGATCTCTTCGCCGGTTTCCTGATCGACGCATTTCATCGACAGGCGGACCTTGCCGCGATCGTCGAAGCCCAAGAGCTTGACCTTCACTTCCTGGCCTTCCTTCAAAACGTCCGAAGGGTGGTTCAGGCGACGGTTTTCGATCTGGGACACGTGGACCAGACCGTCACGTTTGCCGAAGAAGTTCACGAAGGCGCCGAAATCGACGATCTTCACGACTTTGCCGGTGTAGACCTGACCTTCTTCCGGCTCGGCCACGATCGAGTGGATCATCTCGTAGGCTTTCTTGATCGACTCACCATCGGGCGATGCGATCTTGATGATGCCGTCATCGTTGATGTCGACCTTGGCGCCGCTGGTTTCCACGATCTCGCGGATCACCTTGCCGCCCGAGCCGATCACTTCGCGGATCTTGTCGGTCGGGATCTGCATGGTCTCGATGCGCGGGGCGTGGACCGAGAACTCGGCGGTCTCGCTCAGCGCCTTGCTCATCTCGTTCAGGATGTGCAGACGGCCGTCCTTGGCCTGAGCCAGGGCTTTCTCCATGATCTCGGGCGTGATGCCGGCGACCTTGATGTCCATCTGCAGCGAGGTGATACCGTTTTCGGTACCCGCAACCTTGAAGTCCATGTCGCCCAGGTGGTCTTCGTCACCCAGGATGTCGGTCAGAACGGCATAGTCCCCGTCGTCTTCCAGGATCAGACCCATGGCCACACCGGCCACCGGAGCCTTGAGCGGAACGCCCGCATCCATCATCGACAGCGAACCGCCGCAGACCGATGCCATCGAGGACGAGCCGTTCGACTCGGTGATCTCGGACACCACACGAATGGTGTAGGGGAAGTCGGTCGGAGCCGGCAGAACCGCTTGCAGGGCGCGCCATGCCAGTTTGCCGTGGCCGATTTCGCGGCGACCGGGCGAACCGACGCGGCCCACTTCGCCGACCGAGTAGGGCGGGAAGTTGTAGTGCAGCAGGAAGTTCGATTTGAAGTTTCCGTGCAGCGCGTCGATGAACTGCTCATCGTCACCGGTGCCCAGCGTGGTCACGGCCAGCGCCTGGGTTTCACCACGGGTGAACAGGGCCGAACCATGGGTCCGCGGCAGCAGGCCGGTTTCGGCCACGATCGGGCGCACGTCGGTGGTCGAACGACCGTCGATCCGCTTGCCGCCCTTCACCACGTCGCCGCGCAGGATGCCGGCTTCGAGCTTTTTCATCGCCGAACCCAGGTTCGAGTCCTCAAGCTGTTCTTCGGTCAGAGCGGCCTTGATGGCCTCGCGCGCAGCGGCGACCGCTGCGGTGCGCTCTTGCTTGTCGGTGATTGCGAATGCGGCACGCATCTGCTCTTCACCGGCAGCTTTCACGGCAGCGTACAGCTCCGAGTAGTCGGGGGCTTCAAACGCAAAGGGCTCTTTCGCGGCGTCTTCGGCCAGCGAGATGATCAGGTCGATCACCGGCTGGATCTGTTCGTGCGCGAAGGTCACGGCACCCAGCATCTCGGCTTCGGTCAACTCGTAGGCTTCCGACTCCACCATCATCACGGCGTCTTTGGTACCGGCCACAACCAGATCCAGACGCTGTTCAGGGTTCAGGCGCAGGTCCTGCATGTCGTCGACGGTCGGGTTCAGGACGTACTCGCCATCCACGAAACCAACGCGGGCACCGGCGATCGGTCCGCGGAAGGGCGCGCCCGAGATGGTCAGGGCCGCCGATGCGGCGATCATCGCCACGATGTCGGGGTCGTTGACCAGATCGTGGCTCAGCACGGTGCACATCACCAGAACTTCGTTCTTGAACCCGTCAACGAACAGCGGACGGATCGGGCGGTCGATCAGGCGCGCGGTCAGCGTCTCTTTCTCGGTCGGACGGGCCTCGCGCTTGAAGAAGCCACCCGGCACCTTGCCGGCGGCATAGTATTTTTCCTGATAGTGCACGGTCAGCGGGAAAAAGTCCTGACCGGGCTTCTGCTCCCGGGCAAAGGTCACGTTGGCCATTACGCTGGTTTCGCCCAGCGTGGCAATCACGCTGCCGTCGGCCTGACGGGCAACCTTGCCGGTTTCCAGTGTCAGCGTCTCTTCGCCCCACTGAATTGATTTTTTCGTTACATCAAACATAAGCGTATCCTAGATGGGAGCACTCCCGCCCCTGCGGGTCTCCCGTTTTGCGTGGCGGCCCCATTGCCGCCGACCCCAATTTATCTTCCATTCGAGTGCCGGGGTCAGGGCACAACGTCTCAGATACCGCGCGCATACATGAGATTGCGCCGGATTGAAAGGGATAAGCCCGCAGAAGGCACACGGTCCTGCATCTGTCGTGGTTCGCCTTTGCGTCAGCCGACACCGCGAACGTTCCGCTGCGTAAGCCCGCATAACATCTGGCGTGCACCCGCTCGCAAACACGACGATCGCTCACCATCGTGGTTAGGCAGATCGGAAATCGATGCAGCCGAGGCTGGTGAGAGATTTCGGGCCGCAACGGCGGTAGAAAGCCGCGGAACATGTGCGAACCCGTCCGCTCGACCTCGGTCAGGATATGGCTGGCGATGCGCAGACATATTCCCGTAGGCGAATGCATTTTGTGAAAAAGTGATTGCAGTGTAGCCTCTTACCACGGAACCCGCGGTCCAGACGACGAAAAGGCGCCAAGGGGGTAACACTACTCACTGTCGTCCGAAGGCCGAATACCTTGGCGTTTGCAATTCGCGCGAACGAAAGGGACGGCCACATGTCTCAGACCAAGAAAATGCTGGATCCGGATCCGCGGATCTATGATTTCGAAACGGAATACGAGCTGGGGCAGGACAATGTTCGCCCATTCGGGCTGGATATTCACAACCCGGTTTTTCTCATCTCAAGCATCCTGATCTTTGCCTTCGTGCTGATCGCCCTCGCCAATCAAGAGGCCGCAGCGACGTTCTTCGGTTGGCTGCGGCCGTGGCTGACCAGCACCTTCGACTGGTTCCTCGTCCTTTCGGTGGATGCAATCACGCTGTTCTGCCTGGCCCTGATCGTTCTCCCGGTGGGCAAAGTGCGCATCGGCGGCAAAGACGCCAAGCCCGATTACTCCTACGCCGGTTGGATTGCGATGATGTTCGCGGCCGGGATCGGCATCGGATTGCTGTTCTTCGGCGTGTTAGAGCCGGTTTACTACAATTTCGCCGAGGATGGCGGTGCCCGTCCTTTGGGCATCGACATCGCGGTGCCGGGCAATGAATACATTGGTGTTGTAGGTACCATCCACCACTGGGGGCTGGAGGGCTGGGCGGTCTACGCCGCTGTGGGCCTGAGCCTCGCGATCTTCAGCTACAATCTCGGTCTGCCGCTGACCCTGCGTTCGGCCTTCTATCCGCTGCTGGGCGAGCGTGTCTGGGGTTGGTGGGGCCATGCGATCGACACGCTGGCGGTGTTTGCCACCCTGTTCGGCCTGACCACATCGCTGGGGCTGGGCGCGCAACAGGTTGCCGCCGGTCTCTACGAGGTGTTCGGCATTGAACCCAGCTCCACCGTCGTCGTCTTGCTGATCATCGGTATCACGATGATCGCGCTGGGTTCGGTGCTGATGGGCATGGACGCGGGCGTGAAGCGGCTCAGCGAGATCAACATGGTCATGGCCGTGGGCCTGTTCCTGTTCGTGATCGCTGTGACCGGGATCGGCACGGCGATCTCGCGCTATTTCAGCGTGATGACCGATTACGTCAGGTTGCTGCCGGCTTTGTCGAACCCGTTCGGGCGCGAAGACACTAGTTTTTTCCACGGTTGGACAACCTTCTACTGGGCCTGGTGGATCGCGTGGTCGCCTTTCGTGGGCATGTTCATTGCCCGCATCTCCAAGGGGCGCACGGTGCGTGAATTCGTGATTTGTGCGCTGCTGGCGCCGACGGCGGTCTGTGCGCTGTGGATGTCCACCTTTGGTGGCGCGGCCATAGACATGCTGAACGTAGGCGGCGCCGAGGGCGTCAAAGCCACGGTGATCGACAGCTATGCCCCCGAAGGCGCGCTGTTCGGCTTCCTGAAAGAGCTTCCGCTCTACGGCATCGTGGCCCCGATCGCGCTGATTTTGATCGTGGTCTTCTTTGTCACCTCGTCCGACTCGGGGTCTCTGGTGATCGATACGATCACCGCAGGCGGCAAGATGGACGCCCCGGTGGTGCAGCGTGTGTTCTGGTGCACGCTGGAAGGTCTGGTCGCGATCGCGCTGCTGCTGGGTGGCGGACTTGCCGCGCTGCAAGGGGCGGCGGTGTCAACCGGCATCCCGTTCACGCTTGTGGTGCTGATCATGTGCTACTGCCTGTGGCTGGCGCTGAAGTCTGAACGCGCCAAGATCTGAACTGACTTCATCGACCAATGAACGCCCGCCAAATGGCGGGCGTTCTTTCGGTTAAACCGGGCCCGGTTATAGTTCCAAGGGTTTGATCTGGTTCGGAATTGTTTATTCAGGATCTCGCAACAAAGCCTTCGCAAATTGAATGAACATTGCGATGAACACGCCGACCCCAACGAAAATGTAGATCACGGTGAAGACCTTGCCGATCTTGGTCGCCGGGGACAGATCGCCGAACCCGACCGTCGACAATGTGGTCGCGCTAAAATACAGCGCGTCCACCCAATGCCAGCCCTCGACGCTGCTGTAGAACAACGTGCCGGACAGAAGAATAAGCACACACAGCAGCAAACCACCCCGAAAATGGGGGTCATCCCAGGATCGGACGATCGCCTTGAGCAGACGGTAGGCATTTAGGATCAGAGCTATCATTCTGTACGCCTTTGGGCAGTTTCGAGGATACGTTCAGGATGCATGTTCTCGAGTGAAATTCCGCATATACAAATCGGATTATTCGCTAAGTTGGCGGTGTTTGACAGGAGATACTTCATGCGTATTCATCTTTTGGCCGCGCTGCTTGCCGCCACCTCGGTTTCCGCGCAGCAAGACCCGGCTCAGACCATGATTACCAATGTGGATGTATTTGATGGCGTCAACGACGGGGGCATCGAAAACGCGAATGTTCTGATCGAGAGCAACCTGATTGCGGCTGTTTCGACAGACCCGATCTCGGCGGAAGGTGCAACGGTGATCGACGGTGGTGGGCGCACCCTGATCCCAGGCCTGATCGATGTGCACTGGCACACCCTTTATTGTTGCAGCCCGCAAAGCTCGGTTGTAACCGATGATACTTTGGGTGTGGCGATCCGTGGCGCTTTGGGGTCCGAAGGCACTCTGATGCGGGGTTTTACCAGCGTCCGTGATGTTGGCGGCAATTCCTTTGCCATCAAGAAGATGATCGACGCAGGCGAAATCCCCGGTCCGCGAATCCTGCCGTCCGGCCCGCCAATCACGCAGACGGGCGGGCATTTTGATTACCGCCCTTATCAGGCGGTGCCGACAAACGAAGGCGATGCTTTGTGGTATTGGTACAGCGTTGGTCTGATGATGCAGGCAGATGGCGTCCCAGAAGTGACCAAGCGGGCCCGAGAAGTCATGCGTATGGGGGCCACGCAGCTAAAGATTGCGGGCGGGGGCGGTGTGTCGTCCACATACGACCCGCTGGACGTTCGCCAATACACAAAGGATGAAATCGCAGCCTTTGTCGAAGTGGCCGACACCTACAACACCTATGTTGCCTCTCATCTTTTCACCGACGATGCTGCGCGCATCGCGATTGAGGCCGGTGTGAAATCCATCGAACATGGCTTCCTCATGAGCCGTGAGACGATGGAAATGATGCGTGACAATGACGTGTGGCTGTCCGTGCAACCGCTGCTGGATGACGAAGACGGGTTTTCCTTTGATGACCCCGTCAGCCAACAGAAGTGGATCGACGTGACCAACGGCACCGATTTCACCTACAAGACCGCAAAGGAAGTGGGGGTCAAAACCGCCTTCGGGACCGACATTCTTTTCGACCCGAAATTGGCCGAGCGGCAGGGTGCGTTTCTTGCCAAGCTGCAGCGGTGGTATTCTCCTTACGAGGTTTTGCAGATGGCCACTTCGACCAATGCCGAACTGCTGGAATTGTCCGGCCCCCGTCATCCCTATCAGCTAGGACCGCTGGGCCAGATTACAGAAGGCGCTTATGCCGATTTGATCCTTGTGGATGGCAACCCGCTGGAAGACATCGATCTGGTTGCAAACCCACACGAAAACTTCGACCTGATCATGAAAGACGGTGTGGTCTACAAGAACACGCTGGACTGAACATCACGCTCCTCTGACAAAAAACGCCCGCCATACGGCGGGCGTCTCGAACTTGAAAGCGGTGTATTCCACGCTTAGCGGCGGATGCCCAGCTTTTTGATCAGGTCCTGGTAGCGCGCTTCTTCCTTGCCCTTCAGGTAGTCCAGCAGCTTGCGGCGCTGGGCAACCATCTTCAACAGACCACGGCGGCCGTGGTTGTCTTTCTTGTGGGTCTTGAAGTGCTCGGTCAGGGTGTTGATGCGCGAGGTCAGGATGGCAACCTGGACTTCCGGCGAACCGGTGTCGCCGTCCTTGGTCGCGAATTCTTTCATGACGCGTGCTTTTTCTTCAGCAGTGATCGACATCGGGGTCTCCTTCGAAGGTTAGAGTTGATGGCGCAGGCCGGGATGTCGTCCAGCGCAGGCCCATGGAGAAAACCGCACCGATTCCGATGCGGATGGGCGCGTATAGGCGCAATCGGAATAAATGGCAAAGGGATTCTGGTCCGTCAGCCGGTGGGGCTGGTCAGGGTCGGGTCCAGACCCGGGGTCAGTTGGATATCCTCGGGCCCAAGACCTTGGGCGCCAAACAGATGGGCCACCTCACGCCCGTTGACCAGAACGCCCGTCAGATCGGCGTTGTCCGCATCCTGTTCGATCCCGATTTCGGGCGCGTCAGGGCCGTTCCATTCGATCAGCAGCTTGTCTTCTCCGGGGGTGAAATCCACGACGCTGACTTCCTTCCCTGTGGCCGTTCCGTCGATGGCGATCTGGTCCGCTCCCTGACCGCCGGTGACGACATCTCCGGCGCCTGCCAGGATCGTGTCGTCCCCTGCGCCGCCGTTCAGAAAATCGCTGGCGGGCGTGTCGCCATCGTCCTGTCCGGACAGAGTGTCGTCGCCATCACCGCCGAACAGCGTGTCTTCCCCTGCGCCGCCGGCGAGCATGTCTTCGCCGTCGCCGCCTTGCAGCGCGTCTTCGCCCTCACCACCGGCAAGGTTATCGTTGCCCTGACCGCCGTACAGATCGTCATCGCCTTCGCCACCAACCAACTGGTCGTCGCCAGCATGGCCGTACAATATGTCGTCACCGGCATTCCCCGAGAGGTCATCGTGACCGTTGCCACCGTGCAGAATATCATCGCCAGTGTTTCCGTTTAGCGTGTCATCCCAGTCCGCGCCGAACAACGTATCATCTCCGGCGCCACCGTCGATAATGTCACCGCCGTCATAGCCGTTGATCTGATCGTTGCCTTCGGCCCCGCTCAGATTGTCCACACCCGGTCCGCCAGCGATGACCAGGTTTCCGTCCACGTCCGAGAGTATGGTTTCGTGGGACGCATCCTCGGCCTCGGCCGGGTCTTCGAAAGAATCGTCAATCTCAAGCAGATTTCCTTCGGGAATGTCTTCGACGGCATCTTCCTCGATGACATCGTCGTTGTCCTCGTCTTCATCCCCCGATAATACGTCGCTGATCGCGTATGCTGCGCCGCCCATTGCGGCCAGACCGAACAATCCGAGCAGAAACATGGGAACCCTCCGAAAGCGTGCCGCCCCGAGTGTGAAATATCCCATGCCGCCAAAGGGTTGGTCAAAGTCAACCTGAGTCTGTGGTTAACCCTTTGTCACCGGTTCCACGGTTCGGGTTGCTGGGTATACGCGATGTAGAGCGGATGCTTGGGGTGGCCTGCCTTGCTGAGCCCCAGGTGGAACAGCGGCTGGCCGGTGCCGCGCAGCAGACGCTCGACCGCCGGGCCGCGATCCAGATGCGCGCCATGGGTGCCCCAGGCGGCGATCACCTGATCGGCCCAGTCCACGCCGGCAAGGATGGCGGCATCGTTCTCCGGCCCCACCGGATCGGCCGCCGCGCGCATCTTGCGCGGGTCGGTGTCGCGCCAGGCAAAGATGTTGGTCACCTGGAACGCCCCGAATCCCAAAGCCCGCGCGCGCCGCTCGCAGCGCTCGACGGTCGGGTCATTCTGAACCTCGGTCGCGGTCGAGGGGTTCAGCATCACGAACAGCGCCCGGCGCCCGGCCGGATCCCAGATGCGGGTCAGGCTGTAGCGATAGCGTTCGCAGTCGGAATAGACGGCTGTCGAGGGCGCGTCGCCCTTGGTGTGGGACCGGGTGATCATGCGCCTTCGCATAGCATGGGGCCTAGCCGGCGAACACCCGGCTGGGGTGCAACTCACCGGATTTGTAGACCCCCACCGCCACGGCCTTGCCGTCGAACGAAGCCCAGGCCTCGTCGCCGTATTCCACATCGCTGGCCAGAACCATGCCGGGGTTGCCGTTGCGCAAGCGGGTCGCGCCTTCGGGGGTGCATTTCAGCTCGTGCAGGTCGGCCAGCCCTTCTTCCAGCGGGCGCAGGTAGTCATCCAGCGCCGGGGTTTTCGCCATCGCGTCGATCTGCTCGATGCTCAGCCCGTCCTCGGCCTCGAACGGGCCGGACCAGATCCGGCGCAGCTCCTTGACGTGGCCATGGCAGCCCAACGCCTCACCCAGGTCGCGGGCGATCGAGCGGACATAGCCACCCTTGCCGCAGGTCATTTCCAGCACGGCATGGTCGGGGTCGGGCCGGTCGACCAGCACCAGTTCCTCGACCCACAGGGGGCGGGCGGCCAGTTCGACATCCTCGCCGTCGCGGGCCAGCTTGTAGGCGCGCTGGCCGTCGATCTTGACCGCCGAGAACTTGGGCGGCACCTGCATGATCTCGCCCACGAAGGGCAGCAGGGCCTGCTTGATCTCGTCATCGGTGGGGCGCAGGTCGCTTTCCGCGATCACTTCGCCCTCGGCATCGTCGGTATTGGTGGCCTGGCCCAGACGCACGGTAAAGGTATAGGCCTTGAGCGCATCGGTGATGTAGGGAACGGTCTTGGTGGCCTCGCCCAAAGCGACGGCCAGAACGCCGGTGGCCTCGGGGTCGAGCGTGCCGGCATGGCCCGCCTTCCTGGCATCCAGTGCCCAGCGGACCTTGTTGACCACGGCGGTCGAGGTCATGCCCGCGGGCTTGTCGACCACCAGCCAACCGGAAATGTCACGACCCTTGCGTTTGCGTCCCATGATGCACCTTGCCGTCTGTTAAGGCGCGCGACCTAGCGGATCGGTCCGGCGCTGTCAATTTGCCGGAATGTCCTCGACCACGCCGACGATCGGCCCCAGCGAGAATCCCACGTCGGACCGGTTCGCCGGCCGGTCATACATGCGCGAGATGTTGCCGTCGAAAAACAGCGCGTTGGGCGTTTTCAGCACGTCGCGGAACAGGCGGCCGAATTCATGGAAGGTGACGTAATCTTCGGAGATCACGAACACCGCGCGGCTGCCATCGGCGCTGGTGCCCACCCCGTTGCGCACATAGCGCGAGGTCGAATCCTCGATAAACCGTGGATGCAATTCGCCGTCGATCACCAGCATCGGGCCGGATTGGGTGGCAAAGCGGCAATCGGGTTTGCGATCAAGATAGTCCAGCGTCTCGAACACGTCGGCGCGGCCTTCGCGGATGCAGAACACCCCGTTGGGCAGCAGGCCGAAATTGCCGGGGCCGGCGTTGGGAATCACGCGCATGAGTTCCTGCCCGTCTTGGACATAGTGGCCCACGGGCGAGCGGTCCTCGTGATACATGCCCGCATTCATCGCAAAACTCAGGCGCTGGCCCGAACCGGCCAGTTCCTCGTTCACCGACGAGAAATGGCCCAGCACCTGACCTGCGTCGTCATACAGGAACAGGCGCAGGTCCTCGGCGGTGGCGTCCACCTCGCACACGGTATAGCGCCGGTCTTCGTGGGCCACACGCTCGCACGTCACCGCGCCGGCCTGTCCGGCCCAGAGCAGCGCGAGCAGAGCGGCCGCCCTGCGGATCACTCGTCCAGATCCCGGCGCACGGCGTCCTGTTCGAACATCCGGCGCGTGTCGTCCATGCGGTCGAACGTTTCGTCCAGCCGGAAGCGCAGGTCGGGGGCGAACTTCAGGCCGACCTTCTTGCCGACCATGCGGCGCAGCTCGCCCTTGTTGCGGGCCAGCAGCTCGATCACGGTGTCCTGCCCCTTGCCGCCCAGCGGCAGCACATAGGCCGTGGCGATCTTGAGGTCGGGCGAGGTACGCACTTCGCCCACGGTGATCGACAGGCGGTTCAGGTCGGGGTCGTGCACGTCGCCGCGCGCCAGCACCTCGGACAGGGTGCGGCGGATCAGTTCGCCGACGCGAAGCTGCCGTTGCGAGGGGCCGGGGCCGTCGTGGAATTTGTTCTTAGCCATGTCCCCGATCTAAGCGCAAAGCGGGGCTTTGCCAAGCGGCCCCGAACCGGGTAGGAGGCTTTGAGCCGAATTTCAGAAGAAGGACCAGCGCAATGACGCATATTCCGGGAATCGTCGTGACGGGGGCTTCGGGCCGGATGGGGCAGATGCTAATCAAGACCATCACCGACAGCGATAAGGCGCGGCTGGTCGGCGCGGTCGAGCGCACAGGTCATGACTGGATCGGTCAGGACGTGGGCACCGCGATGGGCAGCCAGTCGCTGGGCGTGACCGTCACCGACGATCCGCTCGAGGCCTTTGCCCAGGCCCAGGCGGTGATCGACTTCACCGCGCCCGAGGCGACGCTGGAGTTCGCCGCGCTGGCGGCGCAGGCGCGCTGCGTGCATGTGATCGGCACCACCGGCATGAGCGACGAACAGATCGCCGCGCTGGAACCCGCCGCGCGTCATGCGGTGATCGTGCGGGCGGGAAACATGAGCCTGGGCGTGAACCTGCTGGTGCAACTTACCAAAAAGGTCGCCGCCGCGCTGGACGAGGATTTCGACATCGAGGTGATCGAGGCCCATCACCATCACAAGGTCGATGCGCCCTCGGGGACGGCACTGATGCTGGGCGAGGCCGCGGCCGAGGGGCGGGGCGTGAACCTTGCCGAGGTCTCCGACCGGGGCCGCGACGGGATCACCGGCGCGCGCGAACGCGGCCATATCGGCTTCCACGCCATCCGCGGTGGCGACATCGTCGGCGAACATGACGTGCTGTTCGCCGCGCCGGGCGAGCGGATCGTGCTGCGCCACGTGGCGACCGACCGGGCGATCTTTGCCCGAGGCGCGCTGAAGGCGGCGCTGTGGGGGCAGGGCAAGGCCCCCGGTCAATATGACATGGTGGATGTGCTGGGGCTCTAACCCTCGCCCAGATGCCGGTCGACCATGCGCTGAACTATCGGCGCGAAATGGTCGAAGCCGGGGGTGTCCATGTCGGGCCGTTTACCGGCCTCGTCCAGATACCGGACCTGGATAATTTCCTTCAGGTTCGGGTTGGCCTCGAATGCGGCGACTTCCTCGGCGCTCATCGGGCCGCCCTGCAATTCCAGCGTATGGACCGAGGCCGCCGACAGGCGGTTGAAATATTCGGGCCTGGTTGCACACAGATATCGCTTGGCCGCGACGTGATAGCGGCAGCAATCGGTGATGACCGACGGAAAGAACCGCTCCAGCACCTCGGCGCCGGCATCCTCGTGGTGGCGGTCCTCGGTGTCGTCGGGGTGGTAGGTGCCGAATTCCGAGGTGAAATGCCCGATATCGTGCAGCAGAGCGCCCACGATGATCTCTTCGGGCATGCCGTTCTGCTCGGCGATGGTGGCGCCCTGCAGCATGTGCTGGGCCATGGTGACCGGCTCGCCCAGATATTCCTCGCCCCCGCGCCGGTCGAAGATATCGGCGATGAAGGCCACGATGTTGTCGCGGGTCAGGGTCTGGAAATCGGATTTCATTCCGCCGCCTCCGGTTGCGCCACCCGCATCGCGGCGAGGGTCGACAGCAGCCCGTCCTTGTCGGCATAGCATCCCTGCAGCCAGCGCGACCCGGCACCTGAATATCCCAGACGCGCGTGTAGCACGCGGGTGTTGTCGACGATGAAGCTCTCGCCCGGTTCCAGCTTGAACGCGACGCCCATTGCCGGGTCGTCGATGATCTCGCCCAAACGGCGGTAGGCGGTGTAATAGGCCTCCATCCGGTCGAAGGGCACATCCACGAACGGGGCCGAGGACCGGTTGTTGAAGCGGATGCCGATCAATTCGCCATCGGGCGACAGCTCGATCATCGGGCGGCGCGCGCGCAGGCAGACCCCGTCTGAACCTCGGTATTCGAACCGCGCGGGATAGCCGGCCAGCAGGGCAAAGCCTTCGGGGTTTTCATTGCGCAGGCGCTGGGCCGCGCGAAAGCCGTCGACCACGATCGACTCCCCGCCCTCGGCGCTGTTTTCCAGGCAATAGAGGATCTGCAGCGTGGGCACCGGGTCGCGATAGGGATTGTCGGTATGCGCCTGCAGGCCAAGGCCGGTATAGGCCAGGTTGGTCGGGTTCACCTCGGTCCGCACCTCGAAATAGGGGCCATAGTTGGTCTCGCGCACATAGCCGAACAGATCGGCGACCTTCAGCAGCGAACCGGGCTCGGTCGGGCCGTCGGTCAGCTTGGCAAAGCCGTATTCGGCGACCGCCGCCAGCCAGTCGCGCTTGGCGGCAGGGCTTTCATGCACCTGCGTCCAATCGCCGGCCGGAGCCGCGAACCCGCCGTCCCAGGTGGTGGTTCCGGGCGACAGCCAGCCCATCGGGCGGGTCTGGACCCGGTCATAGACATGCGCGGCCAGCCAGCTTGCGGGGAAGGTGACCGTCTTGTCTTCGGGGGCGAAGGTTACCTGCAGGTCACCGCCCGCCACCTCGGCCGCTTGAATCGCGATCTCTGCCGGAATGTCGCCGATCGTGATCAGGCGCTGGCCGTTGCCGGGGTCGCGCGTCTGGGGGTCCAGCGCATTGTCGCGCAGCCAGATGGCGTGGAAACGGGCGCGGGTGCCGTCTTCGAACTCAACCGAAACGACCGCCGGGTCATGGGTGGCGTGGCGCAGCATGGGGCTCTCCTGTTCAGCGCGGGCTTTGATTGAGGAGATACGCGGGATATGGCATTACGACAATTAAGGCTTGTTTCCTCTGAGGGTTGGAAAATCTAATGAGCAAGAAAAAGGTCGGCCTGCCCCCGCTGGACTGGCTGCGCGTGTTCGAGGCGGCCGGGAGGCTGGGCGGATTCTCGGCCGCGGCGCGCGAGTTCGGCCTGACCCAGGCGGCGGTCAGCCAGCGCATCGCCAATCTGGAATCCTGGCTGGGTCGGTCCCTGTTCGTGCGCGAGGCGCGCGGCGTGTCGCTGACGGTCGAGGGCGAAAGCTATCTGCCGCTGGTGCAGGACAGTCTGCGGGCGTTGGAACGCAACACCGAGGATCTGTTCGGCACCGCCCCGCGCGCGTTGCGGGTGGCCGGGCTGTCCTCGCATATCCAGGCGCTGGTGCTGCCCAGCCTAGGGGGCTTTCGCGCCCTGCGGCCCGAGGTGCAGGTCACCACGGATTCGGTGGCCCGGCGGTCCTCGCTGGAGGACGAGCGGACTTGGCTTCAGATCCGCTATGGGCGCGGCAACTGGCCGGGGCGCGCCGCCGACCTGATCGCGCCCGAGGTCCTGACCCCGATGGCGGCACCGGGCGTCGACTGGGGCGCGCCGGTGATCGAGCTGCGCGGCGAACGGCCCGGCTGGCAGGACTGGATGCAGAAGACGGGCGACACGGATCTGCCTCGCGCCGGTCTGAGCTTTGATTCGATGGAACATGCCCTGGGCGCGGCGCGGCAGGGGCTGGGGGTTGCTTTGGGGTCGGTCGCCCTGGCCTCGGCGGATCTAGCCTCCGGCCGCCTGATCCGGCTGGGGCGTCCCGATTTGAAAACCCGCGACGGTTACTGGCTGACCTGGCCGCGGGACCGGGCGCAGTCGAAAAAGCAGCAGGGGTTGATCGGCGATTTCCTGCAGGCCCTGCGCGCGGCGGTCTGAGCGGTCAGAAGTCGATCGCGATGCCCTTCTTCTCCCAATCGCCATAGCGCGCGGGATCGGGGCCGTCGCGTCCCCCCAGTTCCTTGGGCAGGGGTTTGGCCTCGGCTTCGGCCTTGCGCCGGCGCTCTTCGGCCTCGGCCAGGGCGCGCTGGGCGGCGGGCGGCAGGTCTGTGCGGTCGTCGCTCATGACATCGGGTTCCTTTCCGTGCATGGCCTTGATATACGCCCTCGTCCGCTGATGGCAATGCGGGCGAAAACCTTGCAAAGGCGGTTTCATGACCAACACCCCGACGGCGGCGCGGCGCAGCGCCATCTATCTGCTGGATCAGATCTTGGGCGAGGGGCGCCTGCTGTCCGAATGCCTGGCGGCCGGGGCGCTGGATCGCCTAGCCCCCGAAGACCGCGCGCGGGCGCAGCGCTTGACGCTGGAGACCTTGCGCGGGCTTGAACGCGCCGACCGCCTGCTGGAGGGACATCTGCGGCGCACACCGGCGCTGACCGTTCAGAACGCGCTGCGTCTGGGAACGGTCGAACTGTGCCAGGGCGAGGCTGCGCATGGCGTCGTGAACGCGATGGTCGAGATCATCGGCCGCTCGCGCAAGCACGGGCGGCTCAAGGGGCTGGTCAACGCGGTTCTGCGTAAGATCGCCGCCGAAGGCCCCGAGGCCTGGCCGAAGATGCGGGTGCCGCGCCTGCCGGACTGGCTGCGCGAGCCGCTGATCGCGGCCTGGGGCACGGATGCGGTCAAGGGCATGGAGCAGGCCCATTTCGCCGGCGCGCCGCTGGACCTGACGCCAAAGCCCGGCGCAACGATCCCCATGGGGACCGAACTGCCGACCGGCTCGGTGCGGGTTACTGACGCGGGTCAGGTCTCGGCCCTGCCGGGCTATGCCAGCGGAGACTGGTGGGTGCAGGATGCCGCCGCCGCCCTGCCGGCGCGGATTCTGGCGCCCCGGCCCGGCGAGCGGGTTCTGGACATGTGCGCCGCGCCCGGCGGCAAGACGCTGCAACTGGCGGCGGCGGGGGCCGAGGTCACCGCGCTGGATATTTCTGAAGGCCGGCTGGCGCGGGTGCGGGAAAACCTCGAACGGACCGGGCTGTCGGCCCACGTGGTCGCCGGCGATGCGCTGGACCATCAGGGCCAGTACGATGCGATCCTGCTGGACGCGCCCTGTTCGGCGACCGGCACCATCCGGCGTCACCCGGACCTGCCCTTTGCCAAGGATGGCTCCGAATTCGGCGGCCTGATCGCGTTGCAGGGCCGGATGCTGGCCCATGCCTGGACCTTGCTGAAACCCGGCGGGCGGCTGGTCTATTGCACCTGTTCGCTGTTGCCCGACGAGGGCGAGGTGCAGATCGAAGAGGCTTTGCCGCACCATCCCGACATGCAGGTGGACCGCGCCGCGCTGCAGGTGCCCGGCGTTCAGCCCGACTGGCTGACCGAGGAAGGCGGGCTGCGCCTGCGTCCCGATTGTTGGCCCGATCTGGGCGGCATGGATGGGTTCTACATCGCCTGCCTGAACAAATCGGCCTGACCGGTCGCTTTTCGATGACTTGACGAACCGGCCCGGCTATCGTTGGTTCAAACGCCAGCAGAGCGGCAGGGGCAGAGCAACACACGTCATGTCGAATTCGGACACCATGGCCAACCGATGGGTGCGGTTTCAGAACCGTCTCTACGCGCGCCTCAGCCAGCGCCGCAAGCCCGTCAGCGGCTTTGTCGGTCAGCCCGAGCCGCGCACCGTTGGTTCATTTGCGCGCGGGCGGCAACTGGTGGCGGGAAATCTTTTGTTTGCGGGTTATCTGGTCGAAGCTCCGGACACGGGCTTATGGGAGGTCGTGGCCCCCAACGCGGCATTCGACGATGAACGGCATGGATTTGCCTGGCTGGACGATCTGGCCGCGGTGGGTGATGCCGCGGCACGGGAAAAGGCGCAACGCTGGGTCTGGGGCTGGATCGAGACCCACGGCAAGGGGCAGGGTCCGGGCTGGGCCCCAGACCTGACCGGACGCCGCCTGATCCGCTGGATCAATCACGCGCTGTTCCTGCTGCGCGGTATGGACGAGGTCCATAGCCGCCTGTTTTTCCGGTCTCTGTCGCAGCAGACCTGGTTCCTGTCCAAACGCTGGCACGCCGCGACACCGGGGCTGCCCCGTTTCGAGGCGTTGGCCGGCTTGGTTCAGGCTGGTTTGGCGCTGGAAGGGATGGAAGACATCTCGGACCCGGCCGTTCGGGCCCTGGCGCGGGAATGCGAGGCCCAGATCGACGCCCAAGGTGGCATTCCAACGCGGAATCCGGAAGAATTGCTCGAGGTCTTTACCCTGCTGGCCTGGACATCCGCCGCGCTCAGCGAAGTGGGGCGCGGCACGCCCGCCGCCCAGACGGCAGCTATCAAACGGATTGCCCCGACCCTGCGCAGCCTGCGTCATGCAGACGGTGGGCTGGCCCGGTTTCACGGCGGTGGCCGCGGCGTAGAAGGCCGGTTGGAGCAGGCGCTGGCTCAAAGCGGGGTCAAACCCAAACCCGTCAAAGGCCTGACCATGGGCTATGCCCGTCTGGCTGCCGCCCGCACCACGGTGATCATCGACGCAGCACCCCCGGCCAAAGGGGCGGCCTCGTACATGGCGCACGCTTCGACATTGGCTTTCGAGCTGACCTCGGGGCGGCGGCCATTGATCGTCAATTGCGGTTCAGGCGAAAGCTTCGGGTTGGAGTGGCGCCGGGCAGGGCGGGCCACGCCTTCGCATTCGACCCTTTGCCTGGATGGATACTCCAGCGCCCGGTTGGCTGCTCCGGCCAAGGGAACCGCGAACGAAGCAATGGTGGACGCCCCGAGCGAGGTGCCGGTGGAGTTCGAGGATTCGTTCGAAGGCGCGCGCGTGATGGCGGGCCATGATGGGTACGCCAAGGTGTTCGGACTTACCCATGCCCGTACGATCGAGCTGCGTTTTGACGGGCGCGAGGTAACTGGTGAAGACATCCTTTTGACGGCCACCGACAAGGCAAAACGCCAATTTGACCGGGCGGTTGACGCATCCAAGCTGTCAGGGATCGGTTTTGACATCCGGTTTCACCTGCATCCGGACGTGGACGCCGCGCTGGATCTGGGGGGGTCTGCGGTTTCGATGGCGCTTAAAAGCGGCGAGATCTGGGTTTTTCGCCATGACGGCGCCGGAAAATTGTCTCTTGAGCCAAGCGTTTACTTGGAAAAAGGCCGTCTGAAGCCCCGCGCGACAAAACAGATCGTTCTATCCGGCCGCGCAATCGAGTATGCGACGCGCATCCGGTGGACGCTGAGCAAGGCGCAGGATACAGCCTATGCCGTGCGCGACGTGCACCGAGACGAGCCCGATTTCGACTGAGCCAAAAGGACCTTTGGACCCATGACCGACCTTCACCCCGTGCGCCGCGCGTTGCTTTCCGTTTCCGACAAGACCGGATTGATCGATCTGGGCAAGGCCCTGGCCGACCGTGGGGTCGAGCTGCTGTCGACCGGCGGCACCGCCAAGGCGCTGCGTGATGCGGGGCTTGCGGTCAAGGATGTCAGCGAGGTCACGGGATTCCCCGAGATGATGGATGGCCGGGTCAAGACGCTGCACCCGATGGTGCATGGTGGCCTACTGGCGCTGCGCGACAATGACGCCCATGTGGCAGCGATGCAGGAGCATGGCATCGGCCCGATCGACCTGCTGGTGGTCAATCTCTACCCGTTCGAGGAAACGGTGGCCAAGGGCGCGGGCTATGACGAATGCATCGAAAACATCGACATCGGCGGCCCCGCGATGATCCGCGCCGCGGCCAAGAACCAGGCCTTTGTCAACGTGGTGGTCGATGTTGAGGATTACTCGGCCCTGCTGGATCAGCTCGAGGAAAACTACGGCAAGACGTCGCTGGGCTTCCGCCAGTGGCTGGCGCAGAAGGCCTATGCCCGCACCGGAGCCTATGACGCGGCCGTGTCCAGCTGGCTGGCAGATGCACTGCAAATCGACACCCCCAAGCGCCGCGTGTTCGCCGGCGAGTTGAAACAGCCCCTGCGGTATGGCGAGAACAGCCACCAGCAGGCGGCGTTCTATGTCGATGGCTCGGGCCGCCCCGGTGTCGCTACCGCCGTGCAGCATCAGGGCAAAGAACTGAGCTACAACAACATCAACGACACCGACGCCGCCTTTGAACTGGTGGCCGAGTTCGACCCGCGCGACAGCGCCGCATGTGCCATCATCAAACATGCCAATCCTTGCGGCGTTGCAACGGGCGCCACGTTGCTCGAGGCATACAAAGCCGCGTTCGACTGCGACCGGACCTCGGCCTTCGGCGGGATCGTGGCGCTGAACCGGCCGCTGGACGCGGAAACCGCGCGCGAAATCACCGGCATCTTCACCGAGGTCGTGATCGCCCCCGGCGCCACTGACGAGGCCAAGGCGATCTTTGCCGCCAAGAAGAACCTGCGCCTGCTGACCACCGAGGCTCTGCCCGACGTGCGCGCCGGCGGCAAGACCGTGCGCCAGGTGGCCGGCGGGCTGCTGGTGCAGGACAAGGACAACGGGCATATCGAGATGGATGACCTGAAGGTCGTGACCAAGCTGGCCCCCACGCCCGAGCAGATGCGCGATCTGCTGTTTGCCTGGAAAGTGGCCAAGCACGTCAAGTCGAACGCCATCGTCTACGTCAAGAACGAGGCCACGGTGGGCGTCGGCGCCGGTCAGATGAGCCGGGTGGATTCGGCCCTGATCGCCGCGAAGAAGGCCGAGCGCATGGCCGAAACCCTGGGCCTGCCCGAACCGCTGACAATCGGCTCGGCCGTAGCCTCGGACGCATTCTTTCCCTTCCCCGACGGGCTGATGGAGGCCGCCGCCGCAGGCGCGACCTGCGTGATCCAGCCGGGCGGATCGATGCGCGATGACGAGGTGATCGCTGCCGCCGACGAGGCCGGTCTGGCCATGGTGTTCACCGGCATGCGACACTTCCGTCACTGATGCGGGTCCGGGTTCTGCTCTGGGCCGGGCTGGCCGCATTTGTGATCGACCAGCTCAGCAAGTACCTGGTGGTCCACGTGTTGCGCGTGGCCGACCGGCCCGGCGGCATCGACGTACTGCCGCCGCTGCTGACCTTTCGCTACGGCGAGAACCGCGGCATCAATTTTGGCCTGTTCCAGGGCAATTCCGAAGCTGCGCGCTGGTTTCTCATCGCTATTTCGCTGGCCATCAGCATCGGCGTTTTCGTCTGGCTCTGGCGCACGGCCGCATCGCGGCGGATGCTGGTTTTCGGCGGATTGCTGATTGGCGGAGCGTTGGGGAACGTGGTTGACCGGGTGCTGTATGGATACGTTCTGGATTTCCTGAACATGTCCTGCTGCGGCATCAACAACCCGTTCGTCTTCAACCTTGCCGACGTGTTCATTTTCGCGGGTGCCCTCGGGTTGGTACTGTTCGAAGGCAAAAAGCCCTCGTGACGCGCCGGATGTTATGCGATAAAAGCGCCTGAAACAGGCTGGAGACCAAGATGCGGATGCCGCGCGCCATTATTGCTCTGACACTTGCTGCTGCGGTCGCAGGATGTTCCGATATCGGCCTGCGCCATCTCGAAGCGCCAGGACCCGGGCCGGACGAGTTTTCGGTCATGCCGGTCAAGCCGCTGACCCAGCCCAAAGATTATGCGTTCCTGCCCGCGCCGACGCCGGGTGGCGCGAACCTGACCGACCCGAACCCGAATGCTGACGCCGTGGCTGCCTTGGGTGGCAATCCCGGCGCGCTGAACCCCGGCACCGGTATTCCGTCGTCGGACGGGGCGCTGGTGACGGCTTCCAGCCGCTATGGCGTTTCCCCCAACACCCGCCAGGTTCTGGCACAGGAAGATGCGGATTTCCGCAAGCGTCAAAGCCGCTGGACGCGGTTGCGCCTGTTCAAGGTGGACCGCTATTCGCAGGTCTACAAGCGCAATGCCATCGATCCACAGGTGCAAACCGAAGCTTTGCGCAGACAGGGCTTGGAAACACCCTCTTCGCCGCCGGATGAATAATTCTTAACTTTCCGTCATCGCTCTTGAACCCGTTCGGCGTCACCGTAGTTTGAACACCGTAACGAAACGGAGGATGCCCCATGGCTCGGGCCTTGGCGTTTTGCGCCGCTTTGATGATCGCAACCCCGGTTTTGGCTGAAACCGGGCACGAGGCCGTCACCACCTTTACTCTGGATAACGGCATGGATGTCGTCGTGGTCGAAGATCACCGCGCGCCCGTGGTTCAGCATATGGTTTGGTATCGGGCCGGATCAGCGGACGAACCGATCGGATCGTCAGGTGTGGCGCATTTCCTCGAACATCTTCTGTTCAAGGCCACCGATACGATGGAAGCGGGCGAGCTTTCGGCCACCGTTGCGGCCAATGGGGGCAACGACAACGCCTTCACCTCGTATGACTACACGGCCTATTTCCAGCGCGTGGCCGCCGACCGGCTGGAGTTGATGATGAAGATGGAGGCCGACCGGATGCGCAACATCCGGCTGACCGACAGCGACATCGCAACCGAGCGCGACGTGATCCTGGAGGAACGCAACCAGCGTACCGAGAACAACCCCCGCGCCCTGTTCGGCGAACAGATGAGCGCGGCGCAGTATCTCAACCACCGCTACGGCGTTCCGGTGATCGGCTGGAAGCACGAGATGGAGACATTGGACATGGAGGACGCCCTGTCCTTCTACCAGACCTATTACGCGCCCAACAATGCAATCCTCGTGGTGACCGGCGATGTGGACCCGGACGAGGTCAAAGCCTTGGCCGACACCTATTATGGCGTGATCCCCGCCAATCAGGACCTGCCTGAACGGGTCCGATCGCAGGAACCGCCTCAGACCGCCGAGCGGCGCCTGACCTTCAAGGATGCGCGGGTGTCGCAACCATATGTTCAGCGCAGCTACCTCGCGCCCGAGCGTGATGCCGGTGCGCAGGAAAAGGCTGCGGCGTTGTTCCTGCTGGCCGAACTGCTGGGCGGCAGCACCACGTCCTACCTGAACGAGAAACTCCAGCTTGAGCAGCAGCTGGCTGTTTATGCCGGGGCGTTTTACCGTGGGGTGTCGCTGGATGACACGACCTTTGATCTGATCGTTGTTCCGGCTGAAGGCGTGTCGCTGCAAGAGGCCGAGGATGCGATGGATCAGGCGGTGGCCGATTTCATCGCCGAAGGCGTCAACCCGGAGGATCTGGACCGGATCAAGATGCAGCTGCGCGCCGCACAGGTCTATGCCCGAGACAATGTCGATGGAATCGGCAACCGCTATGGCCGGGCGCTGACCAGCGGACTGACGGTCGAGGACGTGCAGGCCTGGCCCGACATCCTCCAGGCCGTCACCGGCGACGAAATCATTGCCGCCGCGCGCGAGGTGCTTCAGCCCGAAGCGTCGGTCACCGGTTGGCTGATGCGTGATGACGAGGTGACCCAATGATCCGTTTCCTTGCCCCTTTGATCGCCCTGCTGATCGCGCTGCCTGCCTGGGCCGAGATCAAGATTCAGGAGGTCACCTCGCCCGGCGGCATCCGGGCCTGGCTGGTCGAGGACCACTCGATCCCCTTCACTGCGCTGGAGCTGCGGTTCCGCGGGGGCACGTCACTGGACGATCCCGACAAACGCGGCGCGGTCTATCTGATGAGCGGCCTCCTCGAAGAAGGCGCGGGCGACATGGATTCCCGCACCTATGCGCGAGCGCTGGAATCTCTGGCCGCGTCGATCGGATACAGGGCCACCGATGACAGTGTTGCGATCTCGGCCCAGTTCCTGACTGAAAACCGGGACGACGCCGTTGACCTGCTGCGCACCACCATCCAGCAGCCGCGCTTTGATCAGGACGCGATCGACAGGGTTCGGGCGCAGGTCCTGTCCGGGCTGCGCTCGGAACAGACTGACCCCAATGACATCGCGGGTGAGACATTCGCCAAAATGGCCTATGGCGATCATGCGTATGGATCCAACGGCAAAGGCTCGATCGACAGCGTATCGGCCCTGACCCGTGACGACATCATCGACGCATACAAAGGCGTCTTCGCCAAGGACCGTCTGTATGTGGGCGCGGTGGGCGACATCACACCCGAAGAGTTGGGCGCGTTGCTGGACAATCTGTTGTCGGACCTGCCCGAAACGGGCAAACCGATTCCCGGGAATGCCGAGGTAACGATCCCCGGCGGCGTCACCGTGGTCGAGTTCGACACGCCGCAATCGGTGGCACTGTTCGGCCAGAAGGGCATCGACCGCGACGATCCGGATTTCTTTGCAGCCTACATCCTGAACCACATCATCGGCGGCGGCGGCTTTGAAAGCCGCCTGATGCAGGAAGTGCGCGAAAAACGCGGCCTGACCTATGGCGTCGGGACCTATCTGGTGCCCAAGGATCTGGCCTCGGTCTATCTGGGGTCGGTATCCTCGGCCAATGACCGGATCGGGCAGGCTATCGAGGTAATTGGCGACGAATGGCGGCGCGCCGCGACCGAAGGTGTAACCCAGAAAGAGCTGGACGATGCCAAGACCTATCTGACCGGTGCCTATCCGTTGCGCTTTGACGGCAATGCCCAGGTCGCGGGCATCATGGTGGGCATGCAGATGGAAGATCTGCCGATCGACTACATCGCGACCCGAAACGACAAGGTGAACGCGGTGACGCTGGACGAGGTGAACCGCGTCGCGGCCGAGCTGCTGGACCCGGACGGGCTGCATTTCGTGGTTGTAGGCAAACCCGAGGGGCTTGAGACCACGAACTGACGCGAAGGGCCGGCAGTCGGCAGGCCTTTTGCAAAACTCCCGACGAGCGGTCATTCAGCGCCGCTCGCCCCGGGACCCCGTGATCCGGAAGCGTGTGCAACCTCTGGATCGTCCGCGTATCCGGCACCCGTTCCGTAAAACCGGTACGGTGTTCACGATCATGCGGATCCACCGACGGGCTTGTTTCACTTGATGGACAGATGTCATCATGAAGCGGAACTATTTTCGCGGGTAAGGAAGAAGGGATCCTTGATGCCCTATAAGTTCTGGCATTCGAAGTTGACCGACCCTCCCATCCACGTCCCAGCGATCGGACTGCAGTTGTTTGTCCGGATACCGCACGACACCACCGACGAGAGTATATCGGTCATAGAGACCATAAATGAACCGGGGTTTGGCCCGCCCCTGCACCGTCACCCACAAACTGAAATCTTTCGCGTTTTGGACGGGCAGTATCTCTATGAGTGCGATGGAAAGCGCTTTGTTGCAGAGACAGGGGACGTCGTAACGATCCCCGGGGGCGCCGCGCATGCGTTTCGGAACCTTTCCGACGGGCCGGCGCGGCAACTGGTCATGATACTGCCATCCTTAGACACGGTCGCCTTTTTCAACGGGCTGGGAGACATTATGGCAGACGGAGTTCCCGACCGGGACGTGCTGAACGCATTCTCCGAGAAATGGCAGATCGAGTTTCTGGGGCCGCCCCTGCAGCTTTGACGTCAGTCCAATTTGCCGCGGCCGCCAAAGTTGGCGGTTGCGTCAAGCATTCACCGGGTTTTCGCGTTTCTTTTCCGGCCAGAACTCATCCACGACCACGTAGGCTATGATGACGAACAGGGCCGCGCTGGCGACTTGCAGAACGCGAGTGATGCTTTTGACATCGGCCTCGTCCGAAAACGGTGAAATCGACCCGCCGTAGACAATCAGGACTGTCGTCAGGGCCGATCCGGCGGCGGCGGCCAGCGGGATCTGGGATTTGCCGAGCGCGCCCAGCGTCACGCAGGCGAAAAAGCACAGAAGGATCGGCGTGAGAATGACCGGCGCGATGACGTTGACTTCGTAGCAGATGATGGACGCAGCTGCTCCGAGCAGGTTTGCCGTCAGCATCGCCTTGGCCACGGCTTTACCGGCAGCAGGCATCGCAGCGAGTTGCTGGCTGAGAAGGGCCACAAAGAACAGAACCAACAGGGCAGACGCACCAGACACAAAAAATGCCAGGGCGAAAGGAACCGTGACAAGCGACATTCTGACGATACGCCGATGCTTGTCAAAGTCAGCGGCGGATGCGGCTTTGGCCTGCGTGGCGTTCTGGGGGGCGGCCGGAATCAGCGTGAACATCAGCGTCGATACGAAACCGGCAAACAACAGATTCAGCGGGATCCAGAATACAAGCACCAGCGCCAGATCCTGAGATTGCAGAACAAGGTTGGGGATCATCAGCGCCCCCATCAGGGCGATGACGCCCGGCAGGACACCGGCACCAGACACGGACCATATGAAGGACAGGATTATCCCGATCGCCACCAATATCAGAAACACGACCGGATAGGGCGCGAAAACCGATGAAAGCAGGAAAGAAACGAACATCAACGCAATCGAGAAGATGAACAGTTTCGCAAACGCGGCCAGCGGTAACGCGGTAGGTGCCTGAAGGAAGAGCGCGGTGAACACCGCGCCAACAACCGCCAATGGCCACCCAAGGAAAAGCCCCAGAGAAAAGACGGCGGTCACACCCAGTGCAAGTCTGTAAACGGCGTTTCTGTCCTCAGTACGCATAAGAAAAGATCGAAACCAAACGAATGTATGTCCGACCGACCGCGTTCAGTATCCCGTTGTCGCTGAGGTACATGATGACATCCGCCTGACCGTTCAACTGAAACCTGAGATCGTCCTCTGCGCTTCCGGCCTCGTAGCCCGGCAGTATGATGCGCACGGGAAACCGTTCAGGTTCACGCAGAAAGCCTTTGGTGCTCGGCGGGCTTGCCAATTGTCCGGGTGTGTCGCCGCCACTCAGCGAGACGGCAGCGCTGAAGCTTTCGATTTTGCCCGGGATGATCTGACCGGGGTGCATATCCAGCACGACATCCACCGGAGACCCGACGGTGGCGCGCCCCAGATTGTTCTCGGTGAAATACGCCTCGATCCACACGTCCGTCGCATCAAGAAAGGTCAGCAGATCCTGGCCGGACCGGGCGTATGTGCCGGGCGCAATCAACAAGTTGGATATGACGCCCGTAGCCGGCGCGCGCAGTTCGGTCCATTCCAGATTGAGCTCTGCATCGGCCAAAGCCGCCAAGGCACGTTGGATTTTGGGATTCTCATTCCCTTCGTCCCCAAGCCTTTGCTTGGCCTTCTCCAGATCCGCTTTGGCGTTTTCATAGTTCGCCTCGGACTCGGCCAGCTGGCCTCGGGCATCGTCGGCTTTCGAGATGGAAATCAGCCCTTTCTTCTCGAGCGCGAAGACTCGTTCTGTCTGAATGCGCATCGTATCCAGATCGCTCTGCGCGCGGGCCAACTTGGCTTGCGCCGCACTTACCTCGGCCGAGGATGCGCCGACCTCCTGAGTGGCCGCCTCAAGGTCGGCCTGGGCTCTGTCGCGATCAATCTCGTAGGGTCTCGGGTCGATCCGAACCAGCAGATCGCCGGCCGAAACGATCTGTCCGTTTTCCACCAATACTTCGATCACGGTTCCCGTGACCTGCGGAACGATTTGGGTCGCCACGGCCTTTACCCGCGCATTCCCGGTGAACGGTGTCTTTCGATCAGCAACCAGATACCAGGTGAGGAAGATGAGAATGACGGCCAGTGTCGTCCAGATCGTCTTCCTCATTTTGCGGCTCCCTCGGCGGTGTCATCCGTCGCTGGTGAGGCGTCGATCCAGACCTTGAACAACTCGTAGAAGACGGCGAACAAGACCGGCCCCATGAAGATGCCGATCAGGCCATAGGCCATCATCCCGCCCAGAACCCCGATGAGGATCACGAGCATCGGTGTCTCCAGGCCTTTTGAGATGAAAACCGGCCGCAGGAAGCTGTCCATTATGCTGACGGGAATGGCCAGAACGGTGAAGATCAGCGCCGCTCCGCCGGACATGGAGCTCCATGCATAGATGACCAGCGGCAGAAGAACGAGGCCGGGGCCGATCTGGATGATCGAGAGGATCAGGCAGATGAACGCCAGCGTCGCGGCCGAGGATATCCCGAACAGCGCCAACAAGACCCAGACAACAACGGCCTGAATAGCAGCAACGCCGATTACACCCTTGGTCACGTTCCGGATCGTGGCCCCTGCGAGAGTGACGAATTCGCCGCCGCGTGGCGCAAATACGCGGTTGGCAAAGCGCTGAAGGCCCTGCACCAGATCCGGTCCGGGGCTGAACAGGGCGCCCATGATCACCACCGACAGCGCAAGGCCGAGAAGCCCGATTCCGATCCCCAGAACTTTGCCAAAGAGCGATTTGGTGATCTCGAGGATTTGCGCGCCGTATTTTGCAAGCGCACCATCCAGGTTCCGTTCGAACATGCCCCAGGCATCGGCAAGCTTGGCGCCGACCAGAGGCAGATCCTTCAGGCCTTCCGGCGCCGGCGGTATTTTCAACTCGCCCTTGTCAGCTTGCTCGGCAAACTCGGACCCCAGTTCCGCGGCCCCAGATACCGCCGTTGCGACCGGCCCCAGTGTGAGAAGCAGACCCAGCAAAACCAGGATCGTCGTTGCCAGCTTCTTCCGTCCCCCCAGCTTGGACTGAAGCCAATCGAAGGCCGGATAAAGCGCAACGCAAAGAATTGTGGCCCAGATGACCACGCTTGCAAGCGGGGCGACCATGACCAAGGCGCTGTAGAGAAACAGCCCGAGAAACAGCAACCTTATCGCAAGGTCGACAATCTTTGCGTCCTGAGTCTTTTCCATTCCATCCCCCTGGTATGTTTTTCCGTATGTTACACTCAAAAAAGTAAATATGTATATTTTTGAGCTTTTAGGGGATGCCCGGCAGTGCGGTGGTTTACTCAGCCCCCAATTTGCAAGCGGATCGTGGGGCGCAAAACACGCCGTGGCACACTTTGGTCAGACCCTATTTTTGCGGGGTCTCGTCGTCTTGGGACAGGATCGTGTCGGCCACGGTCGTGGCGGCGGTGACGAAGATACCCAGACCCACGATTATGTACGCCATCGTAAAGATCTTGCCTGCAGCGGTTTCGGGAGAAAAGTCGCCAAAACCCACTGTCGAGATCGTCACTACGGAAAAATAGACGGAGTCCAACCAGCTCCACCCCTCGACAAAATGGTAGAACACTGACGCCCAAAGGATCATTCCGACGGTGAAGGCGAGTATGCCTTTCACTCTGCCGTCCTTGAAAGCGACGCCTATCCCACGCGTTATTCTGGTCAGTGAATTCATCATGCCCTCATTCGCAAAAGAATTCACGTATAGCAGTAATTGGATGATTGTGTGAATCCAAAGGGTGAGTTGGCCAGGGCAATGGCGATTTCGTGGCCTGAGAAGGCGTGCGAAACATGTATTCCATTAACATGATGGATAAATGCTCTAGGGTAATCACATGCTGAATCGGGACGCTGAGGGATAACGTGCGAATAATTGTCAAAGGTGTCTTGATCTGTTGCGCGGTCGCGCTTGTGGTTTTTGCCGCGGCTTGGCTGTTTCTGTCGTCCGCTTTGTTTTCGTCGGTGCGGACCAGTTTCGTTGAGAACCTGATCTCAAAGAAGCTGGGCCAGCAGGTCTTGATTGAGGATGAGGTGCGTTTGGGCCTTGGCCGTCAGTTGCAGGTATCAGCAGCTGGACTGGTTCTGCCCGCAACGCAGAAGGCCGAGGCGGATCTGGCAGCGATTGATCAGATCGAGTTCGAAGTATCTGCACGGGACCTGTGGAACAGCCAGCTGTCGGTGAGCAATCTTTCAGTGTCGGGAGTTCATCTGAACCTGATCACAGACGAAGAAGGCGTGACCAACTGGCAGTCCTTTTCGCGCGCCGGGGCCGAAACCGACAAGACTTCGGAACGCCCGCCCCAGCCTTTGGCCGGAATTCTGACGGATCGCACGATCGACCTGAAGGATGTCACTGTACTTTATCAAAACGACCTGAACGGCATAGGACTGGATTTGCAGCTTCCAGAACTGGTTTTGCAGCGCGATGCCGAAACCGATGTTGCCTCGGCGGTCGGAGCGGGGTCGCTCAACGGTCAGAGTTTTGACCTGAAGGGCATGTTCCCGCCCCAGGACCCGTTCCAAGTGGCATTGAACTTTGATCAGATTTCGGTCGAAGCCCAACAGATTCCTGTGGAGACCGGCCTTCAGGTCAAGACGACCCTCGAGGTCGATCAGTTGGGTCAACTGCTCGATGTCCTGCAACTCAACCGCGTGTTGGAGGGTTCGGGCAGTGTTGGTGCAACATTCAAGCTGGCAGATGGCGTCGCACGGATTGATGACCTGTCTGTTCTGGCCGAGCTGGATGGTGGCCAAAGCCTTTCCGTCACCGGACAAATTGGGGAATTAGGCAATCCGGAAGATGTTTCTCTGACGACCCGCATTCGCCTGTATGCAGAGGATGCCGAGCCGGCTCCGGCTGCCTCGCGGTATGACCTCAAGCTTATCGCTGTGGATATGGTCATCGACAGTGTCCCGGGACAGGTCCCGCAACGGCAGATGGTCATCAAGACGAACGGTTTCACCTTGGACACCTCTGGTGAGGGCCCGCCGCCGATCAAATTCTCCGAGCTTGCCAGAACGCCCGAAGGCGCCCTGAGCGTGGGCAACATCAATTTGAGGATCGGAAACCCCGCCGATCCGTTTATCATTCTGACCGGTTCGGTCGAGGATGCGTTGCAGTTGCAGGGCGTATCCGCCGAAGGTTTGATTGATATTCCGGCAAGCAGTCTGATCTCGCCCGAACTGCTGGGCCCCGATGACCAGCTTGGCAGGTTTTCGGGAAACTTTCATTTGGACGGAAACATCGAACAGCTTGCTTTGACCAATCTGGATGGTCAGACAAGCGAAACCGAGGTCTGGAACCTGGAGGTGCACGGGTCCGTAGAAAATGTCCTCAAGTTCGAGAATCTGGATCTGGCGATCGATGTGGATGTTCCGTCGGGCGCGGACCTTCTGAAGGCCTTGTCGCTGGAGCCGGTGGACACCGGGCGGGCCCATCTTGAAATCGACCTAGTAAGTGAAGGCACCGATTGGAATGCCAATGCCAATGTCGAGGTTTCCGAGTCGGTCTTGAAAATCGCGGCGGATCTTGATGATGCAACAAGCGATCCCGTGCTGCAGGGGACGATCGAGAGCGATCTGATAAAAATCGATCAAATCAGGACCATCGTTCAGGCGGCCGCCCAACTGCGCAAGATAGGTGGTTCACCGCCGGAGCAGGAAGATGCCGAGAAAGGCGACGGTGACACAGGTCCGTTGAGGGATGTGACCCTCAAACCCATCGGGCGGGCCATTTTGCTGTCGGGTGTGAATGTAGATGTCGACATAGACCTGCGTCACATTGAGGGCGCCAAGGGCATCAGCAGCCTGCAGAGCGAACTGACCCTGGACGAAAACGAGCTACGGGCCGGACCTCTGAAGTTTGAATACGGAGGTGGTCATTTTGACGTAAGCGGGCAAATGGATCTTTCGAATGAGGCGCATTTGCTGACCCTGACCGGAAAGGCGGGCGGATGGCAGTTGGATGACCTTCTGCAAAACCTGAACTTCAAGAAAGGCGCCAGCGGTACGGTGTATGCAGATTTCTCGGTTACGGGGGGCACGGACACCGTCAAGCAATTCGTCGGCACCATGAGTGGCAATGCCACGGTTTCAATGCGCGACGGTTCGATCGAAACCCAGCTTCTGGATCTGGCCGGGCTGGGTATTCTTCCCTGGGTATTTACCAAGGAAAAACAGAAAGTGGCGCCAATCGTGTGCCTGCGCGCGCCGATCAGTATTTCGAATGGAAAAATCGAGACGAAACAGACGACGTTGGAAACAGATCATGTTCAGGTCGTCGTCTTTGGCGCTGTCGACCTGACGGACAAAGTGTTGGATCTGAACATCCAGCCAAGAAAAATCGGCGACCCACTTGCGCGCAGCCCGTGGCCGGTGACCCTGAGGGGCGCGCTCGCTGAGCCCAAGGTCAAAGTCAAGGATGGTCCGAAAAGGCTGAAGCGGTCGGATGGTGCAGACCAGATGCCGGCACAAAGAAAACTCTGCATCCCGGATATCTTGCAGTTGCAGTAGGGGCGGTTTGCCAAGCGGCCACGGCCCTGCCTGTGTTCGGCAAGGCCGGCCGAGCCTGTCGGACGCGGATCACCCCTTTTTCATGCTGCGCAGCATCTGCCCCATCATCTGGCCGAACTGACCCGAACCGCGCTGATACAGCGCCCCGTCCACGGCGAGAACCGTACCGCTGATATAGCTGGCCATGTCCGAGGCCAGAAACAGACAGGCGTTGGCCACGTCTTGCGGGGTGCCCCAGCGGCCCAGCGGCACGTCTCGGCGCAGCTGCTCGCCCGCGTCGGGGGTGGGGGCCAGACGCTTGGCGCCTTCGGTGCCTTCGATGAAACCCGGCACGACCGAGTTCACCCGTATGCCTTCCACGCCCCATTCCATCGACAGGGTGCGGGTGATCTGATCGACCCCCGCCTTGGCCGCGCAGACATGGGCCTGGCCCTCGTAGGGCAGATAGGATTGCGGGGCCGAGATGTTGATGATGTTGCCGCCGGGCCGTTTCAGATAGGGATAGGCGCCTTTCAGAACATGCACGGTGCCCATCAGGTCAATCTCGACCACGGTGCGGAAGGCGTTGACCGACATTTCCGCCATCAGCGCGGGAAAGTTGCCCGCCGCCCCCGAAACCAGCACGTCGAAATCACCGAGCGCAGCGTGGAATTGTTGCAGCCCTGCCGCGACCGCCTCGGCATCACGCACGTCGAAGGCCGCGCCGATGACCTCGGCCGCGCCGGCTGCCTTCAGCGCGGCGATGGTGTCGTCCACCTTCTCCTGCGAGCGGCTGGCCACGGCCAGTTTCGCGTCCGAGGCCGCAAAGGCCTCGGCGATGCCCCGATTGATACCGCTGGTCCCGCCGATGACGACGACCGTCTTTCCTGCAAAGTCCATGTAGAGCCTCCCACTTTGGAAGGGGCCCTACTCGCCGTAGGGCACCCAGATGTTCTTGATCTCGGTCGCAGCCTGCAGGAAGCGGCGGGTGTGGTCCATGCCCCAATCGAATGCCGTCGCGTTATTGACCCAGGTCCGTTTCAGGTTCCCGGCCGAGACGACCTCGATCTGCGCTGACAGGTCCGATGACGAGAAGGACCAGACCGCATCCACGTTCAGATGCGAGGCCAGCGGTTTGGCCAACTCCTCATGGCTGCCCGTCAGGATATTGACCACGCCTGCGGGCACGTCCGAGGTGTCCAGCACCTGGTAGAAATCGGTCGCCGCCAGCGGATAGGGCTCGGACGCCACCAGAACCACCCGGTTGCCCATCGCGATCGCCGGGGCCATGGCCGAGACCAGACCCAGCAGCGGCGCCTCGTCAGCGCAAAGCGCGCCGATCACGCCCACCGGTTCCTTCATCGCAATCGCCACGCCCCGGATCGGAACGCCATGCACCTGGCCGTCATACTTGTCGGCCCAGGCGGCGGCGGTGAACAGGCGCTGGATCGCGGCGTCGACCTCTTTCGTGCCGTCCTTGCGGCCGGTCATCGCGTCGATGCGATGCGCGAACTCGTCGGCGCGGGCCGAGAGGTTCTCGCCGATGTAATACAGAATCTGCGCCCGCAGATGGCCGGTGGTCTTGGACCAGCCCGCCGCGCCTGCCGCGGCCTCGACCGCGTTGCGCACGTCCTTGCGGTTGGCCAGACCCACATGGCCCAGCAACCCCGCCTTGCCCCAGACCGCACGGGAATAGCCGCCATCGGGCCGCGCCTGCTTGCCGCCGATATACAGCTTGGCCGTGCGGTCGACCGGATCGACCGGGCCGCCTTCGCCCGCGACGGGTTCGATCTTGGCCAGCGGCTTGGCTTTGCCCTTGGGCTTGGTATAGGCGCTCAGCCCTTCCCAGCCACCTTCGCGGCCAAAGCCGCTTTCGCGCACGCCGCCAAAGCCCGCGGCCGCGTCGAACAGGTTGGTGGCATTGACCCAGACCACGCCCGCGACCAGCTTGGGCGCGATGTCCAGCGCAAGGTTGACGTTCTCGGTCCAGACCGTTGCGGCCAGCCCGTAGCGGGTGTTGTTGGCCAGCTCGACCGCCTCGGCCGGGGTGCGGAAGGTCGACGAGACCAGAACCGGGCCAAATATCTCTTCCTGCATCAGCGGGTCCGAGGTCTCGAGACCGGTGATCAGCGTCGGCGGATAGTAGCAGCCGTTGGCGGGCAACTCACAGGCTGGCTGGTAAACCTGGCCCACCGCGTTGCCCTCGACCATCGACTTGATCGTCTGCAGCTGTGCCGGGTCCACCACGGCACCCACGTCGATACATTTGTCCAGCGGGTTGCCGATGCGCAGCGTGTCCATGCGGGCGCGCAGCTTGGCATAGAAGCGCTCGGCGATGCCCTCCTGCACCAGCAGGCGCGAACCGGCGCAGCAGACCTGGCCCTGGTTGAACCAGATCGCATCGACCAGACCTTCGATGGCACTGTCAATATCGGCATCGTCAAAGACGATATAGGGCGACTTGCCCCCCAGCTCGAGCGTCAGGGACTTGCCAGACCCGGCGGTGGCCTCGCGGATGCGGCGCCCCACGATCGTCGAGCCGGTAAAGGCGATCTTGTCCACGTCCGCGGCCACGATCATCTCGCCCACCGCGCCGTCGCCGGTGACGATGTTGACCACGCCCTTGGGCAGACCGGCCTGCATGCAGATATCGGCAAACAGCAGCGCGGTCAGCGAGGTGTATTCGGCCGGCTTCAGAACCACCGTGTTGCCCATGGCCAGCGCCGGGGCCACCTTCCACGCCAGCATCAGCAGCGGGAAGTTCCACGGGATGATCTGGCCGCAGACCCCCAGCGCCTGCGCGTCGGGCAGCTCGGCTTCCATCAGCTGGGCCATGCCTGCGTGATAGTAGAAATGCCGCTGCACCAGAGGAACGTCGATGTCGCGCGATTCCCGGATCGGCTTGCCGTTGTCCAGCGTTTCCAGCACTGCGAACAGGCGGGCATGCTTCTGGATCAGCCGCGCGATGGCATAGAGGTAACGGGCGCGGGCCGGGCCGCCCAGCTTTTCCCATTTGGGTTGCGCCTTGCGGGCGGCGGCCACGGCGGCGTCCACATCGGCTTGGGTGGCCTGAGTCAGCTTGGCCAGAACCTCGCCCGTGGCCGGGTTGCGGCTTTCAAACCCTTGGCCGGGCTTGGTGAAGGCGCCGTCGATGAAATGGCCGAACTTGTCGCCCTGATCGACCAGCCATGCCAGGGCCTCGGCGGCACTTTCCGGGGCGGGTCCGTATTCCATGGTCTCGAAAATCTCTTTGACTGTCATTGTTCCTGTCCTCAGCCCATCGGGTGCCGGTATCCGGCCGAGTATGCCCCGGTGACGAAATGTTCCAACTGCCGCTCGATATCGCCCAGCAACGACGACGCGCCGAACCGGAACAGGTCGGGTTGCAGCCAGCGGTCGCCCAGCTCGTCCTTGATCAGCGACAGGTAGACCAGCGCATCCTTGGCCTTGGAAATCCCGCCCGCGGGCTTGTAGCCCACGCGATAGCCGGTGCGGTCGAAATAGTCACGGATCGCCCGGATCATCACCAGCGACACGGGCAGGGTGGCGTTGACGCTTTCCTTGCCGGTCGAGGTCTTGATGAAATCCGCCCCCGCCATCATGCAGACCAGCGAGGCGCGCGCCACATTGCGCAGGCTGCCCAGCTCGCCGGTGGCGAGGATGGCCTTTACATGCGCATCGCCGCAGGCGGCGCGAAACGCCTTCATCTCGTCATAGAGCGCCTGCCAGTCGCCCTTCAGCACATGGCGGCGCGAGATCACGATGTCGATCTCCTCGGCCCCGGCCTTTACGCTTTCCTCGATCTCGGCCACGCGCAGGTGAAAGGGTGACAGACCCGCCGGAAAGCCGGTGGACACGGCCGCGACCGGAATGCCGGTGCCTGTCAGCGCATCCACCGCCGTTTCGATCATGTCGTGATAGACACAGACCGCGCCGGTGGTGATCGGCGGCATGTCCAGCGCCTTGAGCAGCGCAGGTGACACGGGCTGGCGGGCCTTGGCGCACAGGCGGCGCACGCGGCCCTCGGTATCATCGCCCGAAAGGGTGGTCAGGTCGATCATGGTGATCGCCTTCAGCAGCCACGCGGCCTGATGCTCTTTCTTGACCGACCGGCGCCCGGGCAGGGTCGCGGCGCGGCGTTCAATGGCCGAGGTGTTGGCCTGCACGGCGCGCACCCAGTCCAGGTCCAGATCCATGCCGGGATTTCGGGGCTCGGTCACTTGCGGCAGATGCGCGGTGCGCACGGGGCTTTCTGAGCTCTGCGTATCCATTGTCACGTCCTTTGGGAGGTTTGCGCCAAAATCGCACGGGAAACAGCCAAAGGAAAGGCAAACCGGACGCCTTTGGCCACTTTTTTGACCAATTGGACAAATCCGGCTTTTTCTTGCGAGTAATTCGCAGCATGGTTGACTTAGTTGCGAATGGTTCGCATATTCATTCTCAACTGGTACTCGGAACGAGGTCACATATGATTCGCCGCAGTTTTCTTCTTGCCCTTGCTCTCGGTGCCTCGCTGCCCTTGGCGGCGTGGGCCGAGGCGCCGTTGAAGGTCGTGGCGACGACCGGAATGATTGCGGACGCCGTGCAGCAGGTTGGCGGTGATCAGGTCGAAGTCAAAGGGCTGATGGGGCCCGGAGTCGACCCGCACGGCTATCGCCAGACCCGCAGCGATATCGTTGCCGCGACAAGGGCCGACCTGGTCTTGTGGCACGGCTTGTATCTTGAGGCGCAGATGGAAGACTTCTTCCACGACCTTGGGCGCAAACGCAAAGTCGTTGCCGTGGCGGATGCCATCGACAAGTCGAAACTGCGTGCGCATGCCGACTATGCCGACAAATACGATCCGCATGTGTGGATGAGCCCGGTTTTGTGGAAAGACGTCGTGGTCGAGGTGCAGAAAGCGCTGACCGACGTGCGGCCAGACTCCGCCGCTTATTTCGCCGCCAACGCCCAGCGTTTTCTGGCTGAAATCGATCAGTTGAACGCTTATGGGAAAAAGGTGCTGGCCCAGGTGCCCAAAGACAACCGGGTGCTGGTCACCGCCCATGACGCCTTTGCCTATTTCGGCGAGGAATTCGGGTTCGAAGTGTTGGGGATCCAGGGTATCTCGACCCAGTCCGAGGCGGGGCTGAACCGGATCGGAGAATTGGTCAACACTTTGGTCGCGCGCAACCTGACCGCCGTCTTTGTGGAAAGTTCGGTTTCGGATCGGTCGATGCGGGCGTTGATCGAGGGTGCGGCGGCGAAGGGTCATACCGTCTCGGTCGGGGGTGAGTTGTATTCGGACGCCATGGGCGAGCCGGGTACCTATGAGGGCACCTATATCGGGATGCTGGATCACAACATCACGGTCATTGCACGGGGCCTGGGTGCGGATGTGCCCGAACGCGGCATGTCCGGCAAACTGTCGGCGGGGCTCTGACCATGTTGGAGCTTGCGGCTGGAAAATCGGCATCAAACGGGGACCTGACGGTGCAGGACAGCCCGCTTGTGATCCGGGGGATGACGGTATCCTACGGCCAGAAACCGGCCATTTTCTCGGTAGATATGACGGTGCAGCCCGGGGCCATGACGGCCATCATCGGACCGAACGGCGCTGGCAAATCGACGCTGCTCAAGGCGGCGCTGGGTATCGTCAAGCCGCTGTCAGGCCAGGTGCTGGTGTTCGGCAAGGCGTTGGACCGGCAGCGGGCCCGTATCGCCTATGTGCCGCAGCGCGCCAGCGTCGATTGGGATTTCCCGACGCGGGTCATCGATGTGGTCCTGATGGGCCTGTCGCGGGAACTGGGCTTGCTGGGCCGGGTCCGGATGCGACACATGGCCCACGCGATGGAGTGTCTGCATCGGGTCGGGATGCATGAGTTTGCGGACCGCCAGATCGGCCAGCTTTCGGGTGGTCAGCAGCAACGGGTGTTCCTGGCGCGCGCACTGGCTCAGGATGCCGATCTGTACCTGCTGGATGAACCGTTTGCCGGGGTCGATGCCGCCACCGAAAAAGCCATCATCTCGGTCCTCAAGTCCCTTAGGGAAGCCGGCAAGACGGTGGTCGTGGTCCACCATGACCTTGCCACGGTCACGGATTATTTCGACCACGTGTTCCTGATCAATACCCGCAAGGTCGCCGAGGGCCCGGTGGAGCAGGCCTTTACCGCCGAGACTCTTCAAGCCGCGTATGGAGGCCGGCTGGCCACCGCCCAGATCGACCAGATCTCGGGCGCTGCGGGCTGACACATGCTGTGGGACGCACTGACCCTGCAATTGGGGTACAACGCCACCTTGGTTGCCATCGGGGCCACGCTGCTTGGTTTTTCGGCTGGCGTGACAGGCACCTTCCTGTTTCTGCGCAAGCGGGCGCTGGTCAGTGACGCCATCAGCCACGCGACCCTTCCGGGCGTCTGCATCGCCTTTATGGTTTTGGTGGCGCTGGGCGGAACCGGGCGAAACCTGATCGGACTGCTGAGCGGCTCGGCGATTTCGGCCGCCGTGGGTCTGTTGTGCATGAACTGGCTGATCCGCCGCACCCGTCTGGCCGAGGACGCGGCGATCGGGGCGGTCCTGTCGGTCTTCTTCGGCTTCGGTATCGTTCTGCTGACAATCATCCAGACCATGGGGGTGGGCCGACAGGCCGGGCTTGAGGGGTTCTTGCTGGGCTCGACGGCCGGGATGCTGTGGTCTGACGCTCTGATCATCGCGATCGGCGGCGCTGCAACGCTGCTGCTCGTCATGATCATCCGCCGCCCCATGATGATGGTGGCGTTCGATTCCGAATATGCGGCCGCCTTGGGGCTGCCCGTGCATCGCATCGACCTTGCGATGATGGGGCTTGTCATGGCGGTCACGGTTGTCGGGCTGAAGATCGTCGGATTGATCCTGATCGTGGCTTTGCTGATCATACCCGCGGTCACGGCGCGGTTCTGGTCGGACCGGTCCGACCATGTGGTGCTGTTGTCTGGGGTCATCGGCGGGTTGTCGGGCTATCTGGGTGCGGCGGTGTCCGCCTCGGCGCCCAACTTGCCGACCGGACCGATCATCGTCCTGTTCAGCTTTGGCTTTTTTGTCGTATCTCTGTTTCTTGCTCCGGTGCGCGGCGTGTTGGCCGCGATCGTGCGGCATCTGCGGTTCCAGCGGCGGGTTCACATCCGTCAGGGGTTGCTGGCGCTTGCGCAAGGCCAGAACATCTATGAGCCCTACACTTTGCGCCTGCTGCGTCAGGCTGGACTGGCCCGGCCCGACGGGGTGGCTACGGATGCGGGCAGAGCGCAGGCGGCCAAGGCGCTGCGCGACGAGAAACGCTGGGAAATCGTACGCGCCGACAATGCGCACGAGGCAGCCGCTGCCCTGTATGACGGGTTACGCGACATCGAAACCGTTCTGACCCGGGACCAGATCGGCGACATTGACCGCCGCATCGGCGGACCACGGGAGGTTCGCCCATGAGCGGTGAAGAGTTCGTTCCCCTGTCCTTGACGCCTCTGCTGATCGGGACTTTCGCGGCCATCGCCTGCGCATTGCCCGGGAACTTCCTTGTACTCCGCAAACAGGCACTGATCGGCGACGCCATCAGCCATGTGGTTCTGCCCGGAATCGTCGTGGCCTTTCTCGTCACCGGCGCGATCTCGACTTGGCCGATGATGCTGGGCGCCGCCGGTGCGGCGGTTGTCGCCGTTGTGCTGATCGAGACCATCCGGAGGTTGGGCCAGATAGAACCGGGCGCCGCAATGGGCGTCGTATTCACCACCATGTTCGCCGGAGGGGTGCTGCTGTTGGAGCAGACCGATACCTCGAGCGTTCATTTGGATGTCGAGCACGCACTCTATGGCAGCCTGGAAAGCCTGATCTGGCTCGACGCGACCGGCTGGTCCTCGCTGCTGGATCCGGTTGCGCTGGCCGGCCTGCCACCCGAGCTTGCTCGGATCGCCCTAACATTGGTGGGTGTCAGCCTGTTCGTCTGGCTATTCTGGCGGCCGCTCAAGATCTCGACATTCGACGAAGGCTTTGCCCGGACGATCGGAATTCGAACCGGGGCGCTGGGAATGGCGCTGGTGATTGCGGCGGCGATTGCAGCCGTGGCCGCGTTTGATGCCGTCGGCTCGATCATCGTGATCGCAATGTTCATCTGCCCGCCGGCCGCCGCCCGGATGATGACCGACCGGCTTGAGACCCAGATTGCCTGGAGTGTTGTCTTCGCCATCCTGTCCGCCGTGTCCGGGTATATCCTGGCTGGATATGGCCCGTTGTGGTTGGGCGGATCGGACGCCGTCAGTGCGGCCGGGATGATTGCCACCATGTCCGGCCTGATTCTGGCTATCGCGGCCGTGTTTGGCCCCTGCCGGATGCGCGCAGCGGCGCCGGGTCCGGGCTGATCCGGCCTGTTCCCGCCACCCGCTCCGGTCGGTGATCGGCCAAACTTTGCCCACGATACGGGGCAAGCGAACCTTAAGCAGATTTGTCCAACGCACCGTGTTAGACACCGCGCCATTACACAGTTAATGACCACCACTCACCACGGATCGCCCGGGCAATCGTGAAACTTTTGGCAACCAATTCGGGTTGCGCATCTCGATTGGCCGGGCGATCCGACCCCCTATACCAAAGCAGCGTAAACCGGTGGCAGAATCGTGTGCGATTGTGCTAGGTCTAGCGGTATGGCGCAGGCAAACCCCAATATCAGCGAAAATCGCCCGGTAATCCGGCAACTCGACGAGGCCGCGATCAACCGCATCGCCGCCGGCGAAGTGGTCGAACGCCCGGCCTCGGCCGTCAAGGAACTGGTGGAGAACGCCATCGACGCCGGAGCGACCCGGATCGCCATAGACATCGCCGATGGCGGCAAGACCTTGATTCGCGTCACCGACGACGGGTGCGGCATCGCGCCCGAGGATCTGCCGCTGGCCTTGTCGCGCCACGCGACCTCCAAGATCGACGGGTCTGACCTGCTCAACATCCACACCTTCGGGTTCCGCGGCGAGGCGCTGCCCTCGTTGGGCGCGGTTGGGCGTCTGACCATCACCAGCCGCGCGCCGGGGGCCGAGGCAGCCCAGATCCGCGTGGCCGGCGGCAAGATGGAGGGCGTCAAGCCCGCCGCCCTGCGGGCGGGCACCGTGGTCGAGCTGCGCGACCTGTTCTATGCCACGCCCGCGCGGCTGAAATTCATGCGCACCGACCGGGCCGAGGCGCAGGCGATCTCGGACACGGTCAAGCGGCTGGCCATGGCGGAACCGTCCATCACCTTCACCCTGCTCGATGTCTCGGGCGGGGGCGAGGGGCGCGTGGTGTTCCGCGCCGACCGCGAAAACGGAGACCTGTTCGACGCGCTGCACGCCCGGCTGGCCCGCGTTATGGGGCGCGAGTTTGCCGAGAATGCCTTACAAATCGACGCCACCCGCGAGGGGATCCGGCTCTATGGTTACGCGGCCCTGCCCACCTATTCGCGCGGGGCAGCAGTGGCGCAGTTCCTGTTCGTCAACGGCCGCCCGGTGCGCGACAAGATGCTGACCGGGGCCTTGCGCGCCGCCTATTTCGATTTCCTCAGCCGCGACCGCCACCCGGCGGCGGCGCTGTTCATCGACTGCGAGCCAACGCTGGTGGACGTGAACGTGCACCCCGCGAAATCCGAGGTGCGGTTCCGCGATCCCGGCGTGGCGCGGGGGCTGATCGTCTCGAGCCTGCGGCACGCGCTGGCCGAAGCGGGGCACCGCGCCTCGACCACCGTGGCCAACGCGACGCTGGGTGCGATGCGGCCCGAACCGGCCCCGGTGGCACCCGCGCGGGTCTATCAGATGGACCGGCCCTCGCCCGCGACACGGGCCATGGCCTATCAGGCGCAGGCACCTGGCTTTGCCGATCTTGCCAAGGCCTACAGCGGCAGCGTGGTCGAGCCCGTGGCCGAGCCCGCGCAGCCCGACCAGACGCCGCCCGAGCATCTGCCCCTGGGGGCGGCGCGCGGTCAGGTGCATGAAAACTACATCATCGCCCAGACCGCCGACGGCATGGTGATCGTGGACCAGCACGCCGCGCATGAACGGCTGGTCTATGAGAAACTCAAGACACAGATGGCCGAGAACGGTGTGGCCGCGCAGGCGCTGCTGATCCCCGAGATCGTCGAACTGTCCGAGGGCGACTGCGCCCGCCTGATCGCGGTGGCCGATGACCTGTCGCGCCTGGGCCTGACCATCGAGCCCTTCGGCGGCGGCGCGGTGGCGGTGCGGGAAACCCCGGCCATTCTGGGCGAGGTCAACGCGCGGGCGATGATCCTGGATATCCTGGACGAGCTGGCCGATCACGGCGAAAGCCAGACGGTGCAGGCGCGGATCGAGGCGATCCTCAGCCGCGTGGCCTGCCATGGCTCGGTCCGCTCGGGCCGCCGGATGCGCGCCGAAGAGATGAACGCCCTGCTGCGCGAGATGGAGGCCACGCCCCATTCGGGCCAGTGCAACCACGGGCGGCCGACTTACGTGGAACTGAAGCTGAGCGATATCGAGCGCTTGTTCGGCCGCAGTTGATCCGGCCGCCGGTCGGCGGTAGAAAAGAAGAAACAAAACAAGAACGCGCAGGTTGAGATGATAGAAATCGCAGGCACCCAATATTCACTGAACGATCCCATGGTGATGGCCGCCCTGATCGGGGCGGGGGTGGTTCTGCTGATCCTCGTTCTGCTGTTCCTGGCCCTGCGCGCGGCCAACCGCTCGGCCCGGATGGCCGAGCCGCTGACGCAGCAGCTGGCCTATCTGGGCCAGCATGTGCAGCAGTTGGGGCAGGGGCAGGAGCAATTGCGCGGCGGGTTGCAGCATGTCTCGGACACGCAGGCCAATGCGCAGGTGCAGGTGATCCAGACGGTCGAGGCGCGGCTGTCGGCGGTGCAGCAGCAGATGAACGACCGGCTGGCCGACAACGCCATGAAATCCGCCCGCGCGCTGGCCGAGATGCAGGAGCGGATGAAGGAAACCCTGCATGGGTCGTCGAAGCAGACAGCGACCTCGCTGACCCAGCTGCAAGAGCGTCTGGCCGCCATCGACAAGGCGCAGGACAACATCACCAAGCTGTCGGGCGACGTGCTGTCGCTGCAGGACATCCTGTCGAACAAGCAGACCCGCGGTGCCTTCGGCGAGATCCAGTTGAACGACATCGTGTCCAAGGCGCTGCCCTCGGACAGCTATGTGCTGCAGGCGACCCTGTCGAACGGCAAACGCGCCGACTGCCTGATCCGCCTGCCCAACCCGCCGGGCCCCATCGTGATCGACAGCAAGTTCCCGCTGGAGGCCTACGAGGCGCTGGTGGGCGCGGGCAATGACATGGAGTTGAAGGCGGCGGTGCAGATGTTCCGCAGCACGGTGCGCAAGCACATCACAGACATCTCGACCAAGTACATCCTGGATGGTGAAACCGCCGACGGGGCGCTGATGTTCCTGCCCTCCGAGGCTGTCTATGCCGAGTTGCACGCCAAGTTCCCCGAACTGGTGCAGGAGAGTTTCTCGAAACGGGTCTGGATCGTCTCGCCGACCACCTGCATGGCCACGCTGAACACGATGCGGGCCATCCTCAAGGACGCGCGGATGCGCGAACAGGCGGGCGCGATCCGCAAGGAGCTTGGCCTGCTGCACAAGGATGTGGAACGCCTCGGAGAACGGGTCGGCAACTTGGATCGTCACTTTGGACAGGCGGCCAAGGATATCTCGGAAATCAAGATCAGCGCCGAAAAGGCCGGTCGCCGCGCGCAGCGGCTGGACAATTTCGATTTCGAGGAATTGGCCCCCGAGGACCACGCCAACGTGGTGCCGCTGGGCAAGTCCGAGGGCTGAGGCCTACTGGATCGACAGGTCCAGATTGTAGCCGACGGTCTTGCCGGTATCCCGGTCGTTGCCCATCAGGTAGACGCGGATAGTATAATTCCCATCCTCGGGCAGGTTGATGCGGGCGGTGGTGCCCTCGATCGAGCCGTTGTAGATCGCTACCCCGTCGCTGCCCGGCGGCAAGATGTTGAAATAGACTACGCCGCTGCCGTTGGTATCACTGACCTGAAGTTCGGCAAACAATTCCTGCCCGCCTTTCGCACCCAGCACGTAGTCGAAATATTCATCACCCGTAATGGTGCCGTTGACCATTGTGCCGAAGTTTCCGGGCTGGAATTTCACCTCGGCCGTCCTTTGGGCCGAGGCCGGCAGGGCCACAACGGCAATGAACAGGGCTGCCAGAGCTTGTTTCAACATTCTGCATATCCTCCCGGTGATTCCCGGCTCCAAGCCTAGCACAACTGAGGGGCCGTTCAGATTCGCAGGAAGGGCTGCACCAATCGTGGGATCAGGCTGTTGAACTTCAGCGGAGCGTCGGTCACGGCCAGGCAGATGCAGTCCTCGGACATGTCGGCCACGGGTGTGTGTTCCAGATCCTCGTCTGCAATCTCGACATCGCCGCGGGCGAAATGATCCACCTCGTCGGAAAACGCGCCTTGCAGAACCATGGTCAGTTCCATGCCCTTGTGGCCGTGGTCCGGTACCGCCGCACCGGCCGGGATGAACAACAGGCGCGCCGTAGCGTCGCGCGATGTTGGCAGAATGGCCTGCTTGACGCCCATGCCAATCGGCTTCCAGCGAATGCTGTGCACATCGCCGCCGACGTAATCCTGCAACGGTGCCGGCAGCACGTCGCATTTCGCGCGCGCGGGCTTGGGGGTCGGAGCACCCTGCGCGATCAGAGCCATTGTCGATGACAGGGCATCCGCGGACAAAGGTGCGGCTTCGACCTGGTCCTCAAGCATGTGTCCGCCCACCGCGTCATAACTCTCAGCGCGGGCGCGACAATGGTCGCACAGGGACAGGTGGGTCGCGACCATCAGGTCGAACGCTTCGGGCAGTGTGCCCGAGGCGTAGGCCATCAGCAGGTCGTCCGTCAGGTGATGTTTGATCTCTTTGCTCATCTCTATCATCTCAGTTCATCGCGTGGCGCAAGCGGTCCAGCGCCAGCCTAATTCTCGATTTGATGGTGCCCAACGGAAGCCCGGTCTGCGAAGCGATCTCGCGATGGCTCAGGTCACCAAAATACGCCTTCTCGATCAGTTCCCGCTGTGCCTCGGGCAATTGCAGCAGGGCCGTTTTCAGTTGCGCCGTTTCCTGTTGCAGCGCGATTACGTCTTCCTGTTCGGGTTCCGCTTCGGGACCCCATGTCAGTTCTTCCGGTTCAGGACGCCGCTGTTTGCGAATGGCGTCGATGCGTTTGTTCCGCGCGATAGTAAAGACCCATGTAGCCACGGTAGCCCGTGACGGATCAAACAGATGCGCCTTGTGCCACAAGGTGGCCATGACTTCCTGCGCGCACTCCTCGGCCAACGTCGCGTCCGAACCCGACCGGATCAGGAACGCTTTGACCCGAGGGGCAAAGTGTTGGAACAGCTCGGCAAACGCCGCCTGATCCTGCGACTGCCGGATGCGTTGGACGTGGGACACCCACTCGCATCTTGCCGCGCCATTATTCTTCGTGCCGTTCACCGACGATCCCTTGGTTCGTTTCGTGCCGCGCCCAGCCGGCCGCGCCGCCGGGGCGGTCGCGACATCGTCCGGAACAACGGTGTCCATCTCGGTAAACATAACTGTATTACGGTGCCGCACCCAAGTCGGATCACGCCTGCCCGAGATTTTTGATCCGGTCGCGCGTTTTTTTCGTATCATGATCATGGATGTTCGCTGAAAAACGCAGCCGATCCAGAATGTTGACCGCTAGAAAAGATCAGTCCGACCATGCCAGAAATCGACTTCGTTCCGGCCCATACCTTTCACGGAAGGAAAGGTGCCATCGAGAACGCCTTTCGCTACTCGGTCGACTACATCCTGCTGGATCCCGAACAGGCGGCGGAAACGCCCGCATTGTTTTCGGTAGATAGACCCAACCTCACCGGCTGGCGGACCCGCGATCATGGAGGTGTGCCTGGCGATGGTCGGGGTGCCCCGTGGCTCCGCGACAGTCTGCGGGCGATGCAAATCCCCCAACCCGCGCAGGTTCTGTTGCTGACCCAACCCCGGGTGCTGGGCCACGTATTCAACCCGGTCAGTTTCTGGTTTTGCCTGAATGACGCAGGCGCACTGTTTGCCGTGGTGGCCGAGGTCACCAACACTCACGGAACGCGGCACAGCTATGTCTGCCACAAGCCGGGGTTTGACGTGATCGCTCCTTCTGACCGGATTTGCGCGACCAAGGTCATGCATGTCTCGCCCTTTCAAAAGATCGAGGGCACCTACACTTTCCGGTTCGACCTGCGCCCGGATCGGGTCGGGGTTTGGATCGACTACGGCCGCGACGGGGGCGGTTTGATTGCCACGCTCACGGGCATCCGGCAACCTCTCACCAATGGCGCGATCCTTCGTTCGCTGCTGCGACGCCCGTTTGGCGCGCGGCGGGCGGTTGCATTGATCCACTGGCAGGCACTGAAACTGTGGGTCAAGAAGGCCACCTTCCGACCGTTCCGCACCGCACCGGTGCCATCTCACCCCGTCTCGCGCCCGCACGAGTGACGATCTGCAGTTTGCGCAAGATCAAGGACGCAGGCGCTGTGCAATGGTTGAGATGGACTCCAATTGCGGACAGAGGAGTTGAAACCAATGCTGGAAATCTCGCCAACCAAAGTCGCCCAGGTCGCCATGATGGGCCGCGAACTGGATCGCGCCGAGGGCGAGCTGCGGGCTTTTATCGATCGCATGGACGAGGACGAGCAAGCCGAGTTGGTCGCGATCATGTGGATTGGACGTGAAAGCTTTTTCCCGGACGACCTCAGCGAGGCGATCGCTACGGCCAAGGCCGAGGCATCGACGCCATGTGCGGATTACCTGATCGGCACGCCGCATCTGTCGGACCACCTTGAGAACGGGTTGGACGCGTTGGGCATCTCGGCCGAAGATGTCGAGAACGACCTGATGTAGACTTGGTCGCCCGCACGGTGTTTCTGCGCTATGCTCCGGGGCAGAGGGCGCCGTGTATGGCACAGCGCCCGGTCCACAGCAGGGGCGCCAGATGCCGCGGATGTTGAAGACGATATTGGTGTTGGCCCTTATGGCCGTTCCGGCGTGGCCGCAGCGTCCGGCGCTGGCCTGCACTGTTTGTCTGGCACTTCCCGAAAACTCTCTGGCCGACCGGTTGTTGTCTGCTTCGGTCATCGTTCTGGCCGCGCCAGCGCCCGACGACCCGTTCCGCTATGCACCCGTCGGGTTGCTGAAAGGCAGTTGGGACGAGGTTTCGGACCTCCCCCAGATACCGTTTCTGGTGGACAGCAGCACTCGAAATGCTCTGCGGGCTGATCCTGACCGGGTGGTCCTGATGATCTATGGCCCCGGCAGCCGGGACAAGGCCGGGCGCGCCTTTGATCAATCCTGGACCAAAGGGTTTCTGATGACGCCGCAGCGGTCCGGTTTTGTTGTCGAGGTACAGGCGCAAGGCCAAGGCTGGCGGTTGGACGGATCCCGATCCGCCGAGCGCGCCGCGTTTTTCGCCGCCTATCTGAGTTCCGGTGACCGGTTGTTGCGGAACACCGCTCTCATCGAACTCCACCGGGCACCCTATGCGGCTGTGCGCGACCTGCGCGATGCTGCTGCAACCCCGGATCTTCTGCGCGATTTGCGGAGCCTGAATCGCGTAGCCTATGCCCCGGCAACGATCCGGCTGCTGGGCCTGCAATCTGATCCGGCCGCGGCAAAGGCGGTGCGCGCGGTCTATCCAAAGGCGGTCGCCACCGGAGGGTTCAACCTGCGCGAATGGGCGCTTGCCGGTATCGAAATCGACGGCGACCAAGCCCTGAGTACGATCGAGGAGGCTCTGACCGCCAGCCCGCTTTCCCCAAAGGATCGCCGGGCGATCATCGCGGCGCTGATCGACGGCGGCGAAGCGATGCCGGAACACCGCGGGAAAATCCTGGATATCTTTGTCGACGAGATGGCGCACGACAAAAGCACGGCCGGGCAGATCGCCCTGGCCACGCGCGATTGGGGGGATGATACGCTTGCCCCTGCGCTGCGGGCGCTTCTTGCTGACCCGCAGATCGACCCCGCCACCGCCTTCGCCATCCGGGTGGCCCTGCCATCCGGTCAGTGACTCTGCCCATCCTGACGTCAGGTTAACAAAGCTTAATCCGTTGGTACGGAACCGTTAACGCGGCGTCCTTTTATCTGATGACAGTACTGCAATGCAGTTCGGTTTTCAGGAGGACAAACCAATGGCAACCGCACAAACCACACAGTCGAACCACAGCCTGTTTCATGACCTTTTTGCAAAATACGCCGAGGCCAAGACCGAACGGTTTCGGAAGCAGATCTTTGCGAAGACGGTCCGTGACCTCGAACGCCTGAGCGACCAGCAGCTCCACGATATCGGCATCACCCGCTCAGACATCCCCCAAACGGCCTATCAGAGCGTCTATCAGCGCGCCGCGTTTACGCAGTAACCAGGGCCGCGCCCCAAAAGGACACCGGCCAAACCGGGAGGAAACAGCCGATGCTCGACACAATGCAACCGACTCAACAACCCTGCCCATCCGCCAGCGCGCTGCTACTGTTCGATCGCGCCATGCGCATCCGGGCGGTCAAGGATGACATCGTACGCGCGGCGCAACATCTGAGTGGTCTGGATGACCGGCAGCTGTCCGAGCTTGGCATCAACCGCAGCGATCTTGAGGAAACGATCGAGCGCTACATCTGAACCACAGGCGCCGATCGAACGGTCGGTCACAATACCAGAAAAAAGCCATTCCGGTGCGTCCGGAATGGCTTTTTTGGTTGGTTCAGGCCAGGTGGTCGACCACCTGCAGGTGCTGTGCCAGCTTGTCGATCTCGGCCATCCAGGCCTGAACCAGTTTCGGATCGCTGGGCGCGGCATGGACACCGGCGGGAATGGCGCGGTCCTGCACCGCCTCGACCGCCAGCGAAACCGGGATCGACACCAGACGCGCCATCGCGCTGCCGCGCGCGTCGCCCCAGGCGTCCATCACGTAGGTCTTGTGCCAGACGGCCTTGCCATCCTTCTCGGCCTTCAGCCCGACACAGAGCACGACGCGGTCCGGCTCACCCTCTTCATAGGCGTTCTCGGTCCAGAACTGGTCGGACATTTCCTTGAGCCTGGCATCGCCGTCTGGGCCTTCCAGCGTTTCGATCTCGCGGAATACGTCCAACCAGGCATCCGACCAGCCGTTCAGCCGCAGGGTGCCGCGGACGAATTCCTTGACCGGCCAGTGCTCCTCGAAATGGTACTGCTGCATGAAGGGGATTGAATCGCGGTTCGGATAGACCTCGAAGCTTTCGGGCGCGGGCAGCGGCGCGACATAGGTGCTGATCGCGTCCCAGGGCCGGGCCACGTCCAGTGGGGCATAGTCGCGGATCGACCGCGAGGGTGAACGCAGCGCCTTGAGCACACCCAAGGGCGACCAGCTGAACTTGTAGCGGAACGAGTTGGGGTTCTTGGGGATGCCGCCGCAATAGGAAATGAAGCTGAGGTGGTTTTCCGGGTCGAAGGCGTCGGAGGCGCGGTAGTCATCGACCAGCGCATGGGCCATCAGGTGGTCGATGCCCGGGTCCAGCCCGACTTCGTTGACCAGCGCGACGCCGGCTTCGCGAGCCTTGTCGTTCAGCGCACGCATCTCGGGCGCGATGTAGGAGGACGAGACGAAATGCGCGCCCTTCTCGATCGCCAGTTCCGCCAGCGGCACGTGCCAGTCGCCCGGCAGCATCGAGACGATCACGTCGCCTTTTTCCAGCACCGCGCCCAGCGCATCAATGTCGAAGGTCCGGATGTCGTCGGTCAGGTCACCGACCTCGGCGCGGGCCTTGTCGACGGTCCGGTTCCAGACAGTGACCTTGTGGCCGGCCTCGATCAGGCGGCGCAGGCCGGGGATGGCCGACAGGCCGGTGCCACACCAGTGAATCGTCATGGCTCAGATCCTTTCGATATGGGATTTGAAGGTGTCCTCGGCCCGCGCCCAAACGCCCGAGGTCAGGTCGGTCAGGGTCAGCAACGAGGGCAGAAGCTGCGCGGCGTAGTCTTCCGAGCTTTCGACCGGCAGCATCGAGGGCAGGTTGTCGATGGCCATGACGTCGAGAACCGGGTCGGTGGCCACGCGTAGGGCGGGTTCTTCCCATGTGGTGGCGCGGTCATAGACTGGCACCGGGTTGTAGTCGCTGTCGGGGTCGCAGGCCACGTCGCCGATGGCGGTCAGCTTGCGCGGGGCATTCAACGCCTCGCGCGGGACAAAGACCGGTGTTCCCGGCCGCGCGAAGATGCAGTTGAGGAAGATGTCGTTTTCGAGGATCTCCGGGAACGGCCCGCCATCGGCGGTTTCGGCCATGTCCCATTTGGTCACCTCGACCCCCATCGCCTCGCACAGATCGGACGCGCCGGTGCCGACCCTTCCAAGCGCGCCGATGACGATGGCGCGGGGGCGGGGAGCGCCGGTGGCGTCCAACTCGGCCAGAAGTTCGGCGTTCAACGCGTCCTTGCCGGGATAGACGCCGACGGGGCCGCAGATCTCGCCGCGCTGCTGCGCCGCCCAGGTCTTGAGCGTGACCGCCGCGCCGGCATACCCGGCCCAATAGCCGAAGGCCGCGACCCGCCGCCCGGTCTCGTCCACCAGGTATTCCAGGTCATACAGCGTGCCACCACCGGCCTTGAACCGCTCCAGCAGCTTGCGGCCCGAATGCTGGCCCTTGAAGGCATGGCCGAACATGATGTGGCGGTGCGGCAAGGGCGTGCCCTCCTCGGGCAGTTCCTTCAGGCCGAAGATGATCGCATCCAGCGGCGCCTCCGGCCAGGAGTTTTCCGGCGCAATCTCGCAGCCCGCCGCGCGGTAGCCGTCGATCGGGATGGCGCGGACATGGCTTTCCTCGACCGTCACGCGGATGCCGGCGGCGATCAGTTGCCCCGCGCCCTCGGGCGTCAGCCCCACCCGTTCCTCGTTCGGGCGTTGTTCAGCCCGGACCCAAAGATGTGTCATGCGATGTCCTTTTGTCAGAGCATTCCGGCGGCCCGTACCGCCTGAACCGAGGGTCGGGCCTCCATCGCCGCGCGGAAGGCCTGGATCTTGTGAAAGGCTGTGACATCGACTCCGTCACCTTCCAACCAGCTGCAAACCACGTAGAGATAGGCGTCGGCCAGCGAGAATGCCTCGCCCAAAACAAGCGGGCCGCGCAGCCCGTTTGACGAGATGTAAGCGCAGGACTCGGTCATTGTTTGGGCCACCTTGTCCTTCATGTCCTGCCAGCTGGACTCCTGATCCGCCCAGCGGTGACCGCGCATCTTGTGCGCATGGTTCACATGCATGGTCGAGGCCAGGTAATACATCACCTCGCGCATCCGCGCGGCCAGGACCGGATCGTCCGGAACAAGCCCGGCCTTCCGGGCCTTGGCTGCGATGTATTCAAGCAGAGCGCCGGTTTCCGTCAGAATGCCACCATCGACCACCAGAGCGGGAACGCGGCCCTTGGGGTTGATCTGCTTGTAGGCCGCCGCCGTCTGCTCGCCCGCTGCGAAGTCGAGCTTGATCGCCTCATAGTCCAGACCGGCTTCCTCAAGCGCGATGACGACGGCGATCGAGATAGTGCGGGGTGCGTAGTAGATCTGCATCTGGGACCTCCGATCCGGTTACAGGTGGGTCTGGGCGAAATGCCGGTCCGGCGCTTCCAGATGCGGAACCGCGTTGAACAGAACCGGGCTCAGGTCCGCTCCGATCGGGTGCAGACGATGCAATGAGGTGTTCATGATGGCAAGGGCCACGCGCGCCATCGCCGGAATGTCCAGCCCCATCGCCTGCCGCACCACCATCGAGATCAACCCGCCGGAGGTCACCACGATGGCCGGCCCGTCGCCGTCATGGATTTCACGCAGAGCGTCCGAGACGCGGGTTTCAAACTGCTCGAAGGTTTCGGGCGCGTTCCGGATGTCGCCGTTGGCCCAGGCCTTGAAGGTCAGCGGCAGATGCTGAACGAAACCTTCGCGGTCCGTTGGGATCGTCACGCCGTGCTGTTCCTCGAACAATTGCGCAAGAGTGAAATACTCGATTTCATTCAGACGTGCATCGCGGATGGGTTCCGGCAGCCCCATGCTTGCGGCCGTTTCCACATGCCGGGTCAGGGTGCCGCAAAACACCCGTGGATAATGGGCTTTGGTCTCGCGCAGATGGGCCCCAAGCCAGCGCGCCTGCTGATGTCCAAGCTCGCTGAGCTTGTCATAGCTGTCTTCGTCCCGTGCGGTGGTGTTGGCCTGCCCGTGGCGTACCAATGTGATGTATGACATGTCGGTCCCTCTTGGCCCGGAGTCTTAGGGCAGCTTGCCCGCAGGGGCCAGAGGTGTTCGGCCGGTTGCCGTCAAAAAACCGGGACAGCCTGCAACCGGGCTTGCGGGCGGACCGCCGGGCGATAGAGTTGCGGCAAGCGACAAGAAAGGACAGCGCAATGGCCGTGAATGCGCAGAGGTTTCTGGATGATCTGCACAAGCTGCGGGAATTCGGAGCTGCGGGGGTGGGTAAGGGCGTCGTGCGCCCGGCATTTTCAGACGCGGACATTGCGGCGCGGCGATGGTTGGCCGACCGGTTTCAGGAGGCCGGGCTGCAACCGCATTTTGATCCGGTCGGAAACCTGTTCGGTCTGGCGTCCGCGCCGTCGCTTTTGATGGGATCGCATTCAGACAGCCAGCCCGAGGGCGGTTGGCTGGATGGCGCGCTGGGCGTGATCGCCGCGTTGGAGCTGGCTCGCTCCAGCCCGCGCCCGATCTCGGTGGTCAGCTTTCAGGATGAGGAGGGCCGGTTCGGCGTCACGACCGGATCAGCCATCTGGTCCGGCAAGTTGCCCTTTGCGCAGGCCGACGACCTGACCGACCACGCGGGCATACGGTTCGGTGACGCGCGCGCTCGGATGCAAAGTCTGACGCAGGATCTTGTGAACCCCGCCCAATTCACCGGGTTCATCGAAATGCATATCGAGCAGGGTCCGATTCTGGATGCCAACGCCGAGGCCATCGGTGTGGTCTCGGACATCGTGGGTATTCGCGACATGGTCATCGAGTTTTCCGGCCAGCAGAACCACGCCGGCACGACACCGATGCACCTGCGCCGAGACGCGTTCCAGGCTCTGACGATCTTCAATGGCCTGATCAACGAGCGGTTCCGCAACGTGGTGACCCCGCAGACGGTCTGGACGATCGGACACGTCGAATTGTCTCCGAATGCCTCTTCGATCGTTCCTGGCCGGGTCCGTTTCTCGATGCAGTGGCGCGATCAGGACACGGATCGTCTGGCCCGAATGGAAAGCATCGTTCGTACGACCGCCCAAGAGGTCAGTGAATCCATCGGGGGCGATGCGCAGTTCGGGCCAATGCTGGGCATCGAGCCGGTTGAAATGGATCCGACCCTCCGGCGGTCGCTGGAACACGGAGCCCAGACCGTCGCGCCCGCCAACTGGCGGGTCATGCCATCCGGGGCCTTGCACGATGCTTCGAACGTGGCAGCGTTGATGCCGGTCGGAATGCTGTTCGTGCCATCCATCAACGGTATCAGTCATGACTTCGCGGAGGATACCGCCGAGGCCGATCTGGTGACGGGGTTGAAGGCCTTGGAGGCGGCACTTGCCGATCGCTGAGGTACGGGGCCGCCGACCGTGAATATTGCAATTTCAGCTGTTGCGTAACGGAAAAAAGTTTCCTATACGACACAAAGCTGCAGCATGCAGATGTATACTCCTTGTCCATGAGCGATTTAGGCCGTGATGAATACCTGCGATCTGAAGTCGGACGGAACACCGCCAGCCGCGAAGTTGCCGGTACCGGAAAATGCATGTCGCCCAGCCAGAATTCCACTGACTCGATCCGGAAAGGCTGCCGTGGCATGCTATTCCCAGCCATGCGCTTTTGGATCCGGTCCATCGCGCCACTTTTGCCAAAAGAAAGAACACTGACATGCCTGGAATGAAGCGCACGCCGTTGTATGACCTTCATGTTGAGTTGGGAGGCAAGCTGGTTGATTTTGCGGGCTGGGAGATGCCCGTACAGTATCCTTTGGGAATCATGGGCGAGCACAAGCAGTGCCGCGAGAAGGCGGCGCTGTTTGATGTGAGCCACATGGGTCAGGTGATCCTGCGGGGTGAGAATGTGGGCGAGAAGCTCGAGGCGCTGTGCCCGCAGGCTTTTGCGACATTGCCCAAGGGCAAGGCGCGCTACGGGTTCTTCACCAACGAGGACGGCGGGATCATGGATGATCTGATCGTGTCGAACGCGGGCGATCATTTCTTCGTGGTGGTGAACGCGGCGCTGCGCGATCAGGACATTCCGCACATGCGCGCGCATCTGGACGGGGTCGAGGTGACCGAGATCTTCGACCGCACGCTGGTGGCGGTTCAGGGCCCGAAAGCCGAGGACGTGGTGGGCGCACTGTGCCCCGCGGCGCGCGATCTGAAGTTCATGGAAACCACCGTGGCCCCGATCAACGGAGTTGAGTGCCGGATCTCGCGTCTGGGCTACACCGGAGAGGACGGCTACGAGATCTCGATCCCCGAGGACAAGGCGATCGAGGTCACCCGCGCCCTGCTGGCGCACGAGGATTGCGAGCCGGCGGGTTTGGGCGCGCGCGACAGCCTGCGGCTGGAGGCGGGTCTGTGCCTGTACGGCAATGACATCGACCAAAGCACTTCGCCGATCGAGGCCAACCTGGCCTGGGCGATCCAGAAGCGGCGCAAGGAAGAGGGTGGCTTTCCCGGCGCGACCCGCATCCAGCGCGAACTGGCCGAGGGCCCGGCGCGCAAGCTGGTGGGGATCAAGCCCGATGGCCGCGCCCCGGCGCGACAGGGTGTGGAAATCCAGTGCGCCGAGGGCAACACGATCGGTCAGATCACCTCGGGCGGGTTCGGCCCGACGGTCGGCGGCCCGGTTGCGATGGGCTATGTCGCTGCCGGCCACACCGAGCCGGGCGAACAGGTGAATCTGATCATCCGGGGCAAGGCGCAGCCGGCGCGGATCGTGGCGCTGCCCTTCGTCAAACAGAATTACAAGCGTTGAAGTCAGGAGAGAGACAGCATGGCAACCTATTATTCCGAAGAACATGAATGGCTGACGGTCGAGGGCGACACGGCCACGCTGGGCATCACCAAGCACGCGGCCGAGCAGCTGGGCGAGGTGGTGTTCGTCGAGCAGCAGGACGTAGGTGAGGAGTTCGCGAAGGACGGCGAGATCGGGGTGATCGAATCCGTCAAGGCAGCTTCCGAGATCTATGCCCCGGTAGATGGCGAAATTCTCGAGGTGAACGAGACGCTGGCCGACAACCCGGGCGCGTTGAACGAGGATCCCGAGGGCGAGGCGTGGATCTACAAGATCAAGATCACCGATGCCGCGCAGTTGGAAGATCTGATGGACGAGGCCGCCTACAAGGCGTTCATCGGGTAAACCTGAACGGAGTCCCGGCCTGGGGCTCCATCGTTTTGACAAATGCCGCCGAATTTGGGCTCCGCCCGTTCGGGCCTGAAACTGTCCACCGGACAGTTTCCGGGACGGCCCTTACTCCCCGCCGGAGGCTTCCGCAGTCTCCGTCGGGCCTGACCTATTCATGGGAGCGCTGCAATGGCCTTCAAACTGACCGACTACGAAGCCTATGACTTTGCCAACCGCCGCCATATCGGTCCCAGCCCGACCGAGATGCGCGACATGCTCAAGGTGATCGGCTTCAAGACGCTGGACGATCTGATCGACGCTACCGTCCCCCCGGCGATCCGGCAGAAAGAGCCGCTGGACTGGGGCCCGGCGATGACGGAACGCGACGCGCTCTATCACATGAAGAAGGTGGCGGGTAAGAACAAGGTTCTGACCTCGCTGATCGGTCAGGGCTATTACGGCACCACCACCCCGGCGCCGATCCTGCGCAACATCCTGGAAAACCCGGCTTGGTACACCGCCTACACGCCCTATCAGCCCGAGATCAGCCAGGGCCGCCTCGAGGCGCTGTTGAACTTCCAGACCATGGTCAGCGACCTGACCGGGCTGGACGTGGCCAACGCCTCACTGTTGGACGAGGCGACCGCAGCGGCCGAAGCGATGGCGATGGCCAAGCGCGGCGGCCGGTCCAAGGCCAACAACGCCGCCTTCTTCGTGGACAAGAACTGTCACCCGCAGACCATCGCGGTGATCAAGACCCGGGCCGAACCCCTTGGCATCGACGTCAAGGTCGCCGACCCTGGCGAGCTGGACGCGGGCGCGGTCTTTGGCGCGATCTTCCAGTATCCGGGCACCTATGGCCATGTGCGCGACTTCACCAAGGAAATCGCGGCGCTGCATGAACACAACGCCATCGCCATCGTCGCCGCCGACATCCTGTCGCTGGCGCTGCTGAAATCTCCGGGCGAGATGGGCGCCGACATCGCCGTGGGCTCGACCCAGCGCTTCGGCGTGCCGATGGGCTATGGCGGCCCGCACGCCGCCTACATGGCCACCACCGACAAGCTGAAACGGGCGATGCCGGGCCGGATCATCGGCGTCAGCATCGACAGCCGCGGCAACAAGGCCTACCGCCTGGCGCTGCAGACCCGCGAACAGCACATCCGCCGCGAGAAGGCCAACTCGAACGTCTGCACCGCGCAGGCGCTGCTGGCGGTGATCGCCTCGATGTATGCCGTGTACCATGGCCCTGACGGTATCAAGGCGATCGCGCAGTCGGTGCACCGCAAGACCTCGCGCCTGGCGGCCGGGCTGGAAGAGCACGGCTTCAAGGTCGAACCCGAGGTGTTCTTCGACACCATCACGGTTGAGGTCGGCCCGCTGCAGAAGACCGTCATGGAGGCGGCGGTGGCGCGTGGCGTCAACCTGCGCAAGGTCGGCGAGACCCGCGTCGGCATCAGCCTTGATGAACAGACCCGCGCCGAGACGATCGAGGCAGTCTGGGGTGCCTTTGGCATCGACAAGAAGGACGACAGCTCGAATAAACAGTACCGCCTGCCGGACTATGCGCTGCGCGAGACGCCCTATCTGACCCACCCGATCTTCCACAAGAACCGGGCCGAGGCCGAGATGACCCGCTACATGCGCCGCCTGGCCGACCGCGACCTGGCGCTGGACCGGGCGATGATCCCGCTGGGCAGCTGCACCATGAAGCTGAACGCGACGATCGAGATGATCCCGGTCACCTGGCCCGAGTTCGCCAACATGCACCCGTTCGTGCCGGAAGATCAGGCGCAGGGCTATCACGAGATGATCGCCGATCTGAACGACAAGCTGTGCCAGATCACCGGCTATGACGCGATCAGCCAGCAGCCCAACTCGGGCGCGCAGGGCGAATATGCGGGCCTGCTGACGATCCGCAACTATCACATCGCCAACGGGCAGGGGCATCGCAATGTCTGCCTGATCCCGACCTCGGCGCATGGCACCAACCCGGCTTCGGCGCAGATGGTCGGCTGGCAGGTGGTGCCGGTGAAGGCGGACGCGAAGGGCAACATCGATCTGACCGACTTCCGCGAGAAGGCCGAGAAGCACTCGGACAACCTGGCCGGCTGCATGATCACTTACCCCTCGACCCACGGCGTGTTCGAGGAAACGGTGCAGGAGGTCTGCCAGATCACCCATGACCATGGCGGTCAGGTCTATATCGACGGGGCCAACATGAACGCCATGGTGGGCCTGTCGCGCCCCGGCGACATCGGCGGCGACGTCAGCCACCTGAACCTGCACAAGACCTTCTGCATTCCGCATGGCGGCGGCGGCCCCGGCATGGGCCCGATCGGGGTCAAGGCGCACCTGGCCGAGCACCTGCCGGGCCATCCGGAATACGGCACCGCCGTGGGTCCGGTCTCGGCGGCGCCCTTCGGCTCGCCCTCGATCCTTCCGGTCAGCTGGGCCTATGTGCTGCTGATGGGCGGCGCGGGCCTGACCCAGGCGACCAAGGTGGCGATCCTGAACGCCAACTACATCGCCGCGCGCCTGCAGGAGGCCTATCCGATCCTCTACACCTCCGAGACCGGCCGGGTGGCGCATGAATGCATCCTCGACACCCGCCCACTGGCCGAGGCCGGCAACATCACCGTCGACGACGTGGCCAAGCGGCTGATCGACAGCGGCTTCCACGCGCCGACCATGTCATGGCCGGTGGCCGGCACGCTGATGGTCGAGCCGACGGAATCCGAGCCCAAGGACGAGCTGGACCGGTTCTGCGACGCCATGCTGTCGATCCGCGCCGAGGCGCAGGATGTAATCGACGGCAAGATCGACCCCGAGAACAACCCGCTGAAGAACGCCCCCCACACGGTGCGCGACCTGGTGGGCGAGTGGGACCGACCCTACACCCGTGAACAGGCCTGCTTCCCGCCGGGTTCCATGGGCGTCGACAAATACTGGTCGCCCGTCAACCGCGTCGACAACGCGTACGGAGACCGGAACCTCGTCTGCACATGCCCGCCCATGGACGCATACGAGGAAGCCGCCGAATAAAAACACCGAAACCCCCGCCCGATCCGGCGGGGGTTTTCTCAGGGCTTGAAGTCCGCGGGCACGCCAAAGGGCGGCGTCTCCACGCTCGTCCCGGTCAGGGCGTGCAGGAACGCCACCAGCTGCGCGATTTCACCGTCGCTCAGGTCAACTGGCATGATGTCGACCTTGGCGCGTTGGCGCGCCATCTCGAACCGGTCCTGCCAGACGATGAAATCGGCCTGTTCCAGCCACGGCACCTTGGGCAGCGCGGCAAGATTGGGCGTCCAGCGTGACAGGCTGGTTGCCGGGTCCAGGTGGTGGCGGATGATCCCTTCGAGGTCGGGAAAGGCGCCGTTGTGGCCGTAGGGCGCGGTCAGCGCCACGTTGCGCAGCATGGGCGTGCGGAACCGGTAGGCGTCCTCCAGCCGGTCGCTTTCGCCCATGCGGCCCACGTCGCGGGCATAGGCGTCCCATTGCCGGGTGCGGCCCGGGCCGAATGGCGGCAGGGCCAGTGCGTGGAATTTCTGATCCGACAGCAGCGGCCCCGAATGGCAGGTGGCGCACCGCGCCTTGCCGTAGAACAGCTGCATCCCGGCCTTCTGATCGGGGGTCAGGGCGGTCTCGTGCCCGGCGAGGTATTGGTCGAACGGGCTGTCGGTGCTGCGCCATTCGATGGCCATGAAAGCGGCCAGAGCGTTGGCGACATGGGTGATGGTGATGTCCTCGGTGCTGTCCACGTCGTCAAAGGCGGCCACCATCGCCGGGCCGTATTTCGGGTCGGTCCGCACCCGTTTGGCGATGATCGGCCAGCCCTTGTCGATCCGGTCATGCACGGCGCCGGTGACCTCGTTCTCGGCCACGTTCCCGGCCATTTCGAACTGAGCGGTCAGCGGAAACAGCGCCTGCGCGGCCAGCAGCGAGTTCAGCCCTTCGGGCAGCCATTCCTGCGCGGGCGAGTTGAACCCGTTGCCATAGACGTCCGACAGGCTGAGCCGCCCGTCATGGAACATCGTGTGGATGTCGCGCGCGCCCAGGTTCCACAGGCCCGGCGCGTTGCGCGGGATGCGCTTGCGGATGCGGTCCGCCCCGGTGCCGGGCGTGCGGTCGGGGCCAAGGCCCTGGCCGCCCTCGCCGATGCCCAGCGACAGGCCGTCGGAGGTGCCGAAATCGGGGTGGTGGCAATGGGCGCAGCTGATGTTGCGGTTGCCCGACAGGATCGGGTCATAAAATAGCTGGTGACCGATCGCGGCCTGTTCCCTATCAAAGAACTGAAAGTCGTCATCGGTCAGCGGCGCGGGCAGGTCCTGCGCCCATGCCGCCCCGCAGAACAGGAGACCCGCCGCCCCATGCGCCAGCTTGTGCTTGCCCTTTGTCTTGCCGCCACGCCCGTATGGGCCGAACTGGAACAGGCCCGCGACCTGATGGAGGCGGGCGAGTTTGCCGCCGCGCGCGAACAGCTTCTGCCCGCGGCCCGGTCGGGCAACGCCGAGGCCGAGGAGCTGATCGGCGTGATGTACGGCCTTGGCCTTGGGGTCGAGCAGGATTACGAACGGGCGTTCGAATGGTATCTGCGTGCCTCGATGAAGGGGCACCCGGGCGCGCAATCGGGTGTGGGATGGTATTACGAGCTGGGCCTGGGCCTGCCTGCGCCCGATCTGGTGCGGGCCTACATGTGGTACACACTCAGCGCCATCGGCGGCGACCCCGATGCGGCGATCAGCCTGGAAGAGGTGGTCAAGAAGATGACGCCCGAACAGATCGAAAAAGCCCATGTGCTGGTCTATGACTACAAGGGGTGGATGTACCCCTTTCGGTAAGGGCGGGCCGGGATGACGCGACACCCCGGCCCGAACCGCATCAGTTCAGGTCGGCGGCGCGTTCCGCGTTGATCTCGGCCTCGGCCTCGGCCACGGCCGCGGTCAGAGCGCCATAGATCTCGTCCCCGCGTGCGACGTTCTGCTGGAACCAGTCATAGACCGGGGTCGCGGCCTGCTTGAACGCCTCTTTTTCTTCGGGGGTCGGCACGTACAGGTCGCCGCCACCGGCCACGAAATCCTCGTATGCCTGGATCGACTTGCGCTTGGGCGAGGCAAAGGTGGCCTGCTGCAGCGCATAGAACCCATCGACGACGACACGGCGCAGATCTTCGGGCATTTCCTGGAACTTGGCGTTGTTCATCCACCAAAGCGCGCCCATATAGGCGTGCCCGTCCAGCGTGACATATTGCAGGCCGGCATCGGGGAATTTCATGCCCATGATGTCGGTGATGCCGTTCTTCGAGCCGTCAACCACGCCGGTCTGGAAGCTGGTGAACAGTTCCGGCCACGGGATCGGAGTGGGCGAGGCGCCCAGGGCCTTGACCAGTTCCTGGGGCAGGTCTGCGACCACGGTGCGGATCTTCAGCCCGTCCATGTCGGACGGCTGGGTCACGCGGCGCTTGGTGTTGGCGAAGTTGCGCCAGCCGCCGGTGTTGCCGATGGTCATCAGGCGGATCGCGCCGCCCGAATCCTCCAGCGCCATTTCGCGCATCTTGCGGGTGAAATCACCCGACAGAACCCGCTCGGCGATGCGGTCGTCGGCCATCAGATAGGGCAGGTCCAGTACCTGCACGTAAGGGAAGATGCCCGAGGCCCCGCCCGAGGTCGAGATGTAGATGTCGATGGTGCCGTCGGCCACGCCCTGCAGGCATTCGGCCCCGTTCGAGCACAGCTGCGTGCCGATGAACAGCTCGACCTCGATCGCGCCGTTCGAGGCGTTCTCGACGAAGTTCTTGAACACGACCAGGCCGTCATAGTCCTCGTCGTTTTCGTTCGAGTTGGCGGTGGCGCGCAGCGTATAGTCGGCCGCCGAGGCCGCCAGCGCCGAGGCCGCCACCAGCGACGTGGCCAGTGCTGCGGTTTTGAAGAATGTTCTGAGCATGCGTTTCCTCCCTGTGGTACTCAGTCTAGTTTGCAAATCCCGTCAAACGCGGGATCGTCATGGATATTGCGGGGACATAGGTGATCAGGAAGATCACTGCGATTTCGACGGCCAGGAACGGCAGGATCGCCTTGGCGATGGTTTCCACCCGTTCGCGTGACACGGCGGCGGCCACGAACAGCACCAGCCCCATGGGCGGCGTGGCCAGCCCAACGGTCAGGTTGACGCTCATAATGATGGCGAAATGGATCGGGTCGACGCCCAGGCTGGTGAAGATCGGGCCCAGGATCGGCCCCAGGATGATGATCGCCGGGCCTGCATCCAGGAACATGCCCACGACGAACAGCAGCAGGTTGATCAGGAACAACAGGATCAGCGGGTTTTCCGACAGTCCGAGGATCAGCGCGGCCAGTTGCTCGGGCGCATGGCTGAGGCTGACCACGGTCTTGAACGCCATCGCTGCCCCCACCAGCAGCAGCACCACCGCCGAGGTCATGCCCGCATTGCTGAGGACTTCGGGCACCTCTTTCAAGGTCAGCGTGCGCAGCACGAAAAACCCGATGATGAAGGCATAACCCACGGCGACGGCGGCGGCCTCGGTCGGGGTGAAGATGCCGCCCAGAATGCCGCCCAGAATGATCACCGGCGTCATCAGCGGGAAAAAGGCCTTGAGGCTGGCCTGACCGCGCTCGGGCCAGGTGTATTTGCGGCTGGCCACCGGGAAATCATACCGGTCGGCCATGACCTTGATCATCAGCATCAGACCGATGCCCACCATGACGCCCGGCACGATACCGGCCAGGAACAGGGCCGCGACGCTTTCTCCCATGACATAGGCATAGATGATCATGATCCCCGAGGGCGGGATGATCGGTCCGATGACCGAGCTGGCGGCGGTGATCGCAGCCGCGAACTTGCGGGTATAGCCCTGCTTCTCCATCGCCGGGATCAGCATCGAGCCCAGCGCCGAGGTATCGGCCACCGCCGAGCCCGACAGCCCCGCGAACAGGATCGAGCTGAGCACATTCACATGCGCCAACCCGCCGCGCAGATGCCCCATCAGCGCCTGGCTGAACTCGACCAGACGGATGGTGATGCCGCCTCGGTTCATCAGCTCTCCGGCCAGCATGAAGAAGGGGATTGCCATCAGCGGAAAGCTGTCCATCCCGTTGTAGACATTGCGGTACAGCAGCGTGATGTCGTTGGTCTGGCCATTCAGCCACAGCAGCAGGCCGGGCGCGGCCAGCAGTGCAAAAAAGACCGGCAGGCCGATCAGCAGAAACACCAGAAAGACGGGCAGGAACCAGACCAGCATCTATTCGGCCCCCACGGCGGCTTCGGGGATCTCGGGCAGCAGGTCACCGCCGCCCAGCATGGTGATGATCGAGCGCAGGATCAGTTCGATGTTGACCGACAGCAGCAGGATCACACCCACCAGCAGGGAAGCCATCATCCAGCTGCGCGGGATCCGGTACCATTCATCAAAGTCCAGCGAGGTAGGCAGGTACAGCGCGGCGGTGGCGAAACGCCCGCCAAAGCCCGTGACCTCGGACCAGCCGATGCGCACGGCGACCACCAGAACCGTCAGGCTGAGCAGCAGCAGAAACAGGTACAGCAACTGGCCGGGTACGCGCGGCAGAAAGCGGACCAGCATGTCGATGGCCACGAACCCGCCGCGCCGGAAGGCGGTGGGTGCCATCAGGCCGGTCATCCACAACATGCAGAACCGCGCGGCCTCGTCGGGCCAGGGCAGGGCGTTGCCCAGTACGTATCGGAAGAACACCTGAATCAGGATCGCGATCACCATGAGGGCGATCGCAACGACACCAACCGCGCGGCCCAGACGCAGCGCGGTTTCATTCACGAATGCAATCGGCGCAAGCACCGATGTCAATCCGCCCATGCGGATCCTCCCTGTTCAGGCCGCGGGTTTTGCCCGCGACCGTGTCCCGCGCTTATTGGTGCGCGAATTGGCCGAGCTTGCCGGCGTAAAAGGTCAGCGCGTCTCCGTCCGCCATGCTGGCCCGCAAGACCTTGCCCACCACGATAACGTGATCGCCCGCATCGTGATACGCATGTTGTTCACATTCGAACCGCGCCAGGCATCCGCGCAGCAGCGGCGTGCCGTTTTCGCAGCGGTCGTGGTCGATGTCGCGCAGGGCAAAGGCGTCTTTCGAGCAGCCAAAGCACAGCTCGGCCTGGTCGGCCGACAGAACATGAACACTGAAATGCCGCGCCGCGCGGAAATAGGGGAACCGGCGCGAATTCCGGTCGCCGGCCCACATCACCAAGGGCGGGTCCAGCGACAGCGAGGAAAAGCTGTTGGCCGTGATGCAGACCGGCCCGACGGGGCTGTCGCAGGTCACGACCGTGACGCCGGTGGCGAACCGGCCGAAAGCGTCCCGCAGGGTGCGGGTGTCGTCCTTGTGCGGAATGAAGGTGCGCGCCATGTCGTTCGAGAATGCGTTCATCATGGTACCTCATGCCCCAGCGCCGCCTCGTAGAGGCGGAACCAGGCTTCACGATCCAGATTGACTTTCAGGGCGTCCGAAATGCGCTTGATGCGGTTCAGGCTGTTGGTGCCCAGAACCGGCAGGATGCCGGCCGGATGGGCCAGCAGGAAGGCCACGGCCACCGCGGCACGGTCGACGCCGAACTGCGCGCCGATCTCGTCCGCGACCACGCCCACCGGAGGATTGCCCGCCATCAGCGCCCCGCCGCCCAGCGGCGACCACGCCATCACCGGGTGGCCGTGCCGCTGGTGAAAGGACAGATCGCCATTGGTGAACGGGGCGATCGCGCCCAGAGAAATCTCGATCTGGTTGGTCACCAGCGGGGTCTTCATGGCCGATTGCAGCAGCTGCCAGTCCCAAGGGCGGAAATTCGACACGCCCACCGCGCGGACCTTGCCGCTGGCCACGACATCGTCCAGCGCGGCGCCGGTTTCATGGTGATCCATGAACGGGTCGGGGCGGTGGATCAGCAGCAGGTCGATATGGTCGATCGCCATTTCCTGCAGCGAGGTTTCGACCGATTTCAGGATATGCGCGCGCGAGGTGTCATAGTATTTCACCTTGGCATCAGCATAGCGCCCGCAGGGGGCGACGATGTCGCATTTGGTAACGATCTCCATCCGGTCGCGCAGGCCGGGATTGGCGCGCAGGGCGTTGCCCAGAATCGCCTCGGCGCCATAGTCGCCATAGATGTCGGCCTGATCGAAGCTGGTGATGCCCTGATCCAGACAGGCGTGGATCTTGGCTGCCACATGCGCGGCCGAGGTATCGCTGTCATCGCCCAGCCGCCACATGCCATAGACAAGGCGGCTCAGTTCCAGGGTGTCAGAAAGCTTGATACGTTGCATCAACGACGAACTCCGTTGCCCAGCGGCGTCGCCGGGGTGTCAGCTGGGACCCTTCCATAGGCTTCGGGAAGGGAGCAGGTTTTCAGATGTGGCATCACACGGGTGCCGAAATGGCGGGCCTCGTCCATGTGGGGGTAGCCCGAGAAGATGAAGGCGCGGATGCCCATCTTCTGATACTCTTCGATCTTCGACAGCACCTGGTCGGTCGACCCCACCAGCGCCGCGCCGCAGCCTGACCGCGCCCGGCCGACGCCTGTCCACAGGCCCGGTTCGACATAGCCGTATTTGTCGGCCAACTCGCGGTTCCTGGCCTGATGCGAAACCCCGAGCGAGGTGGCGTCCAGCGCCCGTTCGCGGATCGCGCGGCCATATTCGTCATCCAGTTTCGATACGATGTAGTCGGCGTATTCCTTGGCCTCGGCCTCGGTGTCGCGCACGATCATGTGCACCCGCAGGCCATAATCCAGCGTGCGGCCGTATTCGTCGGCCACCGCGTGCACGGCCTTCATCCGCTCGGCCAGCTGGTCCCTGGTTTCGGGCCACATCAGGTAGACATCGCAATGCTGGCCGCACAGTTTCAGCGCATCCGGCGAATAGCCCCCGAAATACAGCAGCGGCCCGCCGGTCTGATAGGGTTTGGCCGGATCGGTCGTCAGACCCGAGAAATTGTAGACCTGACCCTGGTAATTGATCTCATCCTGCGTCCAGGCCTGTTTCAAAATCTCGACCACCTCGCGCGAACGCTGGTAGCGATAGCTGCTCTCGGCTTTTTCCCCGGGAAAATCCGACGAGATGATGTTGACCGTCAGCCGCCCCTTCAGCATGTGATCCAGCGTCGCGATCGTGCGCGCCAGCATGATCGGCTGCATCTCGCCACAGCGCACGGCGGCCAGCAGGTTGATCTTTTCTGTGATCGGGGCGCAGCCGGCCACGAAACTCAGCGTGTCCTGCCCCACCTGATACGAGGACGGGCACAGGATGTTGCGGAAGCCCTGCGCCTCGGCCTCTTTCACGATGCCCGAACAATGTTCCCAACTGGAGCGCAGATCGCCGTCGGGCACGCCGAGAAACTGATAATCGTCCGAGCACAGCGCCGCGAACCACGAAACCTCGGCCGCATCCAGATCGGGGGATGTGATGGGGACGATCGTCATCTGATTCTCTCTCCTGCCGGGCTCAACTTTTCTCTTGCGTAGCAACCACATTGATGTAGATCAATAGTGTATCAATTTTTTCTGCGACCAAGTGAAGCGCCCGCGTGCCCCCATCCACCAGAAACCCCAACGCCCTGCCGATGTATGTGCAGATCGCCGAGCTGCTGATCCGCGACATCGCCGCCGGCCGGCTGATCGACGGCGAGCGTCTGCCGCCCGAGCGGGACATGGCGGCGCAGCTGAACGTCTCGGTCGGAACGCTGCGAAAATCGCTCGCCGAGCTGGAAAAAAAAGGGATGCTCGAGCGGATCCAGGGCTCGGGCAACTATGTGCGCGAAACCGGGACCCAGAACAGCGTCTATGCCATGTTCCGGCTGGAACTGCCCGAGGGCGGCGGCCTGCCGCGCGCCGACATCCTGTCGGTCGATCACCTGGACAAGCCCGCCGACCTGCCCGATTTCGGCACCTCGCGGCGCGGGTCGCGCGTGCGGCGGATGCGCTATCTGAATGACACAATCATCGCGGTCGAAGAGATCTGGCTGGACGAATCAGCCGGTCTGATCGACCGGCGGCTACTGTCGGACTCGCTCTATCGCTATTACCAGCAGCAGCTTGGGTTCTGGATCACCCGCGCCGAGGATCGGGTTTCGGTCGGGCGGCTGCCCGACTGGACCCCCGCGAACTTCACCCGGCCGGCGGGCGAGACCGTCGGTTACATCGAGCGGTTCAGCTGGTCGGAACGGCCTGAACCCGTCGAGTTTTCGAAAACCTGGTTCGACCCGGACCGGGCAACTTACGTCCAACGACTGAAATGACGAGGAAACGCGCATGATCCGGACCATCAATTACGGGCTGATCGGATGTGGCATGATGGGGCAGGAACACCTGCACAACATCGCCCTGCTGGAGGGCACTCAAGTGGCCGCCATTTTCGAGCCCGACCCCGAGATGGCGCGCGCAGCGCAGGCGATTGCGCCGGGGGCCAGGATGGAGCCGTCGCTGCAGGATCTGCTGGCGGTCGAGGGCCTGGACTGCCTGGTCATCGCCAGCCCCAACCATCTGCATGTGGATCAGATCGCCCAGATCGCCGAAACGCGTCCCTTGCCGCTGTTGGTGGAGAAGCCGCTGTTCACCAACCCCGACGATGCGGCCCGTCTGGCCGAGATCGAGCGCAGCTATCCCTGTCCGATCTGGGTGGCGATGGAGTACCGCTATATGCCGCCCATCGCCGCCCTGATCGCCGAGGCGAAGGACACCAGCGGCGGGGTCAAGATGCTGAGCATCCGCGAACACCGCTTTCCGTTCCTCGAAAAGGTCGGCAACTGGAACCGGTTCAACCGCAACACGGGCGGCACGTTCGTCGAGAAATGCTGTCATTTCTTCGACCTGATGCGCCTGATCCTGCAATCCGACCCGGTGCGCATCAGCGCCAGCGGCGGGCAGGCCGTGAACCATCTGGACGAAACCTATGACGGCGAGACGCCTGACATCCTCGACCACGGCTATGTCATCATCGATTTCGCCTCGGGCGCGCGGGCGATGCTGGAACTGTGCATGTTCGCCGAGGGCGCGCGGTATCAGGAGGAAATCTCGGTCGTCGGCCCCAAGGCCAAGATCGAGGCGCTGGTCCCCGGGCCGGGCCGGTTCTGGCCCGAATATCTGGGCGAGCCGCCGGTGCCGCAGCTGATCGTCAGCCCGCGCGACCCCAAGGGCCCTATCGCCCGCGACATTCCCGTCGATCCGCGCCTGCTGGCGGCGGGTGACCACAACGGCTCGACCTTCTATCAGCATCAGGGCTTTCTGGCGCTGGTGCGCGGCGGGCGCGACGCCCCGGAGGTCAGCCTGACCGACGGCATGTGGGCGGTGCGCATGGGGCTGGCGGCGCAGCAATCGCTGGCCACGGGTGAAACCGTCCGGCTGGATCGCTGAGGTCTTTCTGCGGGTGCAAAATGCGCCGATCGGAAACCTGTGTTCCGATTTGGCGTCACCGCCCGTGTCGTTTTTGATATTCAAAGCGTCTTTTCCGCTTGCCCGTCCAACCGCGGCCCCCTAGGTCTGGCCGCGGGACACCCCTCCCCAACGAGGGGCGTATATCTGGAAGGGTAACACCAATGACCATCGAACGACCGGCAGCGCGGCCGGCCAATCCGCGTTTCTCCTCGGGCCCCTGCGCCAAACCCCCCACATTCGAGCTGAACAAGCTGGCCGGTGCCGCGCTGGGTCGGTCGCACCGCGCCGCCGTCGGCAAGGACAAGCTGAAGGCCGCCATCGAAGGCACGCGCGAGCTGCTGGGCATTCCGGCCGACTATCGCATCGGCATCGTTCCGGCCTCGGATACAGGCGCGGTGGAAATGGCGCTGTGGTCGCTGCTGGGCGAACGCAAGGTCGAGATGCTGGCCTGGGAAAGCTTTGGCGCGGGCTGGGTCACCGACGTGGTCAAACAGCTGAAGATCGACGCCGAGGTGAAAACCGCCGACTACGGGCAGATCGTCGATCTGGCGTCCATCGATTTCAACAATGACGTGGTCTTTACCTGGAACGGGACCACCTCGGGCGTGCGGGTTCCGAATGGCGACTGGATCGCCGATGACCGCGCTGGCCTGACCATCTGCGACGCCACCAGCGCCGCTTTCGCGATGGACCTGCCCTGGGACAAGCTGGATGTCACCACCTTCAGCTGGCAAAAGGTTCTGGGTGGCGAGGCGGCGCATGGCATGCTGATCCTCAGCCCCCGCGCGGTTGAGCGGCTGGAAAGCTATACCCCCGCATGGCCGCTGCCGAAGATCTTCCGCCTGACCAAGGGTGGCAAGCTGATCGAGGGCATCTTTACCGGCGCAACCATCAACACGCCGTCGATGCTGGCGGTCGAGGATTACCTGTTCGCGCTGGACTGGGCGCGCTCGGTCGGCGGGCTGCAGGGCCTGATCGCCCGCGCCGATGCCAATGCGCAGGCGATTTTCGAGTTCTGCGACCAGAACGACTGGATCGACAACTTGGCCGAGGACCCGGCCACCCGGTCGAACACCAGCGTCTGCCTGAAATTCACCGATCCGCGCATTCGCGACGGCGCAAGCTTTGCCAAGGCGGTCGCCAAGCGGCTGGAGGCCGAAAACGTGGCGCTGGACATCGGCGCGTACCGCGATGCGCCGGCCGGGCTGCGCATCTGGTGCGGCGGCACGGTCGAGACGTCCGACATCCAGGCGATGCTGCCCTGGCTGAAATGGGCATTCGAGGCCGAGATCGCGGCCCAGGCCGAAGCCGCCTGACCCCTTTCCCTTAGAAGATCCGGGCCGTGTCCGGCCCGGAGTTATCATCCCATTCAAGGACCACGCACATGGCCCCCAAAGTACTCGTATCCGACAAGCTCAGCGAAACCGCGGTTCAGATCTTCCGCGACCGCGGCATCGACGTGGATTTCATGCCCGACGTGGGCAAGGACAAGGAAAAGCTGGCCGAGATCATCGGCAACTATGACGGCCTGGCCATCCGCTCGGCCACCAAGGTCACCGAGAAGATCCTGGAAAAGGCCGACAAGCTGAAGGTGATCGGCCGCGCCGGTATCGGCACTGACAATATCGACAAGGACGCGGCCTCGAAAAAGGGCGTGATCGTGATGAACACGCCGTTCGGCAACATGATCACCACCGCCGAGCACGCCATTGCGATGATGTTCGCCGTGGCGCGCCAGATCCCCGAGGCCAATGCCAGCACCCATGCGGGCAAGTGGGAAAAGTCCAAGTTCATGGGGGTCGAGCTGACCAACAAGACGCTGGGCGTGATCGGTGCCGGCAATATCGGCGGCATCGTCTGCGACCGGGCGCATGGCCTCAAGATGAAGGTCATCGCCTACGACCCCTATCTGGGCCAGGAGAAGGCCGACAAGATGGGCGTGGAAAAGGTCGAGCTGGACGAGCTGCTGGCACGGGCCGATTTCATCACCCTGCACGTGCCGCTGACCGACCAGACCCACAACATTCTCAGCCGCGAGAATCTGGCCAAGACCAAGAAGGGCGTGCGTATCATCAACTGCGCCCGCGGCGGTCTGGTCGACGAAGAGGCGCTGGCCGAACTGATCAAATCCGGCCATGTCGCCGGCGCGGGGTTCGACGTGTTCAGCGAGGAACCGGCCAAGGAAAACCCGCTGTTCGGCCTGCCCAACGTGGTCTGCACCCCGCATCTGGGCGCGGCGACCACCGAAGCGCAGGAAAACGTGGCGCTGCAGGTGGCCGAGCAGATCTCGAACTATCTGCTGACCGGCGCGGTCGAGAATGCGCTGAACATGCCCAGCGTCACCGCCGAAGAGGCCAAGGTCATGGGCCCGTGGATCAAGCTGGCCGGCCATCTGGGCAGCTTCATCGGCCAGATGACCGACGAGCCGATCAAGGCGATCAACATCCTGTATGATGGCGTGGCGGCGCAGATGAACTTGGCCGCGCTGAACTGCGCGGTGGTGGCGGGGATCATGAAACGCTCGAACCCCGAGGTGAACATGGTCTCGGCCCCGGTCGTGGCCAAAGAGCGCGGCGTCAAGATCTCGACCACCAACCAGGATAAGTCGGGCGCCTTCGAGGGCTATATCAAGGTGACCGTGGTGACCGACAAGCGCGAACGCTCGATCGGGGGTACCGTGTTCAGCGACGGCAAGCCGCGCTTCATCCAGATCAAGGGCATCAACATCGATGCCGAGGTCGGCGCGCACATGCTGTACACCACCAACGAGGACGTGCCGGGCATCATCGGCACCTTGGGAAAGACCATGGGCGAGCATGGCGTGAACATTGCCAACTTTACCCTGGGCCGCGCAGAAGCAGGCGGCGAGGCGATCGCGCTGCTGTATGTTGACGAGCCTGTTCCGGCCGAAGCCCGCGCCAAGCTGGCCGAAACCGGGCTGTTCACCCAGATCAAGCCGCTGGAGTTCGACGTGGCCTGATCCGGCAAGACCCGGATGAAAGCGATTGACGCCTGCACCCGCGCGGTGCAGGCGTTGTCGTTGCAAAGGCCCGCAAATCCAACCCGGCCCGGAACGGAGACATGGACATGACCGCGCCCATCTACGCCATCGGTGATCTGCACGGCCAGACGGCCGAGTTCGACCGCGCCCTGTCGCTGATCGAACAGGATGGCGGACGCGATGCACGGATCGTGTTTCTGGGCGACTACGTCGATCGCGGCCCCGACAGCAAGGGTCTGCTGGACCGGCTGATTGCCGGGCGCGACGCCGGGCGGAACTGGGTCACGCTGCTGGGCAACCATGACCGGATGTTCGCGTGGTTCCTGCAGGATGAGCCGCGCCATGATCCGCATCTTCTGCTCGGCTACCACTGGCTGCACGAGCGGCTGGGCGGAGCCGAAACCCTGCGCAGCTATGGTGTCGAATTCGAAGACCGCACACGCCTTCAGGATGTGCATCGTGCGGCCCTTGCGGCGGTGCCAACCGCGCACAAGGCATTTCTGCGCGACCTAGTGCGGATGCACCAGACCTCCGAGCTTGCCTTTGTCCATGCGGGCATCCGGCCGGGCGTGCCGCTGAGCGCGCAGGCCGAGGACGATCTGGTCTGGATCCGTCAGAGCTTTCACGCCTGCGAGACCCCGCACCCCAAGCTGATCGTGCATGGCCACACGGTGGTGAACCGCCCCACCCATTACGGGAACCGTATCAATCTGGACAGCGGCGCGGGCTATGGCCGCCAACCCGGGGTCGCCGTGTTCGAGGGGCGCGACTGCTGGCTGCTGACCGAAGCCGGACGCGTTCCCCTGCGCCCCTGATCAGCCGCCCGCGAACATGTCCTTGTAGGTCTCGCGCAGAACGTTTTTCTGCACCTTGCCCATTGTATTGCGCGGCAGTTCGTCCAGCAGGATCAGCCTGCGGGGATGTTTGAAACGGGCAAGGCTTTTGCTCACCGCCTCCATGATCGCATCCAGAACCGGTGCCGCGCCGGCCTCGGGCACCAGGATGCCCAGCACGGTTTCCCCGAAATCCGGGTGCGGCACGCCGATCACCGCGCTTTCCAGCACGCCGGGCTGGTCATCCAGAACCAGCTCGATTTCCTTGGGATAGATGTTGTAACCGCCCGAAATGATCAGGTCTTTGCCGCGTCCCACTATATGCACATAGCCATCCGCGTCGATGCGGCCCAGATCGCCGGTGATGAAGAACCCGTCCTCGCGCAGCTCGGCGGCGGTTTTCTCGGGCATCTGCCAATAGCCCTTGAACACGTTCGGCCCGCGCACCTCGATCATGCCGATCTCGCCCTGTGGCAGCGGATCGCCCGTTTCGGGGTCGGTGATCTTCAACTCGACCCCCGGCAGCGGAAAGCCCACCGTCCCGGCGCGGCGCTCGCCTTCATAGGGGTTCGAGGTGTTCATATTGGTCTCGGTCATGCCATAGCGTTCCAGGATCCGGTGGCCGGTGCGGTCCTCGAACCGCGTGTGGGTTTCGGCCAGCAGCGGCGCCGAACCGGATATGAACAGCCGCATGTGCCGGGCCAGATCCCCGGTGAACCTGTCGTCGTCCAGAAGCCGGGTGTAGAAGGTCGGCACCCCCATCATCGAGGTGGCCTTGGGCATCAGGCGCAGGATGTCGTCCAGATCGAAGCCCGGCAGAAAGATCATCGACCCACCGGCCGACAGCATGACATTGGTGGCCACGAACAGGCCATGGGTGTGAAAGATCGGCAGCGCGTGCAGCAATACGTCTTCCGCGGTGAAGCGCCACTCCTGCACCAGCGTTTCGGCGTTCGACAGCAGGTTCGCCTGCGTCAGCATGGCGCCCTTGGACCGCCCGGTGGTGCCCGAAGTATAAAGGAAGGCCGCAAGGTCATCCTCGGTCCTGTGCGCGGGTTCGAAGGCTGGCAACATCCCAAGCGCGCGCCGCATCAGGCTGCCGGAACCGTCCGCGTTCAGGGTATCGAGCCTCGCATTCTGCGCTTGGGCAATCGGCTCGATATCGGCCTGTGATTTGGCATCCGCGACAACCATCCGAGCACCGCTGTTTTCGATGAAATACCGCAGCTCGTCTGTCGTGTAGGCGGTGTTCAGCGGCAGAAAGATCAGCCCGGCCTGAACGCAGGCTGCGTAAAGCGCCAGCGCCTCGGGCGATTTCGCGACCTGCACCGCAACGCGGTCATCAGGTTCCAGTCCGCAGGCCGTCAAAGCGTTGGCGATCCGGGCCGCCATGTCCAGGAAATCGGCATGTGAGAGAACGCGTCCGTCCGGCAGATGCAGGAACGGCGTTGTCTTGCCCGCGTGAATGCCGAAAAGTCGATCGTATAGCGGGTTGCTCATCCCGTTCTCCGTGTTGCCGTTGTTCGGTCAAGGCGAACCTGTACCGGATTCGGGCCGCGGTAAAGGCCCGGACAGCCTCAGAACCGGGTGGTCATTCGGTAGCCGGCCGCGAAATACATCTTGGCGAAGGTAACCGGGCTGCCTTGCAACCAGGTGATACGTTCCGCGGTAAAGACCGGCTCGCCAACCGTTACGTCCAGAAAGCCGGCCAGTTCGGTATCGGCGCGGCTTGCCAGAAAAGACAGCTCGACATTGGTGAAGGGGACCGTCTGGATCAGCCATTCATTGGGCCCCAGCGTCGAGAAATCAGCCTGTTCGACAGGCGGGACGCTGGCTGTAACGATCCAGCGATCTTCGAACTGAAACGGGGTGTTGTTCGAAAAATGCATGCACCGCACATGCATCACCCGCCGATCCGAACCCAGCGCCAGCCGAGCAGCCAGCCAGTCGGGCGCCTGTTCGGCTTGGGCCGAGACAAGTGCATAGCGGTAGGTGCCGCCCAGAGCCTCGACCTCTTCCCGGACCAGCGGGATGGTGAACCGGGCCTGTCTTTGGGGCGCGCTCAGCACCCGGGTACCGGCCTTGCGGCGGCGTTCCAGAAATCCTTCTTCGGCCAGTTCGCGCAGTGCCCGATTGACCGTGGTACGCGTGCAGGAAAACTCGACCGCAAGGTCCTGCTCGTTGGGCAGCAGCATGTCCGGCGACCACTGGCCCGAGCGGATGCGGTCAAGCACAGTCTGCTTGATTTCCTTGTAGCCGGTCGTGTCAGCGGTCTGGGTCATCGTGATCTCAACTCAGTTCTTTGTCGGTTCAGACGTCGGTCAACAGGTCTGCAATCGCGGCTTTGTAGTCTCTGATTATCGTCTCGCGCGCAATATGCCTGCCATCCCGCACCATATGACGGCCCGCCGACCACAGATCCGTTACCAGACCATCGGGTGCGGCAAAGCACAAGCCGTCCAGAAGTTGATGATCCGCCAGCGCGCAAAGCGTCGGGTGCGACCGGTCAAGCGCCATCAGGTCGGCCAGTTTGCCCATTGCGATCTCTCCGGCATTGCGGCCCAGAGCCTGCGCCCCGCCTTGTGCCGCGCCGGTGTACAACGCATGTCCCACGTAACCGCTGGCTGCCGCCAGAACCGCGCGGGATCGGTCGCGAAGGCGCTGGGAGTATTCCAGACTGCGCAACTCCTCTGGCAGAGAAATCCGAACGTTAGAGTCTGATCCGACACCGAACCGTCCTTGATTTTCAAGGTAGGGCACTCCGTTGAAGATCCCGTCGCCCAGGTTGGCTTCTGTGATCGGACACAGGCCGGCCACGGCCCCCGAACGCGCCAGAGCGCGTGTTTCGGCGTCGCCCATCTGGGTAGCATGGATCAGACACCAGCGTGTGTCGACCTGGGCATTGTCCAGAAGCCAGGCGACCGGGCGCTGGCCCAAAGCGGATTGCACGTCCTCGACCTCTTTCACCTGTTCGGCGATATGGATGTGAACCGGACCCTTCGGAATCTGCGCCAGCAGCAGGGCCAAGTCCTTGGGTGAGGTGGCGCGCAAGGAATGCGGCGCGATGCCGACCACCGTGTCCGCGGCAAGATCTGCGGCAGCCGACCGGCACTCGTGATACAGGTCCATGAACCGGTCCACGTCATTGCCGAACCGCAACTGGCCGCCAGACAGGGGCTCTTGCCGGACGCCGCCGTAGGAATAGAGAACCGGCAAATGGGTCAGACCGATTCCCGTCCGCAAAGCTGCTGCGAAGATACGCTGGCTCAGCTCGGAAAGCTGGTCGTAGGGCGCGCCGCCGGGCTGGTGATGCACATAGTGGAATTCCCCGACCGCGGCATATCCGGCCTCCTGCATCTCAAGGAACACCAGCGCGGCGATGGCCTCCATCTGCTCGGGCGTCAACCTGTCCAGAAAGCGGTACATCAGATTTCGCCAGGACCAGAAGCTTTCCCGCCCGGCTGCGCGAAACTCGGTCATACCGGCCATGGCGCGCTGAAACGCGTGGCTGTGCAGGTTCGACAAGGCTGGCAGCAGGACATCAACGCTGGTGTCGGCCGACTGCGGACGCGCGCCGATGTCCAATCCGGTGATGACGCAATTCGCAGTTTCGACCCTCAGGTTCGAAACCCAGTCAGAGCCTAACAAGGCAGTTTTGGCATGGATCGGCATCAGTGTTTCTTTTTGTGTAGATTTTAATTTTTTACACGTATACGAAAAATTGAAACCCGAGGGGAGTCCAAAAGAATCGCGATGACCAGAAATTCGGTGATTTGTTGTCGGCGGATCGCAACCATGGCGGATGGGGTTGCGTCCTATGGCTTGGTCGAAGACGCGGCGATTGCTGTTTCGTCGGGCCGGATCCAATGGATCGGGCCGCACCGAGATCTGCCGCCGGATCACGCCGACTGGCCGATCATCGATTTTGCAGATCGGTTGATCACTCCGGGCCTGATCGATCCGCACACGCATGCTGTTTTCGGGGGCAACCGGGCGGTTGAGTTCGAAATGCGGCTGAACGGGGCAACCTACGAGGAGATCGCGCGCGCCGGAGGGGGGATTCTGTCGACGGTCACAGCCACACGCGCCGCCAGTATGCAGGACCTGATCCAAGAGGCACTGCCTCGCATAGACGCGCTGTTGGCCGAGGGTGTGACCTGCATTGAAATCAAGTCCGGCTATGGACTGGATCAGGACACCGAGCTGCGCATGTTGCGCGCGGCCCGGGAAATTGCAAAGCAGCGCCCGGTGCGGGTCCGGACCAGCTTTCTGGGCGCTCATGCAGTGCCGCCCGAATTCACAGGGCGTGCAGACGCCTATATCGATACGGTCTGCATCCCGACCCTGCGCGCGGCCCATGCTGAGGGGCTGGTCGACGCGGTCGACGGGTTCTGCGAGGGCATCGCCTTCGATACGACTCAGATCGCGCGGGTGTTCGACGCCGCACGTGACCTGGGGCTGCCGGTCAAGCTGCATGCCGAGCAATTGTCAAATCTGGGCGGGGCCCGGCTGGCGGCATCCTACGGCGCCCTGTCAGCCGATCACGTCGAATATGTGGACGCTGCCGGGGTGGCTGCCATGGCCGAGGTCGGTACGACCCCGGTTCTGCTGCCCGGCGCGTTCTACACGTTGCGGGAAACGCAGGTCCCGCCGATCGACCTGTTCCGCAAGGCCGGGGTGCCGATGGCCCTGGCCACCGATTGCAACCCGGGGTCCTCGCCGCTGACGTCGCTGCTGCTGGCGATGAACATGGGCTGCACCCTGTTTGGCATGACCCCGGCCGAGGCGCTGGCCGGGGTTACCCGCAATGCCGCCCGCGCGCTTGGGCTGGCCGATGCCGGCTCGATCGCGCCGGGCCAACGGGCGGATCTGGCCGTGTGGGACGTCTCTCACCCGGCCGAGCTGGTCTATCGGATCGGGTTCAACCCGCTGCACGCACGCATTTTCGGAGGGGAGGTATGAGCGCTCTGACCTTGGTTCCGGGGCAGGTCTCGCTGGCCCAACTGGCGGAGATCTACTGGAACGAAACGCCGGTGGTTCTGGAGCAGGGCTGTCGCCCCGCTGTCGAGGCTGCCGCCGCCCGCATCGCCGAGGCCGCCGCCGGTGACCAGCCTGTCTATGGGGTGAATACCGGGTTCGGCAAGCTGGCAAGCCTCAAGATCGCGGCCAAGGACACCTCGGCGCTGCAGCGCAACCTGATCCTCAGCCATTGCTGCGGGGTCGGCCCGGCGGTGCCGCGGCGGTTGGCGCGCCTGATGATGGCGCTCAAGCTGTTGTCCTTCGGGCGCGGCGCATCCGGTGTGCGGTGGGCGCTGGTGGACCTGCTGCAGCAGATGCTGGCCCGTGGCGTGACCCCGGTGATCCCGGCGCAGGGCTCGGTGGGGGCGTCGGGGGATCTGGCGCCGCTGGCGCATATGACGGCGGTGGTCATCGGCCAAGGCGAAGCCGAACTGGACGGTACGGTCATGCCGGGCGCCCAAGCCTTGAAGAAAGCTGGGTTAGAGCCTGTTCAGCTGGGGCCGAAAGAGGGCCTGGCCTTCATCAACGGCACCCAGTTTTCGACAGCCTACGCCTTGGCGGGCCTGTTCGAAGGCTGGCGCGCGGCGCAGAACGCGCTGGTCGTTTCGGCCGTTTCGACCGATGCCATCATGGGCTCAACCGCGCCGCTGCAGCCCGAGATCCATGCCCTGCGTGGCCATCGCGGACAGATCGAGGCCGCCAGCGCCATGCGCGCTGTGTTGCAGGGGTCGGAAATCCGCGAAAGCCATCGCGAGGGCGACAGCCGCGTGCAGGACCCGTATTGCATCCGCTGCCAGCCGCAGGTCACCGGTGCCGCGATGGACGTGATCCGGCAGGCCGCCGCGACCTTGCAGACCGAGGCCAACGCGGCAACCGACAACCCGCTGGTGCTGTCCGATCCCGACATGATCGTCTCGGGCGGCAATTTTCACGCCGAACCGGTGGGGTTTGCCGCCGACATGATCGCGCTGGCCCTGTCCGAGATCGGCGCCATCGCGCAACGCCGGATCGCGCTGATGGTGGATCCCACGCTCAGCTTCGATCTGCCGCCATTCCTGACCCCCGATCCGGGCCTGAATTCCGGCTTCATGATCGCCGAGGTCACCACCGCCGCTCTGATGAGCGAGAATAAGCATCTGGCCAATCCGTGCGTCACCGACAGCACGCCCACCTCGGCCAACCAGGAAGATCACGTCTCGATGGCCGCCCACGGGGCGCGGCGTTTGACGCGCATGGTGGAAAACCTGAACCACATTCTGGGGATCGAACTGCTCTGTGCCGCCCAAGGCGTCGAGTTCCGCGCCCCGCTGGTCACCAGCGCGCCCTTGCAGCGGGTGATTGCGCGGCTGCGCGCCGATATCCCGCCTTTGGCCGAGGACCGGTACCTGGCCCCGGAACTGGAGCAGGCCAAGGATCTTGTGGCCAGTGGCGCGATCCTGGAGGCGCTGGGCGTACCGCTCCCGGAGGTGACGGCATGATCGTGGTCGAGGTGCAGCAAGGGCAGAGCCCGATCGTGCTGGGCCAACCGCATGGCGGAACCTTCGTGCCCGAGGAGATCCATGCGCGCCTGAACCAGACCGGCCGGGCGTTGGCCGACACGGATTGGCACATAGACAGGCTCTATAAGGGGCTTTTGGGCGATGCGACGGTGGTTCAGTCCCGCGTGCACCGCTATGTGATCGACGCCAATCGCGATCCGGCGGGCGTGTCGCTCTATCCGGGGCAGAACACGACGACCCTGGTGCCGCTGACCGATTTCGACGGGCAACCCATATGGCTGGAAGGGCAGGAGCCGTCGGAAGATGAAATCGAGGAGAGGCGCGAAAAGTTCCACGCTCCCTACCACGCCGCGTTGCAAAAAGAATTGGAGCGGGTGCGGGCCAGGCATGGCGTGGTGATCCTGTTCGACTGCCACTCGATCCGGTCCCTGATCCCCTTCCTGTTCGACGGAGAGTTGCCGGTGTTCAACACGGGCACCAATGACGGCACCACCTGCGCACCCGAGGTCGCGCAGGCGGTGGATACCGTGGCCCAGGCATCGGACTGTACCGCGGTGCTGAACGGCCGGTTCAAGGGCGGCTGGACCACCCGGCACTATGGCCGCCCGGACAAGGGCATACATGCGATCCAGATGGAGATCGCTCAACGCGCCTATATGGACGAGACCCCGCCCTGGACATGGCGCGCGGACCGGGCCGAACGTCTGCGCCCGCACCTGCAAGAGATGCTTGACCGCCTGCGCGCCTTGGCCCTGTCGGGCGCGCTGGCCGAAAAAGGAGCCCCGAAATGAGTGACCCGCGCAAGAACACCCGTGACGTCTTTCCGCCGACCGGGCCGGACCTGAACGCCAAAAGCTGGCTGACCGAGGCTCCGTTGCGGATGCTGATGAACAACCTGCACCCCGATGTGGCCGAAAACCCGCACGAATTGGTGGTCTATGGCGGTATCGGCCGCGCGGCGCGAACGTGGAAGGACTTTGACACTATTGTGGCCAGTTTGAAGGATCTCGAGTCCGATGAGACCCTGATCGTGCAGTCCGGCAAGCCGGTGGCGATCATCCGCACGCACAAGGACGCGCCGCGGGTGCTGATCGCCAATTCCAACCTTGTGCCGCATTGGGCGACCTGGGATCATTTCAACGAATTGGATCGGAAGGGCCTGATGATGTACGGCCAGATGACGGCTGGGTCGTGGATCTATATCGGCACGCAGGGCATCGTTCAGGGCACTTATGAAACCTTCGCCGAGGCCGGACGCCAACACTATGGCGGCGACCTGACCGGGCGATGGATCCTGACCGGGGGGCTGGGTGGCATGGGCGGGGCGCAGCCCCTGGCGGCAGTCTTCGCCGGGGCCTGCTGTCTGGCAGTGGAATGCAACCCCGACAGCATCGATTTCCGCCTGCGCACCAAATACCTGGATGAAAAGGCCGAAACGCTGGACGAGGCGTTGGCCATGATCGACCGCTGGACCAAGGCGGGCGAGGCGAAATCGGTGGGTCTGCTGGGCAATGCGGCCGAGATCTTTCCCGAGATCTACCGCCGCATGGCCGCCGGTGGGATGCGCCCCGACATCGTGACCGACCAGACCAGCGCCCATGACCCGATCAACGGGTATCTGCCCTTGGGCTGGACCATGGCGCAGTGGCGCGAAAAGCGGGAAACAGACCCTAAAGCGGTGGAAAAGGCCGCGCGGGCCTCGATGAAACAGCACGTCGCGGCGATGGTCGATTTCTGGAACGCGGGCGTGCCGACGTTGGACTATGGCAACAACATCCGTCAGGTCGCGCAGGACGAGGGGCTTGAGAACGCCTTTGCCTTTCCCGGCTTCGTCCCGGCCTATATCCGCCCGCTGTTCTGCCGTGGCATCGGCCCGTTCCGCTGGTGCGCGCTGTCGGGTGACCCCGAGGATATCTACAAGACCGACGCCAAGATGAAAGAGCTGTTCCCCGAGAATGAGCATCTGCATCGTTGGCTGGACATGGCGCAGGAGCGGATCGCGTTTCAGGGCTTGCCCGCGCGGATCTGCTGGATCGGGCTGGGCGACCGGCACCGTGCGGGTCTGGCCTTCAACGAGATGGTCGCCAATGGAGAACTGAGCGCACCGGTCGTCATCGGACGGGATCATCTGGACAGCGGCTCGGTCGCCAGCCCAAACCGCGAGACCGAGGCGATGCTGGACGGGTCCGACGCCGTGTCGGACTGGCCGCTGCTGAACGCGTTGATCAACACCGCCAGCGGTGCGACCTGGGTGTCCCTGCATCATGGCGGCGGGGTCGGCATGGGCTTCAGCCAACACGCGGGCGTGGTGATCTGCGCCGACGGCACCGAGGACGCCGCGCGGCGGCTGGAGCGGGTGTTGTGGAACGACCCGGCCTCGGGCGTGTGGCGCCATGCGGATGCGGGGTATGACATCGCCAAGGACTGCGCCCGCGAACATGGGCTGCGCCTGCCGGGCATTCTGGGGTAGCGGCGCGGAATTGGCCTCTGGCGGAAATGCTGCGCCTGCGATATGCGCAGGTCAGGCTGCCGGAGGATCAAGATGTACGTTGCCACCCTGTTGACCAACCCCAAGACGCCGTCGCTGGACGGGGCGCTGATCGACTCGTTGCGCAATGCTTGGGGCGGGGGCGACATCCAGTGGCTGAGCCCCGACGAAGCAGCCGAATTTGCCCTGCCGGCGGTTCCGGCCAACCGCTGGGATGTCTGGGCCGACCTGCAGAAACTGGGCGTCGATCTGGTGGTGCAACCGGCCGAGGGCCGCCGCAAGAAGATGCTGCTGGCCGACATGGACAGCACGATGATCCAGCAGGAATGCATCGACGAACTGGCTGACGAGGCCGGGGTCGGCGAGCGGGTCAAGGACATCACCGCTCGCGCCATGAATGGCGAGCTGGATTTCGAAGGCGCGTTGACCGAGCGGGTGGGCCTGCTGAAGGGGCTGGACGTATCGGTGATCGACCGGGTGCTGAACCAGCGCATCACCTTGATGCCGGGCGGCCGCGAACTGGTCGCGACGATGCGGGCCAATGGCGGGTATGCCGCGCTGGTCTCGGGCGGGTTCACCGCGTTCACGGCCCGCGTGGCCGAGCTGCTGGGTTTTGACGAGAACCGCGCCAACACGCTGCTGGCGGAGGACGGCAAACTGACCGGTGACGTGCAGCGCCCGATCCTGGGGCGTCAGGCCAAGGTCGAGGCGCTGGAGCAGATCTCGGCTCGGCTGGGCATTTCCGAGGCCGAGGTGATAGCCGTGGGCGACGGTGCGAACGATTTGGGCATGCTGGACCGCGCCGGGACGGGGGTGGCCCTGCACGCCAAACCCTCGGTCGCCGCGCAATGCGACGTGCGCATCAACCATGGCGACCTGACCGCGCTGCTGTATCTGCAGGGATATGCCCGATCGGATTTTGCGCAGGGCTGATCCGACGATTTCAGGTTTCCATTGCTTAACATTCATGTTAATTAATGGGCATGAACACGCTGCTCGATGCCTTTTCGGCTCTGTCCGACCCGACCCGATTCACGATCGTTGAACAACTGATGGATCAGGGCGAACTGCCCGCAGGCGACCTTGCCCAAGGCAAGGGGATGTCCGGCGCGGCCATATCCCGGCACCTGAAGGTGCTGCGGCAGGCCGGGCTGGTGAACCAGCGCGTCAACGGCACCCAGCGCATCTATTCGATCCGCCCCGAGGGGCTGCGGGCGATTGCCGAATGGACCATCTCGAAACGACAGTTCTGGGAGGCCAGCCTGGACCGCCTGGGCGACATTCTGCAGGAGGACCCCTCATGGCCGACCTGAAGCTGGCGCGCGACTTCCCGGTCAGCGCCGAAACCCTGTTCGCCTGGATCAGCGAGGGCACCAGACTGTTGCAGTGGTGGGGGCCCGAAGGGGTCGAGGTGCCGGAACACGATCTGGATTTCTCGCGCCTTGGTCCGTGGTATTCGGTCATGGTCAATGGCGAAGGGCAGCGGTTCAAGGTGTCCGGGCATGTGACCCATGTGGACCCGCCGAACTCGGTCGGGTTTACCTGGGGCTGGCATGACGACCAGGACCAGCGCGGCGCCGAGAGCCATGTGACGCTGGCGGTCGAGCCAACCGACACCGGAGCGCGCCTGATCCTCGACCACCGCGATCTGGGCGATGACGACGTCTCGGCCAATCATGAAAGCGGCTGGACTTCGTCGCTGCGCAAGCTGGAAGCACGGCTTGCCAACCCCGTCTGACCAAAAGGGAGACCAGAAAATGCCTCAGTACCTGTTTGTTTATCACGGCGGCACCACGCCGACCGACCCGGCCGAGATCGAAGCCACCATGGCCGCCTGGGGCGCGTGGTTCCAGAACATGGGGCCGGCGCTGGAAATCCCCGGCAACCCGGTGGGCCAGTCCCATACTGTCAGCGCCGATGGCGTGGCCGACAATGGCGGACCGAACCCGGCCTCAGGCTTTACGGTCGTCAAGGCCGACAGCATCGAAGCCGCCACCGAGATGGCCAAGGGCTGCCCCATGGTGGTCAACGGCTCGGGCTCGGTCGAGGTGGCCGAGATCCACGAGATCGAGATGTGACCCTCAGCCGGGGAAACCCGGCGCGGGGCGGATCACGCCGCATTCCAGCCCGCGGCGGCTGTATTGCGTGGCGTTCATGAATTTGCGCGTGGCCGGGTGATCGGCCTCGAGCACGCCGAGGCTGACGAGAATGGCGGCGATGGCACACTCGCTGGCGCGGGTGGTGCCATCGGTGATCTTCAGCGCCACACCCATCTTCTTTTCCGGGATGATCGCGACAAACACGGCCTCGGCCCCGGTTTTGATCGCGACACGGCCGTTCATCGCGCGCATCAGTTCGGTGCAGGCGCGGGTTTCGCCGGCCACCAGTTCGGGGTGGGCGACCATCGCCCGGGTCAATTGCAGCGCCGCGTCGCTGGCCCGGTCCGACCGGTCGCCGGCCGAGGCAAACCACGCCATCGACCGCGCCAGCCCCACCAGCGAAGTGGCGAAATTGGGCGCCGAGCAACCGTCGATCCCGTAACAGAGGCTGTCCTCGCCCGTGGTCTCTTCGAAGGCAGACAGGCAGGCCTGCTGCACGGGGTGGTCGATCTCGATATACTCCGGGCCTGCGCCCATGTGCCGGGCCAGGGTCAGGAACCCGCAATGCTTGCCCGAGCAGTTGTTGTGGATCTGGCAGGGCGTGTCATCGGCCAGGATCAGGCCGTCGCGTGCGGCCATGTCGGCCGGCTCCTGCGGGCCGCAGCGCAGATCGGGCTCGGACAGGCCCAGGTGATCCAGCCAGGCGGTCACGCGCTCGGTATGGATGGCCGCGCCGTTGTGCGAGGCGCAGGCCAGCGCCAGATCCTCGGAAGCCAGCCCGTATTTGGCCGCCGCGCCCGAGGTGATCAGCGGCAGTGCCTGGATCATCTTGGCCGACGACCGCGGATAGATCACCGCGTTCGGATCGCCCCAGCTGCGCACGATCTTACCGCTGTCGTCGCAGATCACCGCATGGCCCAGATGAAGGCTCTCCAACAGCGGTCCGCGCCACAGTTCGGTCATCGGTACTGGCTGCGTCATGTCGTCCCTCCGGAATGTGCGCAAAATTCTGCCAATCGCCCTTTCGCCTGTGGCGAAACCTGCGTTAGTGTGTGTATGTCGGCAATCATCCGGATGCGCAACTGCAACAGACGGACCGTCAGGGTTCGCGGCCTTCCGGGATGGAGTTGAGGTGTGGGTCGAGCCAGGAGGCTGAACGAATGAAAACAATGCTCGCCCGCGTATGCGCGGGCCTTTGTGTGGCAGGGATGGCCACGACAGCGATCGCCCAGCAGGCGACCAGTACGAACCGTGTGTCCGCTCAGACTGATTGGAGCGTTTTCGTCGAAGACGATCCGACCGAGTGCTGGAGCGTATCCGCCCCCAAGGAGACCGTGAATACCCGCGGTGGCCGTGTGGTGTCGGTGCGTCGCAGCGACATTCTGCTGTTCGTGTTCTATCGCCCCAACGCCGAGGTCAAAGGTCAGGTGACATTCACCGGAGGCTATCCATTCGCGCCCGGGTCCACGGTGAATCTGGAAATCGACGGATCCGAGTTCGAACTGTTCACCGAGGGCGAGTGGGCGTGGCCCGCCAGCGCTGCGGATGATGCCAAGATCGTCACGGCGATGAAGCGCGGGACCGAGGCCGTGCTGACTGCGCGATCCGAACGCGGCACCCAGACCAAGGACACGTTCTCGTTGCTGGGCTTTACCGCAGCCATCGAAGACGCCGAGAAGCGCTGCACCAAGTAACTGCCCAACCAGTCCAGATCTCATGCCCCGCCAAAATGGCGGGGTTTTGCGTTTTTGTGCCGCCCGTTTACGCAACGTCCGCACCAAAACTTGATCCGCATCAAGGCTGACGGGCTCGATTTCTGAACCAATCGGTTCAGACAACGAAGAAGGAGTCCAGACATGTCGACCAAATCCCTTGTTGCGGTTCTGATTGTTGCAGCAGCAACTCTGAGCGCGTGCGAGAAATCCACCGAAACCTATCCGGTCACGGGCGAGCAATGCGGCCCGAATGATCCGGTCAAGACACTGGATGCCGAGGACTGTTACATCCCGCCGGCCGGGGTGTGATCGCCCGCTGAACCTAAATCGTGCCCAAGCCTGGCCGCTGTGCTAAGCTCTGTCTGAAACCGTGGGTAGACAGGCGAGGAGACGGACATGCGTTGGGTTTGGGTAGCAATTCTTCTTCCGGTATCGGCATTTGCAGACCCTGCGCTGGAATGTGCCGATGCCGGATCTCAGGTCGAGATCGGGACATGCGTCGGTCGGGCCGAAACCAATGTCGAGGCCGCGTTGGTCGCGGCCTTTGGGTTCGCGGTCGATGCGGCGAAGGAACTGGACGAAGTGACGGGTCGGGCTGTCGCCTTGCCGGCGCTTGAGACTTCTCAAGAAGCCTGGAAGACCTACCGCGATGCGCAGTGCGAAGCAGTTGGCGCGTCTTTTGGTGGTGGATCCGGAACTGGCATTGCAATCACCTCGTGCCGAGTCGAGTTGGGGCGGGCCCGTGTCACCGAGCTGTTGCGGTTCCTCGACTGACATTCGGACAGGTTCGCACGAATCCTTTTGATCTTTGGCGGCGTTCCTATATAGAGGCGCATCCCAAGCCAGAACGCCCGAGAACCACAATGTCCGCCAAAGCGCCGATCACCCAGGATGTCATGACCATTCCCCGCAAATTGCCCGAGGGAAAGATCAACCTTGTTGGCCTGACCCGCGACCGGCTGCGCGAGGTTCTGATCGAACATGGGACGCCTGAAAAGCAGGCCAAGATGCGGGTGAACCAGATCTGGCAGTGGATCTATCAATGGGGCGTGCGCGATTTTGCCGAGATGACCAATCTGGCCAAGGCCTATCGCGCGCAGCTGGCCGAGCATTTCGTGATCGAAATCCCGGAGGTGGTGACCCGCCAGGTCTCGGAGGACGGTACCCGCAAGTACCTGGTGCGCATCGCCGGTGGGCACGAGGTCGAGGTCGTCTACATCCCCGAAGAGGATCGCGGCACGCTGTGCATCTCGTCGCAGGTGGGCTGCACGCTGACTTGTTCGTTCTGCCACACCGGAACGCAGAAGCTGGTGCGCAACCTGACCGCCGCTGAGATCATCGGTCAGGTGATGATGGCGCGTGACGATCTGGACGAATGGCCGACCCCGGGCGCGCCCAAGAACGAAACGCGCCTGCTGTCCAACATCGTGCTGATGGGCATGGGCGAGCCACTGTACAATTTCGAGAACGTCCGCGACGCGATGAAGATCGCGATGGATCCCGAGGGCATTTCCCTGTCGCGCCGGCGGATCACCCTGTCGACCTCGGGCGTGGTACCCGAAATCGCACGCACGGCGGAAGAGATCGGCTGCCTGCTGGCGATCTCGTTCCACGCCACCACGGACGAGGTGCGCGACGTTCTGGTCCCGATCAACAAGCGTTGGAACATCGAGGAACTGCTGCAGGCGCTGGCCAGCTATCCCAACGCGTCGAATTCGGAGCGGATCACCTTTGAATACGTGATGCTGGACGGCGTGAACGACAGCGACGAGGACGCACATCGCCTGATCGACCACATCAAGCGCCATAACATTCCGGCCAAGATCAACCTGATCCCGTTCAACGAATGGCCCGGTGCGCCATACAAGCGCAGCTCGAACAACCGGATCCGGGCCTTTGCCAACATCATCTATCAGGCCGGGTATGCCTCGCCCATCCGCAAGACGCGGGGCGAGGACATCATGGCCGCCTGCGGCCAGTTGAAATCGGCCACCGAGCGCGCCCGCAAATCGCGCCGCCAGATCGAGGCCGAGGCCGGGCTGAAAGGTTGATCTGACGCCCGCGGGTTCGCGGGCAAATGGTGTGTGATTCTACGGCCGGATTTGGTAGTCTTGATCCATGAGAGGTGCGCGGTTGCGCGCACGTAAAATCTGCGCACAAGACGGTGAGTTGGACAGTCCGGTTCTGGTGCGTTTCGTCCAGTCCGCTCATATTTGTCGGGGAAATCTGCGGAATTCAGGCAAGCCTTGAACAGGGTGGGCCAAAACATGAACGCACTGACGAACCTGTCCACGATCTGCATGACCGCAGCATTGGTAGCCTCGTGCGTCGCCATTGCATGGGCGCAATCCAACGAGTTCGAGGCGCATCTGGCGATCGAGAACCCGGCGGACCTGAGCAAAGAAGACGCGCGGCAGCACTATCGCGGCCTCAAGAAACAGATGGATCGCGGCTATGCCACCGCGCATCTGGATCAACTGATGAACTATCAAAACTGGCCGCTTTTCAACGACGCACCGTACCTGTCGGCCACGCATGGGCAGCGCTACGTCAACAGCTATGCCAACCGGATGGCCCACAATTATAGCACGTTGCAACCGGGGGAAGATTTGCCCGTGGGCTCGGTCTTGGCCAAGGACAGCATGACCGTCACGGATGAGGGCAGGGTGCATCCCGGCGCCCTGTTCGTGATGGAGAAACTGCCCGAAGGCACCAGCCCCGACACCGCCGACTGGCGCTATGTCATGGTGATGCCCGACGGGTCGCTGTTCGGCGACACGATGGGGGATCGCGCGGGGGCGGTTGCCTATTGCCATGTCTGCCACGAAGCGGTCGCCGACCGCGACTATACGTTCTTCGTGCCCGAGGATTACCGCGTCGGCAACTGATCGCGGGCCGCGTCACCGGGTAGTTTCAGGGCGGTGGCCTCGCGCCGGCTGAGCTGTTCACCCTGCTTGCGTTTCGACAGAACCTCGCGCGCCAGGGCGTATTTGTCATCCTGCCAGAAGATCAGACAGCCGTTGCACCCCTTGCCGCAACAGCCCTCGGTGCCCACGCGGTTGGTTTTGAACCGGCGCGCGGTTCCGTCCTGGCCGATCTTCTCTACCAGCTCGTCCCGGCGGCGGGCATAGGCGGCGGGATTGTCGCGTCCCGAGGTTTCCAACCCCTGCACCAGCTTGTCAAAACGGATGCGGCTCCAATGTTCGTCGGTCAGGGCGCGTTCTTTGCGCAAGACCGAATATACCGGGAAACGGGCGCGCAGGTCGTCTGGGTCTTCGTGATCGAACAGGGCAAATGGCAGGCGGATCACGGTTTTCGTGCTGCCATGCACCACGTCCAGCTTGGCGCGGTCACTGGCGCGTTCGAATTCGTAGACGCGCAGCAGGACCGTCTCGCGCGAGATGGGCGAGACGAAATCCAGCACGTCGCCGGGTTCAAGCTTGTTCTTCACCTCGACCAGGAAGGCATCCTCGGTCACGTCGGTCACCAGCCCGGCATATTCCCATTGGGCGATGGTCGCGGTGTGTTCGTAATCATGCGCGTAATTGGTCAGCCGCCCTTCGTGAAAAGCCAGCGTGTAGCCGCGGTTTCCCACGGTCTCCAACTCGCGCATATAGGGTTTCGGGTCCCAGTTCTCGGGGTCGGCATAGTAATCGTCGATGGCCATGCGATAGGCGCGCGCGACGATGGCGGCATAATATTCCGACTTGCCGCGCCCTTCGACCTTGAGGCTGTCGACACCGATCTTCAAGTATTCGTCCAGCTTGGGCATGATGCACAGATCGCGCGAGTTGAGGATGTACGAGCCGCGATCATCCTCCTCGATCGGCATCAGTTCACCCGGGCGGCAGCCTTCTTCCAGCAGAAATTCGAACAGGTCGGCATTTTCCTCGGTGATCCGCAGTTCCTGATGGGTGCCGTCCTTGAGGCGCAGCTTCAGCGCATAGTTCCAGCGGCAGGAGTTGGCGCAGTTGCCCTGGTTGGCGCCGCGTTCCGCCATGAAGTTCGACAGCAGGCAGCGGCCCGAATAGGTCATGCACATGGCGCCGTGCACGAAGGCCTCAAGCCGGATGTCGGGGCATTTCTCGCGGATCTCGACCAGTTCGGGGTACGAGACCTCGCGCGCCAGCACCACCAGTTCGGCCCCCTGATCCTGCCAGAACTTCACCGACAGCCACGAACAGATATTGGCCTGGGTCGAGATATGCAGCGGCAGTTCGGGCGCGCGGTCGCGCACATACTGGAACACGCCGGGGTCGGCGATGATCAACCCGTCGGGCCGCACCTTGCGGACCGTGTCGATGTATTCATCCAGCTTGGGGATGTCCTTGTTGTGCGAGAACAGGTTCAGCGTCAGATAGGCGCGCCGGCCATGCGCGTGGCAGAACTCGACCCCTTCGATCACCTCGTCCAGCGAAAACTCGGACTTGGTGCGCAGTGACATGTCGGGCGTACCCAGATACACCGCGTCTGCCCCGTACAGGATGGCCAGTTTCAGCTTGCGCAGATTGCCCGCAGGCATCAGCAATTCCGATTTGGTCCGTGTCATCGCAGCACCCGGTTCTGAATCGATGGCGCCTTCTAAGGCAAAACCACCGACTCCAGAAGGGCTAACTTGCCTTGCACGCAGGCCCTAGCTGCGGCGGAACCGCGCTGTTCCGATCCGTTCGACCAGCTGGCTGCGCACCGGGTCGGGTTGGGCGTCGATGGCGCGCAGCACCTCGCGCAGCTCCGCCCGCAGACCGTGCATCTGGTCGATCAGCGACAGCACCATCGACAGGGCGTCGGGCTCCATCTCGTACTGGTCGTCCAACTCGCAGGCCAGTTGCAGGCGGGCCATGTCCAGCCGCTCATAGACCAGCCCCTGGTCCGACTGGCGCGGGATCACGATCCGGGCGGACAGGAATCGGGACAACCGCTCTGATGTCAGGTTCTGGACGGCTTCGATCAGTTCGGCTTCGGTCAGAGAACGGGTCATGCTGGCATTCCTTTCCGCGGGTCATAGCTGTGCGACTTGCGCCAGTTCTGCATGAACTGCTTCAGTTCGTCGTCGATCTTGTCGGGCATCACCACGCTCAGCTCGATCAACTGGTCGCCGCGTTTGTCCGAGCCGCGTTTCCTGACGCCCTTGCCCCGCAGGCGCAGGGTCTTGCCGCTGCTGGTGCCCTCGGGCACGGTCACGTTCACGCGGCCGTCGATCGTGGGCGCAGGGACCTTTCCGCCCAGAACGGCCTCGTCGATGGTGATCGGCAGGGTGATGCGGATGTCGTCGCCCTCGCGCCTGAACACCGGGTGTTCGGCCACGCGGATCGTGACCAGCGCGTCGCCTGGCGGCCCCTCGCCATAGCCCGGGGCGCCCTTGCCGCGCAGGCGGATGGTCTGGCCGTCGGTGATGCCGGCGGGGATCTTCACCTCGATCCGGTCGCCATTGGGCAGGGTCAGCTTCTGCGTGGCACCGAAGACCGCGTCCAGGAAGCTGATCTGCAGGCTGTAGTTCACGTTGTGACCGGGCGCATGAAACTCGCGCGCACGCCCCCCGTTGAAGCCACCGTTGCCACGGTTGCCGAAGAACTGGGCAAAGATGTCGGACATGTCGTCGTCCTCGACCCCGCCGCCCGCGCGATAGGGGTTGCCCGCGGTTTCCGCATATTCGCGGTAGTATTGCTGTTGCGGGCGCTCTTGGCCCGAGGCGTCGATCTCGCCCCGGTCGAATTTTGCCCGGGTTTCGGGGTCCTTCAGCAGGTCATAGGCTGCGGCGGCGGCCTTGAACTTGGCCTCGGCCTTGGCGTCCCCGGGCTTGAGGTCCGGGTGGCAGTCCTTGGCGATGCGCCGGTAGGCTTTCTTGATTTCGGCGGCACTGGCGTCTTTCGAGACGCCCAACACCGAATATGGATTGTCGCTCATATATCTCTCGTTTCAGATGGGTTTCGCCAGTGGATGTTGTTGGCAGTTAACCTTTCAGATTGTGTCATGTCATGGAATTTCAACAGGACCGAATACCGAGGAGATTGAATTTTCTCGAAAAATTCCGGCATCCTGATAATATCGGCATGTTTCGAACTGTTGCGGATGGAGTCAAACGCATGTCACGCAGAATCAAGTCGGCCCTGGCCCTGTTGGCGGGCAATGCCATCGGTCTGTTGCTGGCCAGCCTGTTGCTGACCGGCTTTTCGATCAAACCGGTGTCCTTCATCGTGGTGGTGATCGTGTTCACCCTGGTTCAGGTCGTGGCCGAGCCATTGATCCTAAAGATCGGGGAAAAGAACGTGCCGGCGCTGAAGGGCGGCATCGCGCTGGTGGTCACCTTCGTGGGCCTGCTGATCACCGATCTGGTCGCCGCAGGGCTGACCGTGGGCGGTATCTCGAACCTGCTGGCGGCGACGCTGCTGGTGTGGCTGGGCGCCTTGATCGCGGGGGTTCTGCTGCCGATCTATGTGTTCACCGAACTGCGCGAGCCCAAGAAATAGGGCTCAGGCCAGCGCATTCAGGCTGTCGTTCAGAGCCTGCCACAGCTCGTCCACCGGCTCGCACCCGACTGAAAGTCGCACGAATCCGGGATCGACCTGATCCCCCCAACGCGCGCGCCGCTCGGCCGAACTGTGCACGCCGCCAAAGGACGTGGCCGGGCGCAGCAGCGGGCAATTGTTGATGAACCCTTCGGCCTGGTCTTCGGAGGCCAGCGTAATCGTCAGCAGAAAGCCGAACCGCGTGCTTTGTTTGCAGGCCAGATCATGGGACGGGTCTGAGGGCAGGCCGGGATAGCGGATCTGTGTGACCGCCGGATGATCGGCCAGCCGTTCGGCCAGAAGCTGCGCCGAGCTGCACATGCGGTCGAACCGGACATCCAGCGTCTCCAGCCCGCGATGCAGCAGCCAGGCCTCATGCGGTCCGGGAATCGCGCCCGAAACACGGCGCCATTCCTCGACCCGTTCCATGATCTGGGCATCGCGGCTGGCCACGTGGCCCATCAGCAGGTCGGAATGCCCGCCCATCGCCTTGGTGTCCGAGGCGACGACGATGTCGATGCCCAGGTCCAGCGGGCGTTGTCCCAGTGGGGTCAGCGTCGTGTTGTCGGCGATGGTGATGCCACCCGCGGCGCGCACGTCGCGGGCAACCTGCGCCAGGTCGATCATGTCGAGCCCTGGGTTGGACGGGCTTTCGACGAAAACTACATCGAATCCGTCGAACCCGCCCTGCGCGAATGCGGTCGTGGGGCGCTCTTCGACCGACACGCCCAGCGGGGCGAGGAACCGGTCGGCCAGCAGACGGGTGACATAATACCCATCCGACGGGATCAGGATGCGCGACCCCGCCCGCACGGTGGCGAACAGCGCGGCCGATATCGCGCCCATGCCGGACGGAAAGATCAGGCAGGGTGCGTCTTCGAGATGCGCCAGCACATGCTCGACCTGCGTCCAGGTCGGGTTGTCCACACGGCCATAGGTCGGGTGCCCGTCCGGCGCGCCGGGCAGGTGGAACATGCTGCTTTGGGTCAGCGGCAGCGCCACCGGTTCGCCTTTGCTCAGGGCATTGCCGCGCAGATGCAGCATCTCACCGGTCTTGGAGGTGCGCGCCATCGCTCAACGCCCCGGTATGTCGTCGCGCGGCGGGACGGGCTCCCAGCGCTCGATAATGTCGACCGCCTCCTGCGCGGTATCGACAAAGCGGAACAGGTCCAGATCCTCTTCGGAAATGGTCCCGGCATCGGCCAGCGCTTCCCAATTGATCACCCGCTCCCAGAACTCGCGCCCGAACAGCAGGAACGGCACGCGCTCCATCCGGCCGGTCTGGATCAGGGTGAGGGATTCGAACAACTCATCCATCGTGCCGAACCCGCCGGGGAAGATGGTGATCGCGCGGGCGCGCATCAGGAAATGCATCTTGCGTATGGCGAAATAGTGGAAATTGAAGCTAAGCTCAGGGGTGACATAGGCATTGGGCGCCTGCTCGTGTGGCAGCACGATGTTCAGCCCGATCGAGCAGCCTCCGGCATCTTTTGCACCGCGATTTCCAGCCTCCATCACGCCGGGGCCACCGCCGGTGACGATGACGTTCTCACGGCAACCGCTCTGCTTGGATTTCTCGGTCATCAGCCGGGCGAATTCGCGCGCCTCGTCGTAGTATTGCGACAGACCGGCCAGCGTGGCCGTCCGGGCGCTGTCCTTTTTGGCCGGTTCCGGGATTCGCGCGCCGCCGAACATCACGATGGTCGACGTGATCTGGCGTTCGGCCATGATCATTTCGGGCTTCAGCAGTTCCAGTTGCAGACGCACGGGCCGCAGTTCCTCGCGGCACAGGAAATCGTCATCGGCAAAGGCCAGCCGGTACGAGGGCGAGCGTGTCTGCGGCGTGTCGGGGACTTCGCTTGCGGTCGAGCGGTCGGTATGCGCATCGCGGAAAGGGCTGAGGCGGTCTTCTCTCATTGCTGGGGGTTCCCTGCTTGCGTGTTTTTCAAACAGCTATAGGGTTCGCGGGCAGAGTGCCAGTCACGGAAAGACGAGAATGGATTGGAAGACTGAAATTTCGGCCGCAGCCGAACGCATCAATGGCCACGCGCAGGTGACACCGGTCATGACAAGCGACGCGCTGGGACTGGCGCAGCCGGTCGAGATGAAGCTGGAGCATTTTCAGCACACCGGTAGTTTTAAGGCGCGCGGCGCCTTCAATACCCTGCTGAGCACGGATGTGCCCGCGGCCGGAGTGGTGGCGGCATCGGGCGGGAATCACGGTGCGGCCGCGGCCTATGCGGCGCGAGCGCTGGGCCATCCGGCCAAGATCTTCGTGCCCGAGATGGCCGGCCCGTCCAAAATCGCCCTGATCGAACGGATCGGTGCCGATCTGAGCGTTGTGCCGGGCGAATATGCCAATGCCCTGACAATGGCGCGCGGCCACGAGGCCCGCACGGGTGCGATGCAGATCCATGCCTATGACGCGCCAGCAACGGTGGCCGGGCAGGGCACCTGTTTCGCCGAATGGGACAGCCAGGGTTTGCAGGCCGATACCGTATTGGTGGCAGTGGGCGGCGGCGGGCTGATCGCGGGCGCGTTGGCCTGGTTTCAGGGCGCGCGCAAGGTCGTTGCGGTCGAGCCGGAAACCTCATGTGCCTTGAACGCGGCGTTGCAGGCCGGAGCGCCCGTGGATGTGTCCGTTTCCGGCATTGCCGCCAACGCGTTGGGTGCGCGGCGGATCGGCGACATCTGTTTCGGGCTGGCGCAGGGGATGACGTCGGTGCTGGTCAGCGATGACGCCATCGCCGAAGCGCAGCAGCGCCTGTGGCAGGCGCACCGCATTCTGGTCGAACCAGCGGGCGCGACGGCCCTGGCGGCTCTGACCTCGGGCGTCTACACGCCGGAACCGGGCGAACGGGTCGCGGTTCTGGTCTGCGGGGGCAATATCGCACCTGACCCTCTGACCGTCTGAATTTGCGCCTTGAGGGCCGGGCCTTGGGATTATAGATAAAATTCCATGACCGCCACGATTGCAGATTCCATCTATGACCGGCTCAGCCAGCGCATCATCACGGGCGAGCTGCCTGCGGGTGAGAAACTGCGGCAGGACCACATCGCGCGGGCGTTCGACACCAGCCATGTCCCGGTGCGCGAGGCGCTGTTGCGGCTCCAGGCGCATGGTCTGGCTCACAGCGAACCACGGCGCGGCATGCGCGTCACCGCGTTGGACCCGGCCGAGGTGCGCGAGGTAATCGAGATGCGCGTGGCCCTGGAATCGCTGGCCTTGCAACATGCGATCCAGAATTTGACACCAGCGGATCTCAAGGCGGCCGACAAGGCCCGCATCGCCTGCGACGAGGCGCAGGACATGCCCACATGGGAAACCCGAAACCGCGCCTTTCATCGGGCGATCCTGACACCCTGCGCGCGGCCGCGCCTGTTGCATACGATCGACGATCTGCATATCGCCAGCGCCCGCCATCTATTCGCCCATTGGCGTCACCGCTGGGTCCAGCGGAAAGACACCGACCACGCCGCCATCGTGCAGGCGATGAAGCGCCGCGATACCGCCACGGCCACAGCGATTCTGGTGCGCCATATCCGCCGCGCCAGCTGAGACCGACGGGTTTTGGCACCGGGTGGCCGCAAATGGCCCCGCCAACGTCGCATTGCGCATTGGCCCCGGCTTTCATATAGGCAACACCAACCAAACGAGAGTCAGCACGGAGTTACCCCATGTCCAACGCCCAACTGGAAACCGCCATCGAGGCCGCATGGGAGGCCCGCGACACGATCACGCCCGCCACCACCGGCGAACAGCGCGAAGCGATCGAGGACACGCTGAACGCGCTGGACAGCGGCGCTCTGCGAGTCGCGGAGAAGCAGGCCGATGGCAGCTGGCATGTGAACCAGTGGGCCAAGAAGGCGGTCTTGCTGGGCTTTCGCATCAAAGACATGGAAATCCAGTCCGGCGGCCCGCAGGACGGCGGCTGGTGGGACAAGGTCGACAGCAAGTTCGTCGGCTGGGGTGAGAACCAGTGGCGCGCGGCCGGTTTCCGTGCGGTGCCCAACTGCGTGGTGCGCAAGTCGGCCTATATCGCGCCGGGCGTGGTACTGATGCCGTCTTTCGTGAACCTCGGCGCCTATGTGGACGAAGGCACCATGGTCGATACCTGGGCCACGGTCGGGTCCTGCGCGCAGATCGGCAAGAACGTGCACCTGTCGGGCGGCGTCGGCATCGGCGGCGTGCTGGAACCCATGCAGGCCGGTCCGACCATCATCGAAGACAACTGCTTCATCGGTGCCCGCTCCGAGGTGGTCGAGGGCTGCATCATCCGGGAAGGCTCGGTTCTGGGTATGGGCGTCTACATCGGCCAGTCCACCAAGATCGTCGACCGCGAGTCGGGCGAGGTCTTCTATGGCGAGGTGCCGCCTTATTCGGTGGTGGTCTCCGGTTCGATGCCGTCGAAGAACGGGATCAACCTGTACTGCGCGGTGATCGTGAAGCGGGTGGATGAAAAGACCCGCTCGAAGACCGGGATCAACGAGCTGCTGCGCGATTGATCGCAGACATCATTCAACGTCTCAAAGGTCGCGGCTCTGGTCCGCGGCCTTTTTCGTTGGGCAGTGTCCGACCTATCCCGTCTTGTAGTCGGCGAGATCCTCGGGCGCGTGCAGCAGGGTGCCTTCGTATTTCGGCAAGTCATCGCGCAGATCCAGCCAGGGCAGCTTGCTTTGATAGTTGACGTGAAAGGTTGGCGCAAAGTCGGAAGGGTCTTCCAGCGAGGCCGCGTACAGGTGCATCCCGCCCTCATAGTGGCCGGCCTCGAACCCCATCGGAGAGCCACACGTGGCGCAGAAATGCCGCTGGACGCCTTTCGAACTGGCGTAAGTACGCGGTGTTGCACCGGTCCATCGGAAATTGCGCAAGGGTACGCCCAACCACGCGACCACGGGCGCGGCGCAATTGCGGCGGCAATCGTCACAATGGCAATAGCAGCTCCAGGTTTCGGCGCCCTCAAACTCCCAGCGGGTTTCACCGCACAGGCAGCGGCCGCGTTTGGTCATGATGTCCTCCGTCGTTTTTCGGGACCAGTCTGACCGGACGGTGGGCTTGAGCGCGTCAAAAAACGACACGGCATCCGGGAACCGCGTCCAGCTGCAATGCTTGACCATCTACCGCCCCCCGGCTAAGGCCCACGGCATGGAAAAGCAAAAGAAACCCTCGCGCCAGCAGGTCTATACTCTGTTGGTCCAGATTGGCCGCAAGGATGGCGACGGCCTGCCCGAAGGCGCCACCGGCGCGGCGCTGATGTGCTATGCCAGCGGCGTGGACGAGGCCGAGGCCGTGCGCGAAACCGTGGCCATTCTCAAGCAGGCCGATACGGCTCCGCTGGACGTGACCGGCTATGGCACCCTGGCCGAACGCGAGGCGCAGGGGCATGAGATCGACCCCGACGAACGCGCTCTGATGCAGAGGGCGCTTGAGGAAAACGCGGTTATTGTTGCGCAGATGACGCCCTTCTTCGGCGACAAGCCCGAAGGCGCCTAGCGGCGCGTGCCGAACCACTTGCGATAGATCTGGTCATAGGTGCCATCTTCCCGGAGGCCCAGAAGCGCCTGGTTCACATCCTCGACCAGAGGTGACCCGGTCGGGAAGACCATGCCATAGTTTTCGCGCAGGAAGACGCCGCCGGTCATCGCTGCAATCTTGCGGCCTTCATGTGCAGCGAAATACGACAGGATCGGTGCGTCGAACACGACGGCATCCAGGTCCCCATCCCTGAACGCAGTCAACATGCTATCCAGGTCTTCGTACCCGGTGAATTCGACCTCGCGCCGGTTCAGGAAACTGGCTGCGGTCGAACCCGAGATTGTCCCGACCTGTTTGCCGTACAGATCGTTGACCGAGTTGATGTTGCTGGTGATCGCATCCACCGTCATGACAGAGGTGATCCGCGCGGTGAAAACCGACACGATGAACAGCGAGGATACGACCAAGATCACACCCAGAACTCGCCCGAACGGGGTCCGGGGCATCCGCTCTTCAAATCCGCCATTGACCACCAGATTCAATGCCCACCAGAAGGATGGGAACCAGGCCTCGTTCAGGTCGCGGTCGAAATATGGTTGGGACCGGCGTTCGAATCCCCACATCAGCATGCCGCCACCCAGCAGGATGGCAAAGGCCAGCCCGATGGCGATGAACAGTTCGCGCGACAGCAGCGCCTGCATCAGGGACGGACTGCGCGCCGCGTCTGATGGTACCATGATCTGAAGGCCAGCCTCGAAAATCGGCTGGCTGAAATCCATCCGGGCTTCACGGCCTGCGGTGATCGAAATGTTCGCGATGGCCATGTCGGCGTCGCGGTTTTCGACCGCTGACAGCATGTCCCCGAATGCGTCGACACGAACGACCGTGTATTCCCAGCCCAGTTCTTCAGCCAGCGCGGCCAGCAGGTCCATAGAGAAGCCGGTGTCCTCGCCCTCGTCCACATACGAGAACGGAGGACGCTCCACCGTCGTGACCGTCAGGGTTTCGGCTTGACTGTGTTGTGCAAAGACCGCGTAGGTCAGGCAGATCAATGCGAAAAGGGCGCGCGTCATGGCTGGTTCACCTGTTTCGCGGCGCTCTAGCGCAATTTGCCATGGCGCGGCAAGGTCGTCGCGAGGTCATCGACCGGGATTTCTTTTGGCCGTTTTTTCAGGCTGGGCGACCGGAAAACCGCCGATCGGGGTTGGCATTGCGGCCAATTCGTTGAATCTGTGCGTGAACCCACATCCTGCCGACCCTGCGAGGCCCCTGAATGACTGACCCTGTCCAGTTGACCGCAGACCTGATCCGTTGCCCCTCGGTCACACCCGAGGAGGGCGGGGCGCTGGTTCTGCTGGAAGATATCCTGACGCGGGCCGGTTTCACCTGCACGAGGGTGGACCGCGGCGGCGTCTGCAACCTGTTTGCCCGGTGGGGCGACAAGGGGCATGCGCGCAGCTTCGGGTTCAACGGCCATACCGACGTGGTGCCGGTGGGCGACGAGGCCGCATGGACCCGCCCGCCTTTCGGCGCGGAAATCCATGATGGCATTCTGTACGGCCGGGGCGCGACCGACATGAAATCGGGGGTGGCGGCCTTTGTCGCGGCCGCGGTGGATTTCGTGCGCGACACCCCGCCCGACGGGGCGATCATCCTGACCGTCACGGGGGACGAGGAAGGCGATGCGGTGGACGGCACCACCGCGCTGCTGGACTACATGCAGGCGCGGGACGAGCGGATGTCGGTCTGTCTGGTGGGCGAGCCGACCTGCCCCAACGAGATGGGCGAGATGATGAAGATCGGCCGGCGCGGGTCGATGACCGCGTGGTTCGAAGTGACGGGCGTGCAGGGCCATTCGGCCTATCCGCATCGCGCCAGGAACCCGCTGCCCGCGCTGGCGCGCCTGATGGACCGGCTGGCCAGTCACGAGCTGGATCGGGGGACGGATCATTTCGACGCTTCGACCCTGGCCGTGGTCACGATGGACACCGGCAACGCGGCCACCAACGTCATTCCGGCCCAGTGCCGTGGGGCGGTGAACATCCGGTTCAACGACCTGCATTCGGGCGCCAGCCTCAGCGACTGGCTGAAGGCGCAGGCGGCCGACGTGGCGGCCGAGTTCGGCGTGCAGATCGATACGCGGATCAAAGTTTCGGGCGAAAGCTTTCTGACCCCTCCGGGGCCGCTGTCGGATCTGGTCGCCCGGGCCGTCGAGGCCGAGACCGGCCGTCGGCCCGAGCTGTCCACCACCGGGGGCACCTCGGACGCGCGGTTCATCAAGGACCACTGCCCCGTGGTCGAGTTCGGCCTGGTCGGACGCACCATGCACCAGGTGGACGAATCTGTCCCGGTCGAGCAGATCCGCCAGCTCAAGGCGATCTATGCCCGGATCCTGGCCGACTATTTCGCCTGAGTGATTGATGCGCCCGGCCACTTTTTGGTCATGACGCGGTCGTATCGGCGTGCTAGGCGGAAATCATGAAACGCATACCGACCAAGCAGGAGATCCTCGACTGGATCTCGGCGAACCCCACGCTCACCTCGAAACGCGACATTGCCAAGGCCTTTGGCATCAAGGGCGCGGACCGGATCGACCTGAAACGGATCCTCAAAGAGCTTGAGGCCGAGGGCCATCTGGAAAAGCGCAAGCGCAGCTATCGCGACCCGGACCGCCTGCCGCCGGTCAGCGTGCTGCAGGTCAAGGCCCCGAACGCCGATGGCGACCTGTTCGCGCGGCCGCTGGAATGGCATGGCGAAGGCGTCGAGCCGATCGTGCTGATCATTCCGCGTGCCAGCGACCCGGCGCTGGGTGAAGGTGACCGCATCCTTGCCCGCCTGACCCAGGTGCATGAAGAAGACCACAATTACGAGGCCCGCCTGATCCGCCGCATTGGCGCCAATCCACGCCGGGTCGTGGGGATTTTCCGCAAGGGCGCCGAGGGCGGGCGGATCGTGCCCATCGACAAGGCCGGATCGACCGAATGGCTGGTGGCCGAAGACGCGGCATTGGGCGCCAAGGATGGCGAATTGGTCGAGGCCGAGCAGGCGGGGCCGAAAAATCGTATGGGGCTGCCGCGTGCGCGTATCGTGGAACGGTTGGGCGATCCGTCCGCGCCCAAGGCGGTGTCGCTGATCGCGATCCACCAGCACGGCATCCCGGATGGTTTTCCCGATGACGTGATCGCCGAGGCCGACCGGGCCAAGCCCGTCGGGCTGAAAGGGCGGGAGGATCTGCGGGACATCCCTCTGCTGACCATCGACCCATCGGACGCGCGCGACCATGACGACGCCTGTTATGCCCATGCCGATGACGACCCGAAAAACCCGGGCGGTCATGTGATCTGGGTCGCCATTGCCGATGTGGCCGCCTATGTGCGCCCCGGCAGCGCGCTGGACCGCGAGGCGCGCAAGCGGGGCAATTCAACCTATTTCCCTGACCGCGTGGTGCCGATGCTGCCCGACCGTCTGTCGGGCGATCTGTGTTCGCTGCACGAAGGCGTGCCGCGCGCCTGTATCGCGGTGCGGATGCGGATCGATGCAAACGGCAACAAGATCGACCACCGCTTTGTGCGGGGGCTGATGCGCTCGGCCGCGTCTCTGCATTATGCCGAGGTGCAGGAGGCTATCGACGGCACCCCCAATGACCGGACCGGCCCGCTGCTGGAGAGCGTTCTGAAGCCGCTCTATGCCGCATATGGCGCGCTGAAGACGGCCCGCAACGAACGCCAGCCGCTGGACCTGGACCTGCCTGAACGCAAGATCGTGCTGAACGACAAGGGCGAGGTCGAAAGCGTGGCCTTCCGCGAACGGCTGGATGCGCACCGGCTGATCGAGGAATTCATGATTCTGGCCAACGTGGCCGCGGCCGAGACGCTGATCGCCAAGCGCAGCCCGCTTCTGTTCCGGGTGCACGAGGAACCCGCGCCCGAAAAGCTGGAAAGCCTGCGCGAGACGGCGCAGGCCGCCGGACTGAATCTGGCCAAGGGGCAGGTGCTGCAGACCCGTCACCTGAACGCGCTGTTGAATGCCGCCGCCGGCACCGAGGATGCCGAGCTGATCAATCTCAGCACCTTGCGGTCGATGGCGCAGGCCTATTACAGCCCGGAAAATTTCGGGCATTTCGGGCTGGCGCTGCGCAACTACGCGCATTTCACCTCGCCCATCCGTCGCTATGCCGACCTGATCGTGCACCGGGCGCTGATCTCGGCCCATGGCTGGGGCAAGGACGGGCTAACCGCCGACGAGATCGAGCGTCTGGAGGAGACCGCCACCCACATCTCGGACACCGAGCGCCGCTCGATGATGGCCGAGCGCGACACGACCGACCGCTATCTGGCGGCCTATCTGAGCGAGCGCGTCGGCAACGAGTTCACCGGCCGCATCAGCGGCATCGCCCGGTTCGGGGCCTTTGTCAAACTGGACGAAACCGGGGCCGACGGGCTGGTGCCGGTGCGGTCACTGGGGCGCGAGTTTTTCCACTTCGACGCCGAGGCTGGCACCCTGATGGGAGCCGATACCGGCCTGACCATCGCCATCGGCCAGCGCGTCACCGTGCGCCTGACCGAGGCCACGCCGGTAACTGGCGGGCTGGAGTTGGAGCTGCTGTCGATCGAAGATCAGGCCATGCCGCGCGGCGGCGGTCGTGGCAAGTCGGGTCGTCCGACACGGCGCAAGGCGGTCAGCACCAAGCGCAAGAAGGACAAGATCAAGCGCAAGGTCGAGCGCAAGCGCCGTCAGCGGTGATAGGTCAACGCCCGGGCGATCAGCCATCCATGCCGGACGGGGTCGATCTGTCCGACCTCGTCGAACAGGATGGCGCGATTGCCGTCAATCCTGTCAGCGCCGGGAAAGGCCGAGGTAAACTCACCGATAAGCCGGGTCTGGCAGTGGACAAACAGGGCAAACCGGGCGGACGTGTGTCCACCCAGCCTGATGGTTGTACCCTTGGGGCTCAGATAGGCCGGCTGGCCCCATCGCAGAGCCTCGGTCACCGAAACCGCCGGCTGAAGTTCCTGCGCGGTGGCGAAGACCAGATCGCGCAAATCCAGGGCGCCGCTTCTGGTGTCCGCGGCGAATGCTTCGTAGGCAGACGCCACGTTTGGGTCATCGAAAGGTCTCATGGCAGGGGGATCGCCTGTTCCATCCGGTCAACATAACTGTTCAGCAGGGTATCCTGTTTGATGCGCCGGGTCAGCCGGGTATCGGCCGGAGTGGCCCGCATCGCAGCCAGCATCGGGCCGACGCTGAGGTCGGCCGAAGTGGGGTGATCCCCCAAAAGATACGGGGCCTGCCACAGATAGGCTGAGATCGCCTCGAGGTCGCGTTCGACCCGTGCCATCCGTTCGGCCTCGGAGAAGCGTCCGATCCCTTGCGACCGAAGGCCTTTCAAGACCGATTTACGGACCGAGTTCGAGATCGGGCGTCGGACGATTCGGGGAATCTCATAGAAGAAGGTGTCGCGCAGAACTGGCCAAACCTCGTCGTTGGCCCAGCGGTCCATGACAATCTGGAAATACAGATGTTCCTCGGCCATGCGGATCAACGCGCGGGACTGGCCCTTTTGCACATCGCTCAAGCCACGGTCGAATTCGGCGCCCTGCGCTTCCAGCCAGTCGCGAATCTGGTCGCTGTCCGGCACCAGGCGTTCGGGTGTGCGCAAAACCGGCAACTTGCTGTGCGGCATCTGACGCGGATCAACCATGTCCGAGCGGCGCCAATGCAGCCCGGCCAGCTGCAGCATATAGGCGGTTTTGACGCAAAAGGGGCTGGCGCTGAAAAGTCCGAAAGCGGAAGGGTAGGTAAGAAGGGTCAACATAATTGGGCTCCGAAATTGGGGTGCCGCCGGTCTAACGCGGGCTAATGACAGTTTCTGTCATTAGGTTTAGATTGAATGACATCATGTCCCGAACCGCCCGACTGTTCCAATTGATGCAGGCCCTGCGGTCTGGCCCGTCGCCCAAGACCTCGGCGCAGTTGGCGCAGGATCTGGGGGTTTCGGCCCGCACGGTGCATCGCGACATCGACGCCCTGCGTGGTCTCGGTGCAGTCATTGATGGCGAGGCCGGGTTCGGGTTTACCCTGATCGAAGACGCGACACTGCCGCCACTGGGATTCACCGATGACGAGTTGGAGGCGCTGGTTCTTGGCCTGCGCGAGGTACAACTGATCGGAGACCCGGCTCTGTCGGACGCCGCCGGCGCGGCACTACGCAAATTGCAGGGCCGGTTGCCCCACCGCCAATCCCACCGCCTAAGCCACGCAGTCCTGACCGCCACCCGGTTCGACCGTCCCGCCGCACCCAGCATAGAAGTTGCCGACCTGCGGCAGGCGACGTGGGACGAGCGTGTGGTCGAGTTCGACTATACCGATGCGAAAGGTGACGACACGCAGCGCCGCGTGAGCCCACTGAGCATCGTGTACATGGATCATGCCAGCGTACTGCTCAGCTGGTGCCATCTGAGGCGGGATTTTCGCGTGTTTCGGTTGGACCGGATGCGCGCAATGTCCGTCACCCAGGACAGTTTCCGCCCCAACCGTGTGCCATTGCTGCGCGACGCGCTGGCCAAGATCCGGGCCGAGCGCGAAGCAAAAGATCAAGAGAGCCAGTCCTGAGCGCTTTGTGATTTGCGCAATCTGGGGTACCCTGTCTGCGAGCAGTAATCAGGAAAACCTGAATCATGAAATATGTGTGTGGCTTTGTGGCCGCCGCATTTTGGGCATCCATCTTGCAGGCGGAGACTTCGAATACAACCAAACGACCACAGATCAGACCGGCGCTGGATTCGATCCAGTTGGCGTCGGCCGATCTGACGGTTTCGATCCGGCCGGTGCCAAGGCCGACCACCGGCATGCACCGGGTGGTCGTCGAAGGCAACACCAGCTTCGAGACCTGGTTGAACGCCTTCCGGCACCGGGCCGTTGCGGCAGGTATCCGGCCACAGGTCCTGGACCAGTCATTGTCCGGCCTGACCTATGACACTGACGCCATCAAGCGTGATCGCAGTCAGGCCGAGTTCTCGAAACCGATCTGGGAGTATCTGGATTCGGCCGTGTCAGACCTGCGCATCGCGAATGGGCGCAAGGCGCTGGTGCAGTACAAGGATACGCTGGACCGGATCGAAGCCCGGTACGGGGTCGAAAAAGAGGTGGTGGTTGCGGTCTGGGGGCTGGAAACGTCCTACGGCACGTATCGGGGCAGCAGCCAGACGATCCGGTCGCTTGCAACGCTGGCCCATGACGGGCGACGTGCGCAGTTTTTCGAATCGCAGTTGCTGGCGGCATTGCAAATCGTGCAGGCCGGCGACATCACTTCGGACCGAATGACGGGCAGTTGGGCGGGCGCCATGGGGCACACGCAATTCATGCCAACCTCATACCTCGAGCATGCGGTTGACTTCGACGGCGACGGACGCCGCGATATCTGGTCGGACGATCCTACGGATGCGCTTGCGTCTGCTGCCGCCTACCTTGCCAAGTTCGGGTGGACCAAAGGTCAGCCCTGGGCGGTCGAGGTGCGTTTGCCGAAAGGTTTCGACTATGCCAGCGCCAGTCGGGACGTTAGTCTGCTGCCCTCGGAATGGGCCGCACGCGGCGTCCGCGCTGCAAACGGCGGTGGCATCGCAGATTTTGGACCCGCCTCGATCCTGCTGCCGGCCGGCAGCGGTGGCGTGGCCTTGATGATCTTTGACAATTTCAGCGTGATTGAGCGCTACAACGGCGCCGATGCCTATGTGATCGGCATCGGCCACCTGTCAGACCGGCTGGCCGGGCAAGGCCCGTTCCGCGCAAGCTGGCCGCGCGGCGAACGGGTGCTGAGCTTTGCCGAACGCAAGGAACTGCAACTGCGCCTGACCCTGGCCGGGTTCGACACGCAGGCCATCGACGGGCGGATCGGTCCGAACACCATCAATGCGCTGCGGGCCTATCAGATGGCGCGTGGTCTTTTGCCGGATGGGTACGCAACCGTGCAATTGCTGGAACGGATGCGTTGAACGAAAAAGGGCGGCCCTGCCGGACCGCCCATTTCCGATATTTTCCTGAATTCACGAGGCCGCTTTCATCAAGCCTTGGGCGATGATCTCGGCCTGCGCCTCGTCCAGCGACTTGTAGATGCGCACGAACATCTCGTCGATATCGGCCGGGGTCAGGATCAGCGGCGGCGAGATGATCATCCGGTCGCCCACATGGCGCATGATCAGGTTGTTGGCAAAGCAGCGATCGCGGCAGATGTACCCGACCGTGCCCGGATCGGAGGCGAACTTGGCCCGGCTGGCCTTGTCCGGCGTCAGCGCGATCGAGGCCATCATGCCCACGATCTTGGCTTCGCCGACCAGAGGGTGCTCGACCAGCGCCTCCCATTTCTGTTTCAGATAGGGGGCGGCGACATCGCGCACATGCTCGACGATCTTTTCCTCTTCCAGAATGCGCAGGTTTTCCAGCGCAACGGCCGCCGCGACCGGGTGACCCGAATAGGTATAGCCGTGGTTGAACTCGGTCCCGCCGATCACCTCGGCGATCTCGTCATTGACGATCGAGCCACCGATGGGCGTATAACCCGAGCTGAGCCCCTTGGCGATGGTCATAATGTGCGGGCGGATGTTCATGGTCTGCGAGCCGAACCAGTTGCCGGTGCGACCAAAGCCGCAGATCACCTCGTCGGCGATCAGCAGGATGTCGTACTTGTCGCAGATTCGCTGGATTTCCGGCCAGTAGGTGTCGGGCGCGACGATTACGCCGCCCGCCCCCTGGACCGGCTCGGCGATGAAGGCCGCGACGCGGTCTTCGCCCAGTTCCAAGATCGCCTCTTCCAGCTCGCGTGCACGGGCCAGGCCGAACTCCTCGGGGGTCATGTCGCCGCCCTCGGCCCACCAGTTGGGCTGGTTGATGTGGTGGATGTTCGGGATCGGGATGCCGCCCTGCGCGTGCATGCCGGCCATGCCGCCCAGCGAGGCCGACCCCACACTTGACCCGTGATAGGCGTTGTGGCGGCTGATGATGATGTTCTTGTTCGGATGGCCCTTTTCCGCCCAATAGGTGCGGACCAGACGGATGTTGGTGTCATTGGCCTCGGACCCGCCGGCGGCGAAGAAGACATGGTTCAGGTCACCCGGCGCCAACTCGGCCAGTTTCGCCGCCAGCGCGATGGCAGGGACATGGGTCGTTTTGAAGAAGGTGTTGTAGTAGGGCAGTTCGCGCATCTGACGCGCCGCCACTTCGGCCAGTTCGTCGCGGCCATAGCCGACGTTCACGCACCACAGACCGGCCATGGCATCCAGGATCTCTTCGCCCTCGCTGTCGGTCAGATAAACGCCTTTGGCACGGGTGATGACGCGTGCGCCCTCCTTGCCCAGTGCGCCGTTGGCCGAAAATGGGTGAAGGTGATGCGCCGCGTCCAGAGCCTGCAATTCGGCGGTCGGCATGTGGTTGGTGATGGTCGACATCGGTCTCTACTCCTGAAACAGCGGTTGCCGTCACAATATGATCAAATTTTTTCCTGTCAATCGAATCGCGCTGACCTATTCGGTCGCCAGCGCCTCGGCCATCAGTTCCATGCCCTGTTCGATATCCTGGGTCGTTGCTTTTGCGACTTTTTCAGCGTCGCTGGCGCGCAGGGCATCGATGATGTCCTTGTGCCGGTCCGGAAGGCTCTGGGTGCCGAAGCGCCCGCAGACGACGCGCAAGGACGGGCCGAATCGCAGCCACAGGCGCTCGGCCAGATCCTTTAGAATCGGCGCGCCGGCGTGGTCATAGAGTTTTTCGTGGAATGCGTGGTTCAGGCGAAGATAGCCGCCAACGTCCCCGTCGGCGATCGTGCGATCCAGCTGTTCGTCGATCTTTTCAAGCTGGTCGATATCTGCCGTGGTCATGTTGACTGCCGCGCGCCGGGAAAGCTCTGATTCTACGGCATTTCTGGCGAAAATCATCTGTTCTACGTCAGTTGCAGTCAGCAGGGGAACGCTGACCCGCCGGTTGCCCTGAAAGATCAGCGCACCGTCCGAGATCAGGCGCCGGATGGCCTCGCGCACCGGGGTCATGCCCACGCCCAGCGAATCGGTCAGGCCTTGGATCGTGACCGGTTGTCCCGGCACCAGATCGCCGAACATGATCTGCGACTTCAGTGTTTGGTACACCTGTTCATGTGCCGGTCGTTTTTCGGTCTGGGTCACTGCAGCAGATGCCTTATTTTTGATCAAATCCAATTGGTTCACCCCGATCCCAATGCTCCCGGCTTGTCAGGTTTCTTGCCCCGTGAAACCATACGACGTATCGAGGAAAAACGCAAAACTTGATCAAATCCAAAAAAACGGGAAAATGCCCGTACACTTGCAGGGAGAAGAAAATGAAAATCAAAACGCTGACGATGACGGCAATTGTCGCATTGGGGACGTCGGCCGCTGTTGCGGAAGAGGTGCGTGTATACAACTGGTCGGACTACATCGACGAGGAGTTGCTGAGCAAATTCCAGGAAGAGACGGGTCTGACCCTGATTTACGATGTGTTCGACAGCAACGAGGTTTTGGAAACCAAGATGCTGGCCGGGGGTTCCGGTTACGATGTGGTGGTGCCGTCGGGCACCTTCCTTCAGCGCCAGATCCAGGCTGGAGCCTTCCAGAAACTGGACATGTCCAAGCTGCCCAATGCAGTTAACCTCTGGGACGTGATCCAAGAGCGTACGGCAGGATATGACCCGGACAACGCCTATTCGATCAACTACATGTGGGGCACCACGGGGCTGGGCGTGAATGTCGACAAGGTCAAGGAAGTGCTGGGCGACGATGCGCCCTTGAACAGCATGGACCTGGTGCTGAAGCCCGAGAACATGGAAAAGCTGGCCGCATGCGGCGTCCATTTTCTGGATGCGCCGTCTGAGATTATTCCCATGGTACTCCAGTACATTGGCGAAGACCCGGACAGCCATGACACCGATGTGATCGCCAAGACCGAAGAAGTGCTGACGGGCGTGCGTCCCTACATCCAGAAGTTCCACAGCTCGGAATACATCAATGCGCTGGCCAATGGGGACATCTGCGTGGCCGTGGGCTGGTCGGGCGACATTCTGCAGGCCCGCGATCGGGCGGATGAGGCCGACAACGGTGTGACCATCGAATACCATCCGTTTGCCGAAGGCTCGCTGATGTGGTTCGACCAGATGGCCATTCCGGTGGATGCACCCAACCCGGACGGCGCGCATAAATTCCTGAACTTCATCCTGGATGCCAACAACATGGCGGCGGCGTCGAACTACGTCTACTACGCCAACGGCAACAAGGCGTCGCAGGAGTTTCTGGAAGAAGACGTGATCGGCGATCCGGCGATCTACCCGGATGATGCTACGATGCAGAACCTCTACATCACCACGCCTTACCCGGCCAAAACGCAGCGGGTCGTGACCCGTCTGTGGACCAAGATCAAATCGGGCACCTGATCCGAAATGATTGCGCAAGGCAGAATGGTTCTGCCTTGCGCACTACCTGTACAGGCTGACTTACGGGGGCCGATTTGAACTCTACCGTCTTTGCGCCGTGGGAAGATCCGCAGGCGAAACCCTTGATCCAGTTCAAAAATGTGACCAAGCGATTCGGGGACTTTACTGCCATCGACAATCTGTCGCTGGACATCTTCGAGCGGGAATTCTTTGCTTTGCTGGGGCCGTCGGGTTGCGGCAAGACGACGATGATGCGGATGCTGGCGGGGTTCGAGAAACCCACCGAAGGCCACATCATGCTGAGCGGTCAGGACATCGACCCGGTTCCGCCGAACAAGCGGGCGGTCAACATGATGTTCCAGTCCTACGCGCTGTTTCCCCATCTGAACGTCTGGGACAACATCGCCTTTGGCCTGCGCCGGGACAACATGCCCAAGCATGATCTGGAAGACCGGGTCGAGGAAATGCTGCGCCTGACCCGTCTTGAGAAATTTGCCCGCCGCAAACCGCACCAGATTTCCGGTGGTCAACGTCAGCGCGTGGCGTTGGCCCGGTCGCTGGCCAAGGCGCCCAAACTGCTGCTGCTGGACGAACCGTTGGGCGCGCTGGACAAGAAGCTGCGCCAGGACACCCAGTTCGAGCTGATGGACATTCAGGAAAAGACCGGCACCACCTTCGTGATCGTGACCCACGACCAGGAAGAGGCGATGACGGTCGCCAGCCGCGTTGCGGTGATGGATCAGGGTCAGTTGATGCAGGTCGCCACGCCGGACCGGATCTACGAAAACCCGAACTCGGTCTATGTCGCCGATTTCATTGGGGACGTGAACATCATCGAAGGTCGTGCAACCGCCGCCGGTGAGGGCTCGTACAGTATCGAATGGGCCGAGGGCCAGCCGCCACTGACGGCGACATCGGCGGCAAGCTTTGGAAACGGGCAGGCCTGTCACCTGGCCATCCGGCCGGAAAAGGTAACGATCTCGGCCGAGCGTCCTGCCGATGCCGTCAACGCAGTGCAGGGCAAGGTGCATGACATTGCCTATTTGGGCAACCTGTCGACCTACCATGTCGAATTGCCAAACGGGACGATCATCAAGGCGCAAACGGCCAACACACGGCGGATTTCCCGCCGGTCCTTTACTTGGGAAGACCCTGTCTGGCTGTCCTGGACAGCCACGGCGGCGGTTCTGCTGGCAGACTGATGCGCCGCGCGGTCCTGATCGCCATTCCCTATGTCTGGCTGCTGGCCCTGTTCCTGGTGCCGTTCTTCATCGTGTTGAAGATCTCGCTGTCGGACATCGCGCTTGCGATCCCGCCCTACACCCCGACCCTTGATCTGTCGCAGGGCTGGGCCGGGATCAAGGAATTCTTCAGCCAACTGGATTTTGAGAACTTCGTCTGGCTGACCGAGGATGACCTGTACTGGAAAGCCTACCTGTCCAGCGTCAAGATCGCGCTGATCGCGACCGCGCTGACCTTGGTGGTGGGCTATCCCATCGCCTATGGCATGGCCCGCGCGCCCGAGGAATGGCGTCCGACGCTGATGATGCTGGTGATCCTGCCGTTCTGGACCTCGTTCCTGATCCGCGTCTATGCGTGGATGGGGATCCTGTCGAACGAAGGCTACCTGAACCAGTTCCTACTGTGGACGGGCATCATCTCGACCCCGCTGACCATCCTGAACACGCAGACGGCCGTCTATATCGGCATCGTCTACACCTATCTGCCCTTCATGATCCTGCCGATCTATGCGGCGCTCGATCGGTTGGACGGCTCGCTGATCGAGGCGGCCGAGGATCTGGGCTGTTCGCGCACGCAGGCCTTTTGGCTGGTGACCATCCCACTGTCGCGCCCGGGCATCATTGCGGGATGTTTCCTGGTGATGATCCCCGTGATCGGTGAATTCGTGATCCCCTCGCTGCTGGGTGGATCGGGCACGCTGATGATCGGCAAGGTCTTGTGGGAGGAGTTCTTCTCGAACCGCGACTGGCCGGTGGCCAGCGCCGTGGCGGTGATCCTGCTGCTGATCCTGGTGATCCCGATCGTGCTGTTCCAGCGCAACCAGCAGAAACAGGCGGAGGCAGAGCAATGAACAGGCTGAGCTGGTTCAATACGGTCTCGCTGACGCTGGGCTTTGCGTTTCTGTACATCCCGATGGTGATCCTGATCATCTTCAGTTTCAACGAAAGCAAGCTGGTCACGGTCTGGGCGGGGTTCTCGACCAAATGGTATGGCGAGTTGATGCAGAACCAGGCGTTTCTGGATGCGGCCTGGGTCACCGTTCGCGTTGCCGTGTTCTCGTCGACGCTGGCGACCATTCTGGGCACCATGGCGGCCTATGTCATGGTGCGCGGCGGGCGGTTCTTCGGCCGCACGCTGTTTTCCGGGATGATCTACGCGCCGCTGGTGATGCCCGAGGTAATCACCGGCCTGTCGCTGCTGCTGTTGTTCATCGGCATCGGGCTGGACCGAGGCATTTTGACCATCGTGCTGGCACATACGACCTTTTCGATGTGCTACGTCTCGGTCGTGGTGTCCTCGCGGCTGGTGACGTTCGACCGGTCGCTGGAAGAGGCGGCGCTGGATCTGGGCTGCTCACCGGCGCAGGCCTTCAGGTTGGTGACGCTGCCGATCATCGCGCCGGCGGTGATCTCGGGGTGGTTGCTGGCCTTCACCCTGTCGCTGGATGACCTGGTGATCGCGTCCTTCACGTCCGGCCCCTCGGCCACGACCCTTCCGATCAAGATCTTCTCGGCCGTACGTCTGGGGGTCAGCCCGGAAATCAACGCGTTGTCGACCATCATGATCGCCGTGGTCACCGTGGGCGTGATCACCGCTTCGCTGGTGTCGAAACGCGCGATGGTCCGGCAGCGGCAAGAGGAACAAGCTGCCGCGCGTACCGAATGAAACGGATCTTTCCGGCCTACACCTATGGCCCCGGCCCGCGCGCGGGGTGTTGGTGGGATGAAACCGTGCCAGCGCCTGACTGGCCCGTTCATTCAGGTGACTTGTCGACCGACGTTGCGATTGTCGGCGGCGGGTTCACCGGATTGTCTGCGGCCCTGCACCTCGCCGAACGCGGTGTGTCTGTCGCCGTGTTCGAGGCCGAAGCTCCGGGCTGGGGCGCTTCGGGGCGCAATGGTGGGTTTTGCTGCCAAGGAGGGTCCAAGCTTGGTTCGGCGACACTGGCGCGGCGCTATGGGATTTCGGCAGCACAGGATTACGCGCAGGCCGAAACCGACGCGGTCACCTTGGTTGCGGATCTTTTGCAGCGCCTTCGGATCGATGCCGACGTTCACTCAGAAGGAGAGACGCAGCTTGCGCACAGCCCGCGCGCGATGGAGCGGCTGCGGCGTCGCGCGGAAAGCGGTGGGGTTCTGCATGAGCCGTCGGATTTGGAACGCCTCGGTATGGGGGGCCGTTTCTTTGGCGGATATACCGACCCGGTCGGTTTTGGGCTGAACCCGCAGAAATACCTGTTCGGGTTGGCCCGGGCCGCGCAGGCGCAAGGTGCCGCAGTATTCTCAAAAAGCCCGGTTCAGGGCATCAGAAAAGCCGGGTCCGGGTACAAGATGACCACCCCCACGGGCCGTATTCAGGCCAAGACGGTGTTGATCTGCACCAACGGCTATTCCAGCGACGATCTGCCCGACTGGTTGGCCGCCCGTTACATGCCCGCCCAGTCCACGGTCATGGTGACACGTCCGATGACCGAAGCTGAATTGCAGGTACAGGGTTGGACTTCGCGCCAGATGGCGTACGACACGCGCAACCTTCTGCACTATTTCCGTCTGATGCCGGACAACCGGTTCCTGTTCGGAATGCGGGGTGGCCTCATGTCCTCGCCGCGCGCCGAAGCTGCGATCCGTCGCAAAGTACGCCGTGACTTTGATCGCATGTTCCCGGGTTGGGCCGAGGTTGAGGCAACTCATATGTGGTCAGGTATGGTTTGCCTGACCCGCGACCTGCTGCCCTTCGTCGGGGAGGTTCCGGGCCACCCGGGCTTGTTTGCCGGTCTGGCCTATCACGGGAACGGCGTGGCGATGGGCAGCTATTGCGGGCGGGCATTGGCCCGCTTGGTCTTGGGTGAGCCCGCGAATATTCCGGACGTCATCGCCAAACCGCCGTCAAAGTTCCCCTTCGGGCGCTGGCGGCGACTTCTGATGCCACCGGCTTATGCGGCCATGGCTCTTGCCGATTTGTGATACGGCCCACAGTCAGAGGGCCGCAACCTCAAGGTCAAAGCCGGCCCTATAGGCTGGCGCGCCATTCTCGGCCCGCCACAGGCAGTAGGCAGCCATACGCCAATTGTACCAGGGCTTCAGCGCGAGGTATCGGCGCACCGTCTGCGGGCTGTCATAGGCCGACAGAAACGTAGCCTCTTCCTCGGGGCTCAGCGCCTTGCCGCGATAGAGGTGCTGCATAGCGGGTGACAGGAACAGGGCAAGATCCTCGCATGGGTCACCCATCGCCGGGCATTGCCAGTCGATCAGTGTCAGCCCCGCAGAGGAGACGAGGATGTTGCCGGCCACCGGGTCGCCATGGATCAGGCATACTCGGGGGGTTGGCGGCACCTGGGTCCCGGGTTTGCAGTCGGCCAGAACGGCGCTGAGTTCCGAGCGGCAACCCTTCAAGATACGGGTGCCGTGATGATCTAGATCAACGCTTCCATTGCATCCCTTAGGGACCTCAAGCACGACTTCTTGGGTGTGCAGATCATGCAGCAGTTCCGCCACCTGCGCGGTGCCTTCTCGCCAAGGTGTCCCAGCCGCATGGTCATAAAAAACCCAGCGATCCGGGCCAAAGCGGCCCGAGGCGCGAAGCCGCGGAACAAACCCCGTCTCTGCAAGCGCGTGCAGACAGGCTGCTTCAAGTTGGGCGTCGTTGCGAAACAGCGGGTTTTGTAGCGAAGACCGGTAGAACTTCAAAACCCGGTCCGGCTCGGCGTCAAATACCTTCCACACCTGGTTCGTGCGTCCGCCATACAACGTCTCGAACTGGGCGTCTTTTGCGATCAACCCGCTTTCGACAAGTTGGTCTGAAAGGCCAGGTGGAGGAGCGGTTGGAACGGACAGTTGGGACACCGGAGCGTTGCGAATCTGGATGGTCAATCCTTGGCCCGCAGCGCTCCCGAGTTCAAGCGCCGGTACGAACGGCAACGACGTCGGTCGCCGGAATCACAACGCCGCTGTCCAAGGTCAACATGACGACTCCGGCCCCGACTTGTGCTTCGACGACGCGGCTGTAGGTGGCCGCGGGCCGCGCCGAGAGCAGTTCATCACCCAAATAGCTTTCCAGTGTTGCGGAATAGGTACCGTTGGGCAGCGGATTGCCCGATGCATCCACTCCAGCCCAAAGAAACTCGGTTTCAGATACCGGAACAGAGACCCGGTCGATTTCGGTTTCGTCAGAATCCTTGATGACCAGCACAGACGCATCCGCGCCCAGGTCGGGCTGAGTGAATATGGTCTGCGGCTGGCCATCAAACCGGAAGGAGGCTGCCCCCTGCACATCGACCCCAATCCAGTTGGACAGCTCATCCAGGTTGACGCTGCTCAGGGCGGCGGTGAGGTTTGCCAGAAGGTCGTTGGTCTGAACCTGCTGCTCGACCATCGAAAACTGGGCGAGCTGCGATGCATATTCCGACGAATCCAGTGGCTCCAGAGGGTCTTGGTTGCGCGCCTGCGCCGTCAACATCATTAGAAACGTCTCGAAGTCCGAGGTCAGGCCTGTTGCCGCCGACGGTCCTGTTGGTTGCGCTGTTGAGGGCGTTTGTGTCGCGGATGCCGCTGTGGTGATCATGGGTCAAAGCCTCAGGTCCAACGCCCGGTCCACCTGGGTTGGGCGGGCCCGAGCGGGTGTTTCCGTTGCAGGGTCAAGGTCCCCCGCGGTGATGAATGTGCTGCGTTCAGGTGGCTCAGCATTCTGATCTGGGTTCGCCGAGGTGCCCAGATCAAAGGAGAGATCGCCCAGCCCCATCTCTTTGAATTCGGCTGACAGGATCGAGATATGCCGGCGCATGAGGTCCATGGTTTCGGGCCGGTCAGCGACGATCATCATGTGCAACCCGTCTTCGCGCCCGGTCACCTTGATCGAAACTTTGCCCAGCTCTTCCGGAGTCAGTGCGATCTCCACGCTACCGCTTCCCGGCTTTGCGACGATGGTGGCCGCCATTTGCCCGGCGACCGCCCGAGCAATTTCCGCCCGGCCCGAGAACGGGGCGCCGTTGGTCGGGCCTGTATCCCTTTGCGCTGGGGTCGTACCAAAGTCCTGTGTTGGCATCCGGTCGTGCAGACTGTCTTCAGGCGTCGGGTCCTTTAACGCCGCGCGTTCCGGTGTTCCTACGATCTGTGCCCGGATGATGGCTTCGGTTCCCTGGCCGGCAGGTTTGGCCGGCCGCTGAACCACCACCCCCGATCCGGTGGCCTGCTCGTCTCGTCTGGCTTCTTTTCCGGCTGCAGTGCGCAATTCGTCCTTACGGTTCTGCAGGCCCCCACTCATTCCGGTTTCGGTGGCGTTCAACTGCTCTTTTGCAGCTGGCGTAGGTTGCGACGGTGTGTTCCCGGCACGCTCGGACGCTTCGGTTCCCTTGCCCAAGTCGCCAGCGAGTGATCGGCGATCGGGATCATAGGTTTCTGCGTGCATGGCCGCGGCGGCAGTTGACTGGCGTCCCTCCGCCGGGGGACTGGCCCCGAGAGTGGCGTGCGCCGTCGTTTGGTGCTTTGGCAATTCCCCGTGCGTTGCAGCGAGCAGAGGGGTGTCTTTCTGTCGCGCGTCCTGTTGTGATCCCTGCAATTCCAGCGGTTCAGCCAAATCAGGTTCGGCCTGCGGGACGTCCAGGTCGGTGTTTTCATCGCCATCCACGATTTCTGGATCCGTGCGGCTGTCCGGATGAGGTTTCGCCTCGGCCTCGAGGTTCGGCATCTCTTCTTCGGCCATGAGTTCGGCGAAATCAGAGTCGCCTTTTGCTGCGGGCTCGGACTTTGCGGCCCAATCCTGCTTTCCGCCGGAAATCACATTGGTCATCATGGTCAGGGCGTTGGGCATTTTGCTCCGGCTCCGGTTGTTTGGCCCAAACCTGCCCTCAAGGTAGTTACGTTTATTTTAACCGCTCTTCGCTTTGATCGACAAAGATCGAAACAATTTTCGGAGAGGGCGATGGAAATCCCAAACTTCGCGCCGGTACCGCGCAGCAATATGACCGAACAAAGACTCAAGGCCGCGGCGGTCGAGCTTGAGGCAACTTTTCTAGCCGAAATGCTGAAAGCCGCAGGCTTGGACAAGGCGCGGCAGGCTTTCGGAGGTGGCGCGGGCGAAGACCAGTTCTCGTCTTTCCTGTTGCAGGAGCAGGCCAGGCAATTGGCCCGATCCGGCGGGATCGGACTGTCGGAAACCCTACTCAATGCAATGATGGAGAAGACCGATGCCGACTGAGCACAAGCAGGGACTGATTAAGGCTCTAGAGGAGGTTCTCGATCTCGAGCGCGGGGCCTTGGTCGAGGGGGACCTGGATCGACTGGGCAAGATGATGCCGCAGAAGGAAAAACTGATCGGCGCAATCAACGAGATGCAGGTGCACGACAGTGACGACTTGATTCGGTTGCACCAGAAGGTCGAGCGCAATCAGGGCCTGCTGAACAGCGCGGCCGAAGGGATTCGGGCGGTCATGAACCGGATGGCTGAACTCAGAAAAATCCGGCAGGAATTCACGACCTATGACGCGTCCGGGCAACGCAATGGTTTCGCCGTCCGTCAGGATCCCAAGCTGGAAAAACGTGCCTAGCGGCCGGTTTGAATCAAATCCGTTCTTTTCCGTCGGACCGCCTTAGCACTCCGTTAGGAGGTCAGGCCCAAAAGTGGTCCCGCACCTCGAAAGAAGGTGGCGCGAGCACCGGCCGGTAGCTCGCACAGGTCAGAACGACAACACGTCCGCCAATGATGGTCGGGCGTCACTGGGCGAAGAAGGCCCGAATGGAAAAGGATGAAAAACATGTCCAGCATTCTGACAAACAACGGCGCGATGGTGGCGCTGCAGACTCTGAAATCGGTCAACAAGAACCTTGCAGCAACCCAGAACGCGATTTCGACGGGTAAAGATGTCGCTACCGCCAAGGACAACTCGGCCGTATGGGCGATTTCCAAGGTGATGGAATCCGACGTCAACGGTTTCAACGCGATCAAGGATAGTCTGGCACTGGGTGAATCGACTGTCGCCGTGGCGCGGAACGCTTCGGAAACCGTGACTGACCTGCTGACCCAGATGAAGAACAAGATCGTCGCCGCACAGGAGGACAACGTCGACCGCGGCAAGATCAATGATGACGTAACCGCCCTGCGGGACCAGATCGCATCGGTTGTCGGTGCCGCACAGTTCAACGGCCTCAATCTTGTGGACGGGTCAGCGGGCACCGCATCGATCCTGTCGTCGCTGGATCGCGACAGCGCAGGCAACGTGACCTCGTCGTCGATTTCGGTGGCCAGCCAGGATCTGTCGACCGGTGGGTATGCCAGCAAGGGTGTTCTGGCCGGCTCGGACAACGCGACCACTGACAATGACGCCGCCGGGTTCACAATGGACAAGTCGGGCGGGTCTGGTGACATCGTGATCGATAGTTCGACCGACAACTTCGCCGTCGGTGACAAAGTGTCGATCACGATCGGGGACAAAGTTGCTTCGTACACCGTACAGGCCAGCGATCTGGACCCTTCGGGAACCTATGACTCTGCCTACACAGATGCCATCGTGGCAGTGGGGCTGAAGAACCAGATCGACGCGCTTGGGATCACCGGTGTTGCGATCGATTATGACTCCAGCGCGCCGGGTACGCTGTCCTTCGTGACCGGCACCGCAGCCGCTGGTGCTGACGCAGATCGCGACGTAACCGTTTCGGCCCAGTTCACCAATGCCGGTTCTGGCGGTCTTGGTGCGTTGTCGTCGATTGACGTTTCGACCAGTGCCGGCGCTGTCGCAGCACTGGGCACGATCGAAACCTTGATCGACACGGCGATTGACGCGTCGGCCGCGTTCGGTTCGGCCCAAGGGCGGATCGAGACCCAGAAGGAGTTCATCTCGAACCTGACTGACTCTTTCAAATCCGGCATCGGCTCGCTGGTGGACGCCGATATGGAAGAGACCTCGGCCCGTCTGCAGGCCCTGCAGGTCCAGCAGCAATTGGCGACACAATCGCTGTCGATCGCCAACCAGGCGCCGCAGTCGATCCTCTCGCTGTTCCGCTAAGGCGGAAACTTGGCCGGGGCGTGATCTACGCGCCCCGGCTGTGACTGCAAATACGACGGCCTTTTGAAAGGATTTCAAGTGACCCCGCAAACGCTTGCACAACGGGCATATGCTCAGTCCGCCGCTCCGACGCGAACCCCGCGTGATACCGAGTATGAGGCGATTTCAAAGATCACGCATCGGCTCAAGGCAGCGGCCGCGCGCAAAGCTTCGGATTTCGCGGGCTTTGTTCAGGCCCTGCATGAAAACCGCCGCTTGTGGTCCGTTCTGGCCAATGGCGTCGTGGACTCGGACAATGCACTGCCGAATGAGCTGCGCGCGCGGATCTTCTATCTGGCCGAGTTCACCGAGCAGCATACGGGCCAGGTTCTGGCCAGCAAGGCCGGGGTCGAGCCGCTGCTTGAAATCAATCTGGCGGTTTTGCGCGGGCTGCGTCAGCGGGGGACCGCGTAATGGGCGGGCTGGTTCTGAAGCTGGCTCCGAAAGAGCGGGTTTTAATCAATGGCGTAGTGATCGAGAACGGCGATCGGCGGACCCGCTTTTCAATCATGACGCCCGAGGCAAATGTCCTTCGGTTGCGCGACGCGATACATCCCGACGAAGTGACAACCCCGGTCCGGCGCGTGTGTTACGCGGCCCAGCTGGTCCTGTCCGGAGATCTGGAAGCCGGAGACGCAAAACAACAGCTGCTGCGACGGATCGAGGAACTGAGCCAGGTCTTCACGGATGTCGACAGTCGCCGGGTCCTGGCACAGGCGACCGAAGCCCTGGTGGCCGAGCAGTACTACAAATGCCTGAAGGCGCTTCGATCGTTGCTGCCGCGCGAAGAGCGTCTGATGGCCTATCGGCAATGACATTCCTGCCGGTCATTCCAACTGCGGGAATCGTGGGGTGGCGTTTTTTGCAGCGCACCTATGACGCCCAGTTGCAGGCCTTTTCCACCTCGGCGGTCAATGACCGGGACACGCAGTATTTTGTGGAAAACATCCGAAACGTCCGGTCGGCAGAAGATCTGGTCTCTGACCGGCGACTGCTGCAGGTCGCGTTGGGCGCGTTCGGATTGGAAGGTGACCTGGACAATCGGTACTTCATTCAAAAGGTCTTGTCAGACGGTACGAGTTCGGATGACGCCCTTGCGAACCGGCTTGCTGACAGCAGATATCGGGAGTTTTCCGAAGCATTCGGCTTGGGTCCGGGCGAAGTCCGGAAAACCGCACTGATCACTGACATGGAGAAGATCGCTCAGAAAAATGTCGTCGCCCGGTTCGAAAGCTCGATCGGAGAAGCCGACGACTCCATGCGGATCGCGCTTTTTGCCCAGCACGCTTTGAAAGACCTTGCCGGGCAGTCCGGAAGCGAGACCAAGAAGTGGTACGATCTGATGAGCCTGCCACCATTACGTAGCATGATGGAAACAGCGCTGGGCCTGCCGTCAAGCTTTGGACAGCTGGATATCGACAAGCAGCTGGACGTATTTCGGGACAAGCTGAGCAGAGTGACTGGTTCACCGAACCTTTCGCAGTTCGTCGATGCCGATGCCATTTCCGAGCTGACGGATACTTATCTCGCCCGGACTCAGATCGCACAGATGCAAAGTTCGATTTCTCCCGCGCAAACTGCTTTGATTTTGCTGGGTGCCGCAAGTTGAACCGCTCGGGCTAAGGTCAGCACCTCGCGCCAGGATCAAAAGATGCACCAGTGCTGTGCGCAGCTATGAGTGGCTATTTGGGATCGGGGGGCAAGGGTGCCGGATGCTCAGGCATCCAGAACCGTGTCAGCCGATGTCTGCAAGGCAAAAGACATCACCGGATGCGAAACGTTGTGCAGGTCGACCGGCCCCAATGGGACGGCCCGGGAACAGGCCGGCTCGATATCTTCGGACACGACGATCCGATGGCCATTGAGCTTGCCGAACTCGCCCAACCGCGCCGCGACATTGGCTGCATGTCCGATCACCGTGAAATCAAGCCGCTCGCGCGAACCGACATTTCCGTACGTGACACGCCCGAACGATACGCCGATCGAACAATCGCATTGCCGGTTCTTGTCGGAGCGACGCAGCTCGCCCAATTTCTCGACGATTTCAACGGCACTGCGCTGAGCGTCTGACCGTGCTTTGCCGGGGTCCTCACCTGCCGGGAAAACCGCAAGAACGGCGTCGCCGATGAATTTCAGAACCTCACCGTCGTTGTCGTGGACGATGCCGGACACCGTTTCGAAGAATTCGTTCAACAGGTTGATGTATTCCGTGCGGCCCAGATCCTCTTCCAGACTGGTCGAGTTGCGCAGGTCACAGAACATGATGGCCGCGTCGATGTCGTCTCCGTCGCCGCGACGAATGTCGCCGCCCAAAACGCGGGCCCCGGTTCGTTTGCCCACATAGGTCTCGAGAAGGGCCTGGGCATTCTCGCGCTGCATGAACACCTCATAGTAGCGGGCGATGACGGCCGAGCACTCAAAGACAAGCCCCAGGTTTTCCGTGGTAAAGCCGTTGGGGCGGTCGCAGGTCAACGTCAGGACGTTGATACGCCCGTCGGAAAACGGCAGAGGCATTGCCACGTAATCGGTGCCCCCCTTGGCGCGCAGGTCCTCCATGATGGGGAAACTGTTGTGGGGGTTGTCGACGTTCAGCCGTTGCCGAACGCCGCCCAACCCGTTCGAGACATGCCGCAAGGGGCTGTTGATGAAAGCGGGGTGATCGTGAATCTCGTAGGTTGGAATATTGGTCGAAATCTCCTCGGCACCCTTTTCCCAGATGTAGTGCTTACCTGCGATCAGGGGATGCAGCGACCAGACAAGGATGCTGAGACGTTGAATCGCGATGCCGTGTTCCAGCATTTTTTCGGCTAGGGTCTTGGTGAAATCTTCGGGTGTTGCGATCGACCCCGCGCCACGCATCAGCCAATCGATCAACGGGCCGCTGATGTTGCCGTCTCGCGGTTGGCGCAATTGATTGTCGCCCAGATCGATATGAGTGTACGCCGCCGGCATGAAGCCGATGTGACCCTGGATGGCTTTGCTTTCAGGCAGGGAATCCTCGTAGGCCCAAACCGAGTTTGCCAACCGTTCGTCGCCAATCAGGACATCGTGATAGGTTGCCGTGCCCTTGAACGGGCAGAAGGTCTGCAACTCGGTCTCACCGCTCAGATCAACGCGCACGTCTTCGCGCGGAACATAAATCGCAGGCGGCAGCCGGGTTTCATACATGACCTTGGCATTCGTGCTTTCAGCCAGAAGGATGTCATCGCGGTAGATGGCAACCCTGCCGTCAAGCGTTTCGATCGAAATTCCGTAGCCGTTCGTATTCCGTGTGGCGTGGACATTCATCGGCCGTCTCCCTTGCCCGGGTCCCTAGAGGATGGGCTTTTGCAGCCCGATTTCCAAGGGGCGCAACACAGAATTTACCGATCGCGATCCACGGTCGAGGCGGTCAGACCATCTGGATCACGTCTTTTTCGATCGCCAGCATATAGCCCTTTTTGGCGATGTTTTTGACCAACAGCTCGCTGACCATCTGATTGCCCAGCGCGTCCCGCAGCCGTTTGATGCGCGTGGCCCCGGCGGCTTCGTCACAGTCCGATATGTCTCGGCCAGAGATCATGGCTTCGATCTGAACCCCCGACAGCACTTCGTCGTCGAGACGGGACTCGGCCAGGACGGCCAGCGTTTCCATCGCTGCGGGCGTCAGCTTGAAATCCATGTTGTTCAGGTAGACGGTGTTCTCTTCGCGACTGATCAGCAGCGACGTGACCTGGATTCCCGTGCGCTCGATCTGGGCCATTCGACGGTTTAACGTCACCAGCATCACCAGAAAGACCAAGGCGGCCAACAGCATGGCCGTGGCAAAGATCAGCAGCACGAAGATCACCATCCGGTAGCTGGCCAGCGTGTCGGCAAATGCGGTTCCGGATTGCGCGAGGATCTCCAGCAATCGGATTTCAGTCTGGGTGGTCAGATCACTTTCGACGAACAGCCGCTCGACCCGAGCGTTGAAAGCATTGGCATCGGGCAGGGTCCAGAACAAGAAGGCTGCGGCCGTGATCAGGATCACGACAATTGCGGCGATGCCTGCTCCAACCAGCCGGGTGCCAGACCGCCGCGCCTCAGAAACGGAGATAGAATTTTCCGGCATTGGCCTTCCTTTGATCCAACCCTTCCGGTCCGAAAACGCTGATCACGTTGAGCAACGTCCACCCCGAGGATTTCAGCCTTTTGGCCACCTCTTGCTTGGCTTGCCCCTTTTTGCAGGCGGACACTTGCATCACGCCATAGTGCAGGCGCAGCGGGTTGTCCTGTTTGGCCTTGTAATCGGCATAACATTCGGCCGCCGAGACGGTGGTGCTCAGCGATATCAACGTCGCAACGACCAGGAAAGAGAGGATCTGTTTCATAGGCTGCATCCTGCGCATGGCTTGGCACGATATTCAATATCTCAAAGGGTTTGCGGCGATGATATCGGATAACAGCGGGCCGTTATTGCTTGTCTGTCGGCGGGTGGCCGAAAGCTGTTGCATCAGTTTCGCGGTCAGCCAGTGGCGCCGCGTCCAGTTTTGAAAGGACACTTGTCATGCACCGGAAGTTCATCGCCCTCGTCGTCGCCACCGCAGTCGCCATCACCGGCGTTTCCGCATCCCAGGCCAAGGCGGCCGACGCCCATGACATTCTGGGCGGGTTGGCGGCCATTGCCATCATCGGCGCGGCCGTCAATCACTATAACAAGGAAAAGCGCAAAGAGCGTGTCACCCGGCAGAACAACTATGTCCACCAGCCGCAAAACGTTCGGCCCGATCATATCCGCCCGCTGCCCCGGCGTGTCGCCCGCTATGACCTGCCGCAGCGTTGCCTGAAGACCTACAACGGCTATTCGAAGAAACGTCCTTTGCTGGGACCGAATTGCCTCGAGAAACACTACAAACATGCCAATAGCCTGCCACAACAGTGCAAAGTGGGGTTCTGGGACGGCAAGAAGGTGAAGCGGGCCTACGAACCCGCCTGCCTGCGCCAGAAAGGATACCGCGTGGTTTACCAGTAATCGGTTTCGAGCAGGAGCAGCGCCGCAGAAGCGCTGTGCGGGAAGGGGGCGACCTGGGTCGCCTCCTTCTTTTTTGTTGCGGTTCGGGCCAAAAAACGGTTTGCCGAGGGGATGACGACTCCGACGTTTGAATTGGAACAGGCGCTGATTGCGCAAGGCTGCCCCAGAATAGCCGGCGTAGATGAGGTGGGCCGCGGCCCGTTGGCCGGTCCGGTCGTGGCGGCTGCGGTCATTCTGAATCCGCAAGACATTCCCGACGGTTTGAATGACTCCAAGAAGCTGACGGCGCGCAGGCGGCTCGCCCTTGAAGAAGATCTGCGTGCCCGGGCCGAGTTTGCCATTGCCGAGGCGTCGGTTGAGGAAATTGATGACCTCAATATCTTGTATGCTTCTCATCTTGCGATGGAGCGCGCCGTCGCCGCCCTGCATCCTGCGCCGGACTATCTGTTGATCGATGGCAATCTGATCCCCAAAGGGCTGACCTTGCCGGCGCAGGCTGTGGTCAAAGGGGATGCAAAGTCAGTCTCGATTGCGGCGGCGTCGATCCTTGCAAAGAATTGGCGCGATCAACTGATGGTGGATTTGGCGCAACAGCATCCGGGCTACGGCTGGGAAACCAATGCGGGCTATCCGTCCAAACAACACCGCGAGGCGCTGCAAAATCTTGGGGTAACCCCACACCATAGACGTTCATTCAAGCCCGTCCACAATATCTTGTATCAAGAGTAAATCGTAACCCTCTGATTCAAAAAAGAATTTGACGGCGAATCCAGTTTGACTCATCCTAGTCTCAACCAAATGAGCGCAAAAGCGCCGTGGAACTTGAGGCAGAGACATGACAACTACCAAGACAAAGGGCGCATCCGCGCTCCCTTTAAACACGATTCTATCTGGCGACTGCATCGAGGTGATGAACAGTCTGCCCGAGGCGTCAGTCGACCTGATTTTTGCGGATCCGCCGTATAATTTGCAGCTGAAAGGACAGTTGCATCGCCCGGACAACAGCCAGGTGGATGCGGTCGATGATCATTGGGACCAGTTCTCGAGCTTTGCCGCCTATGACCAGTTTACCCGCGCGTGGCTGAAGGCCGCGCATCGCCTGCTCAAGCCCAATGGGGCGATCTGGGTGATCGGCTCGTATCACAACATCTTCCGCGTGGGCTCGGCCCTGCAGGATGCGGGCTATTGGATTCTCAACGACGTGATCTGGCGCAAATCGAACCCGATGCCGAATTTCCGGGGCAAGCGGTTCACCAACGCGCATGAAACGATGATCTGGGCCAGCAAGCGGGAAGGCGCGAAATACACCTTCAACTATGAGGCGCTGAAGGCCTTGAATGAAGGCGTGCAGATGCGCAGCGACTGGGTGCTGCCGATCTGCACGGGCCACGAGCGTCTAAAGGACGAAAATGGTGACAAGGCGCACCCAACGCAAAAGCCCGAGTCGCTGTTGCACAGGGTTCTGGTTGGTTCGACCAACCCGGGTGACGTGGTGCTTGACCCGTTCTTCGGCACCGGAACCACCGGCGCGGTGGCCAAGATGCTGGGCCGCGAGTTCATCGGGATCGAGCGTGAGGACAGCTATCGCAAGGTGGCCGAAAAGCGCATCGCCAAGGTGCGCAAGTTCGACCGTGACGCGCTCGAGGTCAGCGCCAGCAAACGCGCCGAGCCGCGCGTGCCTTTCGGCCAGCTGGTCGAACGCGGCATGTTGCGCCCGGGCGAAGAGCTGTATTCGATGAACCAGCGGCACAAGGCCAAGGTACGGGCCGACGGCACGCTGGTGGGCGACAATATCAAGGGCTCGATCCATCAGGTGGGCGCGCATCTGGAAAACGCGCCGTCCTGCAATGGCTGGACATACTGGTGCTTCAAGCGCGACGGAAAAACCGTTCCGATCGACGTGCTGCGCCAGCAGATCCGGGCCGAACTGCACAACTGATCACACCAATACCGCCGGTGCCTGTGGCCTGACACATGGTACCAAGCCTTGCCCCGCCGAACCCGGCGGGGTCTTTTGTTTTTGGCCCCGTGATGTTTGGATGGTGCGACCCCATATCCCGCTACATAGCGAGGGAGCATCAGAAATGTCTGATACCACGGCCAGCCAATCCCGGCTTCAGCGGTTTTTCGTGACCACGCCGGACAAATTCAATTTGGACAACAAATACACCGAAGCCGCGCTGGAACGGCACAAGCGCGAAGGGCTGGAACTGGCCGTCCGCGCCCGCTGGATCGCCATGGCGTTGACCGGTGTCCTGCTGGTGTTTCTGAACCCGAACTGGGATGTGATGTGGTACCATTTCATCCTGCTGCTGATCTGTGCCAACGGCTGGCTGATCCGTCGCGCGGGCCGGGTGGGCCAATCTCGGATCGAGCTTCTGCTGATATTCGCCGATCTGCTGATCATGACGCTGGGCATGGTCGTTCCCAACCCGTTCAGTGACGATGTGCGCCCGCTGGCGATGCAGTACCGGTTCGACAATTTCCAGTATTTCTTCATCATCTTGGCCGCGGGTACGCTGGCCTATTCCTGGCGGACGGTGATCGCCATGGGCAGTTGGACGGCCTTGATGTGGACGGTGGGCTGGATCTTTGCCTGGTGGGTGGCCACGCCCATCCCCGGGCTCAGCGAAAAGGTTGCGGCCGCGTTGCAGGGCTATCCGGCCGTGGCCGAACTGCTGGACCCCAACAGCTTTATGGTTCCGATGCGCGTGCAAGAGGTGATCGTGTTCATGATGGTCGCGGTCACGCTGGGCGTGTCGATGCGGCGGCTCAATCGCCTGTTGATCTCAAACGCCGGGCTGGAACGGGAACGCGCCAACCTGTCGCGATACTTCTCGCCCAACGTGGTCGAGGAACTGAGCCAGAACGACGAACCGCTCAAGCAGGTGCGCAAGGAAAACATCGCCGTTCTGTTCATCGACATCGTGGGCTTCACGAAATTCGCTGCCGGCCGCGACCCGTATGAGGTGATCGAGGTGCTGCGGGGCTTCCATGCGCGAATGGAGGCCGAGGTTTTCCATCACCACGGCACCTTGGACAAGTATCTGGGCGACGGGCTGATGGCCACGTTCGGCACGCCAGTTCCAACCCCGCTGGACGCGGTCAATGCCCTGTCCTGCGCACGTTCAATGGCAGACATCATCGACCGTTGGAATCTGGAACGCCGACGGGCGGGCGAGCAGGAGATTCAGGTTGGCATCGGTGTTCACTACGGTCCGGTCGTTCTGGGTGATATCGGGGCCAACCGGCTGGAATTCGCGGTGATCGGAGACGCGGTCAATCTGGCTGCCAAGCTTGAAGCAATGACGCGAAAGATGGGTGCGCGGATCGTCATCAGCGACGCGCTGCGCGAAAAGGCCCTAAGCGAAGCGTCAACGGCTGCCGATCTGATGGATGGGTTCCAGCGCCACGATGCACAGGCGGTTGGCGGCGTGGAGCGGCCGGTTGATATCTGGGCGCTGCGTTGACCGCTCTCAGGACCGTGGCATCGGAAGCATTGCTTTGTTGTACGGCTTCCAGTCCGTAATCTCGGGGTAGTACTGTCGCCGCCAAGTCCGCACCCGTGGGTTCATCACACGCCGCCACAGCGGCGGGACCATCGCCGCGATTGTCATCACCGGATAGCCATAGGGCAGTTGCGGAGCCGCCTCGGCAGGGTGGTTCTGCAGCAGCGGAAACCTCCGGTTGGGTTTGTAATGATGGTCCGAGTGGCGTTGCAGATTGATCAGCAACCAGTTCGAGGCCTTGTGTGCGGCGTTCCACGAATGGCGCGGCCGGACATGTTCGTATTTACCGTCGCCTAGGTATTTGCGCGTCAGCCCGTAATGTTCGACATAGTTGACCAGTTCCAGCTGCCAGATCGCGGTGCCGGCCTGAACCAGGAACAGCCCCAGCCCCGCCCATCCGCCGAGCAGCAGCGCCAGCGCCAGCATCAGCCCCTGCAGCGCCCAGTACCGCCAGAACGGGTTCGCCCGGTCCGTCCAGCTCAGCCCCTTGCGCGCCAGCTTGGCCTTCTCGGCCTGAAACGCGGACACCAGGCACTGGCGCAGGACGCGCGGGTAGAAGCGGTGGAACCCTTCGTTGTAGCGCGCGGTCACCGGGTCGCGTGGGGTGCCGACATAGCGGTGATGCACCAGCAGGTGTTCGGACCGGAAATGGGAATACAGAACCATCGCCAGCAGGATGTCGCCCAGCCACCGTTCCAGCCGGCCCTTCTGGTGCATCAGCTCGTGGCTGTAGTTGATGCCGATCGTACCCGAGATCACGCCCATCCCGAAGAACAGCCCGATCTTTTCCAGCGATGACAGGTGTTCGGCGCGGGTGGCGTACCAGATCAGGCCATAGAGCGTAAGAAACTGGACGGGAACCCAGGCCTTGGTCAGCAGGACGTACCAACGCAGCGCGTCCTCGGGCGTTTCGGGGTCGGCGTTTTCAAGGTTCAGGCCGGTCAGGCCGTCCAGCGCTGCAAACAACCACCAGGTGGACAGCGGCACCAGCAATACCCACCAGCCGCCGGCGAAAGCGGTGAACCAAAGGATCGGGATCAATAGGAACGAAACCCAGAAAGGAAGGGCTGTCTGCCAGCGCGACAGGGTATCAGTCGAGATCATGGTTCAGGCTCCGAAAATCTGCCGTCAGGATAATCCTGCCCGATCCATTTTCCCAGATGCAGAACTGCCGCGCCACAGATCATGCGCCTTGCGCATCACGGTCGGAAGGTCGCCGGGGCGAAAGGCATGTTTGGGCATCACCACCAACCCCACAGGGTCCACCTCTGCGGGTACGGCGGCGGTCCAGACGCGCAGGATCAGGTGGAAATGGGTAAAGGTGTGTCGCACTTCGGCGGGGAGCAGGGCCCAATCGGCAGGAAAGGGCGGCGCCTCGGCCGCGTCCTCGGCCCAGTCCGAGCCCGGAAAGCCCAGCATCCCGCCCAACAGCCCAGTTTCCGGGCGGCGCTCCAACAGGATTGCGCCATCGGCGCGCTGTGCGATGTAGACGTGGCCAAGCCGGGTTGGCTTCGGCGCTTTGGGTGTTTTGCGCGGCAGGTCCGTCTGTGTTCCGGCAGCGCGGGCCTGGCATGGGTCTCGCAGCGGGCAGATGCCACAGGCCGGAGACTTCGGCGTACAGATCGTGGCCCCCAGATCCATCACCGCCTGGGCATAGTCGCCGGGGCGTTCGTCCGGGGTCAGCGCGGCGGCCTTCGCCTTCAGAAGAGGTTTCGATTTCGGCAGCGGGTCGTGGATGTCATGCAGCCGGGCCATGACCCGCTCGACATTCCCGTCCAGCACGGTTTCGGGCCGGTCAAAGGCGATGGCCGCGATGGCGGCGGCGGTGTAGGGGCCGATGCCGGGCAGCTTCAGCAGCGCATCATGGCTGTCTGGAAAGCGCCCGTCGTACTGGTCCACCACGGCGCGGGCGCATTTCAGCAGGTTGCGCGCGCGTGCGTAGTAGCCCAGCCCGGCCCATTCCGCCATCACCTGGTCATCGGGTGCGCCGGCCAGCGCGCGGACATTCGGCCAGCGCGAGGTGAAGCGCAGGAAATACTCCCGCACGGCGGCCACCGTGGTCTGCTGCAACATCACCTCGGACAGCCACACGCGATAGGGGTCGGGCTGCACGCCTGCCGCCCTGTCGGCGGGGTTGACCCGCCACGGCAGGTCGCGGGCATGACGGTCGTACCAGGCAAGCAGGCCGCGGCTCAGGTCGAAGGTGGCGGTGTCACGCAAGTTTTATCCATTTCTCTGTCGGGTTTCGCTGGCGCCCGGATGCACGCCCATTACAATAGCGGCGCAGGAGCTGGAAACCAGATGCAACCAAGACGGTCCACCACTCGCGGGTTCAAACGCACCGCGTCCTTGCTGAGCGATCGGATCCGTAAAGCCGGCGAAAGCCGCGGCTTTGCCGTGTCGCGCCTGTTGACCCATTGGGCCGATATCGTGGGCCCCGACATCGCCGCCATCGCCCGACCGGTCAAGGTGGGCTATGGCAAGGGTGGGTTCGGCGCCACATTGACCGTGCTGACCACCGGACCGCAGGCCCCGATGCTTGAGATGCAGAAGGACCGTCTGCGCGACAAGGTAAATGCCGTCTATGGCTACAGTGCCATCAGCCGCATCCGCATCACCCAGACCGCTCCGACCGGATTTGCCGAGGGGCAGGCCAGTTTCGAACACCGTCCGAAACAGGCGAAACTCACCATCGCACCGGAAGTCGTTGCCGAGGCGGACAAAGTGACGCGCGAGGTTCATGACCAAGACTTGCGTGCCGCCCTTGAACGACTGGGCCGGAACGTTCTATCCAAACAAAAATCGCTGAGAAAGGGCTGAATATGAGCCGTATCGCAACCGCAATTTGTGCGGTCATCGCCGTGGCCGCAGGCGGCTATTGGCTGACCCAATCGCCAAGCACCGTGCCTTTGCCACAACTGGTCGGCAGCGCCGAAGCGCAAAACGCCGATCTGGACACCTCGAGCATCGTCGAGATGGTTCAGGGGGCCGAGGATGCACCGGTCGAAATCATCGAATACGCGTCCTATACCTGCCCGCATTGCGCGAATTTCCATCAGGGGCCGTACAAGCAGCTCAAGAAGGATTACATCGACACCGGCAAGGTCAAGTTCATCTACCGCGAGGTCTATTTCGACCGCTACGGCATCTGGGCGTCGATGGTGGCGCGCTGCGGTGGCCCTGAGAAGTTCTTTGGCATCACCGACCTGATCTATCAGGGCCAGTCCGAATGGACTCGCGCCGGCGGCCCGGCCGAGATCGTGGAAGAACTGCGCAAAATCGGCCGTCTGGCCGGGCTGAGCAACGATCAGCTGGAAGCCTGCCTGCAGGACGGCACCAAGGCGCAGACCCTCGTCGCCTGGTACCAGAAAAACGCCGAGCAAGACGGTATCCAGGCCACCCCGTCCTTTGTCGTCAACGGCAAGAAGGTCGACAACCAGTCCTATGACGAGTTCAAGGCGCTGATCGAAAAGGAACTGGGCAACTGATGACCGGGCCTCTGGCCGGTCTCAAGGTTGTCGAACTGGCGCGCATTCTGGCTGGCCCCTGGGCCGGCCAGACCTTTGCCGATCTGGGCGCCGAGGTCATCAAGGTGGAATCCCCGGCCGGTGATGACACCCGCGCCTGGGGTCCGCCCTTCGTGACCCGCGATCAGGATGTCTCGGCGGCCTATTACCATTCGACCAATCGCGGCAAGGCGTCGGTGATCGCCGATTTCTCGACCCCCGAAGGGCAGGAGAAGGTGCGCGCGCTGGTAGCTGACGTCGATGTGGTGATCGAGAATTTCAAGGTCGGCGGGCTGAAGAAATACGGGCTGGACTATGACAGCCTCAGCCAGTTGAACCCGCGCCTCGTCTATTGCTCGATCACCGGGTTCGGGCAGACCGGGCCTTATGCGCATCGGGCTGGCTATGATTTCATCATCCAGGGCATGTCGGGTCTGATGTCCGTGACCGGAGAGCCCGACGGCCAGCCCCAGAAGGCAGGCGTGGCGATCACCGACGTATTCACCGGAATCTATGCGGTCGCCGGAGTTCTGGCCGCCTTGCACCAACGCCAGCGCACCGGGCGCGGGCAGCATGTGGACATGGCCCTGCTGGACGTGGCCGTGGCGGTCACGGCAAACCAGGCGCTGAACTATCTGACGACCGGCGAGGTGCCGCAGCGCATGGGCAATGCGCATGTGAACCTGGCGCCCTATCAGGTGTTCGATTGTGCCGACGGGCACATTATCATCGCCACCGGCAATGACCGGCAATATCAGCGCCTGTGCCAGGTGTTGAACCTGCCCGACATGGCCGAGGCGCCCGAATATCTGCATAACAAGGACCGGCTGGCCAATCGCCGAACCCTGATTGCACGGCTGAACGGCGCTACGGCGACATGGGCCAAAGCCGACCTGCTGGCCGCCTGCGAGGCACAAGGCATCCCCGCCGGGCCGATCAATACGCTGGACGAGGTCATGGCCGATCCGCAAGTGATCGCGCGCGGCATGCAGATCGCACTGGACGGGGTGCCGGGGATTCGCGCGCCGTTTGTCTTTTCGGATGCCGATCTGAACCTGTCGCGCCCCGCCCCGAAACTGGGCGAAGACGACTAGGGCGGCGGCGCGGCCGTCAGCAGACGTTGCCGCACGTCGTCGGCCTGATCCACCTGCAGGCGCACCGGTAGGGTGATGACCTTGCTGCGGAAGGCGGGCGGCAGGCGAACGGCGTCTTTCTCGGTGGTTACCATCTGCACTCCCAGCAGCCGCGCCTCGTTTTCCAGCCGGGTCATCAGGGCCGGCGTCAGCGGCTGGTGATCGTCCAGAGCCTCGGCCCGCAGCAGCCGCGCGCCCTGTTGGCGCAATGTCTGAAAGAACTTCTCGGGGTGGCCGATACCGGCAAAGGCCAGAACCGGAGTTTCGCTCCAGTCCATCCCGGTTTGCAGTGCCGTGACCTGACCGGTGGCGTGCGGAACGCCCAGCTTGTCGCTCCATTGCTGCGCGAACTGTTCCTGCGCGGCCAAGTCACCCAGCGACAGCGCCAGATCGGCCCGTTGCAGCCCCACATCGACCGGTTCGCGCAGCGGTCCGGCCGGCAGGCACAGGCCGTTGCCAAAGCCGCGGGCCGCGTCCACAACGACGATCGAGAATGTCTTGGCCACCGACGGGTTCTGGAACCCGTCGTCCAGCACGATCACGGTGGCGCCGGTCTCGGCGGCGGCGCGGGCGCCGGCGGCACGGTCCTTGGCGACCCAGACCTCGGCGAAGGCCGCCAGCAGCAAGGGCTCGTCACCAACCTGCGCCGCCGTGTGTCGGACCGGGTCCACCCGAACCGGCCCTTCGAGCGATCCGCCGTGGCCGCGGGTGACCACGTGCGGCGTGTGATACGCGTCACGCAACTGTTCCAGAACCCATATTGCCGTCGGCGTTTTGCCAGTGCCTCCGGCATTCAGGTTGCCGACGCAGATCACGGGTACACCCGGATCAACCCCGGGCCCCGACGCCACCCGCCGGGCCGTTGCCCGCGCATAGACGCGGCCCAGCGGCGCCAGCAGCCTTGCGCGCAGGCCGGGGTGATCCGGCGCGTTGTTCCAGAATTCAGGCGCCTTCATGTTCCGCTCCGTGCTGGTCCAGATGTTCCTGTACCATGTCGATCAGAGTATCCACCTGGGGCGCGCTCTCGGTCACCAGTTGCCAACCGGCAAGGGCCATGTTCGCGGCCAGGTCCGGTGCCAGCAGTTCAACGACAGCGTCGCCCAATTCGGTGGCGGTGCGAATTTCCCGAGCGGCTCCTACACCATCAAGCGCGTCATACAGGGCCTTGTGGCCGCTCACGTCCGGTCCATGGATCAAGGCCGAGCCCAGGGCTGCGGCCGCGATCGGGTCATGCCCGCCTATTCCCGGCTCGAGCGTGCTGCCCATGAACGTCACCGGAGAGACGCGATACCACAGGCCAAGGGCCTCGGGGTCCGACGCAAGGATGACCTGGGTCATGTCTTCGATCATGTCCCCATCTTCCCAGTTGGCGCAGCGCAGGTCCATCGTTTCCAGCCTTTTGCGCAGGGGCGCCGCCTCGGACATGTCCGCGACATGCAGGATCAGGGCCAGCCTCGGCAGCATCCGCATGGCCTGCCGATGTGCGCTGAGCACCGAGATGAATTCCTTGGCGTCGACCCACGCCGCCAGCCAGACCGGCCGCCCTGCAAACGCATGGTTTGTCTCGATCAGCTCGTCCTCGGGCCAGGGGCCAAGGGTGGGGCTGATACTGAGCGGCGGAAACAGTGCCACCTTCGAAGCCGGGACGCCCAGACGTCGGATTTGCCGGGCTGCATCCTCGGACGTGACGTGGATCGCGCGAAAGCAGTCAAAGGTATAGCGGTTGATGTCCGGCAGCCATTTCCCGACAAAGGCAACACGAACGTCGTTCTCGCCCTCAAGCAGGACCATGGGTATACCGCGTTCGGCCGCGCGGGTGATCACGTTGGGCATCAGGCCGCCGCCGACCCACAGCCCCATGTCAGGCTGCCAGTGCTCCAGGAATCCACGCGCCGCGCCGGTTTGTTCGTCAGGCAACGGAACCAGTTCCATGTCGCAATCCGCCCAGCGTGTCAGGTCAGCGTCAGGCGGGACGGTCAACAGAATCGACAGCCCTGGCCGGGACTGCTGCAGCCGCTTGCAAAAGTCGTTCACCGCGCGCAGGCGCTGTGCGTTTGCAACATGAATCCACAGCAGCTCACCCGCGGGGCGAGGCGGCGTGTTGTGTCCGGTGGGCTTGGGAACACCCCAGGACAACGCGCGATAGGCCGCCAGGCTGAGGGATCGCGGTTTGCTCATGCCCGATGCCCCTGCATTGTCTGATCCAGTCGCCCTATCAGAATCTCGTGCAATTCGGAGCCGGCGCCAACAACACCGTTCAGCCGTGGGTTGGGGTTGTTGAATCGCAACGGGCGCCCGGTACGGTCAGTACAGGTGCCGCCTGCTTCGCGCAGGATCAGGTCCCCGGCCGCGATGTCCCATTCCCAGCTTGGGCGCAAGGTCAGCATCCCGTCGAACCTGCCCTGCGCGACCAGCGCCATACGGTAGGCCAGCGACGGGCGATAGGCCCGACGGAAGATCGGCGCGACGCCGCCCTGCCAATGATCCGGTTTCAGGTTCGGCTTTGCGGCCAGAACCTCGGCTTCGGCCTCTGTGGCCGCCGCGGTCACCCGGATCGACTGACCGTTCAGTGTTGCCCCCTGTCCCCGCGCGGCAGCAAACAGCATGTCGCGCATCGGCAGGTAGATCACGCCGGCGATGACCTGTCCGCGATCGGCGACCGCCAAGGAATGCGCCCAGGTCCGCGACCCTTCGGCAAAGCTGCGGGTGCCGTCGATCGGGTCGATGATGAACACTCGGTCACGGGTCAATCGGTCCTGATTGTCCTCGGTCTCCTCGCTCAGCCAGCCATATCCGGGCCGCGCACTGGGCAGGCGTTGTTCCAGCATTGCGTTTACGGCCAGATCAGCCTCGGTCACAGGCCCGGCGCCCTTGGGTTTGTCCCAGCTCTGCATCTCGCGGCCTGCATAGGCGACGGCAATCCGGCCGGCCTCGCGTGCGGCGTCGATCAGCAGGGACAGGTCAGTTTCCGGCAAGTGTCATCCCTTCGATCAGAAGCGAAGGCACAACCCGGGACAGATAGGTGCGCGCGTCATTGGCCGGGATGATCCGCATCAGCATGTCCCGCAGGTTTCCGGCAATCGTGCATTCGTTGATCGGGTGCGAGATCTCTCCGTTTTCGACCCAGAAACCCGACGCACCGCGTGAGTAATCGCCGGTATTGGGGTTGATGGTGGACCCTATCATCGAGGTCACCAGCAATCCCGTTCCCATGTCGCGAAGCAGGTCGTCGCGGCTGGACTCACCCTGGGTCAGGCTCAGGTTCCAGTTGCTGGGAGATGGAGGGCCGGACACGCCACGGGCGGCGTTCCCGGTGGATTTCATGCCCAGTTTCCGCGCGCTTGAAAGATCCAGGGTCCATCCGGTCAGCACGCCGTTTTCGACGATCATCCGGCGCGCGGTCGGCAATCCTTCGGCATCAAACGGGCGCGATCCCGCAATTCTGGGGCGATGGGGGTCTTCGACCAGTGACAGATGTGCAGGCAGCACCTGCTGGCCCAGGCTGTCCTTGAGCCAGGAGGCACCGCGGGCCACCGCCGCGCCGTTGCTGGCCGCCAGAAGATGCCCGATCAAAGAGGACGAGATCCGCTCGTCGAACAATACCGGGAAGCGCCCTGTTTCCGGCTTCCGGGCACCCACTCGCTGCACGGCACGCTCGCCGGCGATCCGGCCGATCTCGTCGGGGCTACGCAGGTCGGACTGAAAGCTGCGGCTGTCTCCGTCATAGTCGCGTTCCATCCCGGTGCCTTCGCCCGAGATCGCCACGCATGAAACCGAGCGGCTGCTGCGCGCATAGCCACCGGAAAACCCATTTGTCGCGGACAGATGAACCCGGTGAGTACCGTAGGATGCCGCCGCATCAGACACCTGGGTAACGCCTTCCACCGCCAGTGCCGCAGCCTCGGCGGTCAGCGCGTCCTGCATCAGAGCGTCTGCCGAAGGTTCGGGCGTGGGGTCAAAAAGCTCCAAGGAGTCGACGGAAAAACCGCTGGCCAGTTGCTCCGGATCCGCCAGACCAGTGAACGGATCCTCGGGCGCTTCGCGCGCCATGGCCACGGCCCGTTCGGCCATGGCGGCAAGCGTTTCGGGTCGACTGTCCGAGCCTGACACGATGGCCTGCTGCTTGCCGATGAAAACACGCAACCCCACGTCGGTGCTTTCGGCGCGTTCGGCGTGCTCCAATGCGCCGCCACGCACCTCGACCGAGACCGAGGATCCGTCGATCACGATCGTGTCGGCCGCTTCGGCTCCGGCCTTGCGGGCCAGGTCCAGCATTTCGTGGCTGATTGCTTCGGGTGATCGGGTCATGCTGCCTCCAATTGATTGTATTGGACCTAGCCTTGGTCAACCCGCCTCGCAAGCCCTTGGGTGCATCCAATGCGTCACGGATGGCGACGGCACGTTCGGAAATCGAGGCCCACGGAAATGGTTACCGCTGGGAAGGGCCGCAGCTGCAGGGTAAGCTGGCTGCAGAGAATGACCGGTCGTCCGGCGGCAGTGATATTTGAGGTATGAGGTTTGGCGCGCTTCCTTGTGGTTGAGTTTGACGAGCCCGGAGTCCTTGCCAAGGGCAAAGGGTCCCGCAACATCATCGTGCGCCTGACTCGGGTGATGGGTAAGCTGGGCGTTCCCTCCGAGGTTTTGCCCTTCGCCGAATTGATGGCACGCGGTTCGATCGACGACCCGCAGAGTTACGTTCTGCTTCACTACAACGAGCTGTTTGTCGTTCAGAACGAAAAAGTTGACTGGCTGCGTGCGCGGGAATCTGAAATCGAGGCACTGGGCCACAGGATTTTGCACTCGGTCGAACATGGCCGCGTCGTCGGGCACAAGATCCGTCAGAACAAGGTTCTGACAGCGGCAGGGGTTCCAATGCCCCGGCTTATCGAGACTGGGTCTTCGTTTGAAACTGCGTTCTCGAACGAAGTTTCAAACGCTCATGTTCCGATTCAGCTTGTAGGGAATGCGGCGGAGTTGGACCCGGATCGTTACAACACCGAGTATGTCGATTGTCGTCACGAGTATGAAGGTGAGATGTGGCACGTCTGCATTCGTGCGCAAGCGGTGGGCGAACAGGTTCTGTTTTCGTGGGTTAGAGCGGGGCCGCAGCCAAACGTTCGAACTCGTGGAACACCCCTCGACGCCAAGCTCTTGAACCACTTCCATTCCAAGCTGGTTGTTCCGAACACTGATCAGATCGGGGAAATTGCGAGCGCGATAAAAAAGGCGCTCGGCGTCGGTTTCTTTGCGCACGATATCTTACCATGCGCAAAGACAGGCCGACTTTTTCTGTGCGAAACCAATTACAAATTCTACGAGGGCTTCTATCGTTTCTACATGAAGCCGATTGCAAAAGACCTGCCCAATCAGGCCTTTTTTGATGGGCGCAAAGTTACACGGCGGATGGCTCGGGCTTTGGTGCAGGAACTTGATTTGAAGACCTGAAAAGCCCGAGATTGCATCGGACCAAAGAAAAAGGGCGCGGAACACCGCGCCCTTGGTCGAAGGCCAGGCCAAGCGAGCTTACTTGATCCGTTGACCATTGGCCAAAATCTGGCCGTCCTTGGTGAACTCGATCTTGGAGTTCAGCGTATCGGGTTGGTCACCCGGAACGGCCATCATCCCCATCATCATGCGCGCGCCCATGGCGTCGTTCTCGGACATGAACCCCATTCCGATCAGCTTGTCGATCAGGGCATTGGCACCTACCAGTTGGAGGTTTGCCTCACCCGCCGGCGCCGGAACGCCGCCGAACTCTTCGGTGTTCGAGTTGTCGAAGGTGAAATCACCGGTGCCCGTCAGCTTGGCGCCGACCATCGAGACCAGCAGTTCATTGACTTTGAGCGAATGCAGTTCGGCCGGAACTTCGTCCGAGCTTTCCAAAGCTTCGGCAACTTCCGGGTCCAGGAAGTTCAGGAGAACCTTTGCGGTGCCCGTTGCATCCAACGCGATCGTGGCTGGATCGCGCGGCAAGGCGCCTGCGGGGTCGAACATGCTCCACAGAATGTCGGACATGGTGAAGTCTGTCAGATTCATCGCAAAGCCGAACGGCTCGACCTCTTCTGATGCCTGGATAGGTGCCTCGAGTTTCAGACCGGCCTTCGCCATTGCAATCTCGATGGGAAACGGCAGGTCTGCCGTGGTTACTTCGAGCTTTGCATTGTTCTGTTCGACATCATACGCCAGACGCTCGGCGTCGATACTGGCACCGAAGCGGCCACCGTCCGAACTGCTGGCCATCGAGAAGGCCTCGCCTTCGCTGGTGCCTGCGATGCTGGTTTGGCCAGCGCCGTAGGTGAAGATCCCGTCAAAGGCAAAACCAGCCTCATATGCGCCTTCCACGTCCGCCAGGCTGAAGCCTTCGGGGATTACGTTCCTGCCTTCGAACTCCAGCTGGTCGAGCTTGCCGTTGATGCGCGCATCTTCGCCCGTTTCCGGGTCTTGGAAATTCAGGTCGTAGGTCAGGTTTGCCGCGGTGAAATTCTGGTCGACCTTGCGGCCCTCTCCGATCTGCATCCGGGATGCACCGGCCAGGTTGATCATCTCAAAACCCAGATCCAGCGCGTCGTCGGGCATCGCTTCGCCATCGACCATGATGTTGTCGAGCGCCAGTGCCAGCTTGCTGGCAGAGTAGTCATAGGTCATGTCGTCGGGCGACCCCGAAACCAGCATTTTCAACCCTGTCTGCGAGTACAGGATATCCACCGAGAATTCTTCCTCCTCGGCCTGGCCGGATACCGTCATGGGAAAGCTTTCGGGGAATTCGATGCTGACCGTTCCGTCGCCGTTTTCCGTCAGGGTCATTTCCGGAACGACCATGTCGAACGAGCCTTCTCCCTCGGGAAAGTCCATCTTCATGGTCATGTTCGTGATGGTGGTGACCTCGCCAGAGGTGTTCTGCTCGCCGGTGATGGTGTACCCCATGCTGCCCATGTAGGCCTGCCAATCCGACCAGACATCGTTGGCGGACAGATCGGCAAAAGCGCCTTGGGTTGCAACGGCATAAGCCAGCGCGGCACCGCAGCTGCGGCGGAAGAAAACGGACATAAGGGAACCCTTCTCGGTAAAATTTGCGCGCATGGTCGTGGTTGTCGCGGCTGCCGTCAAGGGGCAAGGGCTGGACGATTTCCCCGTTTGCGCGGTACCACTTTACCCGATTTCAATCCAAAAGGATTACAGGATGCACATGAAGGGCAAAACAGTACTGATCACCGGAGCCAGCCGCGGCATCGGCGCCGAAGCAGGGCGCGTATTTGCCGCAGCCGGCGCCAATGTCGCGCTGGTAGCGCGCAGCCATGATCAGATCGACGCATTGGCCGCGGCGTTGGGTGAGAACGCCATCGCGCTGTCCTGCGATGTCAGCGATTTTGCGCAGGTGGAACAAGCGGTTGCGGATTGCGCCGACCGCTTTGGCCGCGTGGACGTGCTGATCGGCAATGCGGGTGTGATCGATCCGATTTTTCACCTGTCAAATGCCGATCCAGCAGCCTGGAGCAAGGCCATCGACATCAACCTCAAAGGTGTGTTCCACGGGATGCGCGCGGTTCTGCCGCTGATGCGGGCGGCGGGCGGCGGGACGGTTCTGACCGTTTCCTCCGGAGCCGCCTCGAATCCGGTCGAGGCTTGGAGCCACTACTGCGCGTCCAAGGCTGGGGCGAAAATGCTGACCGAATGTCTGCACCTCGAAGAGGCGCATCACGGCATTCGCGCCATGGGCCTGTCCCCGGGCACGGTGGCGACCGACATGCAGCGGGTCATCAAGGCCAGCGGCATCAACCCGGTCAGCCAGCTGGACTGGGACGATCACATCCCGGCCGACTGGCCGGCGCGGGCGCTGCTGTGGATGTGCTCGGAAGATGCGGACGAGTTTCTGGGAACCGAGATTTCGCTGCGCCGTGACGACATTCGCCAGAGGATCGGCCTGACGTGATCGACCTGACCCAGCAGGACGGTCTTTGGACGGTCACGATCAACAACCCCGGCAAGGCCAATGCCCTGACCGGGGCCATGTTGTCGGACCTGTTGCAGATCGCCGAAGCGGCCCAAGAGGCGCGCGCCCTTATCCTGACCGGAGCGGGCAAGGTGTTCAGTGCCGGTGCCGATCTGGACGAGGCGCGGGCAGGCCTTGCGACCTCGGACCTGTGGGAGCGTTTGTCCGGAGCCATCGCGGCGCTGCCCTGCCTGACCGTCGCTGCGTTGAACGGCACCATGGCGGGCGGGGCCAACGGTATGGCATTGGCCTGTGACCTGCGCATCGCGGTGCCCACGGCCAAGGTCTTCTACCCGGTCATGCGGTTGGGGTTCCTGCCGCAGCCATCGGACGTGAAACGCATGCGGGCGCTGATCGGCCCCGCCCGGACCAAGCTGATCCTGATGGCAGGCCAGAAGGTCACGGCGGACGAAGCGCTTGCCTTTGGCCTGGTGGACCGGGTGGTCGCCCCGGAAGATCTGATGCAGACCGCGCGGGACCTGGTTGCCGACAGCCTGGCCGCTGATCCGCAGAGGGCGGCCGGTATCGCCGGGATGTGCGGATGAGGATCGCTGCCCTTCGCCTGCGTGTGGCTGATCCCGCACGGCTGGCCGATTTCTACAGGGCAAACCTGGGCATGGTCGTTCGTGCCGAGGGAGATGCGCGACGAGTGGGCTATCCGGGACCCAGCGCCGACCTTCTGCTGTTGCCCGGAGGCTGCGGATACGCCCACGACCGGGGTCAGAGGTACTGGAAGATCGGCATCACCCTGCCGGATCTTGACCTTGCTGCGGAATGGCTTCGGCGCGCTGGCATCAACGTCAGCCGTCCGGCCCAGTTTCGAGATATCGGTTACATGTGCCACCTCTCCGACCCCGAAGGCTTCTCGATCGAGCTTCTTCAGCAGGATTTCGAGGGGAACCGACCCGAAAAGCAGCGGGATGAGAACCCGTTCGGACAGGCCGCCGTGGGCCAGATCACTCTGCGGACCGGCGACATTTCGGCAGAGGATGCGTTCTGCAGGGATTTGGGTATGCACCTGCTCTCTATGCAGGACGTGGCCTCGCACGGGTTTGATCTGCATTTCTATGCCTTCACGACCGAGGTGCCGCCGGACCCTGATCTCTGGGCGGTGGCCAATCGCGAATGGCTGTGGAAACGTCCCTATACCACCTTGGAATACCAGCATATTCCCGATGCGCGAATCGTTCCCGCGCCAGACTTTCTGGGCATCGAGGTCGAGGGCCTGGCTGCAACGGAAACAGACCCGATGGGTGACCCGTTCCCGCCAGCCTGATCAACGGCCGCGACGTCGGCCCGGGACTTTGGATTGAAATCCCGGCGGACGTTTGCGTACCCAGTCCAGAAACCGGTTCAGCCGGGGATGCGTGAGCAGGCTTTCTACAGTGTTGAAGTCTCGCGCAAGCTCGGCTTCGGTCAGGGTGGCGTGCACCTCCTTGTGGCAGATCTTGTGCAGCAGAACGGTGGGACCGCCCTTGCCACCTTTGAGTTTTGGGATCAGATGGTGCAGGCTGCCGGTCCCGTTCGGGATCGGGCGGTTGCAGAGCGGGCAGATCGTATCGCTGTTCGTCATCACCGGAACACAGTCGCGGCTGAACGCAAGTCAGGCAAGAGGGCAGATATGGCACAGGCAGTGGTGATCGGGGCGGGCCCCGCCGGGCTGATGGCTGCCGAAGAGCTTGCCGGGGCCGGACACAATGTGCTGGTTGCCGAGGCCAAACCCTCGGTGGCCCGCAAATTCCTGATGGCGGGGAAGTCCGGTCTGAACCTGACAAAGGACGAGCCGTTTGACCGCCTGATTTTGGCGTACGGCGATGCGGCGGACTGGTTGTACCCAATCATTGCCGCATTCGATGCGCAGAGCGTGCAAAGCTGGGCGCGGGACTTGGGCCAAGATCTGTTCACGGGGTCCACAGGGCGGGTATTTCCCAAATCAAAAAAAGCTTCGCCATTGCTGCGCGCCTGGCTGGCGCGGCTGGACGAGATGCGGGTCGAGATCCGCACCCGTTGGCGCTGGTTGGGTTGGGACGGCCCCGCGCTGGTCTTTGATACGCCGGAAGGTCGGCAGAAAGTGGTTGCTGACGTCACGGTTCTGGCGCTTGGCGGTTCCAGCTGGGCGCGTCTGGGATCGGATGGCGCCTGGGCGCCGGCTCTGGCCGAGGCTGGGGTTCCACTGGTCCCTTTTGCACCATCGAACGCCGCACTGTCCGTCGAATGGAGCCCCCATATGGCCGCGCATTTCGGCCAGGCGCTGAAATCTGTTCGGTGGCGCGCGGGCGACCTTGCCAACCGTGGCGAGGCGGTCATTTCAGATAAAGGCCTGGAAGGGGGCGGTCTTTACCCGCTGACACCCGCGCTTCGGCAGGGTGCTGATCTGTATGTGGACCTCGTGCCGGACCGCACGATCCACGATCTGTCCAGGCGTTTGTCGACAGCTGGCCCGAAAACCACATTGACGCGTTGGTTGAAGAACGGCCTGCGCCTGCCTCCGCCAAAGATCGCCCTGTTCCACGAAATGACCCACGGGCAGAATCTGCGCCGCGATGATTGGGTCAAGACTTTGAAGGCTTTGCCTGTTCGCAATGCAGGCTTGCGCCCGCTGGACGAAGCCATTTCGACTGCGGGTGGCGTTGCGAGAAGCGGGCTGGATTCGGGGCTGATGCTGAAAGCCAAGCCCGGCGTGTTCTGCGCAGGCGAGATGCTGGATTGGGAAGCCCCGACCGGCGGCTATCTATTGACCGCATGCCTGGCGACAGGTCGATGGGCAGGGCGCTCGGCCGCAGAATGGGCCGGGCCGTCCCAAGCGGATTAGGCGGATTTGGCCATTTCACCCAGTTTCTTGTAGGCCGGACGCTCGCGAACGCGCTTGCCGTAGGCTTTCAGGCTGTCTGAATTCATCGGGAAGCCAGCCGATTTTGCCCAGCTCATGCAGTGAATGCACAGGATGTCCGCGATCGTCATCTGCTCGCCCTGAAGAAATGGTCCTTTGAACCGTTGCCCCATGCGTTGAAAGCTGCGGTCAAACTCCCATTTGGCAGTTTCGACGACCTGTGGAACGCGTTTGTCCTTGGGCAGGATGAACATATGGCGGGCGGCCAGCCAAAGCGGAGCGTCGAATTCTTCCAACAGCGCGTGCAACAACGAATCCTGCTCGGCCCGTTCCGGGGTGCCGGCGGGGTAGGTGAAGGCCCCGTGCTTGTCCGCCAGATAGGTCATGATCGCCGCGCTGTCCGAAATGATTGCATCGCCATCCTGCAGGACAGGGATCTTGCCCGTTCCGTTCAGGTCCAGAACGCGCGGATCGTGCGGGCCGGCATCGATCCACTCATAGTCCTGCCCCAACTCTTCCAATAGCCAGATCACTCGAGAGGCACGACTCTGGATGCGCCCGTAGATCTTGTACATGTCATGCTCCTGCGTGGTTGCACTGGCGACAGGGTGGGGGACTGCGCCGCCGCGTCAAGTCGGACGCGCCGTCAGTTCAGTTCAGCGTGACCGCGCCAGCATGGCCAGCCGGATCAGAGCGCGCTCGACCAGGGCCATGGCCGGGGCAGTCTGCCCCGCCGAACGGAGAGACAGATCCGTGTCCGTCAGCACGGTCAAAGCGGTCTGCAGCTTGTGCGCGCCCCAATTCTGCGCCTGCCGAAGGATCCGGTCACGCCGTTTGCCATAGACCGGCGGCCGGAGTTTGCCGATCCCTTGCGCCGCGCCACCGGGGTCCGAGGCGCAGGCATAAAGCGTGCGAAAATGGCGGGTCGCGCCGATGCATAGGGACACCGCATTGGTTCCCTGCGCCTGCAACCGTCGGATCAGGGGCCCGATTTCACCGGATCGGCCTTCGGCAACGACGTTGAGAACGTCATCCAGGGCCGCCTCATTAGATTGCGGTGCGCAGGCCTCGATGTCTTCGACGGCAACGTCTGAGGCATCACCGCGTTTGTAAAGAGACAGCTTTTCAACGGTTTGCGCAAAGTCGCCCGGGCTGAGTTCGGTCGCCAGATCGCTGAGTACGGACATCGCGTCACGGGGAACGCCTGCAAGTCCGGCTTGGGCCAGAACACGCTCGATCTCAGCGCGCGACGGTGGGTCGTCATAGATCCCGACCGCATAGGCAGCCCGATGGCCTTCGAACGCTTTGCGCAGCTTCGAGCTGGCCTTGAGCTGCCCGGCGGTCACAATGATCTGAGCGTCGCCTTGCGCCCAATCCTCGAGCGCGGCGGCGATCGCCGGGGTTGCGGCGTCGGTTGCATCCTCGACGAATACGGCGCGCGCGCCGGGAAAGAACCCGACGGCCTTCACGGCATCCAGCAGAAGGGCAGGATCCGCCCGCAGATCCGAGGCCGGAAGACGGGTCAGGCGCATTTCCTCTTCGGCACCCGGGCCCAAGAGCGCGGCCAATACCTGCTGGCGCTTGAGCGCGACGCGCATGGCGTCGGCGCCGTAGATCAACAATCCCGTCTTGTCGGGGTCAGGTTTGGCGAAATACCCCTCGGCGTCGCGCGGGGACAGCTTCATGAAGCCAAGCCCGGTGCGGAATACAGGCGCGTGACGATCTGATCGGACAGGATGACCATCAGCCTCTCCTTGGCATCCCGTTCATCAGCGAGCGTGGAAACGGTGGACCCCGCGGCGGAGTAGCCTACGAAATCGGCCACAGTGCCGGAGACAAGAATCTGGCCCGTTTCATTGGATTTCAGCGTATAGCTGGCGCGCCCGTCGATCGAATACCGGTTGGTCTCGTTCGAGGTCGTGATGGCGGCCCCGCGGGTCACCGTAGAGACCTGCACATTCAGGCTGTAATCCTTGGCCGAACTGACGCTGCGCCCGAGGGACTGCTCCAGATTCTGCACCAGAAGGTAGCTTTCGACGGAATCTGGCGCTGACACGGCGACCTTGCCGTATAATTCGCTGCCGGCGCCGCCCGGGGCATAAACCGGCTGGAACCCGCAAGCGGGCGCCACGGTCAACACCGCCAACGAAAGCAGCAGGTTTCTGCGGTCAAACAACGACATTCACGATCCGGCCCGGAACAACGATCACCTTCTTCGGAGCAGCGCCATCCAGCGCCTTCTGCACAGCTTCGGTGCTGAGCGCGATTTTTTCAACCTGCGTCTTGTCCAGATCCTTGGCCACGCTGATTTCGGCGCGGCGTTTGCCGTTGATCTGGATGGGCAGGGTGACGGTGTCATCGACCAGCATCGACTCGTCCGCCACCGGCCAGGGCGCCAGCGCCACCAGCCCTTCGCCGCCCAGCATCTGCCACAGCTCTTCGGACAGGTGCGGCGTCATCGGCGACATCAGCTGCGCTAGCGTCTTGGCTGCCTGCCGCTTGGCCTGCGCGCCCGCCTTGGATTTGGCCAGCGTGTTGGTAAAGGCATAGAGCTTGGCGATCGAGGCGTTGAAGCCGAAGGATTCGACCCCGCCTGTCACGTCATGGATGGTCTTGTGCATCTCGCGCAGCAGCGCGTCGTCCTCGGCATTGGCCGGGGCGTCGGATGCGGCGATCTCGGACACGATGCGATGCACGCGGCTCAGGTGCTTGTGCGCGGCCTCGGCGCCGGCGGCGGTCCATTCCACGTCACGCTCGGGCGGCGAATCGGACAGCACGAACCAGCGCGCGGTATCCGCCCCGAAGGCCGAGATGATGCTGACCGGGTCCACCACGTTCTTCTTCGATTTCGACATCTTGGCCGAGGGAATGATCTCGACCGGCTCGCCCGTCGCCTTCAGCTTGCCGTCCTCGACCTCTTCGGGAAGATGATAGACCGGGCGGCCCTTGTCGTCGCGGGTCTGATAGATTTCATGGGTCACCATGCCCTGAGTGAACAGCGCGTCGAAAGGCTCGATCGCCTTTTTCGGCAGATGCCCCGTCAGATGCATGGCCCGGGCGAAGAACCGCGAATACAGCAGGTGCAGGATCGCGTGTTCGATGCCGCCGATATACTGGTCCACGTTCATCCAGTATTCGGCCTCGGCCAGATCGGTGGGCGTTTGAGCGCGCGGCGCGGTGAAACGGGCGAAATACCACGACGAATCGACAAACGTGTCCATCGTGTCGGTTTCGCGCTTGGCCGGTTTGCCGCAGGACGGGCAGGCACAGTCGCGCCAGGTCGGGTGACGGTCCAGCGGGTTGCCCGGTTTGTCGAAGGTGACATCGTCGGGCAGGCGAATCGGCAGGTTTTCCTTCTTTTCGGGCACCACGCCGCAATCTTCGCAATGCACCACCGGGATCGGACAGCCCCAGTAGCGCTGGCGCGACAGGCCCCAGTCGCGCAGGCGGTACTTGGTCACGCCCTTGCCCCATCCGGCCTGCTCGGCAAAGTCGATGGTGGCGTCGATCGCTTCTTGCCCGGTGGCCTCGGTCAGGCCGGCGAAATGGTTGACCCAGCGCACTTTCTGCTCTTTCGGCGGGACGAAAGCGATCTTGTCCACCGGCGTGTCGTCATCCAGCGCAAAGAAGGTGTCGATCACAGGCAGGTCGTATTTGCGGCTGAAATCCAGGTCGCGCTGGTCATGCGCGGGGCAGGCGAAGATCGCGCCGGTGCCGTAATCCATCAGGATGAAATTCGCGATCCAGACCGGCAGTTCCCAGTTCGGGTCCAGCGGGTGCTTGACGCGGATGCCGGTGTCGAAACCCAGCTTCTCGCCGGTCTCAATAGCCTCTTCCGTGGTGCCGCCCTTGCGGCATTCGGAAACGAATTCAGCGACTTCGGGGTTCTCGGCCTCAAGTTGCTTGGCGATCGGGTGATCGGGCGAGATGCCTACGAAAGACGCACCCAGCAGCGTATCGGGCCGCGTGGTGTAGACGGTGATGGGCGCATTGCCGTCGGTGCGCTCGAAGGAAAACTCCAGCCCTCGTGACTTGCCAATCCAGTTTTCCTGCATCAGCCGCACCTTGGCGGGCCAGTTCTCGAGCGTATCCAGCGCCTCGAGCAGCTCTTCCGAAAACTCGGAGATCTTGAAGAACCACTGTGTCAGCTCGCGCCGCTCGACCAATGCGCCCGAGCGCCAGCCGCGGCCGTTTTCCACCTGTTCGTTGGCCAGCACGGTCATGTCCACCGGGTCCCAGTTGACCACGGCGTTTTTGCGATAGACCAGCCCCGCATCCAGCATATCCAGGAACAGCGCCTGCTGCTGGCCGTAATATTCCGGGTCGCAGGTCGCGAATTCGCGCGACCAGTCGATCGACAGGCCCAGCGGCTTCATCTGCGCGCGCATGTCGGCGATGTTGCCATAGGTCCAGTCCTTGGGGTGGCCGCCGATGGCCATGGCCGCGTTTTCCGCCGGCATCCCGAAAGCGTCCCAGCCCATCGGGTGCAGAACGTTGTGCCCGGTGCTCAGCTTGTGGCGCGCGATCACGTCGCCCATGGTGTAGTTGCGCACATGCCCCATGTGGATGCGTCCCGAAGGATAGGGGAACATTTCCAGCACATAGTATTTCGGCTTGTCTGCCGTCCGTTTGGCGGTGAAGATCCCGGCCTTGTCCCAGGCCTCTTGCCATTTTGCTTCGATTTCGTTGGCCGAGTAACGCGACATCATGCGGTCCTTCGTGAATGAAAACGCCGGGCAGGGGCCCGGCGTGGTAATATTGCGATTTTCGGCGGGTTGCTAGAGCTTGTTGTCCGCGATCCGCAGCTGGCGCGCCCGCGAAAGAATCGCATCTTCGACTGCACGCGTGGTCGCCGCGCTGACCGGAGCGCCTCCGCTGGTCTGCAGCGCCACCGAAAGGGACCGCGCCGCTAGGGCCGGATCACTGATGTGCACCGTTGCCCGATAGGACCGCCCGCCGCCCGGTGGTTTGCCGTAACCCGTTATGATCACGCCGGTAAACGGATCCACCTCCTGCACCGGCAAAAAGCTGAGAACATCCAGCGACGCCGCCCACAGGTATCGGTTGACCTGTGTGACCTGTTCCGAGTTGTTGGGGCCGAACACATCCCAGATGGTCGAACGATTCGGATCGTTGAGCTCGCGGGCCTCGGACGAGCTGCCGTCGGCGGATAGAACATTGGGGTTGGGCGACGTGCTCCGATTCTGTCCGCACGCAGAAACGGAGGCAGTCAAAACGGTCAAACCCAAAATCGTCAGCAGGCGCATCGTCGGCAGGTCCTGTTTTCACATGTTTTGCTTTGCTAGGAGATACTCCTAGACAACGTACTGTGCTGCAACAACCCCATTCTTGGCTTACGTACCGGTGCCGCTGAAATATCGGGGTGAATTCGACTGTGGCATCCTTGCACCAATTTTGGGCCAAAGAACCGAAGCTGTCCAAGGCATGCTTGCGCAACAGGGGCAAAAAGAGCGAAACGGTCTGCGTGCTGAGACATATGCAGCAGGTATGTGTCGAGTAGAAATTATTGAAACCGAGGGAAACAAGATGAAAAAAGTTCTCTTCGCATCGACCGCACTGATCGCAACCGCATCGGTTGCCGCGGCCGAAGTTAAGTTCAGCGGTTATGGCCGCTTTGGTATCGGTTACCTGGAAGACCGTACCGGCGTTGTGACCAACTTCAACACCGGCGTGACCGTCACCAACACTGGCGTGACCACCACGACCACCAGCGGTGCGACCAACACTGGTCAGACCACCACGCTGACCGACCAGACCACCACAAACACCGCAACCGTTGCAACCGACGAAACCATCCTGGTCTCGCGCTTCCGCCTGAACATCGACGGCATCGCGGAAACCGACGGTGGCGTCCGCTTTGAAGCACGTGTTCGTCTGCAGGCTGACGAAAACGCCAACACCGGCGAAGCAAACGCAGCCGGCCTGAACGGCGCTCGCTTCTCGGTCATCTATGGTGGTCTGCGTGTTGACGCCGGCAACGTTGCTGGTTCGTTCGACAACTTGGCAAACTACTACGGTAACGAGCCGGGCCTGGAAAACTTCATCGGCCAGTACTCGGGCGTTGACTACAGCTTCCTGGGCTACTCGTCGACCGGTGCAGGTTCGAACGCTGTGTTCTTCCAGTACGCAGTTGGTGACTTCGCCTTCGGCGCATCGTACGACCAGGCAACCTTTGGCCTGAACGGTGTTGCAGACAGCGCAGACCGTTGGGACATCAGCTTCACCTACAGCTTCAACAACTTCACCGCAGCTGTTGCTTATGGTGAAACCAGCGCCATCGGCGACGCTGTTGAGAAGCAGAGCCTGGCAGTTCTGACCCTGGGTGCTGAATTCGGCGACTTCTCGGGCACCATCTTCGTCGCAGACGATGACGTTGCAGACGACGCCCTGAACGGCACTGCATACGGTCTGTCGGCAGCCTACAACGTTGGCGCTGCAACCACCCTGACCTTCGCTTACGGCGACGGTTCGGCTGACAACGACACCCAGCAGTACGGCATTGGTGCCATCTACGACCTGGGCGGCGGTGCATCGCTGCGCGGTGGTATCGGCCAGTCGAAAGTTGGCGACGGCGACGGCCGCCTGCGCGCTGACTTCGGTGCTCAGTTCAACTTCTAAGTTGATCTGAACCGCAAGGTTTGAGGGCGGGTCTTCGGACCCGCCCTTTTCTTTTGTCCCGACATGGTGTTTTTCTGCGGACAAATGGAAACAGAGGGAATCCATGTCGCTGCAAGAAATCACCGCCCGCATCGCCAAGGCCGAAGCCGCAGCCGGCCGCCCCAAGGGCTCGGTCCGGCTGATTGCCGTATCCAAGGTGCAGCCCAACGATCGGGTCGAGGCCGTGTTGAAGCAGGGTCACCGGTGTTTTGGTGAAAACCGGGTGCAGGAGGCCGCCGGCAAGTGGCCCGCCTTCCGTGAAAGCTATCCCGATATTGATCTGCATCTGATTGGTCCGCTGCAAACCAACAAGGCGCGGCAGGCGATGGAGCTGTGCAACGCGATCCACTCGGTCGACCGTCCCAAACTGGCCAAAACCCTTGCGCGGCTGGCGCAAGAGCTGGGGCAGTGTCCTGACCTGTTCATTCAGGTGAATACCGGCGAAGAAGCCCAGAAAGCCGGGGTCATGCCCGCCGAGGCCGATGATTTTGTCGCCGAATGCCGCTCACTCGACCTGCCGGTGCGTGGGTTGATGTGCATTCCGCCCGTCGACGAAGTGCCCGCGCTGCATTTTGCTCTGCTGGCCAAGATCGCGCGCCGAAACGGTTTGGAAGGCCTGTCCATGGGGATGAGCAGCGATTTTGAAACGGCGATTGCGCTGGGTGCAACTCATGTCCGGGTGGGGTCGGCCATTTTTGGTGACCGGGTCAAACCCGAGGAATGATGATCCGGGTTCCGGGTGCGACGCGCCGCGCGATCCAGTGCAGATGGTCGCGGCGGAACGCTACGCAGCCTTCGGTCGGATAACCCGGCCTGCGCCACTGATGCAGAAAGATCGCTGATCCGCCGCCCGGTGTGGCAACGGGCCAATTCCAATCGGTAATCAGCACCAGATCGTACAGCGGGTCAGCCCGACGCAGGTGTTCGTGGCTGCATGGATAGGGCGCCCGAACGTGTTGGTTGTAGTCCTGATCCCTATCGTCATCCGACCACAGATCGCCCGGCCCGATGGGCAAAGCCCACGGGGCGGGCGGCGCAATCCGATCCGGGCGGTACAGCATCCCGACAATGTGGTGGTGCCCTGTGGGGGTGGCCCCGTCGCCCTCGCGCTTGTGGTTGCTCAGGCCGCCTTTGCCGATGGTGCAGGGAAACCTGCGGCCGAAGAACCGCACTCCGGTCGGCGTCACCACCAGATCAAAAGGGCTCACAGCAGGTGGCCCGATTTCGAGGCCTTGGTTGCCAGATAGGCCCGGTTGTGGGCGGTTTCCCCGACCTTCAGCGGCACACGCTCGGTAACGGCAATCCCGGTCCGTTCCATCATTGCGATCTTGGCCGGGTTGTTGGTCAGCAACCGGACCGAACTGAACCCGAGCGATTTCAGGATGTCCGATCCAAGGCGGAAGTCGCGCTCGTCATCTTCAAACCCAAGCCGGTGGTTGGCTTCGACCGTGTCGAAGCCCTGATCCTGCAGGAAATAGGCGCGCATTTTGTTGGCCAGACCGATCCCGCGACCTTCCTGGTTGAGATACAGCAGAACCCCATGCCCCTCGGCCCCCATCTGGGCCAGGGCACCGCGCAGTTGCGGGCCGCAGTCGCATTTCAGGCTGCCCATCAGGTCACCGGTAAAACAGGCCGAATGCAACCGTGCCAGAACAGGTTTCGAGCGATCCGGCCGGCCGATTTCGATGGCGTAGTGCTCCTCGCCACCGTCCTCTGGGCGGAAGACGTGCAGACGACCGGCCTCGGACACCTCCATCGGCAGGCGCGCGGCCACAACTTCGTGCAAAGGGCTGCGATCGGCCAGATGCGGCGCGGCGCGTGTGTGGTCGATGCAGGTCAGACCGTGTGTCGCCGCAAAGGCCCGGCCGTTATCGACCGCAACCACCACCGCAGCGGGCAGCAGGCGGGCGGATTTTGTCAGTGCGATTGCGATGCGATGCAGGTGCGCATTGCCCTGGCGCTGAGTCATCAAGGGCCCCTTCATCGGGGCATTCAGGTCATCGGACGGGTCTGCAACCGCCTGCACCCACCCCAGATCAGCCTCGGCCGGGATCACGACCCGAGCAAGATCACCGTCATAGGCGCGGGCTTTCAGCGTTTCGGCCCGTCGTCCTGTGATGGCAACCACAGGCGTGTCACCCAGACTCCTCAGGTCCGCCAGACGCTGCGGGTTGAGTGTCTCTGCGGCGACGGCAACAACGCTGAAATCCCCGTCATCCGTCAGCACGACCGGAACGCCCATCCGAAGGTCGGCACGCGCCCGGGCCAGCAACTCGGTGATGTCTGGAATGAGACTCATTGATGTTATCCTGTAACGTTCGACCCTCGTCCTAGCCCGTTCGAAAGGAAATGTGAAACATTTCCGGCCCACCAGACACGAGGGCGTGAGAGCATTGCAGCAAAACTTGTTGATTGCATCTTCCAAGCTCAAGTGTTGCAAAAGGTTTAGGAGGACCGGGACATGGCGCAACTCAAGAAAATCCTGCTGGTCGATGACGATGAAGACCTGCGCGAGGCGCTCAGCGAGCAGTTGGTGATGACCGAGGACTTTGATGTATTCGAAGCCTCCGACGGCCAATCCGCGATGGAGCGGGCGCGCGAAGCCATCTATGACCTTGTGATCCTGGATGTGGGTTTGCCCGACACAGATGGGCGCGAGCTGTGCCGCCTGATGCGCAAGCAGGGGGTCAAAAGCCCGATCCTGATGCTGACCGGCCATGACAGCGATGCCGATACGATCCTGGGGTTGGATGCGGGCGCCAACGACTATGTTTCAAAGCCGTTCAAGTTCCCGGTGCTTCTTGCCCGGATCCGTGCGCAGCTGCGCCAGCACGAACAGTCTGAAGATGCCGTTTTTGTCCTGGGGCCCTATACCTTCAAACCCGCGATGAAGATGTTGATCACCGAGGACGACCGCAAGATTCGGCTGACCGAGAAGGAAACCAACATTCTCAAATTCCTGTATCGCTCGACCGATGGCGTGGTGGCGCGCGATGTGCTTCTGCATGAGGTCTGGGGCTACAACGCAGGTGTCACCACACATACGCTGGAAACGCACATCTACCGCCTGCGTCAGAAAATCGAGCCCGATCCCTCCAATGCGCGCCTTTTGGTCACAGAATCTGGTGGATATCGACTGGTGTCGTAACCATAGGTGGATTGATGTGGATCAAAGTGATACTCTGCAAGCATCTTTAGGATAATCCCATCCCGTGCATGTCCGGGTCATGACATGTACCTCCCTGTTGGACTGCCGGGCCTTTGGCCCGGCTTTTTTTCGGATGGCACCCCGGCACCTGCCGCGCTAGTTTGCCCGAGTCGCGACAAGGGAACCCGATCATGCCTTTCACTTTGGCCACCTGGAACATCAATTCCGTTCGCCTGCGCGAGCCGATCGTGCTGAAGCTGCTGCAGGACGAAGCGCCGGACGTGCTCTGCCTGCAGGAGTGCAAATCGCCGGTCGACAAGATCCCGACCGAGGGATTTGCGGAACTGGGCTACACCCACATGATCGCCCGCGGTCAGAAGGGCTACAACGGCGTGGCCATCCTGTCGCGCCTGCCGATCACGGATCTGGGCGATCAGGACTTTGCCGGGCTGGGCCATGCCCGGCATGTGGCGGGGCAACTGGAAAACGGGGTGATCATCCACAATTTCTACGTCCCGGCAGGCGGCGACGTTCCCGACCGCGAGGTGAACGAGAAATTTGGTCAGAAGCTGGATTACCTGACCGACATGCGCGACTGGTTCCACGCTGAAAAGCCGCAGAAATCCGTTCTGGTCGGTGACCTGAACATCGCCCCGCGCGAGGATGACGTGTGGTCGCACAAGCAACTGCTCAAGGTCGTGTCGCACACGCCGATTGAGGTCGAGCAACTGGCTGAAACCCAGGATGCGGGGGGCTGGGTCGATATCACCCGGCAGGACATCCCCGAGGGACAGCTCTACAGTTGGTGGTCCTATCGCGCCCGCGACTGGGATTCGGCTGACAAGGGGCGGCGCCTGGATCACGTCTGGGCGACGCCCGACATCTCGAACGCCGGCCATTCCAGCCGCATCCTGCGCGACGCGCGCGGCTGGGAGAAGCCCAGCGACCACGCGCCCGTCTTTGCCAGTTTCGATCTTTGATCGGTGCGGGATTCCGCAATTCGACCCTTGGTTTCCCGGTCGGCTGGTTGCATATAAGGCGCAAGACTGAATCCGGAGAGTGAATGCCATGGAACTTCTGAACGGCGCAGGCAGCCCCGCAGCCACCGATCTGATCAAAGACGGAACCGAGGCCACTTTCATGGCCGATGTCGTCGAGGCATCGCAGGAAATGCCCATCATCGTTGACTTCTGGGCACCTTGGTGCGGACCGTGTAAGACCTTGGGTCCGGCATTGGAAGAGGCCGTGACCGCGGCCAAGGGCGCGGTCAAGATGGTGAAAATCAACGTGGATGAGGCTCAGATGATCGCCTCGCAATTGCGCATCCAGTCGATTCCGACCGTCTATGCCTTTTTCAAGGGGCAGCCGGTTGACGGATTCCAAGGCGCGCTGCCAGGATCGGAGATCAAGGCCTTCATCGACCGCGTAATTGAGGCCGCCGGGGGTCAGAGCCCGGGCGGCCAGCTGGACGAGGCCGTGGAGGCCGCCGAAGAGATGCTGAACGAAGGCGCGGCAGTGGATGCGGCCCAGACCTTTGCCGCCATTCTTGGCGAAGACCCCAAACATGCCGCGGCCTATGGCGGCCTGGTGCGGGCGCATATCGCGATGGGTGACCTTGATCAGGCCGAGGCGATCCTGAACGGCGCTCCGGCCGAAATCTCGACGACGGCCGAGTTGGAGGCCGCCCATGCCCAGCTGGAACTGGCCAAGCAGACCGCGAACGCCGGGCCGGTGGCCGAGTTGACGGCAGCGGTCGAAGCTGACCCCGACAACCATCAGGCTCGGTTCGACCTGGCGCAGGCGCTCTATGCCAACGGCAAGGCCGCCGAGGCGGTTGACCAGCTTCTGGAGCTGTTCCGCCGCGATCGGGAATGGAATGATGGCGCAGCCAAGGCGCAGCTGTTCACCATCTTCGATGCGCTCAAGGCCAATGACCCGATCGTTTTGAACGGTCGGCGCAAACTCAGCTCGATGATATTTGCCTAACCGCGCATCAGAGCTAGAATCGGAAACATGATGCATCCCGCCGATCTGCCGGACACGGTGTCCGTGTTTCCTCTGCCCGGGGCGCTGTTGCTGCCCCGGTCACGCCTGCCGCTGCATATTTTCGAGCCTCGCTACCTGCAAATGCTGGATGACGCCTTGAAAACCAAAGAGCGGCTGATTGGCATGGTCCAGCCGAACCCTTGTCAGAACGACGACACCAAGTTGCATCGGATCGGATGCGCCGGACGTGTCACGCAGTTTTCCGAGACCGAAGACGGGCGCTATCTGATCACGTTGTCCGGCGTTTCCCGGTTTCGTATCCAATCCGAATTGGATGGTTTCACGCCGTATCGTCGCTGCGCCGTTACCTGGGACGGGTTCGACCGCGATCTGGGCAAAGGGGAAATCGACGATACGTTCGACCGGTCCGGTTTCCTGCGTCTGCTGGGGCGTTACTTTTCCGCCCGCCAGCTCTCGACCGATTGGGAGTCACTGAACGAGGCGGATGACGAATTGCTGGTCAACTCCCTGTCTATGCTTCTGGATTTCGACCCTGAGGACAAGCAGGCCCTGCTTGAGGCGCCCTGCCTGCGCACCCGGCGCGAAACATTGGTCACACTGATCGAATTCTCGCTGCGCGGGGGTTCAAACGAGGAACAACTGCAATGACTGAGACGGAACCGGGGTTCGACCGCCACATGCTCGAGGCCCTGATCTGCCCGCAGACCCATACCACGCTGGAATATGACGCCGAGCGGCAGGAGCTGGTCTCGAAAGCCGCTGGTCTGGCCTTTCCGATCCGCAACGGGATTCCGGTGATGCTGGTGGATGAGGCGCGCAAGCTCGACTAGATCGGGCGGCCCTGCAGCAGCCTGGGCAGGTCGCCTGTCAAACCGGCGGCCTCGCGCACGAAGCCGCGGCGCAGACCGGGCAGGGAGCCCACGATGCCCATGCCGATGTCGCGCCCCAACCGCAGGATCGGATTGTCGTTCGAAAACAGCTTGTTGAACACATCCGTCGCCATTGCCAGGGCGGCCGTGTCGAAGCGGCGCCACTCCTGGTAACGCTCCAGAACCAACACCGAGCCGATGTCCTCGCCACGTCGCCCGGCCAGCGTCAGCACCTCGGCCAGCGCGCCGACGTCGCGTAGCCCGGCGTTCAGCCCCTGACCGGCGATCGGGTGCATGCCATGGGCCGCATCGCCCACCAGCGCCAGCCGCTCCGCGATGAAGGAATTGGCGATGGTCAGGTTCAGCGGATAAGTGAACCGGTCGCCCTGCAGGCAGATGTCACCCAGAAAATCGCCGAATCGGGGCCGCAGGACCTGAAGGTACTCGGCCTCGTCCAGTGCGTTGATGCGCTGCGCGGTGTCAGAGCGTTCGCTCCAGACGATCGAGCTGCGGTTGCAGGTTAGCGGCAGGATCGCCAGCGGGCCGGGGGGCATGAAGAACTGATGTGCGATGCCGTGATGCGGCAGATCGTGTTCGATGGCGCAGACCAGCGCGGTCTGGCCGTAGTCCCATCCGGTCCGCTTGATCTCGGCGCGGGCGGCGGTGCCACTGCGGCGGCCGTCGCACCCCACCAGAAGCCGACCGGACAGCGCCGATCCGTCATCCAGCGTCACGGTCACGCCGCCTGGACCGGTTTCCTGCGCAACAACGGTTTTGCCACTGACCCGGGTGATCGCCGGTACCGCCTCCATCGCCGCAAGAAACGCGCGCCGCAGGTGACGGTCCTCGACCATATACCCCATCGGGCCTTCCTCGATCTCGGCATGGTCGAAATGCATGAAAAACGGCGACGGGCCTGCGCCCGCATGGCCATCGGTGACCTTGATCTCCAACATCGGCTGGGCGTGGTCCGCGACCCGCTCCCAGACGCCGATCGCGGCCAGCAACCGTTGCGAGGCCAGCGCCAGCGCATAGGCACGCCCGTCGAACGCCGCGGTCTTGCGCACCTTCTCGGCCAGTGCGTCGATCACGGTAACGCTGTGCCCGGTCTGCGCCAGCGCCAGCGCCAGGGCGGGGCCGTTCAGCCCGCCGCCCACGATCAAGATATCGGAAACCTGTGTCATGCGGTGCAATATGCGCGCCCTTTCGGGATTGTCCATGTGCAGTCCTGTCGCTACCGTCGCCGAAACACGAATTTTTCCGACAAGGGGGCAAAGATGCAGGACTGGCTGACCATGACGGCATGTGACCTGGGCCGCGGGATCGGCATGGGTCAGATCGATCCCGAGGAGCTGACCGAGGTCTATCTGACGGCCATCGACGCCCATCTGCACCGCGACCGCATCTATGCCCGCGTCACGCATGACCGCGCCCGCGCCGAAGCCCGCGCGGCCAAGGAGCGGGCGGCCCAAGGGCTGCGCCGGTCGTTGCTGGATGGGGTGCCGATCAGCTGGAAGGATCTGTTCGACACCGCCGGGATCGGAACCGAGGCCGGATCGGCCCTGCTGCGCGGCCGGGTGCCCGAGAACGACGCAACCGTCCTGCGCAACGCAACGTCCATGGGCGCGGTCTGTCTGGGCAAGACGCATATGAGCGAGCTGGCCTTCTCGGGGCTTGGTCTGAACCCCGTCACCGCGACGCCGCCCTGCGTGAATGACGAAAAGGCGGTTCCGGGCGGGTCGTCCTCGGGTGCGGCGGCGTCGGTGGCCTTTGGTCTGGCGGCCTGCGGAATCGGCTCGGACACGGGCGGATCGGTGCGCATTCCGGCCGCGTGGAACGATCTGGTGGGGCTGAAGACCACCTCGGGGCGGTTGAGCCTTGAGGGCGTGGTGCCCCTGTGCCTGCGGTTTGACACGGTTGGCCCGCTGGCGCGGTCCGTCGAGGATGCGGTGCAGATGTTGGCGCTGCTGGAGTGCGGAACGCCGGCCGATCTGCGGGGCGCCAGCCTGAAGGGGCGGCGGTTTGCCGATCTGCAGACAATCGCGCAGGACGATCTGCGCGACGCACCACGCCAGGCCTATGCCGAGGCGCTGGACCGCCTGCGAGATGCCGGTGCCGAGATCGTGCCGCTGGAGGTGCCGGAACTGGCCGAGGCGATGGGCCTGTCCGGTGTCCTTTACACCACCGAAGCCTATGGCCTGTGGCGCGACGTGATCGAGGCCAACCCTGAGGCGATGTATCCCGAAATCCTTGAACGGTTCCGCGCGGGCAAGGGGCATTCCGGCCCGGATTACGTGGCCGCATGGTCTCGGTTGAAGGCCTGCCGGTCGGTCTGGGACGCGGCCACCGCCGGCTTCGACGCGGTTTTGGCCCCCACTGCGCCGATCCTGCCGCCGGATCTGGACCGGCTGATGAACGACCATGACTACTACGTCACCGAGAACCTTCTGGCCCTGCGCAATACCCGGATCGGCAACCTGATGGGGCTGGCGGCGCTGTCGCTGCCCACTTCGACACCGTCCTGCGGGCTGATGATGCTGGGCTATCCGGGCTCGGAGGAGGCGCTTTTGCGGCTGGGTGCGGCGGCCGAGGTGGTTCTGACCTGAATGCCACAATCCCCTGATTCGGAACCTCTTTGTCTGGACGCGCGGGGGTTCGGCCTGTAATCTGCTGGAAAACCGGGGCGCCAATGATCCCGGTATCGAGGCAGCAGTCATGAATTTCCCCGAGCGGTTTTCGAACCTACCGGCTTATGCTTTTCCGCGTCTACGCGCCCTGCTCGACCATCACGCGCCGGGTGGCGATGTCGTGCACATGACGATTGGCGAGCCCAAGCATGACTTTCCGCCCTGGGTGACCGATGTCATCGTGGAAAACGCCGCCGGGTTCCAGACATACCCGCCGAACGAGGGGTCGGACGCGCTGCGCGGGGCCATCGCCGAATGGATCGACCGCCGCTATGGCGTGCGGATGGACCCCGAGACCAACATCATGGCGCTGAACGGCACGCGCGAGGGGTTGTACAACGCCGCCATGGCCCTGTGCCCCGAGCAGAAGAACGGCCGACAGCCGATCGTTTTGTGCCCCAACCCGTTCTACCAAGTCTACATGGTGGCCTCGATCTCGGTCGGGGCGCAGCCGTATTTCGTGCCGGCCACCGCGGCCACCGGGCACTTGCCGGACTATGCCAGCCTGCCAGAAGATGTGCTGAACCGCACCGCCGTGGCCTATATCTGTTCGCCCGCCAACCCGCAGGGTGCCGTCGCCTCGCGCGACTACTGGGCCGAGCTGATCCGGCTGGCCGAGCGGTACGATTTCCGCATCTTCGCCGATGAGTGCTATTCTGAGATATTCCGCGATACGCCGCCCACCGGCATCCTGACCGTCGCGCAGGAGCTGGGCGCCGACCCCGAGCGGATCACGCTGTTCAACTCGCTGTCGAAACGGTCGAACTTGGCAGGGCTGCGGTCGGGGCTGATAGCGGGCGGGCCGGAAAGCATCAAGCGGGTCAAGCAGTTGCGCGCCTATGCCGGGGCGCCCTTGCCGTCGCCGTTGCAGGCCGCCGCGGCCAGGGTCTGGGCCGATGAGGCGCATGTTCAGGAAAACCGTGCGCTGTATCAGGAAAAATACGCCATCGCCGATCAGGTGTTTGCGGGCGTTCAGAGTTATATGCCGCCCGAGGCGGGGTTCTTTCTTTGGCTGCCTGTCGAAGATGGCGAGCAGGCCGCATTGAAGCTGTGGCAGGAAACCGGGGTTCGGGTCCTGCCGGGCGCATATCTTTCACAAGGGGATCCAGGGCAGAACCCGGGCAAAGGCTTTATCAGGGTCGCGATGGTGGCCCCAAAAACAGAGATGCAGCGCGGGCTGATCACGCTCCGCGACTGTATCTATTCGTGAGGTACGAGGGCACATGGCATCTTACAACGCGCGCAACCGCGACCCATTGTTGGACAGCACCACCCAGGCCGCAATCGAGCGGCGCAGCAAGGAACTGATCGGGATCGCCTTGATCTTGGCCGGCCTGGCCGCCGCGGCGATGATCTGGTCCTACACGCCGGATGATCCGAACTGGATGGTCTCGACCGACGCGCCGGTGCAAAACTGGCTGGGCCGGTTCGGCGCCTCCATCGCCGCGCCGTTGTTCATGATCGTGGGCTGGGGCAGCTTTGGCATCGCGCTGGTGCTGGTCGGCTGGGGCGTGCGCTTTGCCGGCCATTTCGGCGAGGATCGCGCCGTGGCCCGCCTGATTTTCGCGCCGATCTGGATCGCCGTGCTCTCGGTCTATGCCGCGACGCTGGTGCCCGGTTCCGAATGGCGCGCGACGCACAGCTTTGGTCTGGGCGGTCTGTTCGGCGACACGGTGATGGGGGCGCTGCTGACGCTGTTGCCGATCTCGTCGCATTTCATGGTCAAGCTGATGTCGCTGGCCATGGCGGCCGGCATGCTCGCATTGGGCGTCTTTGTGCTGGGTTTCACCAAATCGGACGTCCGGCGCGGGTTCCGGGCTTTCCTGCTGGGTCTGGTGATGGCCTATGACATGCTGATGACCGCGCTGGGGCAGGGGGCTTCGGCCACGGCCCGTGCGGCGCAGGCGCGCCGGGAAAAGTGGCAAGAACGCAAGGCAACCCAGGCCGCCGGTGCCGAATTCGAAGATGAACTGGCCTATGCCGATCCGGTCTTTGAAGAGCCCGAGATCGCAGCCCCCGAGCCCGTCAAAACGGGCCTGCTTGCGCGCGTGCCCGGCCTGATCCGCCGCCCCGAGCCGATGCCCGAACCCGAACTGGTCGATCCGGAACCCGTTACCGGATATGACGAGATGCCGGGCGAGGACCGGATCCGCTCGAAGATCTCCGCGGTGATCCAGAACCGCAAGGTCGCCACCGGTGAAATCGCGCCCGAGCCCGATCCGAACCGCCCGCTGACCAAGGGGCGCGGCCGTGGCCCTGACCCGCTGATCCTGAATGCGCCGCGTGCGGGCAACCTTCCGCCCGAACCTCCGCTGACTGCTGCCGGGCTGCCGCCCGAGCCGCCGTTGACAGGGCTCCCGGCGCAGCCGTCTGCGGAAATGGAGACGTTCGCGGAAGACCCGGTCTCGGCCTATGCGCCTGAGGATATCGACGACGATCAGGTGTTCGAGGATGCAGAGGACCCAATCGCCGAGGCGCGCCCGGCCATGAAGATCCCGGTTGCCGAACCGCGCAAGCCGGTTGTGGCGCAGCCAGTCCGGCGCAACGTCCTGCCGTCGCGACGGGCTCAGGCCGAAGCGCAGCCCAGCCTGTCTTTCGAAGAGCGGCACACGGATTTCGAACTGCCGCCGCTCAGCCTGTTGACGAACCCGTCGGGCATTCAGCGTCATCACCTCAGTGACGAAGCGCTGGAGGAAAACGCGCGAATGCTGGAGAACGTGCTGGATGATTATGGGGTCAAAGGCGAGATCGTCAGTGTCCGCCCCGGCCCTGTCGTCACAATGTACGAGTTGGAACCCGCACCGGGCCTGAAAGCCAGCCGCGTGATCGGGCTGGCCGATGATATCGCCCGGTCTATGTCGGCCCTTTCAGCGCGGGTCTCGACCCTGCCCGGACGTTCGGTCATCGGTATCGAACTGCCCAACGAGAACCGCGAGATGGTGGTCCTGCGCGAAATCCTGGCAAGCCGCGATTTCGGCGACGGCACCCATGCGCTTCCGCTGGCGCTGGGCAAGGATATCGGCGGCGACTCGGTCGTGGCCAACCTGGCCAAGATGCCTCACCTGCTGATCGCCGGGACGACCGGTTCGGGCAAGTCGGTGGCGATCAACACGATGATCCTGTCGCTGCTCTACAAACTGACACCGGATGAGTGCCGCCTGATCATGATCGACCCCAAGATGCTGGAGCTTTCGGTCTATGACGGCATCCCGCATCTGCTGTCGCCGGTCGTGACCGACCCGAAAAAGGCGGTGGTTGCCCTGAAATGGGTTGTCGGTGAAATGGAGGACCGCTATCGCAAGATGTCCAAGATGGGCGTGCGCAACATCGCCGGCTACAACGGCCGGGTGAAGGACGCGCTGTCCAAGGGCGAATTGTTCAGCCGAACGGTCCAGACCGGATTCGATGACGAAACCGGAGAGCCGATCTTCGAGACCGAGGAATTCGAACCCAAGGCCATGCCCTATATCGTTGTCATCGTCGATGAGATGGCCGACCTGATGATGGTCGCGGGCAAGGAGATCGAGGCCTGTATCCAGCGTCTGGCGCAGATGGCACGGGCCTCGGGCATCCACCTGATCATGGCCACGCAGCGCCCATCGGTGGACGTTATCACCGGTACGATCAAGGCTAACTTCCCGACCCGGATCTCGTTCCAGGTAACGTCGAAAGTCGACAGCCGGACCATCCTGGGGGAAATGGGGGCCGAGCAGCTGCTGGGGCAGGGCGACATGCTGTATATGGCTGGCGGAGCCAAGATCACCCGCTGCCACGGGCCGTTCGTGTCCGATGAAGAGGTCGAGGAGGTGGTGAACCACCTCAAGCAGTATGGTCCGCCGGACTATGTCGGCAGCGTGCTGGATGGTCCGTCCGAGGACAAGGCCGACAATATCGACGCGGTTCTGGGTCTGAATACCGGCGGCAACACCAATGGTGAGGACGCCCTGTACGATCAGGCGGTTGCCATCGTGATCAAGGATCGCAAGTGTTCAACCTCGTACATCCAGCGGAAACTTGCCATCGGCTACAACAAGGCCGCGCGGCTGGTCGAGCAGATGGAGGACGAAGGCGTTGTTTCGGCAGCAAATCACGTGGGCAAACGCGAAATCCTCGTCCCGGAACAGTAGGATATTTAATAACAAGGGCAGAGCGCATATCTGTGTGTCATGAAACAGATTGCCTTTGCCCTTGCCCTTGCTTTGACTGCCCCGGCAGCCTGGGCCGCCGACAAGCTGCCCTTGTCGCAGATCTCGAACTATCTGAACGGATTGAAGGCCGTTCAGACGACGTTTACCCAAGTCAACGATGACGGATCGCTGAGTACCGGCAAGCTGTGGCTGCAGCGGCCCGGCAAGATGCGGTTCGAATACGATCCGCCCAACAGTGCGGTCGTGCTGGCCAATGCCGGCACCGTGATGGTGTTCGACCCCAAATCAAACCAGCCGCCCGAGCAGTACCCGTTGAAGCGCACGCCGCTGTCGCTGGTTCTGGCGCGCAACGTGAACCTGTCGCAGGCCAACATGGTAGTCGGCCACACATTTGATGGCACAGCCACAGTCGTCACCGCGCAGGACCCGAAAAACCCCGAGTCCGGACGAATCGAGCTGATGTTCACGGCAAATCCGATCGAGTTGAGGAAATGGGTCATCTACGACAACGCCGGGGGTCAAACCACGGTGCTGCTGGGCCCCCTCAACGAAGATGTCAGAATCGACAGCGACCTGTTTTCGAACAAGGCGCGGCGCGGGTCAGAAAACCGCTGACCCGCGGCTCTTTCAGTAGCGGCAGCTGGACAGCTGCGCCTGGTACATCTGCGCACGTGCATCCACGTCGTTGGCTACGTTCAACAGCCATGTTTTACCGTAGTGGCTGCCGCGTGCGTAACCCGCGCGACCTTCGTGATATGCCAGATACTGGTTCCGCGTGTCGCTGGTCGAGATGCCGATCTTCTGACTGCTTTTGTTCATGTACCAACCGACGAAATCTGACGCGTCACGAATGCGGTCACGCTTGGCGCGCCGCTTCCCGGTTTCGCGCTGATATTCTTCCCAGGTTCCGTCCAGGGCCTGGCTGAAGCCATAGGCGCTGCTCTGACGGCCCATCGGAATAACCCCCAGAACATATTTGTGGGGCGTCCGCGCGTCGTGACGATAGCGGCTTTCTTGGTAGATGGTTGCCATCTGGACATGAACCGGAACACCCCATTTGCGTTCGGTGCTCTTGAACGCCTTGATCATGTCCGGCCGCTCGCGCGCGATGGCGCAAGCGTCATTGAGGTTGCTGGGCGGACGCTGTGCGCCGCCCCCACAGGATGCCAAAAACAGCACCCCGAAGAGTACGAGAAGTTTTCTGCTCATGTGCCTCGTGCCTTTTTTCTCTATTCTAGCGCAGATTGCAGGCCGAGGAAATCACAATCGTATAGGATACCGTCCAGCAGGCCGTCGACTGTCAGGCATAGGTTCACAGACTGTTTCCGGGAATTTCAGATCAATGATTGGCAATTGCCGGCGGAAAGGTTTAGTAAGTGCCTTGGGGGCTGAAACAATGCTGAAGACACATGCAAAGTACCGCCTGGGCCAGGTGGTTCGTCACAAGAAACATCCCTTCCGAGGGGTGATTTTTGACGTGGATCCGGAATTTGCGAACACCGAGGAATGGTACGAGGCAATTCCCGAAGAAAGCCGCCCGATCAAGGATCAGCCGTTCTACCATTTGCTGGCCGAGAACGATCAATCCTTCTATGTGGCTTATGTATCAGAGCAAAATCTGATTGCCGACCAGTCAGGCGAACCTGTTGATCATCCTGACATTCCCAACATGTTCGGGCCGTTTCAGGACGGCAGCTATCCGCTGCACTTCCAACTGAACTGATGCGGTGCTGACGCCGTTGCGGCGTCAGTAACCCAAAGCGCAGCCGTCCTTTCGGGGGTCGCTAGCGCCTTCCAATACTCCGCTTTGATGGATTCGGATCGCCTGTGCACCGCCCAAAGGCGTTTCCGTCTCGACGACATTGTGGCCCAAGTCTGACAATTGTTGCGCGATCCTGCGGTTGTAGCCCGGTTCGATCTTCAAGATCGAACCGTCGGCAAAAACGCGGGGAGCGTCGACGGCGTGCTGCAGCCCCAAGTCGAAATCCAGAAGGTTGGAAACAAGGCGCGCGTGGCCCGTCGGCTGATAGGCCCCGCCCATCACGCCGAACGGCATGGCAATCTGGCCGTTTTGCTTCAGCATCGCGGGAATGATGGTGTGCATCGGGCGCTTGCCGCCGCCCAGCTCGTTCGGATGCCCCGGTTCAAGGTTGAAACCACATCCGCGGTTCTGCAGGAGAATGCCAAACTTTTCCGAGGCGATGCCCGATCCGAAGCTGTGGAAGATCGAATAGATCAGAGAAACAGCCATTCGATCCCGGTCGACGACCGTGACATAAACCGTGTCCTTGTGCACCGCTTCGGTCAGCGGGGCGGCGGCGGTCATGGCGCGCCGGGGATCAATCAGCTCGGCCAGCTTTGCCGCCGTTTCCGGCGCCAGAAAATGTTCCATGCGCGACGTATGATCCGGGTCGGCGATGAACCGGTTGCGTGCATCGTAGGCCAGCTTGGTCGCCTCGGCTTCGATATGCGCCCGTTCGGCGCCCCACGGGTCCATGCCGGCAATGTCGAAATGCTTAAGGATGTTAAGAAGCAGGATCGCAGTCGCGCCTTGTCCGTTCGGCGGATGTTCAAGCAGTTCAGCGTTGCGGTAGTCGCTTCCAACCGGTGAGGCTTCGATGAACTTTGTGTCGTGAAAATCCGTGGCCGAATGAATCCCGCCTCGGGAATTCAAAGCGGCCAGCATGTCATCGGCGATTTCGCCCTCATAAAAGGCGTCACGCCCATTTCGGGCCACGCGACGCAGGACTTCTGCCTGACCCGGAGCGCGAAACATCTGACCTGTCGTTGGGGCGCGGCCGTCGATCAGATAGTGATCCCGCGCTGCGCCCTGCAGCGTTTCGGCCCCGATCGACCAGTCATGCGCAACGCGGGGTGCAACTGGAACGCCCGTTTCGGCATAGTAAATTGCAGGTTGAAGAAGGGCCTCGATCCCCAATCGACCCTCGGCTTCTGACAGGTGGCAGAATGCGTCGACGGCGCCGGGGATTGTCACCGCTTCGGGGTCGTCAAGTGGCACCGTAGCCAACCCACGAGCCCGCAGATCTTCGGCCGAGGCTGCAGCGGGCGCCCGCCCAGAGCCGTTCAGCGCGCGAACCGTCGTTTCGCCCGCGCGATTGAAAAGAACGAAACAGTCGCCACCCAGACCTGTCATCTGCGGTTCGCAGATGCCCAGAAGCACGCCCGCGGCAATGGCGGCGTCCATCGCGTTTCCCCCGCGGCCCAGAATGTCCAGCGCCACCTTTGCAGCCAGCGGATGCGAGGTTGCGCACATCCCTTCGGTCGACAAAACCTCGGAACGGCCGGGGGCATGGAAATCGCGCATGGAATGGGTCTCCTCCTGAACGGGTCGACACTAGGGTGCCGATGGCTGATGTCCAGTCATTTCAAGGAGAAGGTCCTCGGCGCCGTTCACTGGGTGGGGGCTGTGACACATGGCGCCGAGGGAAGCTATCTGAGCTACCCCTTGTTTCTGCCGGTCGTTTGCGGCGCGACAATGGTCCGATCTGGGCGTTATTGTGGCCGATCCGCTTTTTTTGTGCGCACAAACCGCAAGAATAGCAGGTTTTGGCCGTTCTTGCGGTCATACCGCACCTCGTCGGCCAATGTGCGGATCAGGAACCAACCGAAACCACCTTCGGGCAGATTTGATGTATCGGTTTCCACGCTGGCAGGAATGCCATCAGGTATCTTCAGGCCGGGCAGGGGGCGCCCGGTGTCGGCGATCTGGACCTCGAGATGATCTTTGGAGTCCAGCACGGAAACCCGGACCATTCCGGGCGTGCACTCTGCGTAGGCGTGTTCGACAACATTGTTGATCGCCTCGGCCAACACGATCTTGATGTCCGCAGTCTTTTGCCCCGGCAAGCCGAAATTTGACAGCCCCGCGTGCAGCGAAGCGATGGCGCGGCTGGCCTCGGCTTCGACGGCAGGGAATGCCACTTCGAGTCGGCCGTCTTCGCAGTTGACTGTCACGCCATTTGCCCCCTGGCGCTTCACTCCAACTCGGAGGCCAGCGCGTCATCCAAGTTGGGATGCAGTTTGAAAACCGTATCCATCCGCGTCAGCCGAAAAACCTTTGCCACGACAGGCTGCAATCCCGCCAGTTCCAGCCTGCGCCCATTTCCAAGCTGCTTCATTGATGCCACGATCGCGCCCAATCCACTGGAGTCTATGAACTCGACCGCAGACAGGTCCAGGATGATCCGACCGGCGCTATTTGCGGTTTGGGTCCGCATGTCTTCCTTGAACTGTATCGCCATGGCGGCGTCGATGCGGGTGGCGTCGACTGTGATGATCTGCGTCTCGCCTGTCGTTTTGCTGCTCAGTGTCACGTGACTACCCTCGGATTCAGTCGATCGATCGTAGAAATACGCTAGACGGCATTTCTTACCATTCGGTATCCAAGCACTCGACAAAAGGAGGAGTCGTCACATGAAAGAGGTTGTGATCGCTGGTGCGGCCCGGACGCCGATGGGCGGGTTTCAAGGAATGTTCGACGGCGTGCCTGCGGCGGAACTGGGTGGCGTCGCCATTCGTGCGGCGCTTGAAAACGCCAAGACGCAGACGGTCGACGAGGTTTTGATGGGCTGCGTTCTGCCCGCCGGTCAGGGGCAGGCTCCGGCGCGGCAGGCAGGGTTCGCGGCAGGTCTGGGTGAAGAGGTACCTGCGACCACACTGAACAAGATGTGCGGGTCGGGCATGAAGGCGGCGATGATGGCGTTCGATCAGATCGCGCTTGGCCATGCAGACTCGATGGTTGCGGGTGGAATGGAAAGCATGACGAATGCGCCCTACTTGCTGCCCAAGATGCGCGGCGGGGCGCGTATCGGTCACGGCCAAGTGGTGGATCACATGTTCCTGGACGGGCTGGAGGATGCCTATGACAAGGGCCGCCTGATGGGCACTTTTGCTGAAGACTGCGCCGAGGCTTATCAATTCACCCGAGAGGCGCAGGACGAATACGCGTTGAAGTCGCTGTCGAATGCGCTCGAAGCGCAGGCCAGCGGGGCCTTCTCGGACGAGATCGCAGCCGTCACGGTCCGAAGCCGCAAAGGTGAAATCATTCAGGATTCGGATGAGCAGCCCAAATCGGCGCGGCCGGAAAAGATACCGACGCTGAAGCCGGCATTCCGCAAGGATGGCACGGTGACGGCGGCCAATTCCTCGTCAATCTCGGATGGCGCGGCGGCGCTGGTTCTTGCCGCGGCTGACACGGCTGAAGCGCGCGGCCTGAATGTCCGTGCCCGCATCCTAGGCCACGCGAGCCACGCCCAGGCGCCCGGCCTTTTCACGACGGCTCCGGTCCCGGCCGCGCAGAAACTGCTGGAACGGATCGGTTGGAGCAAGGACGACGTGGACCTGTGGGAAGTGAACGAGGCTTTTGCCGTTGTTCCGATGGCCTTCATGCATGAAATGGGCTTGCCGCGCGACAAGGTCAACGTCAACGGAGGCGCCTGCGCCCTAGGTCATCCGATCGGTGCCTCGGGCGCACGCATCATGGTGACGCTTCTAAATGCACTCGAGAAGCGTGGCCTGAAGCGCGGAGTTGCCGCGATCTGCATCGGAGGCGGCGAAGGCACCGCAATCGCGATCGAGCGGGTTTGACGCTTTGGCATTTTGCCATTAGCTGAACCGGGCTGCAGAGGTTGCGGCCCGGTTACACATTGGAAATGACCCCATGAAAGCTGACTACGCGCTCTTGTCCAAAACCATCGAAGCCCTGACGGAAGGTGAAACTGATCAGGTCGCTCTGATGGCCACCGTCGCCTGCGAGGTGCATCACAGCGACGACCGCTTTGACTGGACGGGGTTTTACCGTGTGACCGAGCCGGAGTTGTTGAAGATCGGACCCTATCAAGGCGGGCATGGGTGTTTGGTCATTCCGTTCTCCCGCGGGGTCTGCGGAGCAGCAGCGCGCACCGGAGAGGTTCAGCTGGTCCCGGATGTGGATGCGTTTGAGGGGCACATTGCCTGCGCCTCGTCGACCCGGTCCGAACTGGTTCTGCCGGTGCGGGATTCTGCGGGGCAGGTCATCGGGGTCTTTGATATCGACAGCGATCAGCCCGATGCGTTCGAGCAGGCCGATGCCGAAGGGCTGTCGCGTATCCTCGCGCAGGTTTTCGAGCGTCTGTAGAACCTTTATTCCGGTTCGATCCCCGAGGCTTTGAGCTGAGAGTCCGGCTCCACGTGAATGATGGTCCGAGCCTCAGGCAGCTTTTCGGCGATTGCATCTTCGATCGCGTCACAGATGTCGTGGGCGTCACCGACTGTCATGTTGCGATCGACGACCAGATGAAATTCGATGAACACGGCTTTGCCGGCCCGACGTGTGCGCAGATCGTGGATCTGCAAGGCTCCCTGAGACGAGTTCCGAACGGCGGCTTCGATGATGTCCGTGTCCTCGGTGTGGGCCGCGGAATCCATCAGATCTCCGGCCGAATGGAAAATGACCTTCCAGCCTTCGCGCAGAATATTTGCGGCCACCAGAATGGCCAGCAGCGGGTCAAGAACGGCCCAGCCTGTCAGCAATACGAGGATCAGTCCCAACAAGACCCCGGCCGAAGTCCAGACGTCGGTCATCAGGTGGCGTCCATTGGCCGTCATTGCCGGTGACCGCCGCTGCTCGCCCGCCGCGATCAGCACCCGTGCCCAGATCAGGTTCAACACCATGGCCGCGGCGTTCACGGCCAGTCCGATCGGCCCAAGCTGCTCCAGGTGAGGGGCGAACAGGGCGCCCAAGGCTTCCTGAATGATCAAGATTGCGGCGAGAACGATCAGGGTCCCCTCGGCGATGGCCGAGAAGTTTTCGGCCTTGTGATGTCCGAAAGGGTGATTGCTGTCGGCAGGACGCTCCGCCATCCGAATGGCAAACCACGCCAGCAGCGCGCCAACCACGTTGACCAAAGATTCCATTGCGTCGGAATACAGAGCGACCGACCCGGTCAAATGCCATGCCAGGACCTTGAGCAGCAGCACCAGCAGGGACACCGCCACTGACCCGATGGCCAGCGCCTGGGACGAAGTTCTGTCAATCATGTGCAACCATTGCCCGATCGCACTGCCAATTTCCAGTTTCAAACAGAACTGTAGGTGAGGAACAGGTAGATCGCGCCCGCCTGCAGAGCCGCAATGGCATACAGCAGAGTCGTCAGCCGCTTTTTCCGGGTCTTGTGTCCGAATATCCAGCGACCCAGCAAAGCTGCGGGGCTGCCGCCCAACAGCGCCAGTCGCAAAAGCCACTTCTCCGGGACACGCCGCCTGCGTCGGATCGCCCGCAGCTTGTCCCAGCCGAACACCAGCAAAGTCAACGCGTTGATGGCCCAGAAATACAGAATGACGATCCACATTCCGCAGCCATAACGTGGAAGGATCAGGACCGGTAGTGAAAAATATCTTGGAATTTTCACCGATTCGGGACATCGTGAAAAATGTGACGTAAATTTCATGACTCGGAGGGGAAAGCGTGAACGATCAGGCCAATATCGCTGCGACGCTGGGGGCGGACATTCGCGCGCTGCGCAAGGCGCGCGGGCTGACGCTGACCGATATCGCTTCGCGGTTGGACCGGTCGGTGGGCTGGCTCAGCCAGGTCGAGCGCGATTTGTCTGCTCCGTCGATCTCGGATCTGCGCCTGATCGCGGAATGCCTGGGCGTGCCGATGTCGATGCTGTTCGCCCACACCGGCGTTCTGGCCGAGGAACAGGGCTATGTGGTGCGCGCCGGTTCGCGCCGGCCGATGGGGTCGGGCGAGGAAGGGCTGATCGAGGAATTGCTGTCACCTGACCTGACCGATGATTTCGAGATGGTGCATTCCACCTTTGAGCCCCATTCCCGGATGCAGACCCCGGCCAACCGTCCGACGCAAGAGGTTGGATACATGATCTCGGGCCGTCTCGACCTGACGATCGGAGGCCGAAATTTCACCGTCGGCGTCGGGGACAGCTTTCGGATCAAGCACGAACCCTACCAATGGGCAAACCCTTACGACGAACCCGCCGTGGCCGTCTGGGTGATCGCTCCGCCGGTGTACTGATGAGCTTTGAGGCCTGGACCATATTCGCGCTGTTCTGGGTGGTGTTCGTGACCACGCCGGGTCCGAATGCGGTGAATTGCATCTCGAACGGGATGAGCCTGCCATTTCCCAAGGCAATGCTTGGGGTCCTGGCCATCCTGACCCAGGCCAGCGCCTTTCTGATCCTGTCGGCTCTGGGGGTGACAGCCCTGATCGCGGCCTCGCCGACCGGGTTTTTCGTGGCCAAGCTGATTGGGGCGGGATTCCTCATCTGGATGGGGCTCCGGGGGTGGATGAACGCCGCGCGTCCCGCGCCGGCCAGCCAGCGCCCGGCCCGCCATGTCTATCTCCATGCTTTGGCTGTCGCCACGATCAATCCAAAGAGCGTCGCAGGTTACCTGGCCGCGTTTTCCCAGTTCGTGCAGCCCGATGTGCCGATCTGGCAGCAAATGGCGATCATCATGCCGACGGCGCTGATCATCACCACGCTCAGCTACACCGGGTTCACACTGTTGGGTGCGGTGATGGGGCGGGCGGCGCTGGGCGCCGTGTTCAACGTCTGGGTGCGCCGCGTCATGGCCACCTGTTTCATCATCTATGGCGTCCTGCTGGGAACCAGCGCGGCACCTGCAGGAAAGGGATAGAGCCATGCAAAAAGGATCGTGCCTTTGCGGTTCGGTGGCATTCACGATCAACGGAGAGCTGTCACCGCCCTCGGCCTGCCACTGCGGGCAATGCCGTCGGCAGTCAGGGCATTATTGGGCCTCGACCGCGACCCACCAGGACAACCTGACCCTGAACAGCAGCGATACGCTGGGATGGTTTCAGGCTTCGGACACGGCCCGGCGTGGTTTCTGCAAGGCATGCGGAAGCTTTCTGTTCTGGCAGCACAAGGACGAAGACACGATTTCGGTTTCGATGGGGGCTCTGGACCAGCCCACTCAGTTGAAACTGGCTCGCCACATCTTCGTGGCGGACAAGGGCGACTACTACGACATCACGGATGAACTGCCCCAAAGGGCACAATGACAGGGATCTAGAAAAATGAGCGATTTTCCGACCAAGGCCCGCGTGGTCATCATTGGTGGCGGCGTCGTAGGGGCGTCCTCGCTGTACCATTTGGCCAAAAAGGGCTGGACCGACTGCGTTCTGCTGGAAAAGAACGAGCTGACCGCAGGTTCGACCTGGCACGCGGCCGGCAACGTGCCGACCTTCTCGACCTCTTGGGCGATCATGAACATGCAGCGCTATTCGACCGAGCTGTATTCACGTCTTGGCGAAGAGGTCGACTACCCGATGAACTACCACGTGTCGGGATCAATCCGTCTGGCGCACAGCAAAGAGCGGATGCAGGAGTTCCAGCGGGCCATGTCGATGGGGCGCTACCAGGGAATCCCGATGGAAATGTGGACGCCGGAGCAGGCCAAGGAACGCTACCCGTTCCTGGAAACTCATGATCTTGAGGGCGTTCTGTATGACCCGACCGATGGGGACATCGACCCGGCGCAGCTGACCCAGGCGCTGGCCAAGGGCGCACGCGACATGGGGCAGAAGATCATCCGGTTCTGCCCGGCCACCGGCGTGACCCAGCATGACGACGGCACCTGGACCGTCCACACCGAAAAGGGCGACATCGACTGCGACTATGTCGTCAACGCGGCCGGCTACTACGCGCAGCGTGTGGGCGAATGGTTCAAGCCTTATGGCGGCCGCACCGTGCCGGCGATGGTCATGAGCCACCAGTATTTGCTGACTGACGAGATCCCCGAGGTCGAAGCCTGGTCGAAGGAAAACGGTGGCAAGCTGCCGCTGCTGCGCGACGTGGATATCTCCTACTACCTGCGACAGGAAAAGCACGGCTTCAACCTTGGCCCATATGAGCCCAACTGCAAGGGCCACTGGATGACCGAGGACGACCCGATGCCCGAGGATTTCAGCTTCCAGCTGTGGAACGACGATCTGGACCGGATCGAGGACATCGTCACCGACGCGATGGAGCGGGTGCCGCTGATGGCGACCTCGGGCGTGGGCCGCGTGATCAACGGGCCGATCCCTTATGCGCCCGACGGCCTGCCGCTGATTGGCCCGATGCCCGGCGTCAAGAACGCCTTCGAGGCGCATACCTTCACCTTCGGCATCGCCCAAGGCGGCGGTGCAGGCAAAGTGCTGGCCGAATGGATCGTGGATGGCGCCACCGAATGGGACATGTGGGCCGTCGATCCCCGCCGCTATACCGACTACACCGATCAGGATTACTGCAATCAAAAGGGCATGGAGGTCTACGGCAACGAATACGCCATGCACTTCCCGCATCATGAATGGCCCGCCGCGCGCGACAAGAAGCTGTCGCCGGTTCACGCCAAGGTCAAGGAACTAGGCGGCGTCATGGGCGTCTACAACGGCTGGGAGCGCGCCAACTGGTTCGCGCAGCCGGGGGATGACACCTCCGAAGAAAGCACTCACACTTGGGGTCGCTCGGGCCCGTGGGAGCAGCGGATCAAGGAAGAATGCGAGGCCGTGCGCGACCATTGCGGCGTGCTTGACCTGCCGGGTTTCTCGCGGTTTGTCGTCAAGGGCGAAGGCGCGGCCGAGGCGCTGCGCGGGCTGGTCACCGGCGGCCTGCCCAAGGTAGGCCGGATCAACCTGGTCTACATCGCCGACGACCGCGGCCGCATCCTGACCGAGATGTCCTGCATGCGTCTGGGTGAGGATGACTTCGTGATGATCACCGCCGCCACCGCGCAATGGCACGACCGAGACATCCTGAGGAACGCGATGCCCGCGGGCGTCACGGTCGAGGACGTGACCACCACCCGCGACACGCTGATCGTGACCGGTCCGAAATCGCGTGAGATCCTGTCGGGTCTGACCGATGCCGACCTCTCTCTGGGTTGGCTGACCCATCAGGCCGCCACCGTGGCCGGACAGCCCGCCCACCTGATCCGCGTGTCCTTTGCCGGTGAACTGGGTTGGGAGGTGCATGCGCTCAACGAGCACGTGCCCGCGATCTATGATGCGATCCTTGCCGCCGGGGCCAAGCCGTTCGGCATGTATGCGCTGAACAGCCTGCGCATCGAAAAGGGATACCGCGCGTGGAAGGGCGATCTGAGCACCGACTACTCGTTGCTGGAAGGCGGGCTGGAACGCTTCGTCAAGTTCGACAAGCCGCAGGACTTCCCGGGCAAGGCCGCTTTGCTGGCGGAAAAGCAGCGTGGAGTGAAGAAGTCTTTCGTCACGCTGGTCGTCGAGGCCGGTGACTGCGATGCGCCTTACATGTCCTGCATCTGGCAGGGCGATCAGATCGTGGGCGAGACCACATCGGGCGCCTGGGGCTATCGTGTCGGCAAGTCCGTCGCGCTGGGCATGATCAAGGCCGATCTGGCCAACCCGGGCACCGAGCTCGAGGTGGAAATCTACGGCGAAAAGTGTCGCGCCGTGGTACAGGAGGATCAGCCGCTGTGGGATCCCGTAAACGAGCGGCTGCGCGCCTGACACAAGGAGGCCCATATGCGCCCGCGATATTCCAAGCAGGGACCCGGTGAGGGTCCCAACTATGACTGGGAGAACGACCATACCTTCGTGAAGGTTTCCGGTCAGGACACGGGCGGGGCGTACACCCTGATGGAAGACAACTTGAAGGCCAGCTTCGCGCTTGGCCTTCATCGCCACGACAGCCACGCCGAGACTTTCTATTTTCTCGAGGGCGCCGTGGATTTCTACGTCGACGGAGATTGGCACCTGTGCACGCCGGGCACCACCATGCATGTTCCGCCGGGTGTGCCGCATGCTTGCCGGGTGGCCGACAACAAACCGGCACGGATGCTCATGATCTTTCAACCCTCCGGGTTTGACGGCTTCCTTGCGGAACTGGCAACCATGACCCAGGCAGATTTTGAGGACGAGGCCAAGATGGCCGATCTGAATGCCCGCTACGACATCGTGCCGATGGGGCCGGTTCCACCCCATCCCGACGACCAGACCTGAGAAGCCAGCGAAATGAATGCTCCAAAGACGATGTGCGGTGTCTATTTGACGGGTCACGGTGGTCCCGAAGTTCTGGAATGGCGTAAGGATATTCCGGTTCCGGTGCCCGGGCCCGGGCAGGTTCTGGTCCGCGTGGTCGCGGCAGGCGTCAACAACACCGACATCAACACGCGGATCGGATGGTATTCCTCGGACGTCACCGGCGCGACGGACGCGGTTGACCAAGAGGTCGAAGCCGGCGGTTGGGGCGGCGCGCTGTCCTTTCCCCGCGTTCAAGGCGGAGATCTTTGCGGCATAGTCGAGCAGATCGGGCCGGGTGCCGGCTTCAAACCGGGGCAACGCGTGACCTGCCCGATCAACCTGCCGCGCCCGCGCCCGGGTAACCCGACAGGCTTCATCGCGCTTGGGTCCGAGATCGACGGGGCTTTTGCGCAATACTGCCTGCTCGAGGCGGATGACCTCTATGACGTGACCGCCTCACCGCTGTCGGATGTGGAAATCGCCGCCATCCCTTGTGCGTTCGGGACGGCCGAGAACCTGTTGACCCGCGCGGGCGTGACTGCCGGGCACAAGGTGCTGATCACCGGCGCCTCGGGCGGCGTCGGGCTGGCGGCCGTGCAATTGGCAGCCTTGCGGGGAGCAACCGTGTGGGGAGTGACCAGTGCGGCTAAGGCCGAAGTGGTGCGGGCGCAGGGTGCGGCTGGTACGTTCGACCGCGACGCGCCGCTGCCGCAGGACAGATTTGACGTGGTGATCGACGTGGTCGGCGGCCCGGCCTTTACCGGCCTGATCCTGGCACTGAAGCCGGGCGGCCAATATGCCGTGTCCGGGGCCATCGCCGGCCCGATCGTGCAGGCTGATCTGCGCGAAATCTACCTGCGTGACATCACGATCCACGGCTGCACTCACCAAGCCTTCGAAGTTTTTGGCCGGCTGGTCGAGTTGATGAACGCGGGTCGGATCAAGCCGTTGATTTCCAAGACTTACCCGCTGCGCGAGATCGTGCAGGCGCAGACGGACTTTCAATCAAAGACCATGCCCGGAAAGCTGGTTCTCATACCGTAAGGAGGCACCGAGATGGCAGACATCACGCTGTTGGATGGTTCGATCGGTCAAGAGCTCGTGAAACGTCGTGGCGAACAGCCAACCGCCTTGTGGTCAACCCGCGTAATGATCGACGAGCCCGGGTTGGTCGGAAAGATCCATCGGGATTATTTCGACCGCGGGGCAACCGTCGCGACGACAAACACCTATGCCGTCCACCGCTCTCGCCTCGTACGAGCGGGGATCGAGGATCAGCTGGAGCAACTCATCGATGCGGCTCTGACACAGGCCGAACTGGCGCGCGATGGGCGGGCGGGGCGTATCGCCGGCGCGCTGGGCCCCTTGCTGGCCACCTATCGCCCCGATCTGAACCCTGATCCCGACGAGGCCGCGCAGAAATTCGCGGAACTGGTGCGATTGATGCAGAACCGGGTGGACCTGTTCCTGATCGAAACCGTCTCGTCCGTGACCGAGGCCGAAGGCGCCCTGCGTGGAACCGAAGGCTGTGGCAAGCCGGTTTGGCTGGCCCTGTCGGTCATGGACGAGGACGGTACGCGGCTGAGGTCGGGCGAACCGCTGGGCGCGATCGCGCCACTGGTCGAACGCTTCGATCCTCAGGCGGTTCTGGTCAATTGCACCCGGCCCGAGGCGGTGCCCGCAGCGCTGGAGATCCTTGCGACACTTCAAAGACCTTACGGTGCCTACGCGAATGGTTTCACCCGGATTTCCGACGGCTTCCTGAAAGACGCTCCGACAGTCGACGCGCTGGAAGCGCGCCACGATCTCGACCCGTCGGCCTATGCCGCACATGCGATGAGTTGGGTTGACCAAGGGGCCACGATCATCGGTGGATGCTGCGAAGTGGACCCAGAGCACATCGAAGCTGTGGCTAACGCCCTGCGCTCGGCCGGGCACAGGATTGTGTGAGTGGCGAGGATGGCGGAGAAACTGGACCTTGGAAAACCCGACGGCGTCAAGGCGCAATGGCATTTTGACATCATCACCGCGCCGGGCTTCGTTCTGCTGGAACTGGCGTCGGTGGTGGATGTGCTGCGCCTCGCCAATCGGGTTTGTCCGCACCCGCCGTTCACTTATACTTACCGATCGCTGAAGGGAGGGACCATCGTCAGCAGCAGCGGCGCCAGCATTCCGACCCAGCCCGTTACGCGCCAACCGGACGCCGACTATCTGTTCGTGATCGGCAACACCGACCCGGACCAGCCCGAGCTGTCGCTGGGCCGGGTTGTGTCCGACTATACCTATCGCGGTGCGCAGGTCTTTTTGCTGGCCGAGGCCGCCAGCCGGTACATCGACGAACACGGAACGCCCGACATGGCAACACATTGGGAAAACGCGTCGATCTTCCGCGAACGCGGCGCACGGTTCGAGGCCAAGCTTTCGATAGCGACCGAGCAGGGCCCGGTCGTGACCTGCGCGGGAATGGGGGCCACGGCCGATATTGCACTGGCGGTGATCGGGCGCCACATCTCGGGCCCGGCCAAGATGACGGTGGCCGACATCATGCTGCATGAACATATCCGCGACTTTTCGTCGTTGCAGCCGTTTTCGGGCGCCAAGACGACAACGACCGGGGACGCCCGGCTGGATCAGTGCATCAAGTTGATGCAGGCCAATATCGAAGATCCGTTGCCCATCAATCAACTGGTCGAAGAGCTTGGAATGTCGAACCGCTCGCTGGAGCGCAAATTCAAGACATTCTTCGGCACCACGCCGAACGGGTTCTACCGGGAGATGCGGTTGGCCAAGGCCAACAACCTGCTTTTGAATACCACTATGAGCGTACGTGAAATCGGCCTCGCCTGCGGCTTTCCCAACGGGTTCTCATCCGTCTACAAAAGCTTTTTCGGGATCACGCCATTCGCTCTGCGCCGCCAGAAACGCCAATCGGCGCTGCGGTGATTTTTGTGCCGCAGTTGACGTTTTTGCTGCATTTCTTGTCGCCTGTTCGTGGCACTCTGACGCCGATTCGAGATTGGAGACTTCGGAATGGTTGATCTTCCCAGCAAGGCCCGCGTAGTGATCATCGGTGGCGGTGTGATCGGATGCTCGGTGGCCTATCACCTGACCAAGAAAGGCTGGAGCGACGTTGTTCTGCTGGAGCGCAAGCAGCTGACCAGCGGCACGACCTGGCACGCGGCGGGCCTAATCGCACAGCTGCGGGCCACCGCAAACATGACCAAACTGGCAAAGTACAGCCAGGAACTCTATGGCGCGCTCGAAGAGGAAACCGGTGTCGCTACTGGGTTCAAACGCTGCGGCTCGATCACCGTAGCGCTGACCGACGAGCGCAAGGAAGAAATCTATCGCCAGGTCGCCATGGCCCGCGCCTTCGGGGTCGAGGTCGAAGAGATCTCGAACGAACGCGTGGGCGAACTTTATCCGCATCTGAATCTGGATGGGGTCAAGGGCGCGGTCTATCTGCCGCTGGACGGACAGGGCGACCCAGCCAACATCGCGCTGGCGCTGGCCAAGGGTGCCCGTCAGCGCGGCGCCGTCGTCAAGGAACGGGTCAAGGTCACCGAGATCGCAAAGCAGGGCCGCAAAGTTACCGGCGTCGACTGGATGGCGGATGACGGCAGCGCCTCGGGCCATATCGAATGCGACATGGTGGTGAACTGCGCCGGGATGTGGGGCCATCAGGTGGGGCGCATGGCAGGTGTCAATGTACCACTGCATGCCTGCGAGCACTTCTACATCGTGACAGAGGGCATCGACGGGCTGACCCAGCTGCCGGTTCTGCGGGTGCCGGACGAATGCGCATATTTCAAGGAAGATGCCGGAAAGATCCTTCTGGGTGCGTTCGAGCCGAATGCCAAGCCCTGGGCCATGAACGGAATTCCCGATAGTTTCGAGTTCGACCAACTGCCCGAGGATTTCGACCATTTCGAACCGATCCTCGAGGCCGCCTGCAACCGGATGCCGATGCTGGCCGAGGCCGGGATTCATACCTTCTTCAACGGCCCTGAGTCCTTCACGCCCGACGACGCCTACCACCTTGGCCTTGCGCCCGAGATGGACAATGTCTGGGTCGCGGCCGGGTTCAACTCGATCGGGATCCAGTCTGCGGGCGGCGCGGGCATGGCGCTGGCAGAATGGATGGACAGCGGCGAAAAACCCTTTGACCTGGGCGACGTGGACATCAGCCGGATGCAGCCCTTCCAGGGCAACAAGCAGTATCTGTTCGAGCGGTCCAAGGAAACGCTGGGCCTGCTCTATGCCGACCACTACCCCTACCGGCAAAAGGCCACGGCGCGCGGCGTGCGCCGGACGCCGTTCCACCATCACCTGAAAGAAAACGGGGCCGTCTTTGGCGAGCTGGCCGGCTGGGAGCGCGCGAACTGGTTCGCCAACGAGGGGCAGGAGCGCGAATACCGCTACAGCTGGAAGCGCCAGAACTGGTTCGAGAACTCGGCCGCCGAACACCGCGCGGTGCGCGAGAACGTGGGCATGTACGACATGTCCTCGTTCGGAAAAATCCGGGTCGAAGGCCCAGATGCACAGGCTTTCATGAACTATATCGGCGGCGGCGACTACGCGGTTCCAAACGGCAAGATCGTCTACACCCAATTCTTGAACCGGCATGGCGGGATCGAGGCAGACGTGACCGTGACACGCCTTTCTGAGACCGCCTATCTGGTCGTGACCCCGGCGGCGACGCGACTGGCCGACCAGACGTGGATGATGCGTCATTCGGGCAATTTCAATGTGGTCATCACTGATGTTACGGCAGGCGAAGGCGTTCTGGCGGTGATGGGGCCCAACGCGCGGACGTTGCTTGAAAAAGTTTCGCCCAACGACTTCTCGAACGCGGCAAACCCATTCGGCACCGCGCAGGAAATCGAAATCGGAATGGGCTTGGCACGCGTTCACCGCGTGACCTATGTGGGCGAACTTGGGTGGGAGGTCTACGTGTCGTCGGATATGGCCGGGCACGTTTTCGAAACGCTGCACGAGGCCGGGCAAGACATGGGCCTGAAGCTGTGCGGTATGCACATGATGGACAGCTGCCGGATCGAAAAGGGCTTCCGTCACTTCGGTCATGACATTACCTGCGAAGATCACGTTGTGGACGCCGGTCTCGGCTTTGCCGTCAAGGTGGACAAGGGATGTGATTTCATTGGCCGAGATGCGGTGATTGCCCGCAAGGACAGCGGCCCGCACAGCCGGCTGGTGCAATTCAAGCTGACCGACCCTGAACCGCTGCTGTTCCACAACGAACCGATTGTCCGCGATGGCGAATATGTGGGTTACATCAGCTCAGGAAACTATGGCCACACTTTGGGTGGCGCGATCGGCATGGGTTATGTCCCCTGCAAGGGCGAAAGCGCAGCCGACGTGCTGTCCTCGACATACGAGATTGACGTCTGCGGTGTGAAGGTCCGGGCCGAGGCGTCGCTCAAACCGATGTACGATCCGAAATCCGAACGTGTGAAGGTCTGAAGGCGGGTTGGGGGCGTTGCTCCCACTCAGTTGCAGAGCGCCGGATGGAGGTTCTTGACGAGGCCTCCATCCGGCCACGACTTTAGCGAAAAACAAAGCAGAGCCGAACAAGGCCCTGCCGGCCGTACACCTAACGATGGGGTTGCCGACCCATCACAATTCGTTATGGGCGTCTTCAAGCTTTTCTGAGTTTCAATGGCAAAGCACTTTGCCTAAAGACGGGGGGTATCAGCTGGAGACCATTCATGGCCGAGCGCCCGACCCAAACCCAGAACACGGATTCGCCAAAAGGCCTTGCGCTGGCTGTTACGGCGTATGTCCTATGGGGTTTTCTGCCGCTCTACATGAAGGCAATGGCGCATATCGATCCCGTCGAAATCGTGGCGCATCGCATCATCTGGTCGGTGCCGGTGGCCGGGTTGTTGCTGGTCGCGCTGGGGCGAACCGGTGATCTGAAGGCGGCGCTGCGTGATCCGCGCATGTTGGGAATGGCATGCCTGACGGCGGCCCTGATTTCGGTGAACTGGGCTATCTACGTCTGGGCGATCGCCAGTGGCAACGCTTTGGACGCGGCGCTGGGGTATTACATCAACCCGCTGTTCAGCATAGCGCTGGGAGCGATCCTGCTGCGCGAGTCCCTGACCCGAACACAGTTGATTGCCGTGGGGCTTGCCGCCTTGGGCGTTCTGGTTCTGGTGGTCGAGGCCGGCCGTCTGCCATGGGCGGCGCTGGGGTTGATGGTCAGTTGGGGATTTTATGCGTTCTTCAAGCGCTCGTTGCCCATCGGACCAAACCAGGGTTTCCTGCTTGAGGTTTTGATTTTGCTGGTTCCCGCGCTGGCTTATGTGACCTGGTTGGGCGTGCAGGGCACCGGACATTTTGGAGGCGCCGCAACAGATACCATGCTGTTGGCCGGGGCGGGTATCGTGACCGCCGTTCCGCTGCTGGTCTATGCCAACGGGGCCAAGCTGGTGCGACTTTCGACCATGGGCATCCTGCAGTACATCGCGCCGACCATGATATTCATCACGGCGATCACGCTGTTTGGTGAGCAGATCGACCGCGGGCGCATGATTGCCTTTCCGCTGATTTGGGCCGCACTGGTTGTCTATTCAGTGCCCATGATCCGTCAGGTGCGCGCTCAGACCTGATCGAGGATCATTCGCGCGGCCTGCTCTGCCCAAAGGCGATAGGCTTTGGGGCTTGGGTGATAGCCGTCCACAGCGGCCAGGGCCGGATCGTCGGGCAGGTGCAACGGCAGATGCCGGGCCTGTGGAGAGCTCGCGATCACCTCTCTCAGCCCCTCGTCAAGGCGCGCGGATTGCCTTCCCAGAACCCATGCCAAGGGCTGTGGCAGCGCCGGGAACCGATCCATCTGCGGGACGCCCGTCACGATCACAGTCCGCACGCCCAGATCGACGTTGAGCAAGCGCATCAACTCGGCCTGTTGCCGTTTGAACCGGCTGCAGGACACGGCTCGAGTGACGTCGTTGACGCCCAAGGCCGTAACAGCCGTGTCAAACTGGCCTTCGATCCTGCGCAGGTCTTCGATCGTGTCACCGGTCGTGTGGCCGGTCGTCGCAACAAGGCGCCACTCAACGCTGAACTGGCGGCTGAGCAGTTTCACCAGCTGGCCCGACAGCGCCTGTTCCTGAGTGCCAGCCCCAACGCCTGCGGCTGAACTGTCGCCGGCGATCAGCAAGCGCAGTCTCGGCCCGCGGCCTTGCCGGCCCTCACGTGCACCAGAAGGTTCGGGCAGCTGCACGGCCCTTCGCCGCACCAACAGAGCCTGTGCCGCCAGCACCGGCAGCAGCGGAACTCTCAGAAGCTGATCGGCGGCAATGGGCACGGGTGGCTCAGCTCAAAGCGTTCCGAAATTCCAGGAACCGGGGGTCTTTCATGACGCGCGCCATCATGGCCTCGCGCAGGGCGCCAACGGTCTTGTAGGGACGCATGGCGACTTCGAATGTCTGAATCAGCCCGTCATCGTTGAGCGTGATCAGGTCAACGCCAACAGCGTCCAGTTCACCTACCTTGCATTGAAACTCCAATGCCCAGTCTTTGCCATCGCCCATGATCCGGCGGTAGCGAAACTCGGAAAAAACCTGCCCCACATGACCCAATACCGCCGCCACCGGGGCGCGTCCGGTCCAGGTGCTGTAGTAGGTCGGCGGAAGGAACTGCACGTCTTCGGCCAGCAATTCATGGATCAGGCTCTCGTCGCCCTTGGCCACCACTTCCTGAATTCGTTCGATCGTCGGGTGCATGTCATCTCCTCTGCCTGGCGCGAGAGTTGCCGAGAAGCCTTCTCATCGCAAGGACGACGTTGCGAGAGGCGGCGCCCTGCGATAGGCAGCCCGCATGAGCGATACCTATGATCCACCCAAAACGCCGCTGGACGTGCTGCACGAGGATGCGCAGGTTATCGTGGTGAACAAGCCGGCGGGCCTGCTTTCGGTTCCCGGCCGCGGAGAGCACCTGGCCGATTGTTTGCTGGTCCGGGTGCAGACCGCATTTCCGCAGGCCTTGCTGGTCCACCGGTTGGATCGGGACACTTCCGGCGTCATGATCTTTGCCCAGACGCCGCACGCCCAACGGTATCTGGGACAGCAATTCGAAAACCGGCAGACACGAAAAACCTACGTCGCCCGTGTATGGGGCCGGGTGGGACCAAAGACCGGCACGGTGGACTTGCCGTTGATCGTGGATTGGCCCAACAGGCCGCGCCAGATGGTGTGCCACGAAACCGGCAAGCCGGCAGTCACGGATTGGCGGGTCGTCCGGTACGACGGGGACACGACCCGCGTTCGCCTGTTTCCAAAAACCGGCCGCTCGCACCAGTTGCGGGTCCATATGCAGGCACTGGGCCATCCGATCCTGGGCGACCCTTTCTATGCCGAAGGACCGGCGCGCGACTTCCCCAGGCTGATGCTTCATTCCGAGGAGTTGCGCGTCAAACACCCCGAGGATGGCATATCTATGAAATTTCGCGCGTTGCCGGATTTCTGAGCGCCTTGGGGGCGGCGGGTATTCGCCGATCTCACGTTTTTGTCGCTTGAGCCTGTTTGTGTCAGACGTGCTATAATCACGTCAAACACGTAACCCGGAAAACCGGGTGCAGGAGCAGAAGGTGAACCCATGAAAATTTCCAGATTCTTGCTGCCGGTCGGGCTGAGCGCCGCATTTGTGCTGGGGGCCTGTACCGACCCCGGTACATTGCGGGTTCAGGACGACCCGAACCAGAGCGCCAAGCAGGGAGCGTTGCTGGGCGGTCTGATTGGCGCCGGTGTTGGCGCCATCGCCAATGACTCGAACCCTGGGCTGGGTGCCGTTGCCGGTGCGGCCATTGGTGCTGCCGGTGGCGGATTGATCGGCAACCAGTTGGACCGGCAGGCAGCCGAACTGCGTCAGCAACTGGCCAATGACGGTATCACGATCGTCAACGCCGGAGACCGGCTGATCGTCACGGTTCCGAATGACATCACCTTTGACACCGACAGCGCCACGGTCCGGCCGGCGCTGAGAGCGGATCTGGTCCGCGTGGGGCAGAACCTCGTGAACTATCCCAACTCGAACGTACAGATCATCGGGCATACCGACAGCGATGGTGAAGCCGGCTACAATCAGATCCTGTCCGAACGCCGCGCCAATGCGGTGGCGGATGTTCTGCAGGCCAATGGCGTCAGCTATGCGCGCATCGCCACGATCGGTCGTGGTGAAAACCAACCGATCGCCTCGAACCTGACGCCTGAGGGCAAGGCGCAGAACCGCCGGGTCGAGATCGTGATCGTGCCCAGCGGCAACGCCTGAGCCGATCAACTGCCAACCGCCGGGGGCCGCCGCAAGCGGCCCCTTTCTTTTTTGCACATTGACTGCGCGTCAGGCGGGCTATGGTTTGCGGTCGGGATGACTAAACTGCAGCCGAAACACATGACGGAGATATCCTGATGTCCGAACCGATCCTTCTGGGCCTGTCCGGCTCGTTGCGGCAGAACGCCACCAATCGACGCCTGATCCGTGAAGCGGCGCGCCTGTTCGGCGCGGGAACGTTCATCGAAGCTGATCTGAACCTGCCACTCTATGATGGAGATGCTGAGGAGGCCGACGGGATCCCGGCCGAAGTTCAGATCCTGGCGGACCAGATCGCCGGTGCCCATGCGGTGGTCATTTCCACTCCGGAGTACAACAAGGGGCCGTCAGGCGTTCTGAAAAACGCGCTGGACTGGGTCAGCCGGACCAAGGGCAATCCCTGGGCCGACAAACCGGTTGCGGTGATGTCCGCAGCGGCGGGCCGGGCCGGAGGCGAACGGGCGCAGATGATCCTGCGGTCTTTCATGGTGCCGTTTCAGCCGCGCATCCTGCAGGGCCCCGAAATTCATCTGGCCGACAGCTCAAACGAGTTCGACGATTCAGGTCGGTTGCGCAGCGACCGGTACGAACGGACGCTGGGCCAGTTGATGGAGAAGCTGCGGGCCGAAGCAGGTTTCTGAGCCTTGTCGGGCTGGCCGAGCCTGCTTAGGGTGCGGCCATGACGGATCAAGTTTCCTCGGAAATTCAGCACGACGTGATGGACCCTGCCCGGGCGGCGGCGTTTCAGGTGGCGTTGGGGCAGGCACCTTCGATCGGTATGGGCACGTCGCTGCCGCCGTTCTTTCACCAGCTGTATTTCTGGTCACCGCGCCCGCCCGAGGGCTTGGGGCGCGACGGTCATCCCGCGGTGGGCGGGGGGCTGGTCCCCGATCTCGGTCTTCCGCGTCGGATGTGGGCCGGTGGGCGACTGCGGTTCGCCGCTCCGCTGATCGCTGGCACACCAGCCGAACGCCGCTCGACCTTGAGCAATGTAAGCACCAAGACCGGACGGACTGGGCCCTTGGGGTTTGTGACCCTCAAGCACGAAGTCTGGCAGGACGACACGCTGTGCCTGACCGAATGGCAGGACCTTGTCTATCGCGAGGATCCGTCGGCCGATGCACCAAAACCAGCGGCCCCGGTTGCCCGGACGGACGAAACAGACCTGCGCCAGGTCGAGTTCGATACCACGCTGCTGTTTCGGTATTCGGCGCTGACTTTCAATGGCCACCGCATCCACTATGACCTTGACTATGCCCGCGATGTCGAAGGCTATGCCGGACTGGTGGTCCATGGACCGCTTCTGGCGCAGCATCTGATGCTGCTCGCCACCGATCTCATGGGGCCGCTGGCAGAGTTTTCCTTTCGCGCGCCGTCTCCGCTGATGCATTTCGAGCCTGCCACGCTGTGCCGAAACGGGAACGATTTATGGGTCCGCGGTCCGGACGGGCGGCAGTGCATGCAGGCCGTGGCCCTTCCACGGTCACAGTGACGCCTCGGGGCGGAAGCCTTCGGGGATCGTATCCTGTCCGTCCAGCACCAGGTCTGCCATGACCGCGGCCACCTTGGGGGCCATGCCGAACCCGATTTTGAAGCCGCCATTGGCAATGAACTGACCCTTGTGCAGCGGGTGTGCGCCCAGCATCGGCGCTCGGCTCTTGCTGCGGGGGCGGACTCCGGCCCAACGCTCGATCACTTCCGCGCCGTGTAGAACAGGAACCGCCTGAAATGCGCGCTGGATCACATCATCGAGGGCAGCATCCGTACCGGTCGGGTCGTCATAGTCCCGCTCGGATGTCGAGCCGATGGCCAGTGTCCCGTCGGCGTGGGGTACGAAATGGATCGACTCCGCGAACAGCTGCGGCACCTGGCCCGCGTCGAACCGCAGCAGTGCCGCCTGTCCCTTGACCCCGTTTCCGACCGCCTTGCCGAAAGCATCGGACAGCTCCAACAGGCCGGACACCCCGGTCGCATGAATGACTGCCCCGGTGTCCGGGGCCTCGGGCACGACCTCAACCCCCATCACGGCCAGCGCGGCCACCAGCGCGGCGCAGGCCCGGCGTGGATGCATGCGTGCACTCAACGTATCGCGGATGACGAAACCCGTTGCGCTGGGCGGGCACCATGATCCGACCGAGCGCGCCTCGACCACGGCCCATTCAGCCCGGCCCTGCCACAGGTCGCGGGCCGAGGTCGCACGCTGATGTGCAAGGTCGAGGCTCTTTTGGTCGTTGATGGGCTGGATCCTCCCCAGACGCGCATAGCCGGGCGAAACGCCGCCGGTGGCTTCAACCTGCCGCCAGAACGGTTCGGCCATCAGCAGGCTTTCGAATTGGAATGCTTTCTTGTCGTTCCAGTTTTCCGGAACGTGCGGGGCAAGCGCGCCCACCAGCCCGCCGCTGGACCCTGAACCCGCGCCGTAGGGATCGACGACCCGGACCCTGGCGCCACGTCGCGCACAGGTCCAGGCGATGGACAGGCCGAATATCCCAGCCCCGCGGATCGTCACATCGACCATTGCCAATCCCCTTTTCCTTGTTCAGTGTCGCGCCGCTTAGCTACAGGAATTCCCGATGGCAGACCAGCGCGCCAAATTGTCGTGGAGGGATGAGACAGTCCCTGTTTCTGATCGTTTCGACGACCCCTATTTCAGCCTTCAGAACGGACTGGAGGAGACCCGTCATGTCTTTTTGCAGGGCAACGATCTGCCCGCGCGCTTTGCCCCCGGCTTTCACATCGCCGAGCTGGGATTCGGAACCGGACTGAACATGCTGACCGCTTGGTCGGAATGGGAGAAGTCCGGACAATCGGGTCCGCTGACGTTCACCAGTTTCGAAGCCTTTCCAATGGCCCCTGCCGATATGAAACGCGCGCTTGCGGCCTTTCCCGAGCTGGCGCCTTGGGCCGACCGGTTCCTTGACCGATGGCAGGGTGGCGGCTGTGATTTGGACACGCTGCGTCTGACCGTGATCGAAGGTGATGCCCGCCAGACCCTGCCCCTTTGGGACGGGCTTGCCGATGCCTGGTTCCTGGATGGGTTCTCGCCCGCCAAGAACCCCGAGCTGTGGCAGCCGGAACTGATGCGGCAAGTGGCGGCCCATACCGCGCCCGAAGGGACGGCTGCCACCTATACCGCAGCCGGGTTCGTGCGGCGTGGGTTGCAGGATGCCGGGTTTTCGGTATCCCGCGCGCCGGGATACGGCCGCAAACGGCACATGACGCGGGCGACCAAGGCATGACCCAGACAAACAACGTGCGGGCGGGTATTGCGCTGATGATCGCGGCCACGATCGTGTTTGCGTTGCAGGACGGCATCTCGCGCCATCTGGCCGGCACGTACAACACCTACATGGTGGTCATGCTGCGATATTGGTTCTTTGCGGCTTTCGTGATTGCCTTGGCGGCGCGTACACCCGGTGGTCTGGCGGCCGCGGCCCGGACCCGGCAACCGGGCCTGCAGATCCTGCGCGGCCTGCTGCTTGCCGGCGAGATCTGCGTCGCCGTCTACGGCTTTACCATTCTCGGCCTGATCGAGAGCCAAGCGGTGTTCATCTGTTATCCGCTTCTGGTCGCCGCGCTCAGCGGGCCGGTGCTGGGCGAGAAGGTCGGCTGGCGGCGCTGGTCGGCCATCGGGGTCGGATGCGTTGGTGTGCTGATCATTCTGCAGCCCGGCATGGGCGTCTTCAATCCGTGGGCAGTGATCCCCCTGATCTCGGCGCTGATGTTTGCGTTCTACGGTCTGCTGACCCGCTATGCCGCACGTCAGGACAGCACCGCAACCAGCTTCTTCTGGACCGGGATCGTGGGAGCATTGGTCATGACCTGCATCGGCCTGTGGTTCTGGGAGCCGATGGTGCCGCGGGATTGGTTCTGGATGGGGCTGCTGTGCATCACCGGTGTTCTGGGGCATTGGCTGCTGATCAAGTGCTACGAGATGGCCGAGGCCAGCGCCGTACAGCCCTTTGCCTATTTCCACCTGATGTGGAGCGCAATTCTGGGCATCACGATCTTTGACGAGACCCTGCGCCCCGCGGTGGTCGCGGGGGCGGGGCTGGTGGTGGCGGCGGGTCTGTTCACCCTATGGCGCGAACGCAGACAGGGTTGATCCGACCAACTCCTGCGAGAAGGGGATCGGCAGCGCGGGTTTGCCCAGCCTTGCGCGGTAGACGGGCAGGCTTTCGGTCACCCGCATCACATAGTTGCGGGTCTCGTTGAATGGGATCGTCTCGATCCAGTCGACGATATCCACTGCGCCCGTTCGCGGGTCGCCGTAGCGGTCCATCCATGATTTCGGGCGATTGGGGCCGGCATTGTAACCTGCGGCCATCATCACGACGTTGCCGTTGAATTCGTCAGCCAGCCCGGCCAGATAATTTGCCCCCAGTTTGGCGTTGTATCGCCAATCCGAGGTCAAACGTCCCGTCTGATGGCCGCTGAGAATGCCCAGTTCCTGCGCGACCAGCTTGGCGGTCGCAGGCATCACCTGCATCAGGCCGCGCGCGCCGGCACCGCTGATTACAACCGGGTCGAATTCGCTTTCCCGACGGGCGATGGCCAGGGTCATTTCCTTGGCCATGGGCAATCCGATATCCGCAACGGGATGGACCGGGTAATACGCCGCAGGCAATACCACGCCATTCGTCGCGGCCCGTTTGGCGATCATCACCGCCAAGTGCGGCTCCTTCAACTCGACCGCCAGATCACCCAGCTGGCCGGCCTGCACCGGATCCAGGCTTTCGACCAGGTGCGTCAGGAACCGTTCGCCCAATTCCGGCTCACCAGCTCGTATCAGCAGCAGCCCCGCCTCAAGCACACTGGACTTGGCGAACTCGGCCTGTTTCCAATGGGGCGCCCGGCGCGGGTTGGCCAAGTCGCTGTCAAATGGCCGTCCGATCTGTTCTGCAGCTAACAGGCCATAGAACGAGGTCTGGTAGTCGGCGCCGATTGCATAAGCCTCATAGGCTTTCTCGGCGTTTCCGGTGGCAGCGTAGGCCCGGCCCAGCCAATACCCGCCCCGACCCATCGAGATCGGAGACTTCACGGCCCCCAGGAAGTTCTGGAAATGCCGAGCCGCTGTGGCCGGGTCGTTCAGCTTGCGCAACGCCAGGAAACCCGACAGCCACTCAAGGTCGGCATAACCATACCCCATCTCGGGTGTCATGTGGTGATTGGCGGCGATGGCATAGGCCCGGTTCGCATCACCCTGACGCATTTCCAGCCGAGCCAGCCTGCGCCGCCCTTCGGCCCACTTGTCGGGTTCGCCCAGCGCCTGTGGGCTGGTCGAGCGCGCCAGCATCAGGTCAATGGCGCTGTCGTCCAGCTCTTTGCGGTCCCGCCATACGAACCGGTCAAAGGCCAGCCCCGGATCATCGGCAAGCGCCTTCGGAACGGCGGCAACCTTGCCATCCACGCCGGGTTGGCGCTTTTGCAGGGCGATCCGCGCTTCGGCCAGTTTGCGGTAGTCTTCGCTGACCAGTGGCAGCATCTGGGTCGAGCTGATCAGATGGCCATCCCACAGCATCCGGTCCAGACGAGCCTCGTGATGCGGTTTCAGCAATGACCCGAAGTTCTGAACGTAGTCCTGCTGCAGGCCCGAACCCATCGGCATCGTCCGCCAGGCAGTGACGATATCCGCCTCGGCCTCACCGGTCCGGCCTTTGGCCTTCAGTGCCACGGCATAGTTCAGAGCTCCTTCGGCGGTCTGTGGCGGGTTGTCCTTGTAGAACTTCAGCACCCGGTCCGGGTCCGCGCCGGTAAAGGACGGCTCGCTTTTGCGGCGCAGCCAGGCAAGGCCCGGCCAATCGGGCCGCCGGTCCAGAAAGACCAGAACATCGCCCGAACTGCCAAACCCTTGGCGCAGCCAGTGCCACACGATGATGTCGCGCGAAACCGAGCCGCGCGCGCCTGCGACGCGCAGGGCTTCGTTCCAATCTCCGGCACGCATTTCCGCCAGTCCGGCCCGCAGGTCGGCCACGCTGTCGGCGCGCGCGTTTCCGATCTGCATCGTCATCGCCAGAATCGCCGTGGCAATCAGCGCCAGAATCCGTGTCATCCCTTGCATTTCCCGACCAACCGTGGATACAGCCATTCAGGATAAACCTTGCGCCGCCGGGATCAACTCAAGAAACCTAAATTCGTATCGGCCCGCGACGCACATCACACGATTGAACCTCAAGGAGCGTTCCATGTTCAAAGGCTCGATGCCAGCTCTTGTCACCCCGTTCCGCAACGGCGAGTTGGACCTGGATACGCTCAAACAATTGGTGGAATGGCAGATTGCCGAAGGGTCGACCGGTCTGGTGCCGGTGGGCACGACCGGCGAGAGCCCGACGCTGAGCCACGAGGAACACGAAACCGTGGTGGCCGAGGTGGTCAAGGCCGCCGCGGGGCGCGTGCCGGTAATTGCCGGGGCCGGGTCGAACAACACGGTCGAGGCCATCCGGTTCGTGCGATTCGCGCAGAAAGTGGGTGCGGATGCGGCATTGGTCGTCACGCCCTATTACAACAAGCCGACTCAGAAAGGCTTGTTGTCCCATTTTCGGGCGCTGCATGACTGTGCGGATATCCCGATCATCATCTACAACATTCCGGGTCGCTCGGTCATCGACATGAACCCGGATACCATGGGTGCGCTGGCGCAGCTGCCTCGGATCATCGGTGTCAAAGACGCCACGGGCGATCTTGCCCGCGTCAGCCAGCAGCGCGCTTCCTGCGGTAAAGACTTCTGCCAGCTTTCGGGTGAGGACGCGACGGCCCTGGGTTTCAACGCCCATGGTGGCGTCGGCTGTATCTCGGTCACCGCGAACGTGGCCCCCAAGCTATGTGCCGAGTTCCAGCAGGCGACCCTGTCCGGCGACTATGCGACGGCGCTGGAGTATCAGGATCGGTTGATGCCGCTGCACGAAGCCATATTCATCGAACCGGGCCTGGTGGGTGCGAAATACGCGCTCAGCAAACTGGGACGCTGCACCGAAGAAGTGCGGTCGCCGCTGACGACGCTGGAAAACAGCACAAAGGCCGCGATTGATGCGGCGATGGAGCATGCAGGCCTGATCTGATCAGAGGCGTTCCGAAAGAAAATGGGCGGTGTCTGGGAGAACCGGCATCGCCCTTTTCTTGTTTGCAGGGTGACTTAGCGCTTGCCGTAGTACAGCCCGACCACATGTTCGGCCTGGGCAAAGAACAGCCAGCGCGAAGTCGCGATACCCGCCATATGAGACAGCACCGCCAGCGCTCCGACCAGGTGGTTGAACGGTAGGATCAACAGACCGACGGGAACCACGAAGGCCAAGGCAAAGGAAATGGCTCGCAGCTTGTCTGCGTGTTTGCGTCCGACAACGTGAACAAATTCGCGCAGCAGATAGTTGGTTCCTGTATGCGGCGGTTCAAACGCGCGGACAGAACCCCTGTCGCCAAGACCAGTTGCCGTACCAAGATTGGTTCCCGAGTTGGCCAAGGCCTGATCGCCCGAACGCCAGTACAGAATCTGAACCAGCGCGGCGATCAACAGCAGCGGGATCGCAAATGCGGTCTGCCCCGCCAAAAGCGCGCCGCCAGCCACGCTGAAGCTCAGAAACATCACGGGCGTCAGCGTCAGGTTCCACCGCGGGATCGTCTTGAGTTGCGTGTAGATCATCGAGGTGGTGAAAACGGTCGCCAATGAGAGCAGCGAACCGATCAGACCCAGACCGGACCAGCGTTGGTCCAGAAAGATAACGCCGATCGCATAGAGCCCCATGACCAACAGGGCCAGAACTGCGCACCAGCCCTCGCGGCTGAGCCAGCTTGTCTTCCATTGGGTGAACGCCTTGAGCGCGCGCTCGGGGTGGCCGAGGTGAAAGGTCGAGGCCATGAGCCCACCCACGGACAGCGCATAGGCGATGGCGAAGAACACGAAGGCCACCCAGCCCGAGACATTCGGAAAGCCGAGGCCCAGGAAAAACAGCAGGCCGAAGCCCAGCCCCGACAGAGTGGTGAACAGGATGACGGAAGGTGCGGGATGCATGTCAGAGCTTCTCCAATGCCTTGTCCAGCCAGCCAAGGAAGCCCTTCGGCTCGTCGGCGACCGGCGCCAGCAGGGGCGCCAGGATGTCGATCTGCTCTTCGACCGTATCCTTGGGGCGGGGTGGCAGGTATTTGTTGACCGGTTTGGTGCCCATTTCGGGCATCAGATCCATTCCGCCGCGCTCGGCCACCAGTTGGCTGACCTCGCTGTCGGGGTCGCCCAAGTCACCGAAATGGCGGGCCCCCGCGGGGCAGGTCCGCACGCAGGCGGGAACGCGGTCTTCCTCGGGCAGGTTGTCGTTGTAGATGCGATCGACGCAAAGAGTGCATTTCTTCATGACGCCCTCTGCGGCGTCCAGTTCGCGCGCGCCATAGGGGCAGGCCCAGGCGCACAGGCCACAGCCGATGCAGTCGCTTTCGTTGACCAGCACGATCCCGTCCTCGACCCGCTTGTAACTGGCGCCGGTGGGGCAGACGGTGACGCAGGGGGCATCCTCGCAATGCAGGCAGGATTTGGGGAAATGGATCAGCTGGGCGGCACCTTCGGCCGGCTGAACCTCGTAGGAGTGCACCCGGTTCAGGAATGTGCCCGAGGGGTCGGCCCCATAGGCGTCCTGATCGGACAGAGGGGCGCCGTAGTTCTCGGTGTTCCAGCCCTTGCAGGAGATCACGCAGGCATGACAGCCGACGCAGGTATCCAGGTCAATGACCAGGCCCATTTTTCGCTCGGTGGATTGGGGAAGTTGGGTCATGGCGTCTGCTCTTTGTCGAGGGCCGGGGCCGACAGGGGGCCAGCCCCCTCCTGAGCCACTCGGCTCAATTCATCCCCGGAGTATTGCGGGCCAAATGGAGTGTTGCGCTGGGTCATTTGCCAACCTTCCATGCAAGATCCTTGGGGCCGGTGCCGACCGGAGACTTGATTGGCGGGAATTCCGGTTGGGTTTGGGCGTCTGCCGGTGCTTCGGCTTTTTCAATCTTGACCTTGAGGTCAAACCACGCGGCCTGTCCCGTGATCGGGTCGGAATTGGCCCAGCGCAGACCGTCGCCCTTGGGTGGCAGCAGTTCGTGGATCAGATGGTTGAGCAGAAAGCCCTTGGTCGCCTCGGGTGCGTCGGGCCGCAACGCCCATGCCCCTTTGCGTTTGCCGATGGCGTTCCATGTCCAGACGGTGTTGTCGTTCAACGCCGCCATTTCCATCACCGGAACAGTGATTTCTCCGTGCGGAGAACTGACTTTGGCCCAATCCCCGTTCTTCAGTCCGTGTTCGCGCATCAGCTTGGTGGGAACATAAAGCGGGTTGCGCCCGTGCAGTTGCCGCAACCAGGCATTCTGGGTGCCCCAGCTGTGATACATCGCCATGGGGCGCTGGGTCAGGGCGTTGACGGTAAAGCCCTCGTTTCCAGTCTGGTCGGTTTCGTACCAGATGGGCAGTGGATCCATTTTTTGTCTGATCTGGTCGCGCAGGTGGTCGGGAGGCTGGCGGTCACCATGACCTTCTGCAGCCAGCTGGAACTTGCGCATCGGTTCGGAATAGAGCTGGAACAGGTAGGGTTGCGGGCTGTCATACATGCCCATTCCCACTGCCCAGTCCTGATAGGCGGCGTTCCAGGGTTTGTAGAACAGGGCCTCGTCCGGAATGTGTTCCAGGTAGAAGCCGCCATTCTCGATATATCGGTCCAGTTGGTTCGGGTTCACGTCGCCCCGACCCACCTGCGAGCCATCTGCGCCGCGGAACCCAGCCAGCGGGCCGATTCCGGGCTTGCGCTGATGGTTGACCATGTAGTCGGCGTAGTCCGTGTATTTGGCCGAGCCGTCCTCATCCGTGAAACCCGGCAGACCCAGCTTGTTGGCCAGTTGGATCAGCACCGTCTGAAATCCGCGCACATCCCTATCGGGCTCGATCACCGGCCAGCGGATCGCATCTGCGGCTCCGTCAGCCTCGCAGATCGGGCGGTCGAGGAGCGAGATGCAGTCATGGCGCTCCAGATAGGTCGTGTCGGGCAGGATCAGGTCGGCATAGGCCACCATTTCCGAGGAATAGGCGTCGGAATAGATGATCCGCGGGATCACGTAGTCGCCGTTGTCATCCTTATCCGTCAGCATTTCGATCACGCCCTTGGTGTTCATGGTCGAGTTCCAGGACATGTTGGCCATGTACATGAACAGCGTGTCGATCTTGTAGGGATCGCCCGCGTGAGCGTTCGAGATCACCATGTGCATCAGCCCGTGGCTGGACATCGGGTTTTCCCAGGTAAAGGCCTTGTCGATGCGCGCCGGGCTGCCATCGGCCTTCAGGGCCAGATCTTCGGGGCCGCGCACGAAACCCAGATGCGGGCCGTCCAGGGGAGAGTTTGGCGTGACCTTGCAATGGGGGGTCGGGTGTGCTTCGACCGGCTTCGGATAGGGCGGCTTGAAGCGGAACCCACCCGGGACTTCGACCGTACCAAGCAGGATCTGCAGCACGTGCAACGCGCGGCAGGTCTGGAATCCGTTGGCATGGGCCGAAACGCCGCGCATGGCATGCATGGCCACCGGGCGGCCGATCATCTTGTTGTGCTTTTCGCCGCGGAAATCGGTCCATTCCTGGTCCAGCTCGAAGGCCTCGTCAAAGGCGACGCGCGCCAGTTCACCGGCGATGGCGCGGATCCGGCTGGCGGGTACGCCGCATTCCTCGGCCACCGCGTCGGGGGCGTATTCGTCGCTGAGGTATTTTTCCGCCATCAGGTGAAAGACCGGCCGGTGGGTGATGCCGTCCATTTCATAGGTGGCGGTCAGGTCCGGCCGGACGCCCGGTTTGTCAAAGGCCGTCGGTTGCCCGGTGACCCGGTCAATCACCAGCGGCTTGCCGTCCGCGTCCCGCAGAAACAGGCCGTTCTCGGGGCCTTCGGCGGCATTCACCAGGACAGGGGCGTTGGTATAGCGGCTCAGGTAATCCAGGTCGATCTTGCCGGCCTTCATCAACACATGGATCAGCGACAGGATGAACAGACCGTCGGTGCCGGGCGTGATGCCGACCCAGTCATCGGCCACTGCGTTGTAGCCGGTGCGGATCGGGTTCACCCCGATCACGCGGGCACCGCGCGCCTTGATCTTGCCGATGCCCATCTTGATCGGGTTGCTGTCATGGTCCTCGGCCACGCCGAACAGCATGAACAGCTTGGTGCGGTCCCAATCGGGCTGGCCGAATTCCCAGAACGCGCCGCCCATCGTGTAGATGCCGCCGGCCGCCATGTTGACCGAGCAGAAACCGCCATGGGCCGCATAGTTGCAGGTGCCGAAATTCTGGGCCCAGAAGCTGGTGAAGGACTGCGACTGGTCGCGGCCGGTGAAAAAGGCCAGTTTCTCGGGGTTGTCCTCGCGCAGCGGCTTGAGCCAGCCGACGGCGATGTCCAACGCTTCGTCCCAGCTGATTTCCTCGAACTCACCCGACCCGCGCGGACCCACCCGCTTGAGCGGAGCGCGCAGGCGTGACGGGGCGTTGACCTGCATGATGCCCGCACTGCCCTTGGCGCACAGAACACCCTTGTTCACCGGGTGGTCACGGTTGCCCTCGATATATGCGACCTTGCCATCCTTCATGTGGACGTTGATCCCGCACCGGCAGGCACACATGTAGCAGGTTGTCTTGCGAACCTCGTCCGAGACCTTGGGGGACGTGTCGAGGATTGGCTGCTGATGGGTCATTTGCGGATCCAGTCGTTTGCGTCGGGACGAACTTGTCACTTTCAGCCCGGATTTAGAATACTGTTCTGACGATGGCGCCAGATTTGATGGTCATGTTCCCAATGCCTGCAGCACGGTCACGGCGATCATCTGTTCTACATCCTCGGCGCTGCAGCCCCGGGACAGATCATTCGCCGGTCGGGCCAGACCCTGCAGCACCGGACCGATCGCCATGTATCCACCGATCCTCTGGGTGATTTTGTAGCTGATGTTTCCCGCGTCCAGATTGGGAAAGATCATGACGTTGGCCTTGCCGGCCACAGTCGATCCAGGAGCCTTTTTCTGGCCGACGGGGGGGTGGAAAGCCGCGTCGAATTGCAGCTCGCCGTCGACATGCAGCTCGGGATGCTGTTCGCGCAAAAGGCGCGTTGCCTCGGTAACCTTGTCGACACCGGGATGTCTTGCGCTGCCTTTGGTCGAAAAGCTCAGCATCGCCAGCGACGGCTGTTCCCGCAGGATGGCCCGGGCCGACTGGGCCGAGGCCGCCGCGATAAGGGCCAGTTCCGATGCGGTCGGATCAATCACGAGCCCGCAATCGGAAAACAGCATCGCGCGCGCATCAGGGCCGCCCGGATCCGGCGGGTACATCAGGAAAAACGAGGACACCAATCCGGCATCCGGGGCCAGGCCGATCACCTGAATCGCCGTACGGACCACCTCACCGGTCGTGTGGACAGCACCACCGACCGTTCCCGTGGCACGGCCCGTCCGGACCAGCATGGCCGCGTAGACCAAGGGCGTTTCGGCGGCGGACCGGGCCGACACCGCATCCACGCCCTTGTGCCGGCGCAGATCGTGGTAGACGGCCGCGAACTCCTCGGTCAGCGGCGACTCGGTCGGGTCATGGATGGAAAGGTCATCGCCCGATGCGGCGCCCTGCGCCAGCAACTCGGCTTCGATTTCTGTCCGCGGACCGACAAGGATGATGTCGGACAGCCCTGCGGACCGGGCGGCAAGCGCCCCCGCAACGATGCGGGGATCACTGCCTTCGCTCAGAGCAACGATAGGCCGGATTGCCGGAGCTTGCTGACGCAACAACTCGATGGGTGTCAGGGTCATCCGCTCCAGCTCCGTTTCCGCTCAGACCTGCTGCGGCACCATATCGTCGGCCGAAATACCGGCCACCGCCACAGGCTTTTTCATCGCGTCGCGGCGGAACGGCTCACCCAGTTCCTGGTTGATCAGGGCTTCGATCAGGGTGGTGATGCCGTTTTTCTGGTCTTCGATGGCCTGGTTCAGGGCGGCGGTCAGCTCGTCCATGGTGCGGGCGACGACACCCTTAAGGCCGCAGGCTTGGGCTATGCCGGCATAGGACACTTTGGTGTCCAGTTCGGTGCCCACGAAGTTGTCGTCGAACCACAGGGTCGAGTTGCGTTTTTCCGCGCCCCACTGGTAGTTGCGGAACACGATCTGCGTCACGGCGGGCCATTCCTCGCGGCCGATGGCGGTCAGCTCGTTTACCGCGATGCCGAAGGCGCCGTCACCGGCAAAACCCACAACGGGCACGTCCGGGCAGCCGATCTTGGCGCCGACGATGGCGGGCAGGCCATATCCGCATGGTCCGAACAGGCCGGGCGCCAGATACTTGCGACCTTCCTCAAAGGACGGGTAGGCGTTGCCGATGGCGCAGTTGTTGCCGATGTCCGAGCTGATGATGGCTTCTTTCGGCAGCGCGGCCTGAATGGCGCGCCAGGCCATGCGGGGGCTCATCCAGTCGGGCTTGGCCGCGCGTGCGCGCTCGTTCCAGCTGGTGCCTGGATCGTCGTCCTCGTGGTCCATACTGCTGAGCTGCTGGGCCCAACGCGATTTCTTTTCGGCAATCTTGGCCTTGCGTTCGGCGCGGCCCTCGTCTCCGGCCGTGTCGCTCAGCTGCGCCAGGATGCCATTCGCCACCTTGGCCGCGTCGCCGACGATACCGACCGAGACCTTCTTGGTCAGGCCGATCCGGTCGGGGTTGATGTCGACCTGGATGATCTTGGCGTCAGCCGGCCAGTATTCCATGCCATAGCCCGGCAGGGTCGAGAACGGGTTCAGGCGGGTGCCGAGGCACAGCACCACGTCGGCTTCCTTGATCAGCTCCATCGCTGCCTTGGACCCGTTGTAGCCCAGCGGGCCGGCAAACAGCGGATGGCTGCCGGGGAAGGCGTCGTTGTGCTGGTAGCCGACGCAAACCGGCGCATCCAGACGCTCGGCCAGGGCCTTCGAGGCCTCGATGCCGCCTTTGGCCAGCACCACGCCCGCTCCGTTCAGGATCACGGGGTTTTTGGCATTCGACAGCAGTTCGGCGGCCTTTGCGACAGCGGTTTCACCGCCTGCGGGACGCTCGAAATCGACAACCGCGGGCAGTTCGACGTCAATGACCTGAGTCCACATGTCACGCGGGATGTTGATCTGGGCCGGGGCGCTGGCGCGCTTGGCCTTCATGATCACGCGGTTCAGAACCTCGGTGACGCGGGATGGATCGCGGACCTCTTCCTGATACGCGACCATGTCTTCGAACAGTTTCATCTGCTCGACTTCCTGGAACCCACCCTGACCGATGGTCTTGTTTGCCGCCTGCGGGGTGACCAGCAGCAGCGGCGTATGGTTCCAATAGGCGGTTTTGACGGCAGTGACGAAGTTGGTGATGCCGGGGCCGTTCTGCGCGATCATCATCGACATCTTGCCGGTGGCGCGGGTGTAGCCGTCGGCCATCATGCCGGCGCTGCCTTCATGAGCGCAGTCCCAGAACATGATCCCGGCCTTGGGGAACAGGTCCGAGATCGGCATCATGGCCGAGCCGATGATCCCGAACGCGTGTTCGATGCCGTGCATCTGCAGAACCTTAACAAAGGCCTCTTCTGTCGTCATTTTCATTTGGACGCTCTCCAAGCAATGGTGGAAACGGTCAGGCGATACGCCTTGGCTTGCCATTGGTTTTGGCGCAACGGGGGCATCTGGGTTAGGGCCAGACACGGCGCCGGAGTAGGTCCAGTGTGGCCTCAGCAGGCCCGGATCGCGGCCGCAACCCGTTCGATTCCCGCGGGTATCCGGTCAGCCGAAATCGAGGAATACCCCAGGCGGTAATAGTTCCTGGGCCGATCCGGCCCCGAGAAGAACGCAGCGCCGGGCTCGATATGAACACTCTGATTCTGCAGCGTTTTCGCGAGTTCCGCCGTGTCGACATGGTCCGGTGCCTTCATCCACATCGACGATCCACCAAAGACGCCGCGCCCGGCCACGGTCAACCCGTTCGCCTCGATCGCGTCCTCGATCGTCTTGCGCCGCTGCATCAGAGCCTTGGACATACGCCGTATCTGGGCGTCATAGTGCCCGAGCGACAGGAAATAGGCCGCCGTTCGCTGGATATGGCCGGGTGGGTGTCGGAAAACGAGCGACCGCAGCGCACGAGCCTCGCGGATGAACGGTTCGGATCCGACCATGTACCCCAGCCGCAACCCCGGGAACAACGACTTGGAAAAGCTGCCCACGTAGATCACACGCCCGTCCTTGTCCAAAGACTTGAGCGCCGGGGACGGGGCACCCAGAAAGGCCATCTCGAACTCATAGTCATCTTCGACGATCATCGCGTCCAGTTCGCGGGCGCGTTTCAATAGGTCGTGACGCCGGGCGACGGGCATTGTCGCGGTTGTCGGACATTGGTGGCTGGGCGTGGTGTAGATCACGTCGGTGCCGTCCGGGATGGACTCGGGCGGCAACCCATCCTTGTCCACCCGCAATGGTGTCATCGAGGCATCCGAGCAGCGCATAAGTTCGTGCAGAGCGTAGTAGCTGGGATCCTCGATCGCAGCCACTCGCCCATGGCCCAGAAGAATGCGCGAGGTCAGCCACAGGGCGTTCTGAGCGCCCAGCGTGATCAGAATTTCCTCGGGCCGAGCGGCGATACCGCGGCGGGGCAACGTGTGGCGAGCGATGAACTCGATCAGCAATGGATCGTCCTGATCCACGTAGTCGCCGGTCAGCGAATCGAAATCCTTGTGGCCAAGGGCCCGAACGGCGCAGAGGCGCCAGTTCGCATGATCAAACAGGGTGCGGTCGGCCTGGCCGTAGATGAACGGATAGCTGTATTCCCGCCAATCCGGTGGCTTGGCCAGAAAATCACCGTCGGAAAAACGGCGGGCCAGTGCGGCGTCCCAGTTGACGGTTTCTTCGCTGCGCTGAACCGGTGTGTATTTCGGCGGCACTGGCGCGTTCTGCGACACGTAGTACCCGGACCGGCCTTTGGCCGTCAGATAGTCATTTGCCAGCAACTCGGTATAGGCCAGCGTCACGGTGATGCGGCTGACACCCAGATGCGCGGCCAATTTGCGCGACGACGGCAGTTTCTCACCGACATGAAAGCGGCCTGACAGGATGCCCTCGGCAATCATCTGCTGGATCTGCGCCTGCAGAGTGCCCTGACCGCCCGGTTTCAGAAAGAAGGTTTCGACCGAAATTCCCATGCCTCGTTATATGTTGGACTTAAATGCAGGGCAATCTGGACTTATGCAGGATCAACGGAAATTTACCCATACGGTTGACACGGGCATAGCTCATCACTAAAAAACTAGAAATCTAGTTTAATGGAGATAACCAAATGTGGGAAAAAGCTGCTGCAGGGTTTTCCGCGATGGGGTCCGAGGCGCGATTGCAGGTGCTCAAGACCCTTGTACGGGCCGGACAGGCGGGTCTGACGGTCGGGGAAATCCAAAGCCGGACTGGGATGGCACCGTCCACCCTGGCTCATCACCTGCGTTTCTTGGCGGCAGGCGGCGTGGTCGAGCAGAAGAAATCCGGGCGGACCACAATCAACCGTGCAAATTTCGATGAATTGAGATCACTGGCGCAGTTCATCCTCAGCGAATGCTGCGCGGATGAATCCAGAAAGGTTGCCAACGATGGCTGAATTGACCCAATCCCCGAAGGCCGTTGGTCAAACCTTGTCCGGTCTGCTGAAGACACCTTGGGCCCTGATCGTGGCGATCCTTGTGCTTGTGGCCAATCTGGACCCAGGCAATTGGGTGAACGTCACGACTTTTGCAGCCAAGGCTCTGGTGCACACCGGTCAGTACATCCTGTTTGCAGTGCTGTTGCTGTCCTACCTCAAGGCCAGCGGGGCCGAGACTATGGTTGCCCGGGCCTTCGAGGGCCGCGAAACCCGGATGATCCTGCTGGCCGCATTGTTTGGCGGGTTGGCTCCGTTCTGCTCTTGCGAGGTGATTCCGTTCATCGCGGGCCTGCTTGCGTTGGGTGCGCCCTTGTCGGCGGTCATGGCCTTCTGGCTGAGCTCGCCGTTGATTGACCCGCCTACGCTGTTGATCACGGCGGGCGCTTTGGGCTGGCCGTTTGCGATCGGCAAAGCCGTTGCAGCCGTGGCACTGGGATTGTTCGGCGGGTTCGCGGTGCGTTTTCTCATGCGTCAGGGTGCCTTTGCCCAACCTCTGCGCCACTATGAACCGGCCGGATGCTGTGGCTGCGGTCCGAAGAAAGACACGCTGCTTTGGCGCTTTTGGCAAGAGCCCGAACGCCGCGCCCGGTTCCGTCGGGAATTCGTGCAGAACGGCCTGTTCCTGCTGAAGTGGCTCGCTCTGGCCTATGTGCTCGAGGCGCTGCTGGTCAGCTATGTTCCGGCTGATCTGATCGCGCGGCTGGTCGGTGGCGACGGTGCCTTGCCGATCGTGATCGCCGCCTTTGTCGGGATGCCGGCCTACCTGAATTCGTATGTCGCGCCGCCGCTTTTGGCCGGCCTAATGGAGCAGGGGATGAGCGCGGGCGCCGCGATGTCGTTCATGATCGCCGGGGCCGTCAGTTCCATTCCGGCCATGGCGGCTGTCTGGTCTCTGGTCAAACCCCGTGTGTTCGCAGCCTACATCGGGCTTGGGATCAGCGGAGCTATTGCAGCCGGGATCCTGTTCCAGCTTTTGTAAGAAGAAAACCGCCCGGAGTATTCTCCGGACGGTTCTGCAAATCAGCTTGCGCCGCAGTTGCTTGGCAATTTGAACCGATAGCGCGGTTCGCCGCTGTCCACGTAAACCCGTTTTTCCACACAGGCCGTGGTTCCGACACTGCGCGCGATCGGCGCCTCGGTCGCGGTGATTGAAGTTGCCGATCCGTCCGGCAATCGAACCGACGCGATGACCCCGTTCTTGAGATCACCATTGATCGGTGTGGCCGACAGCACGGGAACGGTCAGAAACGCTTCGTGTTCGTGTTTCCCATCGCCGCTGAACAGCAGCAGACCGGCAGCTACGGCGATAACGGCCACGCCGCCCAGAATGGCCAGTCCCTTTGTTTTTGCGAAAGCGTAAATCGAAACCGCCCGGTGCGGCCCGAAGATAGACGATAGAATGTTCAGCATGGTCCAGTTCCAAAAAGGCCCCGGTCCATCGGACCGGGGCCAGCACAGTGTCAGTTGCGCAGGTCGTCCTCGTCGTCTTCTTCGGCGCCGCCCTTGGGCAGGTTGAAGAAGCTGTCGGCATCCACCACTGCTTCGTCTTCTTTTTCCTCGTCGCCGTCATCGGACAGCGAGAAGGTTTCCAGCCCCTCGATCGCCGTGGGGATCTTGGGAGCGGCATCCATTTCCAGCGACTGTTCGGTCGAGACCAGCTTGCGGCGCTCGTCATCGCTCATGACGCCACCTTCGGCGGCCTTCTTGGCAGCGGCTTTCTGGACGGCGGCATCCAGTTCCGACTGTTTGCACAGGCCCAGCGCGACCGGGTCGATCGGCTGCATATTGGCGATGTTCCAGTGGGTGCGCTCGCGGATCGACTGGATCGTGGGCTTGGTGGTTCCAACCAGTTTGGCGATCTGGCCATCGGTCAGCTCCGGGTGGAACTTGACCAGCCACAGGATCGAGTTCGGTCGGTCCTGACGCTTGGACAGCGGCGTGTAGCGCGGACCGCGGCGCTTTTCCTCGCCGGCGGCGGCCGGGTTGAACTTGAGCTTCAGCTTGTGCAGCGGATCTTTCTCGGCCTTGTCGATCTCTTCCTGAGTCAGCTGGTTGTTGGCGATCGGGTCGAATCCCTTGACGCCTGCCGCCACATCGCCATCAGCGATGCCTTGCACTTCCAACTCGTGCATGCCCACGAAATCCGCGATCTGCTTGAAGCTGATCGTGGTATTGTCCACCAGCCAAACGGCGGTTGCCTTGGCCATCAGGGGTTTTGCCATCAGCCCGTCTCCTTTGAATACATCTGTCCCGTCGCCGGAATTCGGCGGCCCCGTGGTCTTGGGGCAGGTTTCCGTTGTCGGGGAACTTGGCCCGTATATAGTCGTGCAGATGCAAGAAGGGAAGAGGCGAATGCGCTGGGCGTTATTGGGGCTGCTGGTGTGGACTTTGGGCGCGACGGCCGCGCTGGCCGATGGCGAGAAGTCGGGCGTGTTCGACTATTACGTCCTGTCGCTGAGCTGGTCGCCCAACTGGTGCGCCCGCGAAGGCGACGCGCGCGGATCCGACCAGTGCGATGCGCGCCACGATCACGGCTGGATCCTGCACGGATTGTGGCCGCAATATCACCAGGGCTGGCCGTCCTATTGCCCGACAGCCAAAGCACCTCCGTCCCGCGCGATGACCCGACAGATGGAAGATATTCAAGGCAGTTCGGGCCTGGCCTGGCACCAGTGGAAGAAACACGGCACCTGTTCGGGCCTGTCTGCGGTGGACTATTACGAGCTGTCCCGGCAGGCTTATGAGCGCATTACCCGACCGCCGGTGTTTCGCAAATTGGACAAAGCCGTGAAACTGCCGGCGCGCGTGGTCGAGGATGCCTTCCTCAGTGCCAATCCAGGGCTCGAGCCGGACATGATCACCGTCACTTGCAAGCACGGTTACATCGAAGAAGTGCGCATCTGTCTGTCACGTGATCTGGACCCGGTGCCCTGTGGGCGGGACGTGATCCGGGACTGCACCGCTTCGGATGCGTTGTTCAATCCAATTCGCTAGAGCTTCTTGTTCTGGCAGTCCCGCGCATAGTCCAATGCCTTGGCGGTGCCTTTCAGATCGATCGCCAAAACCCGCTCGCCCGCGGGGTTGTAGATCGTCATCGTCTTGTTCTGGGCGATGGCCGTAACAAAGTTCCGGTCGGTGAAGAACACGGTCGCACCGGGCACCCGATCCTGCTTGAACCCGATGGCTGTGGCGTCAAAGCTCTTGCCGTCCAGCTCGAACCGGATCGGATAGGATTTGCCGGGTTCGATATCGCCCCAGCCCTTGTGGAAAACTGTGAAATAGCCCCGATTGTCCAGCGCATCATAGCCCAGGCGCACCACGGACAGGTCCTGATACACCGTTTGGATCAGGCAGCCGTTGCCCAAATTGGGGTCCATCATGATGTTCCAGCCTTCGACGAACCCCTTGTCGACCAGTTGCTGTGACCAAGCGGAAGTGGCGGTGAAGGCGGCGAAGGTCAGGGCAAGAAGGCGATTCATGGCGGGTTCCGATATCAAATGGGTCAGGCTGGGGCATAGTACACGGTGCGGGGTCGACGGAAAGATCATTCTAGGCCTCGGCTGCAGTGCATGATGATCTATGTGCATGGAACAACACGGCTTTGCCTTGCGGGGCGGGCGCTTGAAACCAGGACGTCGCAAAATACGTCTTGCTCAACAGACCAAGGAGCAAGCCATGCCTCAACATCCAAGAACATTCTCTCACATCGGGTTGTCCGTCCCGAACGTGGACGAAGCTGTGAAATTCTATTCCGAGGTTTTGGGATTTTACGTGATCATGCCGCCAACCGACGTGGTTGAGGATGACACGGACATCGGCGTGATGTGCACGGACGTGTTTGGCCCGAATTGGAAAAAACTGCGTATCGCGCATTTGGCGACCGCCGATCGTATCGGGATCGAGCTTTTTGAGTTTGATGGGAACTACGCGCCGGAAAACAACATCGACTTTCGCAGGAATGGAACGTTCCATTTCTGCGTCCAGGATCCTGATGTCGAAGGCTTGGTGGAAAAAATCGTGGCGGCCGGCGGGAAGCAACGCATGCCTATCCGGTACTACTACCCCGGCGAGAAACCCTACCGCATGGTCTATGTCGAGGATCCGTTTGGCATCGTCTTCGAGATCTACAGCCATTCCTATGAATTGACCTACTCTTCGGGTGCCTACACCTGACCGATGGGTCAAGCCGTACCTTGCAATCGAGGCGGGGCGAGAGCGTGCTGCATGCAGGCAGCACGCGTCGGCTACAGTTCTTTACGCGCCCGCAGCGCCGCGGTGATCGTCCCGTCATCCAGATAGTCCAGCTCGCCCCCGATCGGCACGCCCTGCGCCAGCGAGGTCAGACGGACCCGACCTTCCAGCTGATCGGCAATGTAATGAGCCGTGGTCTGGCCGTCGACGGTGGCGTTCAGGGCCAAGATCACTTCGGTGATGTTTTCGGCGGTCACCCGGTCGCGCAGGCGGGGGATGCGCAGGTCATCCGGGCCGACGCCGTCCAAAGCCGAGAGCGTTCCGCCCAGCACGTGGTAACGGCCCTTGAACACGCCCGCGCGTTCCATCGCCCACAGGTCGGCCACGTCCTCGACCACGCACAGCTCTCCGGTGGCACGGTCTTCGGAATTGCAGATGTCGCAGATGTCGGTGGTGCCCACGTTGCCGCAGTTCAGGCATTCGCGCGCGGTGGCGGCGACCTGCTGCATAGCGTCCGACAAAGGCGTCAGCAGCAGGGCGCGTTTGCGGATCAGGTGCAGTACCGCCCGCCGGGCCGAGCGCGGGCCCAGCCCCGGCAGCTTGGCCATCAGGTCGATCAGGGCGTCGATTTCACTGTTCGAACTCATGGCCAGTCCTGCGTGGCTTTGGCAGCGGGGGGTTGAAGGGCGGAGATCAGAACGGCAGCTTGATGTCCGCCGGCAGACCCATGCTTTCGGTCAGCTTGGCCATTTCTTCCTGTGACCGCTCGGCCGCCTTGGTCTGCGCATCCTTGATGGCGGCCAGGATCAAGTCCTCGACCACTTCCTTGTCGTCGCTGTTGAAAATCGAGGGGTCGATGTCCAGACCTTTCAGCTCGCCCTTGGCCGAGGCCGTGGCCTTGACCAGGCCCGCGCCGGATTCGCCGACGACCATGATGGTGTTCAGCTCTTCCTGCATCTGCGCCATCTTGGTCTGCAGTTCCTGCGCGGATTTCATCATCTTGGCCATGTCGCCCAGACCACCGAGTCCTTTGAGCATCTGTATGTCTCCTGTCATTCGATTTGCGGCCTAAATACGGGCCGTCTGCGTCCTTCACAAGGGCAGCGCGCCTTCTGCGCGGATGATCAGTCTTCCTCGAACGGGTCCCATTCGTCTTCGACCTCGGGCAGGGCTTCGGTTTCGACCTTGGCCGCACGGTCCTCGGGGGTTTCGATCCGTGTGATGCGGGCCTTGGGGAACTGAGTCAGAACCGCCTGCACCAGAGGGTGTCCTTCGGCCTTGGCCTTCAGCGCCAGCTCGGCCGCGTCGCGCAGTTCGGCGATGGTGGGGGCGTCGCCGTCCGAGACGATCGAGACCGCCCAGCGATTGCTGGTCCAGCGCTGCAGCGCGGACCCGAGCCGCGCGGCCAGGTCGGTAGGGGCCTTTTCGGTGGGCGTGAATTCGATCCGGCCCGGCTGATACGAGACGAGGCGGACGCCGTTCTCGACCTCGACCAGCAGTTTCACGTCACGGTTGGCGCGGATCAGCTCGACCACATGCTCGAATGTTGGATAACGCGCCAGTGCGGTCTGCACGTCCTGGGCCAACGCCGCCGTGGGCGCGCCGCCCGCACCGCGCGGGGCCGGCGCATGGGCCGAGGCCGTCGCGGTCACGGGCGGGGCGCTGTTTCCGGCGACCGGAACGCCGCCCCCCGGCCCGCCGACGGGCGGCGGAGGGCTGTCCTGAAGGCGCTTGATCAACTCTTCCGGGCTGGGCAGATCTGCCACATGGGTCAGACGGATCACCGCCATTTCCGCGGCCATCATGGCGTTGGGGGCGGCCGAGACTTCCTCGAGTGCCTTCAGCAGCATCTGCCACATCCGGGTCAGCACCCGCATCGGCAGCGCCTCGGCCATCTGCTGGCCGCGGGTGCGCTCGTCTGGTGAGACGGTCGGGTCTTCGGCCGCGTCAGGGGTGATCTTCACCACCGAGACCCAATGCGTGATTTCTGCCAGATCGCGCAGCACCGCCAGCGGGTCGGCGCCCTCGGCATATTGCGCGCCCAGTTCGGTCAAGGCCCCGGCCGCATCGCCACGCAGGATCATGTCCATCAGGTCAAGAACGCGGCCCCGGTCGGCCAGTCCCAGCATCGCGCGCACCTGATCGGCAGTGGTTTCGCCGGCGCCATGGCTGATCGCCTGATCCAGCAGCGAGGTCGCATCCCGGGCCGAGCCTTCTGCGGCGCGGGTGATCAGGGCCAGCGCGTCATCCGAGATTTCCGCGCCTTCGGCGGTGGCAATCTTGCGCAGCAGGCCGATCATCACTTCGGGCTCGATCCGGCGCAGGTCGAACCGTTGGCAGCGCGACAGCACGGTGACCGGAACCTTGCGGATCTCGGTCGTGGCAAAGATGAACTTTACGTGTTCGGGCGGTTCCTCCAGCGTTTTCAGCAGCGCGTTGAAGGCGCTGGTCGACAGCATGTGGACTTCGTCGATGATGTAGATCTTGTAGCGCGCGCTGGCGGCGCGATAGCGCACGCTGTCGATGATCTCGCGGATGTCGCCCACGCCGGTGCGGCTGGCGGCGTCCATTTCCAGCACGTCCACATGGCGACCTTCCATGATGGCCACGCAATGCTCGCACTGGCCGCAGGGTTCGGTCGTTGGGCCGCCATTGCCGTCGGGGCCGATGCAGTTCATGCCCTTGGCGATGATCCGGGCCGTGGTCGTCTTGCCGGTGCCGCGGATGCCGGTCATGATGAAGGCCTGCGCGATCCGGTCCGCCTCGAACGCGTTTTTCAGCGTGCGCACCATGGCATCCTGACCGACCAGGTCGGCAAAGGTTTCCGGGCGGTATTTTCGGGCGAGAACCTGATAGGCGGGGCTGGACTGTGTGGTCATGTCTGCTCTGACGGATTCGTACTGACGATGCAGGGTAGAGTTCCCGGTGCCCCGCGTCCACAGCGCCGGTGCAGGTTTTTCGCTTTGGCGAGCGCGCGGTGTGAGGCATACTGCGCGGATCAAGTTCAATCAGCCAGTTTCGGGGGGAACGTCTGATGACAAATCTTGTGGTTCATGCATTGCAGGTGGGTGGCGGCACGCTGGCCCTGACCTCGGTTCCCGGCGGTGGCGGCGACTATGAAGGAGACCTGGACCTGATTTCAGCCTGGGCGCCGGGGCTGGTGATTTCGATGACAACCCTTGCCGAACTGGTTTCTGTGGGTGCAGGCGAATTGGGCTGTGACATTCATCGGCGCGCCTGTCGGTGGGCGCATCTGCCGGTCGCCGACTTCTCGGCGCCGTCGACCGAGATATCCGGCCGCTGGCCCGAAGTCAGTGCCGCCGCCCGCCATGCGCTGTCGGGCGGCGGGCGGGTACTGGTTCACTGCCGGGGCGGTTGTGGGCGGTCGGGCATGGTTGTTCTGCGCTTGATGATCGAAAGCGGCGAGCAGCCGGAACAGGCCCTGAAACGCCTGCGGGCCGTACGCCCCTGCGCGGTCGAAACCGATGCTCAGATGGACTGGGCCGTCGCCCCGGCGCGCGAGGCACTGGCGACCTGACCTTCAGGCGGTTGCGCGGAACTCGCGCTCGGCCCTGACCACGGGCATGATCGCCGTGGCCTGCAGCATCGCACAGGGTCGATCACCGATGACCTGTGCGGGCAGGGCGTCGCTCTGGTTGTCAAACAGCATGTCGGCATAGGTTTCAAGACAGTCGGACGGGGTATCGGCGGCCGCTCCGCAATACACGCGGATCCGTTCGGGACGTGCATCGAACCGCGCCGTGCAGCCATGTTCGCAATGGGCCAGTTCGCTGCTGCCTTCCACTTGGAAGTCGGGGGATGTAGCGGCCTGCGCCGTCGCCATTGCCTGCGCGATTGCCCGTGCCATGCGCGCCAATGCCGGGCAGGTCTTTCCGGTGCGCTGGCAGATGGTTGCCGCGAATTCATGGGTATCGGTCTTCCAAATCATGTTGCGCCCTCCGCGCGCTGGGCGGGGTGGATTTGGACAGACGCCGGTTTCAAGGCCAGACCCTGCCCGGACACCCCGTCCGAGTTTCGGTTTCACGTGTGATGGCAGGTCTCCTGACTTGCGGGTCTTTGCTTTGCCGACCTTCCCAACCTTTCGGTCAGTGGTATTTCGGCATCGCTCTCCGCCTACAGTTGCGGGGGCAGTCGCGGCCTTGGTCCGCTCCGGAGTTCCGGGTTGGACCGCACCGTGTTCCCTTTTCATCCCGGACCGAAACGGTACGGGAACCATCCCCTCATCGCTAGCGGTGTATCCGGGATCGAGTCAAGACGGTTTCAGCCCGGTTGCCGGAGTGTGTCCCAAGGGAACAGATCAGGCAGTCTGCGCAGCACATTCGAATCCCTGCGGGCACGCGCCAATTGCCAGCCGCCCTGCATTACGATGAACAGGGTGTCCGCAGCATTTTCAGGGTCGGAAACTCCGAACCGCGCGGCGTGGTTTCGAACTTCGATGATCCAGCTTTCATACAGACGGTCGGCATGTTCCCGAAACGCGCGGTTGTCGGGGCTTTCGAACAGGGTGGCGGCGATGGGGCAGGTCTCCCACTGGGCCGAGGTGTCGAATAGCTTCGCGATTTTGTGGCACAGGGTGGTGACCCCGTCGCGAAAACCCGCGGCGTCGTCGAATGCCGCAGCGATCATGTTCAACATCCCGTCCGAGGCCCAACTGGCCGCCGCCAGGGCCAGATCCGGCTTGCCCTTTGGAAAATGGTGATACAGCGAACCCTTGGGGGCCTGCGCTTCGGCCAGCAATTCCGCCAGACCGACACCGTTATAGCCCGAGCGCTGGAACAGTTTGGCGGCAGTCACGATCAGGCGATCTTTGGTGTTTGGTGGACGTTGGGTCATGCAGGCCGAATATTGACAGCCCTAGACCAAATGGTCCAGACACAAAGTATTAGACCGATCGGTCCAGAGTGTTTGGAGGCAAAGATGTTGGATTCGCAGCACGCGGTTGACGTGGAAGACTTTCAGTTTCCGTCGGGCCAGACCCAGCTGGCGGCGCGGCTTTACGCTCCGGCGGTCGAGCCGCAAACCGTTGTTGTGCTGAACGGCGCAACAGGAGTGCCACGTGACTACTATCAGCACTTTGCTCGCTGGCTGGCCGCCGAGCGCGGTATGGCTTGCCTGACATATGATTACCGGGATTTCGAGCATTCGCTGACAGGGCGGCTGAAAGACTCGAAGGCCACGATGGCGGACTGGGCGCTGATCGACATGCCCGCAGCGCGTGCCGAGATGCGCCGTCGATACCCGCAGGCAAAACTGTGGGTGATCGGGCATTCGGTCGGTGGAATGCTGGGTCCGCTGCAACCGGAAATCGAACAGATCGACCGGATGATCTGTGTGTGCGCAGGTTTGGTGACGGTGGCCGATCACCCGTGGCCCTACAAGGGCTTGGCGACTTTGTTCTGGTATGGCCATGTGCCACCTCTGGTGCATCTGCTGGGGTACCTGCCAGGGAAACTACTGGGATTCGGAGCCGACTTGCCGGCTGGCGTCTATTGGCAATGGCGCAAGTGGTGCACATCGCCCACCAGCTATCTGCCCGAATTGGGAGACACGCTTCCCCAAGCGGATTGGAGCCGGGCGAACGCCACGGTGGATATCATTGCGTTTGAGGATGACCAGACAGTGCCACCACCCGCCGTCTGGCGGCTGGCTGAACTCTATGGTCCGACCGCCCGTCGGCACTTGTTGGAGCCCAAGGATTTCGGACTGTCCGAAATCGGTCATATCGGCGCCTTCGCCCGCCGCAGCAGTGCCGTTTGGCCGCGATTGATCGCCTGACCCGCCCGTAAGCGCGGTTTTCAGGAACAACGACGAAATGCAGAGGTTGGATTGACCCGGCCGAATACGCGGCGCGGCGTCAAGTGAGAGGTTGGACATCGACCCAAGCGGGGCTCGTTGTGGCTGCTTCCTTCCGGACCTGACCAGGTTGGCGAGGCGCTTGCCCGCGCCAACCTCTCGACCGCCGATATAGGCATCACGCAGCCGCTTGGCAACCCGTCACAAAGACAGGCGTATCCGAAGAAACCCGCGCGCGTCCTGCCCGTCGGTGGTGGCTGCAAAGTGGTCCAGCTCGTGCAGGTAGTTCGCTGCGCTTGGCCCGGTCTTCAGAATCACGGACCGGCCCGCCTGCGGAACAAAGGAAAAGCTTTGGGCGGTGTTTTCCAACGGATCCGGACCCAATCGTCCCGCCAGGTAGTCGCGCAAGATACCCTGGAGGCTCAGCGGCGGCACCGGGATCAGGCGAGCCGGGTCTGGGACGGGAAAGTTGCCGCCGCCATTGGCTCGGTAGCTGTTTGATGCAACGACGAATTGTTCATCCGGATCGACGGGGCGGCCCTGAAAGGCAAGATCGCGCAGGCGGGAATGGGACGTGTCGATCAACTGGCCGCTTAATTCATATCGTGCGGGCTGGGTCAGATCGAACCTGTAGGTCACCCCATGCAGCACGTCGAAATTGTGCCCGGTGCCTTCGGGGTTGATCAGAACCTGCTCGTCGCTGTCGCCAAGTTGGGAAAACTGGGCAGCCGACATCTCCAGCCACTCGGCGATCTGGCGGCCATCCAGCAGCATGGCGGCCAGTTGGTTTGGGAACACATGCAAGTCCGAGACATGCCGTACGGTGACATCGCCAGCCGGAACTTCGGTGTAGTGCCGTGGTCCGGCCCGGCCTCCGAATTTCGAAGGTGCGGCTGCGGACAGAACTGGGAGGGTTTCAAAGGCCGTTCCGGCCAGAACCGGTCGCAGGGCTGCCGCCTGTGCTGCGGCGACCAAATTCAGCCCCTGATCCACCCCGCAAAAGGTGAAATAGCTGTGCAGGGTACGATTGATCCGGCCCACCGGCTGGGCAGCGGCTTTGCGGGTCGCCTTGTGGGCGGCGGCAAAAAGTTCGACCATCTCAGGGTCTTCAGGAACGACCCGAGCGCCGGTTTCAGCCCCGCCCGGGCAGATCGCGCGCAGATGCGCGCTGTGACCAACAATTTTCGCTTCTCCCGCGGCGTTCATAGCAAGCGTGAGGTCGATCACCCCCAAATGCGACCCCGCTGATCCGGGCATGACCACGGGTCTGGCCTGCTGCGGGTTACCATCGCTTGGGTCGGGCAGTGTCAGGTGCGTGTGTCCGGCCACGATTGCATCAATACCGTCCAGAGCAGAAAGCTGTGTGACCACATTTTCCGACATCGGCGCGGCGTCGGGCTCGCCTAGGCCGGAATGTGCAAGGGCCACAATCAGGTCACAGCCCTGACGACGCAAATTCTCCGCCATCCGGCGCGCCGTGGCGACGGCATCCTCGGCTGCAACCTGGCCTTCCAATTGTGGTGCTTCCCACTTCACCGTCTGCGGCGGCAGGATCGAGAAAACGCCAATTCGGACAGGAATGCTTTGGCCGTTGGCGTGGACATGACGGGTCAGGATGGCCTGTTTCTGCCAAGGCGCAACCCCGGTCAGACACCGCATGTTGCTGCACAAAACCGGGCAAGGTGCCCGAGAAACGATCCGGCCCAGAGCTGGCAGACCAAAGCCGAAATCGTGGTTCCCCAGCGCAATTGCGTCGTAGCCCAAGCGCCCAAAGGCTGACATCAACGGGTGGGTCGCGTCGGTCTGCGCGACCGCCCAGTCACCCAGAAGTGTCCCCTGAAGGGAATCGCCGTTGTCGAACAACAGGACAGTTGCATTCGCCTCTTCCGCCTCTTGACGTGCAGAGCGGATCAAACTGGCGGTTCGGGTGAAGCCCACACTTGGTTCCGGCCGGTCCGCATAATAGTCGAAACTGCTCAGATTCATGTGCAGATCGGTCGTTGCAAGAATCCGGATGTGCGCGGTTTTCAAGTGGGGATGTGCCTGAAGCAGGGAGGATTTCAGAGCCAATTTTCTTCTTTTAGGTGCTGTTGTGCATACGTTTTCACTTAAAGGTAGAATACAGGTAATCGTCAGGGCTTCCATGCGTCCTTTGCGACAACGATGCTTTTTGCGAGTGTGAATTCCCATTGCACCAGTGCCCAAGTCGTGGCAGCCCTTGTGCAAATTCCAAAGGGACAGGCATGAAACGGGCGGAAAGCGTGACATTTGGCGGCTCTGGACTGGACCGGGCGGCGCAGATCCGTACCGATGCCAGAGCTTTGGAGGCAGCACGGTCCGATACCACGGCGCGGTGCATCCTGATGTGGCGGGGCAAACCGCTGGTCATGGGCGAAGCGTTGGACCAGTTGGCCTTGGTTCCGATGGACCACGATCTGGTTACGAACGGACCCGGCGGGGCGATCGACCAACCGATCTTGCTGGGGCGCAGTGATGCGGGTGCGCCGCTGTTTGCAATGGACATTTCGAATTGGTCTGCCGACGGGTTGGACCTGTCGGGCGTTGGAGCGTTCGTGGACCGAACCGAACAACAGCATCCGGGGCTGCCCGTGGGCCACGTGTTCGCCGAGCTTCGTCGGATCATGACCCGGCTGTCGGCCCGGGACGCCGAATTGGCAGCCACCGCCAAGGCCGTGATCGGCTGGCACGAGACGCACAGGTTTTGCGCGCGCTGCGGCAACCCGACCAACATTTCACAGGCCGGGTGGCAACGGCTGTGCCCGGCCTGTGGCGGGCAGCACTTTCCACGCACCGATCCGGTGGTGATCATGTTGGTCACGCATGGTGATTCTGTCCTGATGGGCAGATCTCCGGGGTGGCCCGACGGTATGTATTCACTGCTGGCCGGTTTCGTCGAACCGGGCGAAACCCTTGAGGCCGCCGTGCGACGCGAGGTCATTGAGGAGGCCGGAGTTCCGGTCGGACCCGTCAGCTATCTGGCAAGTCAACCCTGGCCATTTCCGTCGTCGCTGATGTTCGGGTGTGCAGCGCAGGCGCTGTCCCGCGAGATCACGATCGACCCGGTCGAGATCGAGGACGCGATGTGGGTCACCAAATCCGAGATGATGCAGGCTTTTGCAGGCGAGCACCCCAAGCTTCTGCCGGCGCGGAAGGGGGCAATCGCGCATTTTCTTTTGCGTAACTGGCTTGCAGATACGCTGGACTGACGAAACACTAACACCCTGACCGAGCAGAAAAGGCCGACATGCAGGTTTCAGCACGCGAAGATATCCAGGCGCCGATCGATGCGGTGTTCGACATGGTCGCGGATTTCGAACGGTTCGAGCGCATGGCGATGCGCCGCGGTGTCGAGGTTCGACGCACCGTCGAGATGCCGGGTCACTGGGTCGGGTCGTGCTGGGAAGCCGATATCATGATCCGTGGCAAGCCTCGCCACGTCGCGGTCGAGGTGGCCGAGTTCGATCGCCCCACAGCCATGCGGTTTCGATCGACCAGCAAGGGGATGAACGGCCTGACCACGATTGATTTTCTGTCGCTGTCGCAAAAGCAGACGCGGCTGAGCATCGAGATGTCACTGGCGGCCAAGACCTTGCCTGCGCGTCTGCTTCTGCAGTCGTTGAAGCTGGGCAAGGCCAGATTCCGACGCCAGTTCCAGATGCGACTGAGCGACTTTGCGCGCGAAATGGAAGAACGCTATCTGCACGGGGCTTGAGAGCCGGCGTTTGACCGGCCTCAAGCAGTCCCAAGCCGATTGCGCGTAGGCGCAGACTAACCGCGTGGTCGAGCAGCGGGGTACACGCCGAGCACTTCGACATTCGTGGTGAAATGCTGCAGTTCATCCATCGCGAGCTGCACGTTGCGGTCTTCCGGGTGGCCGACGATGTCCGCGTAGAACTGAGTCGCCGTGAACGAGCCATCAACCATGTAGCTTTCCAGCTTGGTCATGTTGATGCCGTTGGTGGCAAAACCGCCCATGGCCTTGTACAGCGCCGCCGGAATGTTCCGGACCTGGAACACGAAGCTGGTGATCATCCCGTGCTCGCCACGGCGGCTGCGGTCGTCCTCGCGCGACATCACCAGAAAGCGGGTCGTGTTGTCGTCGCTGTCTTCGATGTGGCGCGCCAGCAGTTCAAGGCCGTATATTTCGCCAGCCAGTTCGCTGGCCAGGGCCGCCGAATGTTTCTCACCCGCTTCCGAGACCTCACGCGCCGCACGGGCGTTGTCAGGGCTGACCCGCCCGCGGATGCCATGGGCCTTCAGGAAGCTTGCGCATTGCGGCAACAGCACCAGATGCGAATGGGCTTCGGTGATATCTTCGAGTTTTGCGCCCGGCACGCCCAGCAAGTTGATGTGAACCCGCACGAAGGCCTCGTCCACAATGTGCAGCCCGCTGTGCGGGAGCAGGCGGTGGATATCGGCCACCCGTCCATAGGTGCTGTTCTCGACCGGCAGCATGGCCAGATCGGCCTCGCCCGAGCGCACCGATTCGATTACGTCCTCGAACGTTCGGCAGGGTAGGGCCTCCATATCCGGACGCGCATTGCGACAGGCTTCGTGACTGTAGGCGCCGGGTTCCCCCTGAAAGGCGATGCGTTTGGTCATTTGGTCGATTCCGTGCAACAAGTTCCAGAATTGGGCGTTTCGTCGCGGTGTCTATACCTTGCCTCTTGCAAGGGGAAGCCTTAGACACCCCGAAGACAGCTGAAATGGACTCGCGATCAATGTTCGACACGATGACAGTTACCAAGGCCGCAGCCGGCCTGTTCGGTGCCTTCCTTGTACTCCTCCTGGCAAAATGGGGGGGCGATGTTCTCTACCATGTCGGCGGGCACGGCGAAGCCGCCTATGTTATTGAAACCGAAAGCTCGGGCGAAAGCGCTGACGGCGAAGAGGTGGTCTTTGCCGATCTGCTGGCCGCAGCTGACCCGGAAAAGGGCGCGAAGGTTTTCCGCAAGTGTTCGGCTTGCCACAAGCTGGAAGAAGGCGCCAATGGCACCGGTCCTTACCTGTATGGCGTCGTGGACCGCCCGGTCGCAGCGGCTGCGGGCTTCGGCTACTCGGCGGCGATGCAGTCGCATGGCGGCAACTGGACCCCGGAAGAGCTGGATGCGTTCATTGCAAACCCCAAAGGCTATATCCAAGGCACTTCGATGAGCTTTGCCGGTCTTAAAAAGGCTCAGGAACGCGCAGACCTGATCGCGTACCTGCAGACGATTGGCGGCTGATCTGCCCATCCAGACACCGAAATGCGAAAGCCGCTGCCTTGTGCAGCGGCTTTTTTTGTCTGAGCGAAACTTCACAAAGCGCTCACGCATTCTAAACTTGCAAGTGTCAGTGCTGGGCTTTTAGCTTGCGCACAAGGACATGGACAGAAGACAACATCGAAGGATGACCCGTATGATTTCCCATCTGCCTGGCGCGCGCGAACAAGGTTTTCGTCATTGGGTCGCGGCATTGGGCATTTCGGCGGCGTTGGTTCTGGGGCAGGCGGGGCCAGCCCGGGCCGACGAGGACCAGATCATTCGCAGCCATGGCTACTCGTACTTCGGCAATCTCGACTACCCCGCCGACTACACGCACCTGAACTATGCCAATCCGGATGCACCCAAGGGCGGCGAGCTGTCATTGGCCGCATCGGGCACGTTTGATTCCCTGAACCCATATTCGCGCAAAGGTCGCCCCGGAGCGTTGACGACACTGCAATACGATCGACTGATGGACAGCACCGATGACAGTGTCGGTCAGTACTACGGCGTTTTGGCCGAGAGCCTGGAGTATGACGCCGACCGCAACTGGGTCATTTTCCACCTGCGCCCAGAAGCGACGTTCTGGGATGGCACGCCTGTCACCGCCGAGGATGTGGTCTACAGCCACCGTCTGTTCATCGAACAGGGCCTGCCGTCGTACGCACAGGCCGTCGGGCGGATGGTGACCGGCGCCGAGGCACTGGATACGCATACAGTCAAGTTCACGTTCAATCCCGAATTGACGGCCCGCAGCCGGATCGAAACCGTCGGCGCGACGCCCGTATTCTCGAAAGCGTGGTTCGAGGCCGACCCGTCCCGCCGTCTTGATGAGCCGCGCCTGGAAGTGGCCGTTGGATCTGGGCCTTACAAATTGGACAGCTACGATATCAACCGGCGCATCGTCTACAAACGCCGGGACGACTACTGGGGCAAGGACTTGCCGTTCAACAAGGGCCGGCACAACTATGATACCATCCGAGTCGAGTATTTCGCGGACCAGACAGCCGCCTTTGAAGGCTTCAAGGCAGGCGAATACACGCTGCGGATCGAAAGCGATCCCAAACTGTGGGCGACCGGCTATGACTTCCCCAAGTTGAAAGAGGGCTACGTCGTCAAGGACGCGATTGCGAATGGCAGTCCGCCGACCCCGTCGGGATTTGTGTTCAACCTCGCGCGTCCGCAATTTGCGGACAAGAATGTTCGAAAGGCACTGGCGCTGGCATTCAACTTTGAATGGGCCAATGAGTCTCTGCTGTTCGGGCTGAACTCGCCCCGCGATTCGTTCATCGAAGGCACGCCGCTTGAAGCGATGGATACACCGCAGGGGGCAGAGCTGGCATTTCTGCAGGCTTTGGGCGACGTGGTTCCACCCGAGCTGTTGTCCGAACCGGTGACGACCGTTCACGAATCCAGCCCGGCGCGCCTGAACGATCGGCGCAACCTGCGCAAAGCCTCAAAATTGTTGGACGAAGCCGGATGGCCCGTAGGCGACGGCAACTTGCGCCGCAATGCTCAGGGTCAGACCCTGCGGGTGAACATCCCCTATCCGTCCAACCTGCCGACATCGACAGCCACGATGATCGAGACCTTTGTCCAAAACCTCCAGGCACTGGGCGTGGATGCGTCGGCCGAAAAGGTCGATCCGGCGCAGTACACCCTGCGCAGCCGCGAGCGTGACTATGACATGGTTTATTCAACACGCTATGGCGCGTTCCTGTCCACTGGCGGTGGCCTCAGTCAGATGTATGGCTCGAAAGAGGCCGAGTTCAGCCTGTTCAACCCGGCAGGCCTTGCCAGCCCGTTGGTGGACGCCATCATCGAGGCATCTTTCGCGACCAACAATCAAACTGATCAGGACGCAGCGCTTATGGCCTTGGATCGCGCCTTGCGCTATGAGTTCTTCATCATACCGGATGGGTATATCGCGGAATACTGGACAGCCTACTACAACATGTACGAATACCCCGATCAGTTGCCGCCCTATGCGCTGGGATACCTTGATCTGTGGTGGATCAATCCCGAAAAGGAAGCGGCCCTGAAAGCAGAAGGCGCGCTGCGTTAACATGGGCGCATATATTCTTCGACGCCTGTTGCTGGTCATTCCGACCCTTCTGGGCATCATGATCGTCAACTTCACGCTGGTGCAGTTCGTGCCCGGCGGTCCGGTCGAGCAGATCATCGCCCAGATCGAAGGGCAGGGAGATGTATTCGCGGGTTTTGCGGGGTCCGGTGACGCGGGTGCCGGGGCCGAACCCGCCGGTGGCGTTTTCGATGACAAATACGTGGGCGCCCGCGGCCTACCGCCGGAATTCATCGCCGAACTGGAGAAAGAGTTCGGCTTCGACAAGCCGCCGGTCGAGCGGTTCCTGAACATGATGGGCAACTATCTGACGCTGGATTTCGGCGAAAGCTACTTCCGCTCGGTCTCGGTGATCGACCTGGTGCTGGAAAAGATGCCGGTCTCGATCTCGCTGGGCCTGTGGTCGACGCTGATCGCCTATCTGGTCTCGATCCCGCTGGGCATCCGCAAGGCGGTCAAGGATGGTTCACGCTTTGACACATGGACCAGCGCGACCATCATCGTGGCCTATGCGATCCCCGGCTTCCTGTTTGCGATCCTGCTGCTGGTGCTGTTTGCGGGCGGCTCCTACTGGCAGATCTTCCCGCTGCGCGGGCTGACCTCGGACAATTGGGAAGACCTCAGCCTGCTGAGCAAAGTGGCCGACTACTTCTGGCACATCGCCCTGCCGACCATCGCACTTACGATTTCCGCGTTTGCCACGCTGACGCTACTGACCAAGAATTCGTTTCTGGACGAGATCAAAAAGCAATACGTCATGACCGCCCGCGCCAAGGGGCTGAGCGAGCAGCGCGTTTTGTACGGCCACGTATTCCGCAACGCGATGCTGATCGTGATCGCCGGTTTTCCGGCGGTGTTCATCGGCGTGTTCTTCGGCGGGTCGATCATCATCGAGACGATCTTCTCGCTTGATGGTCTGGGCCGTCTGGGCTTTGAGGCCGCAGTGGCGCGCGATTATCCGGTAATCTTCGGGACGCTGTTCATTTTCGGTCTGCTCGGTCTGGTCGTCGGCATCATCAGCGACCTGATGTATGTGCTGGTCGATCCGCGCATCGATTTCGAGAAACGCGAGGGGTAAATGGCACTTTCTCCTCTGAACCAACGTCGCTGGCGCAATTTCTGCCGCAACCGCCGGGCCTTCTGGTCGCTGATCATCTTTTCGGTGCTGTTCGGTCTGTCGCTGTTCGCGGAATTCATCGCCAATGACAAACCGATCCTTGTGAAGTATCGGGGCGAGTTCTTTACGCCCATCTTCAACTTCTACGCCGAGACCGAGTTCGGCGGCGACTTCCAGACCGAGGCGATCTACCGCGACCCCGAGGTCCGTTGCCTGATCGACAGCGGCGGGCTGGAAGACTGTTTCGATGACCCCGAAGGCATCATCGAGCAAATCAAGGCGGGAACGTTCCAAGCCGAGGGTTTCGAGCGTGGCTGGGCCATCTGGCCGCCGATCCCCTATTCCTACAACACCAGCGTCGACCGTCCCGGAGCCGCGCCCCTGCCGCCCAACGGGCAGAACCTGCTGGGCACCGATGACACCAAGCGCGACGTGCTGGCGCGTGTCATCTATGGCTTCCGCCTGTCGATCCTGTTCACCCTGATCGTCACCGGCGCGGCCAGCCTGATCGGCATATTCGCCGGCGCGTTGCAGGGCTTTTTTGGCGGCTGGCTGGATCTGATCTTCCAGCGCATCATCGAGATCTGGTCATCCACCCCGTCGCTTTATGTCATCATCATCATGTTCGCGGTGCTGGGGCGCAGCTTCTGGCTGCTGGTGATCCTGATGGTGCTGTTTTCCTGGACAGGCCTGGTGGGCGTAGTGCGGGCCGAGTTCCTGCGCGCCCGCAACCTGGAATATGTGCGCGCGGCCAAGGCGCTGGGCGTAGGCAACCTGACCATCATGTTCCGCCACATGCTGCCCAACGCGATGGTGGCCACGCTGACCTTCATGCCGTTCATCGTGACCGGCACGATCGGCGGGCTGGCCAGCCTCGATTTCCTGGGCTTTGGCCTGCCGTCCTCGGCGCCATCGCTGGGTGAACTGACCCTTCAGGCCAAGCAGAACCTGCAGGCGCCGTGGCTGGCCTTCACCGCCTTTTTCACCTTTGCCATCATGCTGTCGCTGCTGGTCTTCATCTTCGAAGGCGTGCGTGACGCGTTCGACCCGCGAAAGACCTTCTCATGAGCTTGCTGGATGTCAAAAACCTGAAGGTCTCGTTCCGTCAGGACGGGCAGGTGACCACGGCGGTTCGGGGCGTGTCCTTCCATGTCGATCGCGGGGAAACCGTGGCGCTGGTAGGCGAATCCGGGTCGGGCAAATCGGTCACTGCGCTGTCCACCGTGTCGCTGCTGGGCGACAGCGCGATCGTCGAAGGGTCGGTCACCTATGACGGTCAGGAGATGATCGGCGCATCCGAGCAGCGTCTGATGAAGGTGCGCGGCAACGACATCAGCTTCATCTTTCAGGAGCCGATGACCTCGCTGAACCCGCTGCACACGATCCAGAAGCAGATGGCGGAGTCGCTGGCCCTGCACCAGGGGCTGACGGGCGACGCGGCGCGGGCCCGGATCGTCGAATTGTTGAACAAGGTCGGCATCCGCGACCCCGAGGAACGGCTGGACGCCTATCCTCATCAGCTGTCCGGCGGACAGCGGCAGCGAGTGATGATCGCCATGGCGCTGGCCAATCAGCCCGACATCCTGATCGCGGACGAGCCGACCACCGCGCTGGACGTGACCATTCAGGCGCAGATCCTCGAACTGCTGGCCGAGCTGCAGAAATCGGAAAACATGGGGATGCTGTTCATCACCCATGATCTGGGCATCGTGCGACGCATCGCCGACCGGGTCTGCGTGATGAAGGATGGCGAGATCGTCGAGACCGGCCCTGTGGCCGAGATCTTCGACAACCCTCAGCATCCTTATACCCGCAAGCTGCTGGCGGCCGAACCCACGGGCATACCCGACCCGATCGACCCCGCGGCCGAAGAAGTGGCCCGGACCGAGCATCTGAAGGTCTGGTTCCCGATCCAGCGCGGATTCCTGAAACGCACGGTCGGCTATGTGAAGGCGGTTAACGACGCCACACTCAGCGTGCGGGCGGGCGAAACGGTGGGGATCGTAGGCGAAAGCGGCTCGGGCAAGACCACGCTGGCGCTGGCGATCATGCGGCTGATCGCTTCCGAGGGCGGGATCACCTTCCGCGGGCAGGATGTGCGCCGCTGGTCCACGCGTGAACTGCGCCGCCTGCGCAAGGACATGCAGATCGTGTTTCAGGACCCGTTCGGCAGCCTCAGCCCGCGTATGACCTGCCAGCAGATCATTGCCGAGGGTCTGGCGATCCACAAGGTTGATCCGCACCGCGCCCCGCGCGAGCTGGTGGCCGAGGTGATGACCGAGGTGGGCCTGGACCCGGCGGCCATGGACCGCTACCCGCACGAGTTTTCGGGCGGGCAGCGCCAGCGCATCGCGATTGCCCGCGCCATGGTGCTGCGGCCCAAGCTGTTGGTGCTGGACGAGCCCACCAGTGCGTTGGACATGACGGTACAGGTGCAGATCGTCGAACTGCTGCGCGACCTGCAGAAGAAATTCGGGCTGGCCTACCTGTTCATCAGTCACGACCTGAAGGTGGTGCGGGCGATGTCACACAAAGTGATCGTCATGCGCAACGGAGACGTGGTCGAGATGGGCGCTGCCGAAGACCTCTTCGTCAACGCCCAGGATGACTATACCCGCGAACTGATCGCAGCGGCGGGCTAGGCGTTGGCCGCTTCGCGCGCCGCCGATTTCGGCACCGGGCCGCGAAGCTCTTCATAGTGGTCGAACTGCAGCTTGACCCAGCCGGTCCCGCGCGTGGCGCTGGCCAGCGTGCGGTGCAGCTCGTCCTCGGCCACGGCGGGCAGTTTGGCGTTGAAGATTTCCCAGCCCGGCGCGTTCGGGTTGCCCTCGAACCCCAGGACCTGCCCCTGAAGCGAACTGATCGTGGGCACCAGATCGCCCACGAAGGCCGACGGAACATGGATCTCGGCATTCAGGATCGGCTGCAACACGACGGGTTTGGCCTGCGGCAAGGCCTCGCGCACGGCGTTTTTGCCGGCCGTCCGGAAGGCAAAATCGGAACTGTCCACGTTGTGATGCTTGCCGTCATGCAGCGTGACCTTCACATCCACCACGGGAAAACCCTCGGGGCCCTGCGCCAATGCATCGACCGCGCCTTGTTCGACTGAGGGGATATAGTTCTTGGGCACCGCCCCGCCCTTGACCACCTCGTCGAACTGAAAGCCAGATCCGCGCGGTAGCGGCGCGACCGAGATCACCACGTCTGCGAACTGCCCCGCGCCGCCGGATTGCTTGCGGTGGCGGTGCCGGTGTTCGACGGTGGCGCGGATGGTCTCGCGATAGGCAGTCTCGACCGGAGAGGTTTCGATCTCGATCCCGAAATCCTCGGCCAGCTTGGCGATCACCCGACGCATGTGCTGCGGCCCTTGCGAGCCGAGAACGGCATGGCCGCTCAGCTCGTCCTGTTCCAGCGTCAGGCCCGGGTCGATCTCGACCAGCCGGGACAGCGCGTTGGACAGGCGCACGTCGTCGCGTTCATGGGCCGGCGACACCACCTGCCGATGGGCGACCGGATGCGCCGTGGCCCAGTCCGGCAGCGGCGTGGAGTCACTGCTGTCATAGATATTGCCGGGGTTGAGGTGGTCGGATTTCACCGCCAGCCCGATCTCGCCGGCCTTCAGCCCGTCGATCTGGGTTTTGGCGTCCAGCGCGGTCAGGTTGCCAACGGTTTCGCCGCCCAGCGGGTCATGCGCCTTGATCCCGTCGCCCAGCCCCCGCAGGACGATGATCTTGCCGATGTGCTTCTTGACGTCGGCAAACCCGGCGATGGCGCGGGCGGCCTCGGGCGCCGCGTCCCGGTCGGCGGCGATGTCGAACTCGGGCGCCTCGTGCCGCAGGGCCTTCATCAGGCGGGTCAGCCCGTTGCCATGGCTGGCCGCGCCCAGGCAGGCCGGGATCAGCTGGTGGTTCTGCAACACCTGCGCTGCCAAGTCATAGATCTCGGCGCTAGGCGGCTGTTTGTCCTCGATCAGCTGCTCGAGCAGGTTGTCGTCGAAATCCGACAGGGTTTCGAGCAGCTCGGTGCGGGCTTCGGCCTCGCGATCGGCCACCGATTGCGGCAGCTCGATCAGCGCCGAGGGCTGACCTTCCTGATATTTCCACGCGCGCTCCGAAATCAGGTCGACGGCCCCGATGATGGTTTCGCCTTCACGGATCGGAACCTGCCGCAAGGTGATGTGATGGCTGCAATAGGTCTGCAGCGCGGCGATGATGTCGCGGATGCGGCCGTTGGGGTTGTCCATCCGGTTGATGAACAGAAAGCAGGGAATGCCCGCCTCCTCGACCAGCCGCAGATAGGGGGCGCATAAAACCGCCGCGTCCGGGTCCGGCGGGACAACCACCACCGCCGCGTCGGAAATGGCCATGGCGGGCCCGGCATAGGCCAGCGCATCGCCCCCGCCGTCGACATCTATCGCGCACCACGGTTCGTCCAGATATGAAAAACCGTGCAGATGCACGGTTCCGGACAGGTCGAATGTGGTGGGCCGGCCATCAAGGCGACTGATGGCCTCGAGCAGTGTTGTCTTGCCCGATTGGCTGGGGCCGAGGACGGTGAAAACGCGCATGGGTGCTGTCCCTTCGTCAAGTTGCAGAGTGGTTGCACGAAAGGCGCTGTCGGACGCGGATGCGCCGGCGAGTTTTGTCTGAATGATGGCCTGCCTCGGCGTCGGGCGGCCTGCCGCCCGTCTTCCGAGTGTGGGGAAAACCCACCGCGCGCGTCAACCCCCCGCTTTTTTGCATTGTGGCGACTGGCCGGCATGCGGCCTGCCGCCTGTCGTCAGATCGCCGAGCTGTGGCCCGCCTTGCTCAGGTCATAGGCGTCGAAGGTGCGGGCGATCATCCGGGTCAAGGCGCGCGCCTCGGGCGGGATGAACAGCCCGTCATCGGTGACTTGCAACAGCCCGTCGAAGGCGTCATTGGCGCGCTGGTACATCGCCGTCAGCTCGGCCGCTGAGATGTCGTGGTCGCGCAGGATTTCTGCCGTTTCGATGCGGAAGTCGCACATCAGGGCCTCGATCAAACGGGCGCGCAGAATGTCCTGATCCTTGAACAGATGCCCGCGCGAGGTCGAGAACCGGCCATCGCGCACCGCTTTGGTATGGGCCGACGTGGCTGGCGCGTTCTGCGCATAGCCCTGCGGGAAGCGCGAGATCGAGCTGGCGCCGACGCCGATCAGAACCTCGGCCTGGTCGTCGGTGTAGCCCTGGAAGTTCCGCTTGAGCCGCCCGGCTTTCAGTGCATGGGTCAGCCCGTCATCCCTGGTGGCGAAATGGTCGATGCCGATTTCTTCGTAATTGTCCCACAGGAACAGGCGGCGGGCGGTATCGAACAGATCAAGCCGCTGTTCCGGCGTCGGCAGGGCGTCGGACGGGATCAGCTGCTGGCGTTTCGCCATCCACGGCACATGCGCGTAGCCATACAGGGCCACCCGGTCGGGGTTGAGCGACAGCAGCTTTTGCACGCTTTCGGTCATCCGCGCCTTGGTCTGGTGTGGCAGTCCATACAGGATGTCAGCGTTCAGGCTGGGCACGCCGCGCTCACGGATCATGTCGATCGCTTCGCGGGTGGTGTCATAGCTCTGGATGCGCCCGATCGTCTTCTGGATCTCGTCGTCGAAATCCTGAACCCCGATCGAGGCGCGGTTCATCCCGGCCTCGGCCAGCGCATCCAACCGGGCGGCATCCACCTCGTTGGGGTCGATCTCGACCGAGAATTCCGCGTTGTGTCCCAGTGGGACAATTCCCAAAATATGCGCGGCCAGTTCGCGCATCAGGTCGGGGTTCAGCAGCGTGGGCGTGCCCCCGCCCCAATGCAGGCGCGACAGGGTCACTCCGCTGGGCAGGCGCGAGGCCAGCAGGTCCAACTCGGCCTTGAGGACATCGACATAGGCGATGACCGGGTTGTCGGTCTGGGTGCCCTGGGTGCGGCAGGCGCAGAACCAGCACAGCCGGCGGCAGAACGGCACATGGACATAGAGCGAGATCGAACTGCCCGGCCGGATGGCGGAAATCCAGTCGCCAAACATGTCGGGCCCCACGTCGTTGTTGAAGTGGGGGGCGGTCGGATAGCTGGTATAACGCGGTACCTTCGCGTCAAATAGTCCAAGCTTTGCCAATTGAGGTTTTACTATCATGACGACACCGGTATAGGCTCGACGACCAGAAAACCTTGACCGAGATCAAGTGGACGCGCGCATGACTCTGAATACCCTTGTTGACCACTCCAATTGCGAAGACTGCCCAATTCGGCATCGAGCCGTTTGCGCGCGCTGCGATGCGGACGAGTTGGTCGCTTTGGAAGAGATCAAGTATTACCGCAGCTTCGAGGCCGGTCAGACGATCATCTGGTCGGGCGATCAAATGAATTTCGTCGGCTCGGTCGTGTCCGGGATCGCGTCTCTGACCCAAACCATGGAGGACGGGCGCACCCAGATGGTGGGCCTGCTGCTGCCCAGCGACTTCGTAGGGCGGCCGGGGCGCGACTCGGCGCCTTATGACGTGCAAGCCACCACCGACGTGGTCATGTGCTGTTTCCGCAAGAAACCGTTCGAGGACCTCATGGGCCGCACGCCGCATATTGCCCACCGCTTGCTGCAGATGACGTTGGACGAGTTGGACGCGGCGCGTGAATGGATGCTGGTTCTTGGCCGCAAGACCGCGCGCGAGAAGATTGCCAGCCTGCTGTCGATCATCGCGCGTCGGGATGCGTCTGCAAGCCAGAAGGGTTCATCCGGCCCAATCGTCTTCGACCTGCCGCTGACCCGCGAGGCGATGGCCGACTACCTTGGTCTGACGCTGGAGACCGTCAGCCGTCAGATATCTGCGCTGAAAAAGGATGAAGTGATCCTGCTGCAGGGCAAGCGCCACGTGACCGTTCCAGATATCGGCCGCCTGATGGAAGAGGCCGGGGATGATTCGGACGGCGGGTTTCTGGTCTAAGCGGTTTTTCTGAGCCACTCGACAACGCGCCCAACCGGTGTCTGCGATCGGACCGCACGTGGCGACCACAGCTTGAGCCTGTCGGGAAGAGTGACCACCGTTTCGAACGGAGCCACCAGTCGGCCGCTGTCCAGATGCGGCTGGACCAGCGACCTGTGTCCCATCAACACTCCCGCACCGTTCAGCGCTTCTTCGACGGCCAGCGCGTACAAAGAGAAGACCGGCCCGCGGGGTGTGAACGCCCATCCGGGTCGCGCCGCGGCCACCCAGGTTTGCCAATCGTCGAACCAGGTAGAGTCGGACAGGCAGGTCACATTCGCCAGGTCCTCGGGCGTAGTCAGGCGATGCGCCAAGGCCGGCGCGCAAACCGGAAAGATGGCGTCTTCGGCGATGGGGTCCCCCAAGTCTCCGCCAAAAAACAGGTAGATGTCGAAGGGCGCGCGCTTGAGGTTGGGCGGGGTTTCCTCGGCAGTGAGCGAAACTTCGATCTCGGGCTCTGCGGCTCGAAGTTCGGGCAACCTTGGCGACAGCCACAGCTGTGCAATCGAGGGTAGCGTCACGATATGCACCACCTGCGGCTGTGCCTGGGCGCGCATGGACAATGTGGCTTGTCCCAAGGTGTCGAAGGCCTTGGTCAGGTCCGGCAACGCCTTGTGCCCCAGCGCGGTCAGGGCAACGCCTCTTGCGGTGCGCTCGAAAAGGGGCGCACCCAGTTCGTCTTCCAACGTTTTGACATGGGCTGATATCGCCCCTGCGCTGACGCCAAGTTCCGTAGCCGCCGCCGAGAACCCGCCCAGGCGGGCAGCGGCCTCAAACGCCCGCAGCGCGTTCAGAGGTATGGGTTTGGGGCGCGGTGGAGCAACGGGCATGGATTTAGGCTCAATTTTCCTGACCCTAATTTTTCGGAAAACTGATTTGCGCGCAAGTCAGGATCTTTGCATCGTTGGCCGCAAAGACGGAGGATCAGATGCAGCACCTTGCTCACCGTGCCTGGGTTCCGGGCCACTGCGAAAACCTTGTTCAGACCATCGCCCGGAAGGTTGCCGACAGCAGCTCGGAGGCGATTGAGGCCCGGATCGACGCGCTGATCGCGCGAAACTCGGATATTCATGATGCCGAGTGTTTCAATCTGAACCCGGCGACGAATGTCATGAATCCAAGGGCTGAAGCTGCACTCGCCGCGGGTCTGGGCAGTCGTCCATCTTTGGGCTATCCGGGCGACAAATACGAGATGGGGCTTGAGGCCATCGAGGAGATCGAGGTGATCGCGGCCGAGCTTGCGGCCCGCGTGTTCAACGCGCGATACGCCGAAATCCGGGTCGCATCCGGCGCCTTGGCCAATCTGTATGGCTTCATGGCTCTGACACGGCCCGGCGATACGATCATCGCGCCGCCGGCAGCGATCGGCGGGCACGTGACCCACCATGAGGGTGGCTGCGCAGGGCTTTATGGGCTGCAAACGATCAATGCACCAGTGGATGCGGACGGATACAGTCTGGATCTGGCCGCGCTGCGCGACATGGCCAGAACGCACCGACCCCGGCTGATCACTGTTGGTGGCTCGCTGAACCTGTTTCCGCATCCTGTGTCGGCCGTGCGCGAAATTGCCGACGAAATCGGGGCCAAGGTTCTGTTCGATGCGGCCCACCAATGCGGGATCATTGCCAGCGGGGCTTGGGCGAATCCGTTGGATGAAGGCGCGCATCTGATGACGATGAGCACCTACAAAAGCCTAGGCGGCCCTGCGGGTGGGCTGATCGTCACCAACGACGTCGAAATTGCCGAACGGCTGGACGCCATCGCATTTCCCGGAATGACGGCCAATTTCGATGCCGCGAAATCGGCGGCTCTGGCAATTTCGTTGCTGGACTGGGTCGACTGCGGGCCGGCCTATGGGCAAGCGATGATCGATCTTGCGCAGGCAATTGCCAGCGAGATGGAAGATCAGGGATTGCCAGTGTTCAAGGGGGCTGGTGGCGTCACCACCTCGCACCAATTCGCGCTGAAGGCCGCCGACTATGGGGGCGGGCAGGCGGTGTCAAAACACCTGCGGCGGGCTGGATTTTTGGCATGTGGTATCGGTTTGCCGATCGCCTCGGTTGCGGGTGACATGAACGGATTGCGGATCGGAACGCCCGAGTTGGTCCGGCGGGGCGTGACCCCCGAACATGCCGGAGAACTTGTGGCCCTGTTCACCGAGGCGCTGTCGGCGGATGATCCCGCATCGGTTGCGCCCAAGGTGAGGGATCTGCGATCCGGGTTCCAGGGGATGCACTACGTTCGTGCGTGACCCAACGGCCCGGCCGTGTTCTAATGCCTTTGCGTGAAACAATATTCAGGAGCAAGGCATGGAATTCAGTAGCCTATTGGCAATGCTGATCATCGGCGCGATCGCGGGCTGGTTGTCGGGCAGGATCATGAAGGGGCGCGGCTTTGGCGTGATCGGGAACATCATCGTCGGGATCGTTGGCGCTTTTCTCGCCGGAACGATTTTTCCCGCGCTCGGGTTTTCCGTCGGCGGCGGCATGGTGTCGTCGATCTTCTTTGCAACGATCGGAGCCGTCATCCTTCTGTTCCTGATCGGTTTGGTCAAAAAGGTCTGACGAAATAACCGCCCCGTCTGGGGCGGTTATTTCTTTTGCCGTGCCCGCAGTTCAGTGGGCCAGGAAAACCGGAACCGAGGACTGTTCCAACATGTTCCGTGTCGCGCCACCCAGAATGGCCTCGCGGAACCGCGAGTGACCATAGGCGCCCATCACGATCATGTCGGCTTCGACGTCTGCGGCGTGACGGTTCAGAATGTCGGACACACGCGTCATCGTCTTGCTCAGCACGTCGATTTCGCATTTCACGCCATGGCGGGACAGCATTTGCGACAGCATACCGCCCGGGTCCGAGCGATCAGGGCCGTGACGCGGCGGGTCGATCACGACGATCCGGGTCAGTTCGGCCGCCCGCAGGAACGGCAGCGCGCGCCGAATGGCATTCATCGCCTCGACACTCTCATTCCAGCCGATCAGCACCGTCCGAGGGCTGGCGAATGGTTTCGCCTCATCCGGTACCACCAGAACCGGGGCGTGACCCTCGAACATGGCGGCCTCGATGATCGGTTCGGCCTCGGCGCCGCGATCTTTGCCATAGGGCTGCGGCAAAACGACAAGGTCCGAGAAACGGGCCCGGTGCGCGACGTGCCGCCCCAAGTCGGCGATCTGCGCCACGCCGTTTTCAGCGGACCAGCGTACGCCCGACTTGCCCAGGAAATCCTCGGCAAAGGTAAGCACTTCATCGGCCTCGGCATTTGCGCGCTTCAAGGTCTCCTGAAGGATCAGGGCGTTTGCGCCCGCGTAGTAGTAGCCGGTCTGGCTACGGTCGACACCGAGGCACAGCGCTTCGGCATGGCCGTCCTGCGCTTCGGCCAAGGCGACCAACTGGGCCAGAGCCGGCTTGGCAAACTTGGTTTCCGTCATGACGGTGAGAAGAGATTTATAAGCCATTTCGACCTCGTGTTTCGGGTTCTGAAACCTGTGCGACCAGGTAACCCATTCATTTGCTTATGCCTGTCACAGTTTTCAGGCTATTGTCTTGATGCAGATCAAAGCAGCATTGGTTGTGCATGGATCATACAGCAACCAGTCAACGAAAGCTCCATGCGGCACAAGAATCGCCCGGAGCATGGCAAAGGGACGCAATATGTCGAATTACATCAAGCTGATCGCGCTTGGTCTGGTCGTGCTGTTCGCAGCGATCGGATCCAACTATGCGCGGGATTTGGCGTATCAGGTGCACGCGATACTGGTGATGCTCATCGCCGGTGGCCTGTTCATCTGGACGCTGCGAAACACGGATGAGCCGGATATTCTTGTCGATCGTTCGGGTGAGTACATGGATGGCGTGATCCGCTATGGCGTGATCGCAACCGCCTTTTGGGGTGTCGTAGGGTTCCTGGTGGGAACCTTCATCGCGTTCCAGCTGGCCTTTCCGGTGCTGAACTTCGAATGGGCGCAGGGGCTTCTGAACTTTGGCCGGTTGCGCCCGCTGCACACATCAGCGGTCATTTTCGCGTTCGGCGGCAACGCCCTGATCGCCACATCCTTCTACGTCGTGCAGCGCACAAGCGCCGCGCGTCTGTGGGGCGGAAACCTTGCCTGGTTCGTGTTCTGGGGCTATCAGCTGTTCATCGTTCTTGCCGCGACCGGCTATGTGTTGGGCGGGACCCAGTCCAAGGAATATGCCGAGCCTGAATGGTATGTGGACCTGTGGCTGACCATCGTCTGGGTGGCCTATCTGGCCGTGTTTCTTGGGACGATCGTCAAGCGGAAAGAGCCCCACATCTATGTGGCGAACTGGTTCTACCTTGCGTTCATCGTTACCGTCGCGATGTTGCACCTTGTCAACAACATGACCATTCCAGTCAGCATCTGGGGTTCGAAATCGGTCATCGTCTGGTCGGGCGTTCAGGATGCCATGATCCAGTGGTGGTATGGGCACAACGCCGTGGGCTTCTTCCTGACCGCGGGCTTCCTGGGCATGATGTATTACTTCATTCCCAAGCAGGCCGAACGTCCGGTCTTCAGCTACAAGCTGTCGATCATCCACTTCTGGGCACTGATCTTCCTGTATATCTGGGCCGGTCCACACCACCTGCACTATACCGCGCTACCTGACTGGGCCTCGACGCTGGGCATGGTGTTCTCGGTCGTGCTGTGGATGCCTTCGTGGGGTGGCATGATCAACGGTCTGATGACCCTGTCGGGCGCTTGGGACAAGCTGCGCACCGACCCGGTCATCCGGATGATGGTGATCTCGGTCGGTTTCTACGGCATGTCCACCTTCGAAGGCCCGATGATGTCGATCCGCGCGGTGAACTCGCTGTCGCACTACACCGACTGGACCATTGGCCACGTGCACTCGGGCGCGCTGGGTTGGAACGGCATGATCACCTTTGGTGCGCTGTACTTCCTGGTGCCGGTTCTTTGGAAACGTGAGCGTCTGTACTCGCTGCAGATGGTCAGCTGGCACTTCTGGCTCGCCACCATCGGCATCGTGCTCTACGCCGCGTCGATGTGGGTCACCGGTATCATGGAAGGCCTGATGTGGCGCGAAGTGGATGCCAACGGTTTCCTGGTGAACTCGTTCGCCGACACCGTGGCGGCCAAGTTCCCGATGTATGTGGTGCGTGCGCTGGGCGGTGTTCTGTTCGTCGCTGGTGCGCTGATCATGTGCTACAACCTGTGGATGACCGTCCGGCGGGCCCCGGCCAAAGAGGCCAGCCTGACCGTCGCGGTCCCGGCTGAGTAAGGAGGGCCGGAGCAATGGCAATTCTCGACAAACACAAGATCCTCGAGACCAACGCGACCCTCCTGCTGATCTTCAGCTTCCTGGTCGTGACCATCGGTGGCATCGTTCAGATCACCCCGCTGTTCTACCTTGAGAACACAATCGAGAAGGTGGAGGGCATGCGCCCTTACACCCCGCTCGAGATGGCGGGGCGTGAGATCTACATCCGCGAAGGCTGCTATGTTTGCCACAGTCAGATGATCCGCCCGATGCGGGACGAGGTCGAGCGCTATGGCCACTACTCGCTGGCGGCCGAGTCGATGTACGACCACCCGTTCCAGTGGGGGTCCAAACGCACCGGGCCTGATCTGGCTCGTGTGGGTGGCCGCTACTCGGATCAATGGCACGTGGACCATCTGCGTGATCCGCAATCGGTGGTGCCGGAATCCGTGATGCCGAAATACGGCTTCCTGGAAAACCGCAAGATCGACGGCCGGTATATCGGTGACATCATGGCCACCAATGCGGTTTTGGGCACGCCTTATACGGACGAGATGCTGGAAAACGCAGTTGCCGATTTCCGCGCGCAGGCCGATCCGGACAGCGACTATGACGGGCTGCTGGAGCGTTATGGCGAAAACGTCAACGTGCGCAACTTCGATGGTCAGCCGGAACTGACCGAAGCCGATGCGTTGGTTGCATATCTGCAGATGCTGGGAACGCTGGTCGACTTCTCGACCTTCACCCCGGATGCAAGCCGCTAAAGGAGGGTGTGATGGAAGAATACACGATCCTGAGGCAATTCGCGGATAGCTGGATGCTGCTTCTGTTGTTCGCCTTCTTTGTCGGCATCGTCATCTGGGTGTTCCGCCCCGGTGCCAGCAAGGAATACAAGGACACCGCAAACATCCCGTTCCGGCATCAAGACAAACCCGCCACATCCGAGGAGGCGCGGAAATGAGCAAGACACCTGAAAAACAGCCGGGTGATCCCAAGACGACCGGTCACAGCTGGGATGGCATCGAGGAATTCGACAACCCGATGCCGCGTTGGTGGTTGTGGACCTTCTACGCGACCATCTTCTGGGGTGTGATCTACACGATCATGTATCCGGCGTGGCCGCTGGTGCAATCTGCAACCGCCGGTGTGCTTGGCTGGTCCTCGCGCGAGCTGGTGCAGAAGGAGATGGTTTCGTTTGAAGAGGCCAACGCTCCGTGGAATGCCAAGCTGGTCGAGACACCGCTGGATGATATCGCCAAGGATGCCGAGCTGCAGCAATATGCGGTCAACGCCGGTGGCGCCGTGTTCCGTACCTGGTGCGCTCAGTGCCACGGTTCGGGCGCGCAGGGCGCAAAGGGTTTCCCGAACCTTCTGGACGACGCCTGGCTGTGGGGCGGCACCTTGGATGACATCGTCACCACGGTCAGCTACGGCATTCGCAACGAAGAAAGCGACGACGCGCGCTACTCCGAAATGCCGGCGTTCGGCGAGATCCTCGAGTCCGAGGAAATCACCCAGGTCGTGCAATATGTGATGTCGCTGACCAACGCCCAAACCGACGATGCTGCGGCGCAGGCGGGCAAGGTTGTCTACGAGGACAATTGCTCGGCGTGTCACGGCGAAGACGGCAAGGGCGATATCGCGCAGGGCGCACCGAACCTGACGGATGCGATCTGGCTGTATGGCGGCGATGAGAAAACGCTGACCGAAACGGTGACCTACAGCCGGTTTGGCGTCATGCCCCCCTGGGATACGCGTTTGACCGAGGCGCAGATCCGCGCCGTGTCGGCCTATGTCCACCAGTTGGGTGGCGGTCAATAAGATCCAGGAACACCTTCGGGCGGCGTGCCGCCCGAAGGCCTAGGTGCCGGCTGTTCCATCTGTTCGCGCGTTTCCTGAACAGCCGGCACCGCATTTTCCGAAAATAGTGCTGACAATGGCCCCGGTCCAGCGCGGGCACGCAAACTGATCCTAAAGGTTGCGCGGATCCAACTCGCGGCTCTTGCTGACCCACCAGTGTCCGGCGGGCAGCCATCTTTTCCTTTTTGGCGCATTCGGTTTGGGCGCGTCGCGCAGCTTGGGGGCGTTCAACCGCGTGGCGGTCATGAAGGAAGCAGCGTAGATGTTCAGCATGGTCTTTCTCCTGATGCGATGAACTCGGGTTCCAGCATCGGCTCTTGACCGGATATTTGCGACTCAATTACCGTGTTCAGATGTAAGCAGAGGTTACATATGGACTGGCTGAACCTTCCGCCACTATCGGCGCTACGGGCTTTCTCTGCTTTTGCCGAGCACAGAAATATCGTCAAGGCCGGCGATGCGTTGAATGTAAGTCATGCCGCCATAAGCCAGCAGTTGCGCGCGCTTGAGGCGCATCTGGGCGTGACCCTGTTGGACCGGTCGGGCAAGACTCTGGTCCTGACGTCGGATGGCGAACACCTGGCCCGCAGCGTTCAGCTGGGGTTTGGCGCCATCCATGCGGCGGTCTCGGACCTGGTGAACGCGGGCGAGGATCGGCCGGTACACGTTTCGCTGACCTCCTCATTTGCAGCTTCATGGCTGATGCCGCGGTTGCCGATTTTCCGGTCGGATCACCCCGGGATCGATCTGACCTTGGACCCGTCACCGGAACTGGTCGATCTGCGCCCCGGCGGGGTGGATGTCGCGATTCGATACGGGGCAGGCGGTTGGCCGGGCGTCCGGTCCGAGATGTTGTTGAAAACCCCGATGGTCATCGTTGCCGCGCCCAGTCTTCTGGGTTCCAGGTCCGAGTGGCCGGCGGCTGATCTGGCCCGTTTGCCTTGGCTGGAAGAGGTGGGCACGACCGAAGCCAGCACATGGCTGGCACAACATGGGGCGGCCATGGACCCCGGCGCTGGACGGACCAGTCTGCCGGGCAATCTGGTCCTTGAGGGCGTGCGCGCGGGGCAGGGGGTCACGGTGACGGTGCGACATTTCGTCGAACGTGATATCGTGGCCGGAAGACTAGTTGAACTTCATGTCGCACCGGACGCCCGAGGCTACCACATCGTGACGGCGCAAACGCCGCAGAGAAAGGCGGTTAAGACGTTCGTCGGGTGGCTGAAACGCCAAGCGAACCAGGTGTGACAAAAGGTGTCTGCGCGATGCGCTTTTGACCCATGTCAAAGTTGTCCGGTGTATGATCTGGAACAAGTCGCCCGACCAACAGCAAGATCCGGAGCCATGCCGTGAGCGATCACACCCCAGCCCCCAGCCTTTACGCCGCAAGGGAACCGATCTTTCCACGGCGCGTTTCCGGCAAGTTTCGGAACCTCAAATGGATCATAATGGCCGTCACGCTTGGCATCTATTATGTGACGCCGTGGATCCGGTGGGATCGGGGGCCTAGCCTTCCGGATCAGGCGGTGCTGCTGGATCTTGCGAACCGCCGCTTTTACTTCTTCTGGATCGAGATCTGGCCACACGAATTCTACTTTGTGGCCGGTCTGCTGATCATGGCCGGCTTGGGCCTGTTCCTGTTTACGTCGGCCTTGGGGCGGGTGTGGTGCGGCTATGCCTGCCCACAGACGGTTTGGACCGACCTTTTCATTCTGGTCGAGCGCTGGATCGAAGGCGATCGAAACGCCCGCCTGCGCCTGCATCGTCAGAAGAAGCTGGATTTCCGCAAGGCTCGCTTGCGATTGACCAAATGGGTGGTCTGGTTCCTGATCGGTCTGGCGACCGGCGGGGCCTGGGTGTTCTATTTCGCGGATGCGCCGACCCTTGCGCGGGACCTTGTGACCGGCAACGCTCATCCGATCGCCTATACCACCATGCTGGTTCTGACCGGCACGACCTTTTTCTTCGGCGGGTTCGCGCGAGAGCAGATCTGCATCTATGCCTGTCCGTGGCCGCGAATTCAGGCGGCGATGATGGACGAGGACACGCTGGTGGTTGGCTACCGAGAATGGCGGGGCGAGCCGCGCGGCAAGGGCAAACGGACGGCCGACTCTGAACTGGGCGACTGCATCGACTGCATGGCCTGCGTCAATGTCTGCCCGGTCGGGATCGACATCCGTGATGGCCAACAGCTGGAGTGCATAACCTGCGCGCTGTGCATCGATGCCTGCGACGACATGATGGCCAAGATCGGCAAGCCGCGCGGTCTGATCGACTATATGGCGCTCAGCGACGAAACGCGTGAACGCGCGGGCCACCCCCCCAAAAATGTGTGGAGGCACATCCTGCGGCCCCGGACGATCATGTATACCGCGCTTTGGTCTTTGGTGGGTTTTGGCCTTCTGTTTGCGTTGTTCATCCGATCGGATATCGATCTGACGGTGGCGCCGGTGCGCAATCCGACATTCGTGACCATGTCCGACGGTTCGATCCGCAACACCTACGACGTGCGGTTGCGGAACAAACATGGCGAAGACCGCCTGTTCAAACTGTCTCTGGTCGGTGACCCAAGCCTGCAGGTTCAGATTGAAGGAACGGAACTGGATACGGTAAATGTAACTGCGGACACGGCACAGTTGACCCGGGTCTACATCGTCGCCGCGAAAGATACAGCGCCCGCAATGGCTGAAACGACACCGGTCCGGATCTGGGTCGAAGACCTGCAAAGCGGCGAGCGCGCCTACAAAGACACCACGTTCAACGGGCGGGGGAACTGAATAATGGCCGAGCGCAAATTCACCGGAAAGCACGCTCTTGCGGTTTTTGTCGGGGCCTTCGGGGTCATCATCGCAGTCAATCTGGTGCTGGCCTACAAGGCAGTCGCGACATTCCCCGGGCTCGAGGTCAAGAACTCCTACGTTGCCAGTCAGGAGTTCAATGAAAAGCTGCAGGAGCAGCAGTCTCTGGGCTGGGGTGCAGAGGTGGAAACCAAGGGCGGCCTGCTGATCCTTCGCATCACGGATGCGCAAGGCGTGCCTGTGCGGGTGGCCGAACTGCAGGCCGTGGTCGGCCGCGCAACTCATATGCGCGAGGATTTTTCGCCGGACTTCACCTTTGACGGTGTGGCGTATTCCACCCCGGCGACGCTTGGAAAAGGCAACTGGAATGTCCGTATTGTCGCGCGCGATGCGGACGGCGCGGAATTCAGTCGGCGCATTCCGTTGTACATCAAGGGTTAGGCTAATGTCGTCGCAGGTGACATCCGGGACCGCAGCCTGTCCGGGCTGCATCGCGGCTCCGGCGGAACCGGCCAGGCCGGTACCGGTCGACGTTCAGATCGCGCTGTCACTGCCGGGCATTCATTGCTCGGCCTGTATTGCCAATGTCGAACGTGCGTTGAACGCGTACCCCGGCGTACAGGACGCGAGGGTCAACCTGACGCTCAAGCGCGCTCTGATCAAGGCGGGGCCCGAGGTTCGGGCAACGGATCTGATCCCGGTCCTCGATCGGGCCGGGTACGAGGCGCATGAGCTGGATCCGGGTGCTCTGTCAGCCACGCAATCGGACAAGGCCGGACGGGATCTGCTGATGCGCCTCGCGGTCGCCGGCTTTGCATCGATGAACGTGATGCTGCTGTCTGTGTCCGTCTGGTCCGGCGCCACCGACGCGACCCGCGACATGTTTCACTGGATTTCGGCGGCCATCGCCCTTCCGGCCATCGCGTTCTCGGCCCAACCGTTTTTTGCCAACGCGTGGAGCGCGCTGCGTGTTCGCCGCCTGAACATGGACGTGCCGATCGTTCTGGCGATCCTGCTGGCCTTAGTCACTTCGCTTTGGGAAACGGCGCTGAGCGGTGAGCACGCCTATTTCGATGCGGCTTTGACGCTGACCTTCTTTCTGCTGGCGGGGCGCTATCTGGATTACCGCACCCGTGCCGCGGCCCGCTCCGCCGCGGAAGAGCTGACAGCCCTCGAGGTGCCGCGCGCCATCCGTCTTGTTGAAGGGACCGAGCACGAGGTCGCTGTTGCCGAACTGGCCGTCGGTGACCTGATTCTGGTGCGACCCGGAGGGCGGATGCCGGTGGACGGCAAGATCGTGACCGGCGAATCCGAGTTGGACCGGTCGTTGCTGACCGGTGAAACCCTGCCGGTATTTGCCCAGCCGGGCACACAGGTCAGCGCGGGTGAGGTCAACCTGACCGGGCCGCTGACCATTCAGGCAACGGCGGTGGGCGAAGAGACTTCGCTGCACCGCATGGCCGATCTTGTGGCCATCGCGGAATCCGGGCGGTCGCGTTATACGTCCTTGGCGGACAAGGCGGCCAAGCTTTATGCCCCCGGGGTTCATATCCTGTCTGCACTCAGTTTCGTTGGCTGGTACATCTATTCTAGCGATCTGCGCACAGCGCTGAACATCGCCGCCGCCGTGCTGATCATCACCTGCCCCTGTGCTTTGGGGTTGGCCGTCCCCGCGGTCACGACCGCGGCCTCGGGGCGGCTGTTCCGCAAGGGGATGCTGATCAAGGACGCCACGGCGTTGGAGCGGTTGGCCGAGGTCGACACCGTGGTGTTCGACAAGACCGGAACGCTTACCTCGGGCGCGCCGGAACTGGTCAACGGTGGCGAACACACAGGCCGCGAGTTCGAGATCGCTCTGGCCTTGGCACAGGCTTCGGCGCATCCGCTGGCGGTTGCCCTGACCCGGGCCGCCCGGGCCGAGGGGTATACCCCGGCCGAGGTTGAAAACGTCACCGAGATTCCCGGTCACGGGACCGAGGGCCAGTTTCAGGGGCAACTCGTGCGGCTGGGCCGGGCCGAATGGGTGGGCGCGACGGAGGGTGATCACACCGCGGCCTGGTTGGCGATCGCGGGCGATCGACCGGTTGAGTTCCGCTTTGCCGACTCTTTGCGCCCCGGCGCCGCCGACGCGGTCGCGGCTTTGCGCGATGCGGGCAAGGACGTCATCCTCATGTCCGGGGACACGACCAACGCCGTGAAAGCTCTGGCCGAGAAGCTGGGGATCGAGACCTGGATCGCGCGGGCGCTGCCGCAGGACAAGGCGCGACACATTCAGAAGCTTGCAGACCAAGGCCGCCGGGTGTTGATGGTCGGTGACGGGTTGAACGATACAGCCGCGCTGGCGGCGGCCCATGCCTCGATCTCTCCGGCTTCGGCACTGGATGCGGCCCGCGTGGCTTCGGACATCGTTCTGCTGGGCAATGACCTGTCGCCGATCGCCGATGCCTGCCATACTGCTGTCCGGGCGACGAAGCGCATCCGCGAGAATTTTCAGATTGCGACGATCTACAATGTCATCGCGGTGCCTTTGGCCGTTGCCGGCCTTGCGACGCCCTTGATCGCGGCCTTGGCGATGTCCACATCGTCGATTACCGTATCCCTGAACGCTCTGCGCCTGAGGTGATCCGAATGGAAGTTCTGGCCTATCTGATACCGATTTCGCTGCTGTTGGGCGGTGTTGGGCTGGTGGCGTTCATCTATACGGTCCGCAGCAACCAATATGACGACCCCGAAGGCGATGCCCGACGGATTCTGAGCAACGAGTGGGATGATCGCCCCAAGTCCTGACCGGGTGCAATCGTGATGCCGACGGCCCTTGAAATTGCCGCAATGCCCGGCTATGTCCGGCCCATCCGCTAGCAGAGAGACCAAGCCTAATGGCCACCACAAACCCGATCCAGTTCATTCAGCAAGTCCGTGCCGAAGTTGCAAAGGTCGTCTGGCCGACGCGGCGCGAGGTCCTGCTGACCACGGTCATGGTGTTCATCATGGCGGCACTGACAGCCGTGTTCTTTGCTCTGGTGGATCTGGGCATTCGCGGCGGTCTGCAACTGATCCTGGGTATGTTCAGCTAAGGCCGACTGCCGGGTCCCGTCGGATCGCGCCGAGACGCGCCCGCTTCGGGTGCTGGACCGGCACTGCCCCCTTGCACAGCAGGCAATGTCAGAGTAGTTGACGCGGGACCTTTCGGGATGGGCGTGCGGCGATTCGGACTGCGCGCCGCTTTTTATTCCGGAACCCGCGGCCGGGCCGCGACAAAATTTCAATTCAGGTGTGTCCGCCCGACGCGGCGCGCCAAAGGCAAACAAGGACGACAGGTTCATGGCGAAACGGTGGTACTCGGTCAGCGTTCTTTCGAATTTCGAAAAGAAGATCGCAGAGCAGATCCGCACGTCGGTGGCCGAACACGGCCTTGAGGACGAGATCGACGAGGTTCTGGTTCCCACCGAAGAGGTGATCGAGGTGCGCCGGGGCAAAAAGGTCACGACTGAACGCCGTTTCATGCCCGGCTACGTACTGGTGCACATGGAAATGTCGGATCAGGGCTATCACCTGATCAACTCGATCAACCGCGTTACCGGCTTTCTGGGCCCTCAGGGTCGCCCGATGCCGATGCGCGATGCCGAGGTGAACCAGATCCTCAACCGCGTTCAGGAAGGCGAAGAAGCACCCAAGCTGATGATCAGCTTCGAGGTTGGCGAGAAGGTCAAAGTCAACGACGGCCCGTTCGAGGATTTCGACGGTATGGTCGAGGGCGTGGACGACGAGAACCAGAAGCTGAAGGTTACCGTCTCGATCTTCGGGCGCGAAACTCCGGTCGAGCTGGACTTTACGCAGGTCACCAAGCAGAGCTGATCATTCCTGCAGGAACTGATCGTGCAGGAATCGAACGCGCCGCCTTAACAGGCGGCGCAACTGTTTCTGGTGGTTGCCGGTAAGGTTTCGCCACAGCCTTGGCCGCTTGCCCTAACTCCTTGCCTGATGCACACTTATACTTGGTACAGGCATGACCGTTGCGCAGCCGGGCTCATGGGCCAGAGGATTTGCGCGCCGTGATGCTTTGGGAGGACTCTGTCATGACATCCAAGGCTGCAGGCCCCGCGCCACCCGACAGGCCGACCCCGCCTCAGCGGACGATGCCTGTGGTCAACACGGTCACCGCCGCCGACATCACCGACTCGCTGAAGGCCGGGTTTTCCGACTTCCTGGCGCGTCCCATAATGAGCGGATTTTTCGGACTGTTCTATGCCGTTTTCGGGTTTCTGCTGGTCTGGAGCCTGGTCTGGCTTGGCAAGATTTGGATGATCATTCCCGCCGTCGTGGGATTTCCGCTGGTCGCCCCCTTCGCTGCTGCAGGCCTCTATGAGATGTCGCGTCGACTTCAGGCCGGAGAGGATTTTGGCTGGTCGGAAATACTGACGGTCATGGCCAATCAGCGTAAGCGGGAAATGGGCTGGATGGCCTTCGTTACGCTGTTCGTTTTCTGGGTATGGATCTACCAGGTTCGGCTTTGGGTGGCGATCATCCTGCAGAATGCCTCGTTTTCGGATTTCGATGGGTTCCTGAACACCGTGTTCTTTACCCCCCAAGGCTGGGCTTTCCTGGCTGTTGGAACCTGCGTCGGTGCGTTTCTGTCCGCCGTACTGTTTTCGGTGACTGTTGTTGCCATGCCCTTGCTGCTGGATCGCGACACCGATTTCGTAACGGCCATGCTTACATCACTCCGTGTTGTCGCTGAAAGTCCTGTGGTCATGCTTGGCTGGGCGGCCATCATCTCGGTCACTATGCTGTTGTCGCTGGTGCCGGCGTTCCTTGGGCTTGTCTTTACGTTGCCGATCCTTGGGCATACCACTTGGCATCTCTACCAACGCGCCGTGCAGCCGGAGGCGACTGCTGACCCATAGCGAGGGCCCTTGAATGCCGACGAACGCCGTTGGGACCGCGGCTTCTGCAGCCATCCGGTTTTCAGTGGCATGCCCTTGCCAACCCATTCGTTCCCCTGTAAACGCCGCCCCTATCGTCTTCGGGCGAGATTCTCTCGTGGGAGATCGCAGGGATCGCGATTCCGGATCGGACCACGCAACATAAAACCGGATGGGACGCGTCCCATTCACGTTGAAAGGAAAACCAAATGGCCAAGAAGCTTGCTGGTACGATGAAGCTGCAGGTTCCTGCAGGTCAGGCGAACCCGTCGCCGCCAGTTGGTCCGGCGCTGGGTCAGCGCGGCATCAACATCATGGAATTCTGCAAGGCGTTCAACGCCAAGACCGCAGACATGGAGCCCGGCGCTCCGTGCCCGACCGTGATCACCTACTATCAGGACAAGTCCTTCACCATGGACATCAAGACGCCTCCCGCGTCTTACTACCTGAAGAAGGCGGCCGGTCTGAAGCCGGTCGGCAAGCGTAACCGCCCCCGTGGCGCGGAGAACCCCGGCCGTGAGACCGTGGCAACCGTGACCACCAAGCAGGTGCGCGAGATCGCCGAAGCCAAAATGAAGGATCTGAACGCCAACGACGTCGAAGGCGCAATGAAGATCATCCTGGGCTCGGCCCGTTCCATGGGCATCGAGGTGAAGTAAGATGGCAAAACTCGGTAAACGTACCCGCGCAGCGCGCGAAGCCGTCGCCGGCAAGGAAAACCTGTCGGTCGAAGAGGCAGTTGCACTGGTCAAGGCCAACGCAACGTCGAAGTTTGACGAAACCATCGAAATCGCCATGAATCTGGGCGTCGACACCCGTCACGCAGACCAGATGGTGCGCGGCGTCGTCGGTCTGCCGAACGGCACCGGCAAGGACATGCGCGTTGCTGTCTTCGCGCGCGGCCCCAAGGCTGACGAGGCGAAAGAAGCCGGTGCGGACATCGTCGGCGCCGAGGACCTGATGGAAAGCATTCAGGCCGGCAACATCGACTTTGACCGTTGCATCGCAACCCCGGACATGATGCCGATCGTCGGTCGTCTGGGTAAGGTTCTGGGCCCCCGCAACCTGATGCCGAACCCCAAGGTCGGCACCGTGACCATGGACGTGAAAGCGGCCGTGGAAGCAGCCAAGGGTGGTGAAGTTCAGTTCAAGGCGGAAAAAGGTGGTGTCGTGCACGCAGGCGTTGGCAAGGCGTCGTTCGACGAAGCCAAGCTGGCGGAAAACGTCCGTGCCTTCATCTCGGCCGTTGCCAAGGCGAAGCCGTCGGGCGCCAAGGGCACCTATATGAAGAAAATCGCGCTGAGCTCGACCATGGGCCCCGGCGTGACCGTGGACGTGGCGCAAGCTGCGGGCGAATAAGCCGACACGTTCTTTCGAAAAGTCGAACCCCGGGCGGTCATGCTGCCCGGGGTTTTCTTTTGCTCTCAGATAGCAGGTTCGACTGTAACCTGATTGGGTATTTCACGTACGCGTGCCTTGTCGGCCTCCAGCCTGAGGTCGCGCTCGGCAACGGTCAATGCCTGGTTCGCAGCCGCCCGGGCCGCGGTTTTCATTGCTCCGTCTTGAGTCTGCGTCAGTCGGGTCAGCGCGCTGAGAATGGCCTCGTGGACTTCGACTTTGTCACCGGCATCCCGGGAAATGGCCGCATAAGCGTCACGCAGGAACGTGTCGATCGCGATCTTGGGGGCATGGGTTCTCGGGAATTGCGGGTCGGCGGGCTGGGTGGGCCGCGAGCCAATTGGCAGGAGAACCCGCAGCAACCTCTCGACCATCTGAATTGCCGTCATCGGGTCGTTGATACCCGGCGAGAGCGCGCGCTGTGCGATTTCGGACAGGGTTTGAATGCCAAAGCGGGGGTCTTGATTGAAGCTGCGCTCGGTCCCGATCACGAAGGCTTCCCGGATGGTTTCACCATCCATTTTCCGGGTCGCTCTGGCCAGGGGTTGGCCTTCGGTCACGAATTGCCCCGGCAGCGCCATGATCCAGATCTCGCAGTCATTCTCTTCGGCGCAGGAATTCAGCAAGCCGACATCCACGTGGCGCACGTTCCCTGTCGAACTGGCCCGCACGTCGTGCCCGGTTCGCGGAACATCCGCGGCGGCTTGATACGGAACGGCGCCGAGGCAAGGCAGTTCCATGGCTCGGGTCATGGTGTCCCTGGCGTTCTTTTCTATCTTGCGTGCCGTTTCTGAGATGCTGCCATAGCTGGGCAATTGGTCGATCCAGAGCAAGAGCGCCAGTGTAACCAAAAAGATCACCACCAAGGTGAACGCAAGCGCAACGGCGATGGACTGCTGGGTGTAGACCCCGGTTTCGACAAGGATCAGGGATACGAGCGCGAAGATGAATGCGCCGAGAAACGTGGCCAGCACGTTTTGCGAGACACTGTCTTCTTCGATCACCTGCTGGGCGCGCGGGGAGGACTGGTTCGAGGCCCATCGCTGTGCTGCGACCATGATCGAAAGCGAAAAGGTCGTGACCGCCAGCATGGACGACGCCAGAATGCCGAGGATCTTTGCCACGGCCTCGGTGCTCAGCCGTTGTGTGAGAAAGTCGGGGACGAAGCCGCCGAGGTAGGTGCCAATCCCTGCGCTGACCACGGCGAGAGCGGCGATCAGGCTGGTGCGAACCCACAATTGGCGAGAAATCTGACGAAACAGGAATTGCGGCTTGGAAATGGATTTCAATTTGATCATCCGTTGATCCTGTTCGGGTTTGCGGTCATTGTCTACCGGCTTGGGGTGCGGGCCAATTTACCCCTTGGAAACCCCGGCCATCTGCCCTAAAGAGGGCTGCGGAGTAAAGCGTGCGATTCGTCGTGCGCTTTATTTCGTTTCGTCCAAGACGGTGGGTGGGTCCTTCCGGCCCCTTAATTCCCTGCCTGAGACGGGTAAGACCAAAGAATTTCGAGGGTCCAGACCCTCGGGCGCATTTTGGCCAATCCCGTAACAACGGACCTGAACGCCGGGGCGCAGCCCTCGGCAAATATGAGCCGGGGTGAAACATCGCCCCAAACTTGGAGAGAACTGTGGATAGAGCCCAGAAAGAGAAAGTGGTCGAGGAACTCGGCCAAATCTTCGAAAGCTCTGGCGTCGTAGTGGTTGCTCACTACGCCGGTCTGACAGTTGCCGAGATGCAGGACCTTCGCGCACGTGCTCGTGACGCGGGCGGCTCCGTGCGTGTTGCCAAGAACAGGCTCGCCAAAATCGCCCTCGACGGTAAGCCATGTGCGAGCATTGCTGACCTGCTGACGGGTATGACTGTTCTGACCTATTCCGAGGACCCCGTGGCAGCAGCCAAGGTGGCCGAGGACTTCGCCAAGGAGAACCAGAAGTTCGAGATCCTTGGCGGTGCAATGGGCGAGAACGCTCTGGACCGGGCTGGTGTCACAGCCGTGTCGAAAATGCCGTCGCGTGAAGAGCTTATTGCTTCGATCGTGGGCTGCATCGGCGCGCCTGCTTCGAACATCGCCGGTGCAATTGGCGCACCTGCAAGCAACATCGCAAGCATCCTTTCCACCATCGAAGAGAAGGCGGAAGCTGCGTAAGCGGTTGGCACTGAATGATCTGCGTGGGGCACATGCCCTGACGTTGGAACACACACTGTAAACGGAAAGAGCTGATACAATGGCTGATCTGAAGAAACTGGCAGAAGAGATCGTTGGTCTGACCCTGCTGGAAGCACAAGAACTGAAAACCATCCTCAAGGACGAGTACGGCATCGAGCCCGCAGCTGGCGGCGCCGTCATGGTCGCAGGCGCAGCTGGCGATGCCGGCGGTGCAGCTGAGGAAGAGAAAACCGAATTCGACGTCGTTCTGAAGAACGCCGGCGCTTCGAAAATCAACGTCATCAAAGAAGTTCGCGGCATCACTGGCCTGGGCCTGAAAGAAGCCAAGGAACTGGTCGAAGCCGGCGGCAAGATCAAAGAAGGCGTGGACAAGGCAGAAGCCGAAGAGATCAAGGGCAAGCTGGAAGCAGCTGGCGCCGAGGTCGAGCTGGCCTAAGCCTGTCTTTCGGTGCATCGCGGATGCGCCGTGGAATTTGGCTGGGCCCGGAGAAATCCGGGTCCAGCCGAACCTGTCTTAGAAAGGGCCTCATGTGCTGGGGCGTTTTCTAAGACGCGGTTCGCGGATCGGGAGGCTACCATTCGGGACGGTGGCCACGAATTGATCCGGACGTGTCGTCTCGTATGTGCAAGGCGCCGGGGCCCGACGGTGTTTTTGCCCGCTGAGAACATCGAAAGGTGACATCTGACATGGCTCAATCGTTCCTTGGCCAGAAACGTCTTCGGAAATACTACGGCAAAATCCGCGAAGTCCTGGAAATGCCGAACCTCATTGAGGTCCAGAAATCCTCCTATGATCTATTCCTGCGCTCTGGCGATGCCGACCAGCCGACCGACGGCGAAGGTATCAACGGCGTGTTCCAATCGGTCTTTCCGATCAAGGATTTCAACGAAACTTCCGTGCTGGAATTCGTGAAATACGAGCTGGAAAAGCCGAAATACGACGTTGAAGAGTGCATGCAGCGCGACATGACCTACAGCGCGCCGCTGAAGGTCACCCTGCGCCTGATCGTGTTCGATGTCGACGAAGACACCGGGGCCAAATCGGTCAAGGACATCAAGGAACAGGACGTGTTCATGGGCGACATGCCCCTGATGACGCCGAACGGTACCTTCATCGTGAACGGCACCGAGCGTGTGATCGTGTCCCAGATGCACCGGTCGCCCGGCGTGTTCTTCGACCACGACAAGGGCAAGACCCACTCCTCGGGCAAGCTGCTGTTTGCCTGCCGCATTATCCCGTACCGCGGCAGCTGGTTGGACTTCGAGTTCGACGCCAAGGACATCGTCTATGCCCGGATCGACCGTCGCCGCAAACTGCCGGTGACCACGCTGCTCTATGCCCTGGGCCTGGACCAAGAAGCGATCATGGACGCGTATTACGACACCGTGTCCTACAAGCTGAACAAGAAGAAGGGCTGGGTCACCCCGTTCTTCCCCGAACGTGTGCGCGGCACCCGTCCCACCTATGACCTGATCGACGCAAAAAGCGGTGAAGTGATTGCCGAAGCCGGCAAGAAAGTCACCCCGCGCGCGGTTAAGCAACTGATCGACGAGGGCAAGGTCACCGACCTTCTGGTGCCGTTCGACCACATCGTGGGCAAGTTCGTCGCCAAGGACATCATCAACGAAGAAACCGGTGCGATCTATGTCGAAGCCGGTGATGAGCTGACGCTGGAATATGACAAGGATGGCGAGCTGATCGGCGGCACCGTGAAGGAGCTGATCGATGCCGGCATCACCGATATTCCGGTTCTGGACATCGACAACATCAACGTCGGTCCGTACATCCGCAACACCATGGCGCAGGACAAGAACATGGGCCGCGAAAGCGCGCTGATGGACATCTACCGCGTCATGCGCCCGGGCGAGCCGCCCACCGTCGAGGCTGCGTCGGCCCTTTTTGACACACTGTTCTTCGACAGCGAACGCTATGACCTGTCTGCTGTTGGTCGTGTAAAGATGAACATGCGCCTGGCTCTGGATGCGCCGGACACGCTGCGCACCTTGCGACGCGAAGACATCGTGGCCTGCATCAAAGCGCTGGTCGAACTGCGTGATGGCAAAGGTGACATCGACGATATCGACCACCTGGGCAACCGTCGTGTGCGCTCGGTCGGCGAACTGATGGAAAACCAGTACCGCGTCGGCCTGCTGCGCATGGAACGCGCCATCAAAGAGCGCATGTCGTCGGTCGAGATCGACACCGTCATGCCGCAGGACCTGATCAACGCGAAACCGGCGGCGGCCGCGGTGCGTGAATTCTTCGGCAGCTCGCAGCTGTCGCAGTTCATGGACCAGACCAACCCGCTGTCGGAAGTCACCCACAAACGCCGCCTGTCGGCGCTTGGCCCGGGTGGTCTGACGCGCGAGCGTGCGGGCTTTGAGGTGCGCGACGTGCACCCGACCCACTATGGCCGGATGTGCCCGATTGAAACGCCGGAAGGTCCGAACATCGGTCTGATCAACTCGCTGGCCACCTTTGCCCGCGTGAACAAGTACGGTTTCATCGAAACCCCCTATCGCGTCGTGAAAGACGGGCAGGTGACCGACGAGGTCCACTACATGTCCGCGACCGAGGAAATGCGTCACACCGTGGCGCAGGCCAACGCGACGCTGGATACGGATGGCAAGTTCATCAACGATCTGGTCTCGACCCGTCAGGCCGGTGACTACACGCTTGCCCCGCGCGAGAATGTTGACTTGATCGACGTTTCGCCGAAGCAGCTGGTCTCGGTTGCGGCCTCGCTGATCCCGTTCCTTGAAAATGACGACGCCAACCGCGCTCTGATGGGCTCGAACATGCAACGTCAGGCGGTTCCGCTGCTGCGGGCCGAGGCACCGCTGGTCGGTACCGGGATCGAGGAAAAGGTTGCGATTGACTCTGGTGCTGCGATCCAGGCGAAACGTGCCGGTATCATCGACCAGGTCGATGCCCAGCGTATCGTTATCCGCGCCACCGAAGATCTGGAGCTGGGCGATGCCGGCGTTGACATCTATCGTCTGCGCAAGTTCCAGCGTTCGAACCAGAACACCTGCATCAACCAGCGTCCGCTGATCAAGGTGGGTGACACCGTCCAGAAGGGCGAGGTCATCGCTGATGGTCCGTCGACCGATATGGGTGAACTGGCTCTGGGCAAGAACGTGGTCGTCGCGTTCATGCCGTGGAACGGTTACAACTACGAAGACTCGATCCTGATTTCCGAGCGCATCGCGCGTGACGACGTCTTTACCTCGGTCCATATCGAGGAATTCGAAGTCGCCGCCCGTGATACAAAGCTGGGTCCGGAAGAGATCACCCGCGACATTCCGAACGTCGGTGAAGAAGCGCTGCGCAACCTCGACGAGGCGGGCATCGTTTACATCGGCGCGGATGTCGAGCCGGGCGATATTCTGGTCGGCAAGATCACTCCGAAGGGTGAAAGCCCGATGACCCCGGAAGAAAAACTGCTGCGCGCCATCTTTGGTGAAAAAGCATCTGACGTGCGCGATACCTCGCTGCGCGTGAAGCCGGGCGATTACGGTACGGTCGTCGAAGTCCGCGTCTTCAACCGTCACGGCGTCGAGAAAGACGAGCGTGCGCTGCAGATCGAGCGTGAGGAAGTCGAACGTCTGGCCCGTGACCGGGACGACGAGCTGGCAATTCTGGACCGCAACATCTATGCGCGTCTCAAGTCGATGATCCTGGGTAAAACCGCCGTCAAGGGACCGAAAGGCGTCAAGGCGGGCTCGGAGATCACCGAAGAGCTTCTCGAATCGCTGACCCGCGGTCAGTGGTGGCAGCTGGCGCTGGAAGACGAGAAGGACGCTCAGATCGTCGAGGCTCTGAACGAGCAGTACGAGGTGCAGAAGCGCGCCTTGGATGCCCGTTTCGAGGACAAGGTCGAGAAGGTCCGCCGTGGCGACGACCTGCCGCCGGGCGTGATGAAGATGGTCAAGGTCTTCATCGCCGTGAAGCGCAAGCTGCAGCCGGGCGACAAGATGGCCGGCCGTCACGGGAACAAGGGTGTGATCTCGAAGGTCGTGCCGATGGAGGACATGCCGTTCCTTGCGGATGGTACTCCGGTCGACTTCTGTCTGAACCCGCTGGGCGTGCCGTCGCGTATGAACGTCGGTCAAATCCTTGAAACCCACATGGGTTGGGCCGCGCGCGGTCTGGGTCTGAAGATCGACGAGGCGCTGCAGGAATACCGCCGCTCGGGCGACCTGACGCCGGTCCGTGACGCGATGAAACACGCCTATGGCGAGGATGTCTACGAAGAGGGCATCAGCGGCATGGACGAGGACCAGCTGATCGAAGCGGCCAGCAACGTGACCCGCGGTGTTCCGATCGCAACCCCGGTCTTTGACGGCGCCAAAGAGGCCGACGTCAACGATGCACTGATCCGCGCAGGTTTCTCGGAAAGCGGTCAGTCGATCCTGTTCGACGGTCGTACCGGCGAGCAGTTCGCGCGTCCGGTGACCGTGGGTATCAAGTACCTGCTGAAACTGCACCACCTGGTGGACGACAAGATCCACGCGCGTTCGACCGGGCCGTACAGCCTGGTGACCCAGCAGCCGCTGGGTGGTAAGGCGCAGTTCGGTGGTCAGCGCTTTGGTGAGATGGAGGTCTGGGCGCTGGAAGCTTACGGCGCCGCCTACACCCTGCAGGAGATGCTCACCGTGAAATCGGATGACGTCGCCGGCCGGACCAAGGTCTATGAGTCGATCGTCAAGGGCGAGGATAACTTCGAGGCGGGCGTACCGGAATCATTCAACGTTCTGGTTAAAGAAGTCCGTGGCCTCGGCCTGAATATGGAACTCCTGGATGCGGAGGTTGAGGAGTAAGGGCGCTGCCCTTTCTCCCGTCCCCCCTTCCGCAAGATTTGAGGTAACAAATGAACCAGGAAATCACCAACAACCCGTTCAACCCGCTGACGCCCCCGAAGGTTTTCGACGAGATCAAGGTCTCGCTGGCGTCGCCCGAGCGGATCCTGTCTTGGTCCTATGGCGAGATCAAGAAACCCGAAACCATCAACTACCGGACGTTCAAGCCCGAGCGTGACGGTCTGTTCTGCGCGCGTATCTTTGGCCCGATCAAAGATTACGAATGTCTGTGCGGCAAATATAAGCGGATGAAGTATCGCGGCGTTGTCTGCGAGAAATGCGGTGTGGAAGTCACTCTGCAGAAGGTTCGCCGCGAGCGTATGGGCCACATCGAACTGGCCGCGCCCGTCGCTCACATCTGGTTCCTGAAATCGCTGCCGTCCCGCATCGGTCTGATGCTGGACATGACGCTGCGCGATCTGGAACGCGTTCTGTACTTTGAAAACTATGTCGTCATCGAGCCCGGTCTGACAGACTTGACCTACGGCCAGATGCTGACCGAAGAAGAGTACATGGACGCGCAGGATGCCTATGGCATGGACGCGTTCACCGCGAATATCGGTGCCGAAGCCATCCGTGAGATGCTGGCCCAGATCGATCTGGAAGCCGAAGCCGAGCAGCTGCGCGCTGATCTGGCCGAAGCAACCGGCGAGCTGAAGCCCAAGAAGATCATCAAGCGTCTGAAGGTTGTTGAATCCTTCCTCGAGTCGGGCAACCGGCCCGAGTGGATGGTGATGACCGTGATCCCGGTCATTCCGCCGGAACTGCGCCCGCTGGTTCCGCTGGATGGTGGCCGTTTTGCAACGTCGGATCTGAACGATCTGTATCGCCGCGTCATCAACCGGAACAACCGTCTGAAGCGTCTGATCGAACTGCGCGCGCCTGACATCATCGTCCGCAACGAAAAGCGGATGCTGCAGGAATCCGTCGACGCTCTGTTCGACAACGGCCGTCGCGGCCGCGTGATCACCGGCGCCAACAAGCGTCCGCTGAAATCGCTGTCGGACATGCTGAAAGGCAAGCAGGGCCGCTTCCGTCAGAACCTTCTGGGTAAGCGCGTCGACTTCTCGGGCCGTTCGGTCATCGTGACCGGTCCGGAACTCAAGCTGCACCAGTGTGGTCTGCCCAAGAAAATGGCGCTGGAACTGTTCAAGCCGTTCATTTACTCGCGCCTTGAAGCCAAGGGTCTGTCTTCGACCGTGAAACAGGCGAAGAAGCTGGTCGAGAAAGAGCGTCCCGAAGTGTGGGATATCCTCGACGAGGTGATCCGCGAACACCCAGTCATGCTGAACCGTGCGCCGACGCTGCACCGTCTTGGCATTCAGGCGTTCGAGCCGGTTCTGATCGAAGGTAAAGCCATCCAGCTGCACCCGCTGGTCTGTTCGGCCTTCAACGCCGACTTCGACGGGGACCAGATGGCCGTGCACGTTCCGCTGAGCCTTGAGGCGCAGCTGGAAGCGCGTGTTCTGATGATGTCGACGAACAACGTTCTGTCGCCTGCAAACGGCGCGCCGATCATCGTTCCGTCGCAGGATATGATCCTGGGTCTCTACTACGTGACCCTGGAACGCGAAGGCATGCCGGGTGAAGGCAAGGTCTTTGGCTCCATCGACGAAGTCCAGCACGCGTTGGACGCGGGCGAGGTGCACCTGCACTCGAAAATCACCGCGCGGATCACCCAGATCGACGAAGAAGGCAACGAGGTTCAGAAGCGTTTTGAAACCACGCCGGGCCGTGTTCGCTTGGGGGCTCTGCTGCCCAAGAACAACAAGGCGCCGTTCGATCTGGTCAACCGCCTGCTGCGGAAGAAAGAAGTGCAGCAGGTGATCGACACCGTCTACCGCTACTGCGGTCAGAAAGAGTCGGTGATCTTCTGCGACCAGATCATGTCGATGGGCTTCAGGGAAGCGTTCAAGGCCGGTATCTCGTTCGGCAAGGACGACATGGTGATCCCCGAAGACAAGTGGGGCATCGTGGACGAAACCCGCGAACAGGTGAAAGACTTCGAACAGCAGTACATGGACGGCCTGATCACTCAGGGCGAAAAGTACAACAAGGTTGTCGATGCCTGGTCGAAGTGTAACGACCGCGTAACCGAAGCCATGATGCGCACCATCTCGGCAATCCAGAAGGACGAGAACGGCGCCGACAAAGAGCCGAACTCGGTCTACATGATGGCGCACTCCGGTGCGCGTGGCTCGGTAACCCAGATGAAGCAGCTGGGCGGTATGCGCGGCCTGATGGCCAAGCCGAACGGCGACATCATCGAGACGCCGATCATCTCGAACTTCAAGGAAGGTCTGACCGTTCTTGAATACTTCAACTCGACCCACGGTGCCCGTAAGGGTCTGTCGGATACCGCTCTGAAGACGGCGAACTCGGGCTACCTGACTCGTCGTCTTGTTGACGTGGCGCAGGATTGCATCGTGCGCGAGGTCGACTGTGGAACCGACCGTGCGATCACGGCTGAGGCTGCGGTCAATGACGGTGAAGTCGTCGCGTCGCTGGCAGAACGCGTTCTGGGCCGTGTGGCCGCAGATGACGTTCTGCGTCCGGGTACCGACGAGGTCATCGTCGCCGCCGGACAGCTGATCGACGAACGCATGGCCGATACGATCGACGAGGCCGGTGTTGCCTCGATGCGCATCCGCTCGCCTCTGACTTGTGAGTCCGAGGAAGGCGTCTGTGCAACCTGCTACGGTCGTGACCTTGCACGCGGGACCATGGTGAACACCGGTGAGGCTGTCGGCATCATCGCCGCGCAGTCGATCGGTGAACCGGGTACGCAGCTGACGATGCGGACCTTCCACATCGGTGGTGTTGCGCAAGGTGGTCAGCAGTCGTTCCAGGAAGCGAACCAGGACGGTGTCGTTGCCTTTGAGAACCCGCAGATCCTGGTCAATGCCGCCGGCGAAAGCCTGGTCATGGGCCGGAACATGAAGCTGGTGATCAACGACGAACACGGCGAAGAGCGCGCCAGCTTCAAGCTGGGCTACGGCTCGAAGCTGTTTGTCAAAGAAGGCACCAAGGTCAAGCGCGGCGACAAGCTGTTCGAGTGGGACCCCTACACCCTGCCGATCATCGCCGAGAAAGCCGGTACCGCAAAATACGTCGACCTGGTTTCGGGCATTGCTGTCCGCGACGAGACCGACGATGCAACCGGCATGACCCAGAAGATCGTGATCGACTGGCGCGCCGCCCCCAAAGGCAGCGATCTGAAGCCCGAGATCATTCTTGTGGATGACAATGGCGAGCCGGTCCGCAACGATGCGGGCAACCCGGTTCACTATCCGATGTCTGTGGACGCGATCCTGTCGGTCGAAGACGGTCAGAAGATCGAGGCCGGTGACGTTGTTGCGCGTATTCCGCGTGAAGGCGCCAAGACCAAGGACATCACCGGTGGTCTGCCGCGTGTGGCCGAACTGTTCGAAGCGCGTCGTCCGAAAGATCACGCAATCATCGCGGAAGCCGATGGTTACGTGCGCTTTGGCCGCGATTACAAGAACAAGCGCCGCATCAGCATCGAGCCGGTCGACGAGTCGCTGGAGACGATCGAGTACATGGTGCCCAAGGGCAAGCACATCCCGGTGCAGGAAGGCGACTTCGTGCAGAAGGGTGACTACATCATGGACGGTAACCCGGCTCCGCACGACATCCTGTCCATCATGGGTGTCGAAGCGCTGGCGGATTACATGATCGACGAGGTGCAGGACGTCTATCGTCTGCAGGGCGTGAAGATCAACGACAAGCACATCGAAGTCATCGTACGCCAGATGCTGCAGAAGTGGGAGATCCTGGACTCGGGCGACACCACCCTGCTGAAGGGCGAGCATGTCGACAAACAGGAGTTCGACGCGGCCAACGAGAAGACCATCGCCCGCGGTGGTCGTCCGGCCCAGGGCGAGCCGATCCTTCTGGGGATCACCAAGGCTTCGCTGCAAACGCGTTCGTTCATCTCGGCGGCATCGTTCCAGGAAACCACCCGCGTGCTGACCGAAGCTTCGGTTCAGGGCAAGAAGGACAAGCTGGTTGGCCTGAAAGAGAACGTCATCGTCGGCCGTCTGATCCCGGCCGGTACCGGTGGTGCGACACAGCGTGTCCGCCAGATCGCGCAGCAGCGTGACAATGTCGTCATCGAGGCACGTCGCGAAGAGGCCGAGGCCGCAGCCGCGCTGGCCGCTCCGATGATGGATGATGACATGGTCGGCGACGAGCTGGACTCGCTGGTGGAAACTCCGGAAAGCCGCGAATAATATCGGCGACGAGAAACTCAGAAAGGCCCTGCGGTTCCGCGGGGCCTTTTTTTGTTTTGGCCGGTACCGGAAGCGGTCAGGGTTCCATCCAAACACTGTGATTTCAAACGGAACTGCTGCATACTCAAAAATCGGAATGTGATAATGCAGTTGCTCCCGTAACCGCTGTTTGAAACTCAACACAGGTCTTGCACGGATGCTCATAGTCCTCGGATTGTATTTTGGCGTGATTTGGCTGGTCTTTTCCAAGTTCAGCCTGCTGCCTTGGAATGGCTTCTGGAAGACCGTGTCATACGGTGGGGCCGCCGTCGTCGCGTTGGTTGTCATCGGCGCTCTGAACCACACGGCGCCTACGGGGCCTGTGTCGGTTCTGGGCGTTCAGACAAGCATTGTGCCCAATGTCTCCGGAACGGTCGTCGAAGTTGCCGTTGAGCCGAACCAGAAGGTCAACGAAGGCGATCTTTTGTTCAGAATCGATCCCGAATTCTACGTGCTCGAGGTAGCGCGGCTGGAGGCATCTCTGGAAGCCGCCCGGTCTGCAGCGGACCAATTGACCACGGATCTGGCGGCTGCCGAAGCCGATATCGCTTCATTGACCGCGCAACTCGTTTTTGGGCAGCAGCGGCGGGATGACATCGTTCAACTGGAAGAGCGTGGCGCATCCACCACCTTCAAACTGCAGGAAGCGGTTGCGACGATCGAACAGCTCACCGCAAGCATTCGTGCAGCAGAAGCCCGAAAAGCGGGGCTGGAGCGCCGGATCGCAGCTCAGATCGACGGTGAGGACGTGGCGGTCGTGGAGGCCGAACAGGCGCTTGCGCAGGCCGAATGGAACCTCAAGCAGACGGAAGTCTTCGCGCCGGGCGACGGGATCGTCAGTGCGGTCACGCTGCGCCCGGGCAATCGCGCGACAACCTTCCAGGGCGCATTGACCTTCATAGATCCGACGAACCACGCGTTGGTGGCCTCGCTGCCCCAATCCAGCCGATCCAATGTCGGCCTTGGCGATGAAATCCGTTTGGCGCTGCGAACCCAACCGGGATCCGAGATCACGGGAAATATTTCGGGGTTTCCGCCGGCCCTGTCTGAGGGCGCATTGGATCTCCGCTCCGGTTTACCTTCGATGCGCGAACTTGTCGGGATCACCAGCTTTCCGGTCCTCATCGAACTTCCTGGCGATGTACCTCTGGAAACACTTCAATTCGGCGCGTCGGGCACCGCGCTTGTGATGACTGACAAGGCCGGACCGATTTCGCCACTTGCAGAGATACTGTTCTGGGTCACCCAGAAGCTGAACTACCTGTAGGCGGAAACACAGGGACCCGCCCCATAAAAGTGAACAGGTACAGCTACGATCCGTTGAACCTCGGGTCTGCGATCTGACCAAACAATATCGAATTGGCCGGATCACAAGTTGACAATCTGCTCAGGTGAGATGCCAATGCCGGGACCAGATTGAAACCGGGCCATGGCAATGACACCGAACGTCAAAGGCGCCCTGCTGATGATGGGCAGCATGGCCGCATTCACTGTGAACGATACACTGGTCAAGGCGGCCGGTCAGGAGGTGCCACTGTTCCAGCTGGTGGCTCTGCGCGGGTTGTTGGCGACGATCCTGGTTTTTGCGTTGGCGCGGCATCTGGGGGCATTGCATCTGCGGTTTGGGCGGCACGATCGCTGGTTGGTGGCTTTTCGCTGCGTGGCGGAATTGTCGGCGACGTTCTTCTTCCTCACGGCGTTGATGCACATGCCACTGGCCAATGTGACCGCGGTTCTGCAGGCCCTGCCGCTGACCGTAACCCTGGGTGCGGCGCTGTTCTTTTCGGAACAGATCGGGTGGCGGCGGATCATGGCCATTGCATTGGGGTTTGCGGGCATGCTGCTGATCGTGCGACCGGGTCCGGACGGATTCAGCATCTATGCCATGTATGCCCTGATTGCCGTCATCTGCGTGACGGCTCGGGATTTGATCACCCGCCGAATGTCGCCCGAGGTACCGTCGATGGTCGTTACTTTGGCAACCTCATTGACGATTACCACCGGTGCGGCAATTGCCTCGGTTTTTCAGGGTTGGGTGCCGATGACGGCCGGGTCGGGGATGTTGATTGCCTCGGCAGCGGTTTTCGTCCTGCTCGGGTATCTCTTCAGCGTAATGGTGATGCGCGTTGGCGAGGTTAGCTTTGTCGCACCGTTCCGATACTCGAGCCTGATCTGGGCCTTGGGTCTGGGCTGGGCGGTTTTCGGGGATTGGCCCGACCGGATCACCATGCTGGGCGCTGCACTGGTGGTCAGCGCGGGGCTGTTCACCCTCTTTCGTGAGCGGGCGCTTCAGGCGTCCGAATAGACGCGTCGGACCACCGTCTGATCAATTGCAAACCGGGTTTCGAACTGCTTTGCCAGAGCGGGGGTCAACGGTTCCAGCTTGGCCTTGCTTGCGCGGGTGTTGGGTGAATCGTTGAACCCGTTGAGAGTGCGCACCCACATCGGCGGTTCGTTCTGGCTGATGACTGGCATGAAGTTGCCGATCTTGTGGTGGGCAAAGTTCATGATCGTCAGCTCACACCCGCCGCGCACATACATCCCAAAACCAACACCCAGCAGCGACCGGTGAACCGGCGTGGCCTGGATTCCGCTGGCGTCGAACCGGGCAAGGAAGCCGTGATTGAAATCGATGGCAACCATCTTGTTGCGCCGTACCAGCCCTTCGGCGTCCTGAACCGCGCGGCGGAGCAATTCGACGAAATCCACCGCAACCGCATCGTCGTCATCATGACGGAATTGCAGGCATGGCAGGTCAGGGTTCAAGCGTGCCCGGTTCAGGACGTCTTTCATGACAGAGCGGTGCCGGCCGGGTTCCCGCGAGACGATTTGCACTTGTTTCATGCCCGAAGTCAGGTCGTTCAGACGATCACGGGCGACCCGAGGCAGGCAGGTCCCGGTCACGATCACAAACTGAAACCGCGGATCGGTTTGGGCGCGCAGGGCGGGCAGGGCGCAGGTCTCGAACAGGCGGAACCGCTCGTCCAGACGTCGGGGATCGTACAAGTGGCGCCGGCGCGCTTCGATCGTCTCGTGCATGGTCTGGAACCCGCCGATGGCCGGGTAGGAGAAACGGCACAGACCAATGACTTGCATCTTCACTTCCGGTAGGAATACACCAGTGCGGACTATGCCCCGAGGGATGTGACACCGCAACCGATGTCGCTTCCGCCGCGACGCAAGGCTGCAAGGCGGGCGGCCATCTGCCGGGGCTGTTGACAGTCGGGCCGACTCCCCCTATACGCCCGTCATCTCGGTACCGGGGGCCGCCCCAAAACCGATTTCAGTATTGAACTGGTCAAGGCCCGGACAATTTTGCAGTTCGCGCCCTCTGATAACCAACCGCGACGTTCACCTCGGAATGGGAACGCTCGCGGGTTTTGCGCTTGTGGACGCATTGGCGCAGCGAAGTTAGCCGCACGCAACGCGCGTGCATGTCATGTGTGTTGCAAAACGGGGAAGAAACCGGAATGCCAACTATTCAACAGCTGATCCGCAAACCGCGGCAGCCCAAAGTAAAACGCTCGAAGTCCATGCACCTGGAGCAGTGCCCGCAGAAGCGCGGCGTCTGCACACGCGTGTACACCACCACGCCGAAGAAGCCGAACTCAGCTATGCGTAAGGTTGCCAAGGTGCGCCTGACCAACGGTTACGAAGTCATTTCGTACATCCCGGGTGAAAGCCACAACCTGCAAGAACACTCGGTTGTTCTGATCCGTGGCGGCCGTGTGAAAGACCTTCCGGGTGTCCGCTACCACATCCTGCGTGGTGTTCTGGATACCCAGGGCGTCAAAGACCGTAAGCAACGTCGTTCGAAGTACGGCGCGAAGCGTCCCAAGTAAGAAGGAGAGGCTGATATGTCACGTCGTCACGCCGCCGAAAAACGCGAAGTCCTGCCTGACGCCAAATTTGGCGACAAGGTCCTGACCAAATTCATGAACAACCTGATGATCGACGGCAAGAAGTCGGTCGCAGAGCGTATCGTCTACAACGCCTTTGATCGCGTTGAGAGCAAGATCAAGCGCGCTCCTGTCGAGGTGTTCCACGAAGCACTCGACAACATCAAGCCGTCGGTCGAGGTTCGCTCGCGCCGGGTTGGTGGTGCAACCTACCAGGTTCCGGTCGAAGTGCGCCCCGAGCGCCGCGAAGCTCTGGCCATCCGCTGGCTGATCACCGCCGCGCGCGGCCGCAACGAAAACACCATGGAAGAACGCCTCGCCGGCGAACTGCTGGACGCCGTACAGTCCCGCGGTACTGCCGTTAAGAAGCGCGAAGACACCCACAAGATGGCCGAGGCGAACAAAGCCTTCAGCCACTATCGTTGGTAATCCCAGAGGCTTATCCAAATGGCACGCGAATATCCGCTCGAACTATACCGTAACTTCGGTATCATGGCGCACATCGATGCAGGCAAGACCACCTGCTCGGAGCGTATCCTGTATTACACCGGCAAATCCCACAACATCGGTGAGGTGCACGATGGTGCAGCCACCATGGACTGGATGGAGCAGGAGCAGGAACGCGGCATCACCATCACTTCGGCTGCGACCACCACCTTCTGGGAGCGCACCGAGGACGGTCAGACCGCCGATACCCCCAAGCACCGCCTGAACATCATCGACACCCCCGGCCACGTTGACTTCACCATCGAAGTCGAGCGTTCGCTGGCGGTTCTCGACGGTGCCGTTTGCGTTCTGGACGCAAACGCAGGTGTTGAGCCCCAGACCGAAACCGTGTGGCGTCAGGCTGACCGCTACAAGGTTCCGCGCATGGTCTTCGTCAACAAGATGGACAAGATCGGCGCCGACTTCTTCAACTGCGTTCGCATGATCGAAGACCGCACCGGCGCGCGCGCCGTTCCCGTCGGTATCCCGATCGGTGCAGAGAACGAACTTGAAGGCCTGATCGACCTGGTCACCATGGAAGAATGGCTGTGGCAGGGCGAAGACCTTGGCGCAAGCTGGGTCAAGGCTCCGATCCGCGACAGCCTGAAGGACATGGCTGAAGAATGGCGCGGCAAGATGATCGAAGCGGCCGTCGAAGAAGACGACGACGCGATGATGGAATACCTGGAAGGCAACGAGCCCGACATTCCGACCCTGCGCAAACTGCTGCGCAAGGGTACCCTGGCGCTGCACTTCGTGCCGGTTCTGGGTGGTTCGGCGTTCAAGAACAAAGGTGTTCAGCCGCTGCTCAACGCCGTGATCGACTATCTGCCCAGCCCGCTGGACGTTGTCGACTACATGGGCTTCAAACCCGGTGACGAGGAAGAAGTCCGTAACATCGCGCGTCGCGCTGACGATGACATGGCCTTCTCGGGCCTGGCGTTCAAAATCATGAATGACCCCTTCGTTGGCTCGCTGACCTTCACCCGGATCTACTCGGGCGTTCTGAACAAGGGCGACTCGATCCTGAACTCGACCAAAGGCAAGAAAGAGCGCATCGGTCGTATGATGATGATGCACTCGAACAACCGGGAAGAGATCGAAGAAGCGTTCGCAGGCGACATCATCGCTCTGGCGGGTCTGAAAGACACCACCACCGGTGACACCCTGTGCGATCCGAAGGATCCCGTGGTTCTGGAAACCATGACCTTCCCCGATCCGGTGATCGAGATCGCGGTCGAGCCCAAAACCAAGGGCGACCAGGAAAAGATGTCTCAGGGTCTGGCCCGTCTGGCCGCCGAAGACCCGTCCTTCCGCGTGGAAACCGACCTGGAATCGGGTCAGACCATCATGAAGGGCATGGGCGAACTTCACCTGGACATCCTGGTTGACCGTCTGAAGCGCGAGTTCAAGGTCGAAGCCAACATCGGTGCGCCGCAGGTGGCCTATCGTGAGACCATCTCGATGCCGATCGAACACACCTACACCCACAAGAAACAGTCGGGTGGTTCGGGTCAGTTCGCTGAGGTCAAGCTCGAGATCACTCCGACCGAACCGGGCGAAGGTTATTCGTTCGAAAGCCGCATCGTTGGTGGTGCCGTTCCGAAGGAATACATCCCCGGTGTCGAAAAAGGCATCCAGTCCGTCATGGACAGCGGCCCGCTGGCCGGCTTCCCCGTGATCGACTTCAAGGTTGCCCTGCTGGACGGTAAATTCCACGACGTCGACTCGAGCGTTCTGGCGTTCGAAATCGCGTCGCGGATGTGCATGCGCGAAGGTCTGAAAAAGGCCGGCGCGAAACTGCTGGAGCCGATCATGAAGGTCGAAGTGATCACCCCGGAAGAGTACACCGGCGGTATCATCGGCGACCTGACTTCGCGTCGGGGCCAGGTGTCTGGACAAGAGCCGCGCGGCAACGCGATTGCGATCGACGCATTCGTGCCGCTGGCCAACATGTTCGGCTACATCAACACTCTGCGTTCGATGTCGTCGGGCCGCGCCCAGTTCACCATGCAGTTCGACCACTATGATCCGGTTCCGCAGAACATCGCGGAAGAGATCCAGGCAAAATACGCATAACCGAAAAATAGAGGGAGCCTGCTGCCCGGGCTCCCTTCATTTCCGAAAAAGGAGGCCATCATGGCAAAGGAAAAGTTTGAGCGTACAAAACCGCACGTCAACATTGGCACGATTGGCCACGTTGACCACGGCAAGACGACGCTGACCGCAGCAATCACCAAGTATTTCGGCGACTTCAAGGCGTATGACCAGATTGACGGTGCGCCGGAAGAGAAAGCGCGCGGCATCACCATCTCGACCGCCCACGTGGAATACGAGACCGACAACCGCCACTATGCGCATGTCGACTGCCCCGGCCACGCCGACTATGTGAAGAACATGATCACCGGTGCCGCTCAGATGGACGGCGCGATCCTGGTTGTGAACGCAGCTGACGGCCCGATGCCGCAGACCCGCGAGCACATCCTGCTGGG
>NZ_JBXWSO010000017.1:0-254053 GCF_059613465.1 Ruegeria sp. SAZA006
TGGCGCGGTTGACGGGGCTCGAACCCGCGACCCCCGGCGTGACAGGCCGGTACTCTAACCAACTGAGCTACAACCGCCCGCTGCCCGTTCATTGCTGAACGTTGGGGTGTATTATGGCTACGCCCGGGCATCGTCAAGCGGCGTTTTCAAGTTTTTTGCACGAACCGGAAAATTTGTTCCCGAGCGCGTTTGGCATGCTCCTTTGGGATAGCGCCGGCGCGGAGACACCCTAACCCTTGGTTGCCATCGCCGAGCCGCAACAAAACGGCGAACTTGCCAACGAATAGTCAGACGGCAGATTCTACTGCTACCAATTGCCCTGCAAAATCCCCCTCGACACAAATCGCTTGGCTTTCATAGCCGTCCACGTTGCAGTCGTTTCCTAGTTCCGGGACGAATTCAGCGATCAGTGTCTGGTTCATACCAAGACTTCATTTGTTTCGGTTTCAATCTGGCGCACCTGGCTCGCTGTATTAACCGCATTTGGGCTGCGCCACTTGTTAGACGCTCAAAACTATTGGACAGGGAAAAAGCCCAGTCACAGGACCCAAACGGTCTTGTCCGGATATGGAAAAAAACCGCATGCCTCCCCTCTTGCAGCCGGATAGAAAGCACTGTAATACGCCGCCCTACGGGTGATTAGCTCAGTGGTAGAGCGCTTCGTTCACATCGAAGATGTCAGGAGTTCAAATCTCTTATCACCCACCATTCCCTCTCTTTTTCAACGCTTGATACGGATGAGACTCGGCGTCTATCCTTGAGTTCGGGCCGGTGCAGCACCGGCATGGCAATCAGGGACATGCATGGCCGAACTAAAGCGCGACATCGGCCTGGTGGGTCTGACGTTCATATCTGTCGGAGGAATCATTGGCTCAGGCTGGCTGTTCGGGCCGCTTCTGGCCGTTCAGCACGCTGGCCCCGCGGCCGTTTTGTCCTGGATAATCGGGGCTGTGGCAATGTTCATTCTGGCCATCACATTCGCCGAAATCTCGGCCATGTTGCCGATCCCCGGAGGGATCGCCCGGGTCCCGCAGTTTTCGCACGGCAACATCGTCGCCATGACGATGGGTTGGACTGCCTGGATCGGGTACAACACGACCGCTCCGATCGAGGTCGAGGCGATGCTGTCCTACCTCGCACCCTATGCACGCTGGCTGCATGCGCCATCTGGTGACCTGACCACGCCCGGACAGGCTGTAGCCTTGGTATTCATGGTGTTCTTCGTCCTGGTCAACATGCTGGGCGTAAAGTTCTTTGCGCGGGTCAACACAATGATAACAAGCGCAAAGGTGGCTATTCCGATCCTGCTATCCGTGGTGCTGATCCTCTCACGTTTCAATGCCCAGAACTTCACGCAGCCCGACGGGTTCGCACCGTATGGGCTCAAGGGAATACTGGCCGCCGTTTCGACCGGTGGGGTAATCTTCTCGTTCATCGGGTTCCGGCATGTGGTCGACATGGCAGGCGAGGTGCGAAACCCGAAATTCGACATTCCGGCGGCGCTGGTGTTGTCGATCATCATGTGTGCGGCAATCTATCTGGGCCTGCAGATTGCTTTCATCGGCTCGCTCGACCCTCAGATGCTGGCGCAGGGCTGGGCCAAGCTGAGTTTTGCCGGAGAAGGCCCTTTGGACGGAGTCATAATGTCCGTCGGGATATTATGGTTCATCAGCATCCTCAACGTCGGCTCGGTGATCGGGCCGTTCGGAAACGCCCTCGTGGCCACCGGTTCGAATGCGCGGATCGCGATGGCCCTGTCGCAGAACGGGTTTCTGCCCGCGCGCATCCAGCATCTGTCGGCCTTTGGCGTGCCCATCTGGGCGCTGGTGCTCAACTTCGTGATTGGCACCCTTTTCCTTTTGACCATTCCCTTTGAGACGGTGATCGCCCTGAACGGAGCAGCTATCGTCCTGTCCTTCGCCGTAGGCCCCATCGCCGTTGTGTGCCTGCGCAGCCTGCTGCCAGACAGGCCCCGCTCGATCCGCGTTCCAGCGGTTGGTTTTGTCGGGATGCTGGCCTTTGCGATTGCAACTCTGATCGTCTACTGGAGCGGCTGGGATACGGTCTGGCGCCTGGGCATCACCCTTCTGATCGGGCTGCTCCTGCTTTTGGCGCGGTTTCGGGGACGCCTAGAGCAGATGGACCTCAAACAGGCCTTGTGGCTCGCGCCCTATCTGGCTGGACTTGGGTTGATCTCGTTTCTTGGTCAATTCGGAGACGGCGCGCTGCACCTGATCCCGTTCGGGTGGGACATCTTGTTTTGCACCCTGCTGTCATCGACCATTTTCTGGATCGCAGTCCGGTCCGCCCTGCCGCCCGAGAAATTCCAGCTCTACATAGCCGAGGAAGAAGTTTTGGACCCAGCAAAACCTGTAATCGGGCTTTGAATCAGAAAGGGCGGGGATTATTCCCCGCCCTTCTCGGTGTTTTCAGATCAGTGCGCTGTGGCTGAAGGTCCACTGTTATCCGAAGCCTTGGCCGCTGCGGCCGCGGCTTCTTCGGCGGCCTCATCCCATTCGATCGGCTCAGGTTTGCGCACCAGTGCGCGCTCCAGAACTTCGGACACGTGCTTGACCGGGATGATCTCCAGCCCTTCCTTCACGTTGTCGGGGATGTCGGCCAGATCCTTCTCGTTCTCTTCCGGAATAAGCACTGTCTTGATGCCACCCCGCAGAGCTGCGAGCAGTTTCTCCTTCAACCCGCCGATCGGCATGGCGTTGCCGCGCAGCGAAACTTCGCCCGTCATGGCGATGTCCTTGCGGACCGGGATACCGGTCAGAACCGACACGATCGAAGTCACCATCGCCAGGCCGGCGCTGGGCCCATCCTTGGGAGTCGCGCCGTCAGGCACATGCACGTGGATGTCGATCTTGTCGAACTGCGGCGGTTTGACCCCGATCTGAGGCGAAATCGACCGTACATAGGACGAAGCCGCGTCGATGGATTCCTTCATCACATCGCCCAGCTTGCCTGTGGTCTTCATCCGGCCTTTGCCCGGCAGCTTCAGCGCCTCGATATGCAGCAGGTCGCCACCGACCGAGGTCCAGGCCAAACCGGTCACAACGCCGACCTGATCATCCTGTTCAGCCAAACCGTACCGGAACTTGGGCACACCCAGGAACTCGTGCAGGTTTTCAGCCGTCACGACAACCCGGTCGGTCTCGTTCTTGATGATCCGGGTCAAGGATTTGCGCGCCACCTTGGCAATCTCGCGCTCCAGATTCCGCACACCGGCCTCGCGGGTATAGGTGCGGATTATCGCGGTCAGCGCATCATCGGTCAGCTCGAACTCTTTGGCTTTCAGCCCGTGGTTCTTCACCTGCTTGGAGATCAGGTGCTGCTTCGCGATTTCGCGCTTTTCGTCCTCGGTGTAGCCGGCCAGCGGAATGATCTCCATCCGGTCCAGAAGCGGCCCAGGCATGTTGTAGCTGTTGGACGTCGTCAGGAACATCACGTTCGACAGGTCATATTCGACCTCAAGGTAGTGGTCCATGAACGTACTGTTCTGTTCCGGGTCCAGCACCTCGAGCATGGCCGAAGCCGGATCACCACGGAAATCCTGCCCCATTTTGTCTATTTCATCGAGCAAGATCAGCGGGTTCGTGGTTTTCGCCTTTTTCAGCGCCTGGATGATCTTGCCGGGCATCGAGCCGATATAGGTCCGGCGGTGGCCGCGGATCTCGGATTCATCGCGCACCCCACCCAACGAGATGCGGATGAACTCGCGCCCCGTGGCCTTGGCGACCGACTTGCCAAGCGAGGTCTTGCCCACGCCCGGAGGGCCGACAAGGCACATGATCGGGCCTTTCAGCTTCTTCGAGCGCTGCTGGACCGCCAGATACTCGACGATCCGCTCCTTGACCTTTTCAAGGCCATAGTGATCGGCATCGAGGATCTGCTGCGCCCGGCCAAGGTCTTTCTTGACCCGAGACTTGGTGCCCCATGGCAGCGACAGGATCCAATCCAGATAGTTGCGCACCACGGTCGCTTCGGCCGACATCGGCGACATGTTCCTGAGCTTTTTCAGCTCGCCTTCTGCCTTTTCGCGGGCTTCTTTCGAAAGCTTGATCTCGGCGATCTTGGCTTCCAGCTCGGCGATCTCGTTCGCGCCGTCCTCGCCATCGCCCAGCTCCTTCTGAATGGCCTTCATCTGCTCATTCAGATAGTATTCGCGCTGGGTCTTCTCCATCTGCGACTTGACTCGGGTCTTGATCTTCTTCTCGACCTGAAGAACCGACATCTCGCCCTGCATCAGGCCATAGACCTTTTCCAGACGCTCGCTGATGCTGAGCGTTTCCAGCAGGTCCTGCTTCTGTTCGACCTCGATGCCAAGGTGACCGGAAACCAAATCGGCCAGTTTCGCCGGATCGGTTGTCTCGCTGACAGCGGTCAGGGCTTCTTCCGGGATGTTCTTGCGAACCTTGGCGTACCGCTCGAACTCATCGGCGACGGTACGCAAAAGCGCCTGCGTCGTCGTTACGTCGCCGGGAATTTCGGTCAGGTATTCGGCGCGGGCCTCAAAGAATTCTTCATTCTCAATGAATTCCGAAATCTTGACGCGGGCCTGCCCTTCGACCAGCACTTTTACCGTGCCATCGGGCAGCTTGAGCAGCTGCAAGACATTTGCCAGAACGCCGCTGCGGTAGATACCGTCCTGGGTCGGGTCGTCGACGGAAGGGTCGACTTGACTGGACAGCAGAATTTGCTTGTCATCCTGCATCACCTCTTCCAGCGCGCGCACCGACTTTTCACGCCCCACGAACAGCGGGACGATCATGTGCGGAAACACGACAATGTCGCGCAGCGGCAGAACGGGGTATGAGGAATTAAGAGGCTCTTGCATGCTCTATCCTTATCATTGGCAAGATGGCACTGACCCCTGTTTCAGGCAGCCGTCGGCCATCTCCTTTCTCGGACGATAAAGGTGGGGCGCGGACCGCCCCATTTCAACCTCGTCGCCTTACCTGTGCCAATCAGAATGGCCCGAGGTTTCCCCGACTGCAAGGCATCGCGACAACATATCCACTGATTTTGGCTTGGGCAGCCCAACACGCCCGTTAGAGCGGCTCGATATCACCCTGCGCCCGCTGCGCATGGAACTCGGCCTGCCAGGCCTCGAATGCACCGGCGGCGATGGCGTCCCGCATGCCCTGCATGATCTCTTGGAAATAATGCAGATTGTGCCAGGTCAGCAGCATGCCCGAGATCATCTCGTTGGCCCGGAATACATGGTGCAGATAGGCACGCGAGTAATTAGAGCAGGCCGGGCAAGTGCACTGTTCGTCCAACGGGCGCGGATCGTCGGCATGGCGGGCGTTCTTGATGTTCACCACGCCGCGGCGGGTGAACACCTGCCCCGTCCGCCCCGAGCGCGACGGCAGCACGCAATCCATCATGTCGATCCCGCGCGCAACGGCACCCACGATGTCATCGGGCTTGCCCACGCCCATCAGATAGCGCGGCTTGTCGGTGGGCAGGAAATCGGGTGCATAATCCAGACAGTCGAACATGGCCTCCTGCCCCTCGCCAACGGCCAGACCGCCAACGGCATAGCCCTCGAACCCGATGGCCTTCAGCGCCTCGGCGCTTTCCTCGCGCAGGTCGCGCTCCAACCCGCCCTGCATGATCCCGAACAGCGCATGGCCGGGCCGATCGCCAAAGGCCTCGCGGGACCGTTCGGCCCACCGCATCGACAGGCGCATCGACTCGGCGATCCGGTCGCGATCGGCGGGCAAGGCGGGACATTCGTCGAAGCACATCACGATGTCCGATCCCAGCAGGCGCTGGATCTCCATCGACCGCTCGGGTGTCAGCTTGTGTTTGGACCCGTCGATATGCGATTTGAAGGTCACGCCCTTCTCGGTCAGCTTGCGCAGACCCGCCAGCGACATCACCTGAAACCCGCCCGAGTCGGTCAGGATCGGGCGCTCCCAGTTCATGAACTTGTGCAGCCCGCCCAGACGGTCGATCCGTTCGGCCGTGGGCCGCAGCATCAGGTGATAGGTGTTGCCCAGCAGGATATCGGCGCCGGTCGCCCGCACGCTTTCGGGCATCATCGCCTTGACCGTCGCGGCCGTGCCCACGGGCATGAAGGCCGGCGTCCGCACTTCGCCCCGCGGCGTGTGGATCACGCCGGTGCGGGCCTTGCCGTCGGTGGCCTTCAATTCGAATGAGAAACGCTGGGTCATGTCATCGCCTCGGGTCGCTGAACCGGGCAGGCTTTGCCCGATCTGCCCGGCCAATGCAACCCGTCAGGGCAAGCTGGCAACCCTTTGCGTGAACAGGTCCACCACCTGCTGACCAACGACGTCACAGCACACCTGCAACGGTGGGCGAGACGGGTCCGGCCGGGTTGCCCCAACCTCGGGCCCTTCGGTTACCACTTTCAAACCTGTTTCTTGAATTTCGAACATCGCACGGTGCGAACAGGCGATGACTGCGGTCGAGTCATGCAGACCGCAGCCATCCAACCCGGCGACATCGCGGTAGAAATTCAGATAGAACTGTGAGATATCGTTCAGAAATCCACCGATTTCAGGCGCGCGTCGCGCCAGTTCCCCGAAATCAGCCGCGCGATAGAGCGTTTTCAAGGTCACATCCAGGCCGACCAGAACCGTCGGAGCGGGCTGAGCGAACACCTCGTCTGCGGCTTTCGCATCGTGATAGATATTCGCCTCGGCGTGATCGGTGATGTTGCCAGGACAGAAGACTGCACCGCCCATAATGACTAACTGGCCGATGTTCTCAGCGAAATCCGGATCCAGACGCATCGCATTGGCAATGTTGGTCAGCGGCCCAACCGCGCACACCGTTAGGTCCTTCTTGTAGCGCCGGGCCATCTCGACCAGAAACTCGGCTGCGCTCAGGTCGTGGTTCGCGCCGATCTCGGGCACATCGATTACATCGCCAAAACCCTCATCCCCATGCACGTGCCGAGAGGGCGTGTGCGCATCAGCTTCCCATGGAAACGCTGCGCCCTGCGCTACAGGTATGTCCAGCCCAAGCTTGTGAGCCAGAAACCGCGCGTTCCGGCTGGACTGCTGGACATGCGTATTGCCAAAGACCGTAGTCAGGCCAATAAGGTCAATTTCCGGAGCGGCGGCGGCGTAGGCGATCGCCATGGCATCGTCGATGCCGGGGTCTGTGTCGATAATCAGTTTCATTTCGCCCCGATAGCGCAATCAACGGCGGATGCAAAGCAGCCACAACCCGAAATCTCCGTGCTTTGTCCCAATTACCTTGCATGGATATCCTGTTCGGTTCATTTCATAGCTGAGTTGAAATTCAGCCCTTCAATCCCCAAGTGTATACCATTGTACACAAAAAATGAGGACAGAAATGACCGAAGACCAGATCATCGGACTGCTATCATCGAACATCATCTACCTGCTTGGGGCGGCCTTGGTTGTCGTCATCATCTTCAAGGGTATCAAGATCGTTCCACAATCCGAGAAATATGTGGTCGAACGGTTCGGACGCCTGCACTCTGTGCTGGGCCCCGGGATCAACTTTATCGTTCCTTTTCTGGACGTTGCCCGCCACAAGATATCCATCTTGGAACGTCAGCTGCCCAATGCGACGCAGGACGCAATCACCAAGGATAACGTCTTGGTGCAGATCGATACATCGGTCTTCTACCGTATCCTCGAGCCGGAAAAGACCGTTTACCGCATTCGCGACGTCGACGGCGCCATCGCAACGACCGTTGCTGGTATCGTGCGGGCCGAAATCGGCAAAATGGACCTGGACGAGGTTCAGTCAAATCGCGCGCAACTGATTGAACGCATTCAAGAAAGCGTCGAAACCGCGGTTGACGACTGGGGGATCGAGGTAACCCGCGCCGAAATTCTGGACGTGAACCTGGACCAGGCGACCCGCGACGCCATGCTTCAGCAGTTGAATGCCGAACGCGCCCGTCGCGCTCAGGTAACCGAAGCCGAGGGCCAGAAACGCGCGGTCGAACTGCAGGCCGACGCCGATCTGTATGCGGCGGAACAAGCCGCCAAGGCACGTCGCGTGCAGGCGGACGCGGAAGCCTATGCAACCGGCGTCGTCGCAAAGGCCATCCAGGACAACGGGATCGAAGCCGCCCAGTATCAGGTTGCGCTGAAGCAAGTTGAGGCATTGAATGCGATGGGCAAAAGCGGAGGCAGCCAGACGATCGTCGTGCCCGCAAATGCGCTCGAAGCGTTTGGCGACGCCTTCAAAATGCTCAAAGGAGGCAAATGATGGCGGATCCGTTCTGGCTGACGTGGTGGGTATGGCTGGCAGCCGCACTGGCGCTGGGCATTCTGGAAGTGGCTTTGCCAGGTTTCATCTTCCTTGGCTTCGCTATCGGGGCGGCTATCACCGGCATCCTTCTGGTCATCCCCGGCTTAGCACCGAACCTGCCTGTCCTGCTTTTGATCTTCGCCACCTTGTCGTTGATCGCATGGCTCGTTCTGCGGCGCATGTTCGCGCTGCCACATGGGCAAGTCAGGACGTTTGACCACGACATCAACGACTGACCGGTGCGGCGCCCTGTAGCGGGGCGCCCTACCCCCTCTGGACGCTGCCTTCAGCTTTCCCTATATAATTGCTCAGGTAACAACCCGAGGCATTCATGACCCACCCCAGCGAACAGCTTGAAGGCACGCCCCTGATTGCGCCTTCGACCGTTGAGCACCCTCTGTACGAATCCGTGGTCGAGGCCTGCAGGACTGTCTATGACCCTGAAATTCCGGTCAATATCTATGACCTTGGACTGATTTACACGATCGACATCAGCAGCGACAACGCAGTCAAGATCATCATGACCCTGACCGCTCCGGGCTGCCCGGTGGCCGGTGACATGCCCGGCTGGATCGTCGAGGCCATCGAGCCCGTTGCCGGGGTCAAGGAGGTGGATGTCGAACTGACCTGGGAACCACCCTGGGGCATGGAGATGATGTCCGACGAAGCCCGGCTGGAACTTGGCTTTATGTAAGGGCCTGTCGCGCTGAGCGCGTGGGAATTGTCACAAACCTGAAACCCAGTTGTCACGGATCGGTCGTCGAACCGTTACGTTGCTGCGCAACAATTACAACGCGGGCTTCGCAGTCGGACCCGTCATAGGAACTCGGCAACTCAAATATCGCTCCAGTAGTCAATGGCGACCACGTTTGAGCGTCTACCGCCCCCCCTGCCGAGGCTCTGCAATACTGGGCCGTTCTTGCCCGAGAGCGGCCCTATTTTACTCTCTGAGGTACACTCAGTTCACGTTGCACTGTGCTTTGATCTCGGCGGCGCGGTCGTCCAGTTTCTTGACATAGTCACCCGACAGCATCTGCAACCGCTTCTGCTCTGTGCCAGAGATCAATCCAAGCAACGCCCCGGCCGGCGTGATCGCGACCACACTTTCCGCCTGCTGATCCTCGGCATGTTTCTTTTCCGCCGCAATTGCACGCAGGTCGCCTTCGGCGGTCGAGCAATTCACCGGGTGCCGCTTTTGATCGCCCGCTGCATGAACGGCACTACCGGCCACCAGAAGAGCCAGAAACGCAACCTGCCGGCAAAAGCCAATCTTATTTGAAATCCGCAACATCATCGAAACCCACCTTGTTCTGCTGTCAATTCGATCTCATCGGCAAACCCTACCCTCTGCCCGTACGGTACGGTCAAAACCGGCGATGAGCAAACTTGTGGCACCGCACTCTCTTGAGCCCGGGCCCTTGGGGCCTTAGATTAGGTATAACGCGCGAAAATGGAGACGACGATGTTCGGCATTCCCGGCAAACAGGCCGTGACGATGACGCCCAAAGCTGCAGAGCAGATCCTCCGCCTGATGACGTCGGGCGGCCATGCCGGTCTGCGGATTGGCGTCAAGAAAGGTGGCTGCGCCGGTATGGAATATACCATGGAGTATGTCGATCAGCCGGACCCGCATGACGAAGTGGTCGAACAGGATGGGGCGCGGGTCATGATTGCTCCGATGGCTCAGATGTTTCTGTTCGGAACCGAGATCGACTACGAGGTCTCACTGCTGGAATCCGGGTTCAAGTTCAAAAATCCCAATGTCGTCGATGCCTGTGGCTGCGGCGAGTCGATCAAGTTCGACGAAAACCTGGCCGAACAGCGCTGAGTCACGCCAAGCCTGCACCGTTTGCGGGCAGGTGAACTGCCGCCTGCACCGCCTGGTTGGGTCCGCCCGGATCGATCCGTCGCGCGACTCGCCAACGCGCGGCCACCCAAGCGCAATTGTCAGGCCTTGATCCGGGTGCTAACTGGATAGAAACGCACGAAAGATCACGGAGACCCCGCTATGCGACGCAGACTGGCAGCCGGAAACTGGAAAATGAACGGAACCGGGGCTGCTCTGTCCGAGTTGGACACGCTGACTGCAACGCACCCTTCTCCGACGGTCGATATTCTGATCTGCCCTCCGGCCACTTTGATCCACCGGGCCGCGCAAGCCGTGCAAGGCTCGGGCGTCGCCATCGGCGGACAGGATTGCCACGCCGAGGTTTCGGGCGCCCATACGGGTGATCTGAGCGCCGAGATGCTGAAAGACGCCGGCGCGACCAGCGTAATCGTCGGGCATTCGGAACGGCGCGAAGACCACGGCGAGAAAGACGACGATATCCGCGCCAAGGCCCGGGCGGCCATGAACGCGGGCCTGACCGCAATCATCTGCGTCGGAGAAAGTCTTGAACAGCGCGAAGCGGCCAATACGCTCGATATCATTGGCGGACAGTTGTCCGGATCGATCCCCGACCTTGCCACCGGAGAGAACCTCGTCGTGGCTTATGAACCGATCTGGGCCATCGGCACCGGCAAGGTTCCTACTTTGGAAGAAATCGGCGAAGTCCACGATTTCATTCGCGCCAGACTTGAACGGCGATTTGGCGAAGGTGTCGGCCGGTCGGTTCGTTTGCTCTATGGCGGTTCGGTCAAGCCGGACAACGCGGCGGAGATTTTCGGAGTGTCAAACGTGGACGGCGCGCTGGTCGGCGGTGCAAGCCTGAAGGCACGCGATTTCTCGGGCATCATTTCCGCGCTGGAACAGGCCTGACCAGTCGACGCACGCTCAGTCCGCGATGTCCTCGGCCCAAAGCTCGGGCTGTTCAGTCACGAACCTGCGCATCAGGGCGATGCCGTCCGGGTCTTCGGCCAAAACTACCTCGACCCCGCGGTCGCGCAGGAAATCTTCGTTGCCGCCGAAGTTTTTCGTGTCACCAATGACCACGCGTGGGATGCCGAACTGAACGATCGTTCCGGCGCACATCATGCAGGGAGACAGGGTGGTATACAGAACTGTATCTCTGTACGTCTTCTGCCGCCCGGCCTTGCGCAGCGCATCCATCTCGCCATGGGCGATCGGATCCCCCTGCTGAACCCTTTGGTTTCGGCCCTGCGAGATGATCGTGCCATTCCGAGCCAGTACAGATCCGATCGGGCAACCGCCCTCATCGAAACCGGCTTTGGCTTCTTGGTAAGCCACGCGCATCAGGCGCTTGTCGTCATCGGTCAGCATGTTGCGGCACTCGTTGGTTGCGGTGGTCAGGATGGTACCAGCCTGCCCACCGTGGGTGCCTGCGTCAACAACGGGCCGGTCACGCAAGTTTCATTGCGACCATGCCGGACACGATCAGCGTTGCCGCGATGACACGCAGCGGGGTCAGTGCCTCGCCCAGAAACATCACGCCAACCAGGAACGCACCGACCGCGCCGATACCCGTCCACAGCACGTAGGCGGTTCCCAGTGGCAAGGAGCGCATGGCAAGGGCCAGCAAACCGAACGAACCGAGCATCGCGCCCCCCATGACAACGGTTGGCCAAAGCCGCGTGAATCCAGCAGACTGCTTCATGGCAACTGCCCAGACGATTTCCAGCAAACCGGCAAAAAGAAGAAATATCCAGGACATCAGGGACACCTCAATAAACTTCGGATCGTCCCGAATGATCACCCATGGTGGGGAGGTCGTCCTCGGTCACTATGTGGGAAGAACCGGTGGTGAGTTCAAGCCCGGCCATTCAGCGAGGCGACCCTTCAGATGCCGGCCGGCCGCGCAAAAGTGATCCGAACCGGCTGCCCGGTTCGGATCGATTGCAATGGTCTAGTTCGTAATGATCTCGGGGCCCATGAAGGTGTTTGGCAACACCGTCGACAGCCACGGGATATACGTGATCATGATCAGGAAGACGAACAGAACGGCCAGGAACGGCAGTGCCGCGCGTACGACGGCCATCATCGGCATTCCCGCGACGCCCGACGTAACGAACAGGTTCAGACCCACGGGCGGCGTGATCATCCCGATCTCCATGTTCACCACCATGATGATGCCCAGATGGATCGGGTCGATGCCCAGTTCGATAGCAATCGGAAACACCAGCGGCGCAACGATGACCAGCAGGCCCGAGGGCTCCATGAACTGACCGCCGATCAGCAGGATCACGTTGACCACGATCAGGAAGGTGATCGGCCCCAGACCCGCCGACAGCATTGCGCCGGCAATATGCTGCGGCACCTGCTCATCGGTCAGAACATGCTTGAGGATCAGCGCGTTGGCGATGACGAAAAGCAGGGTGACCGTCAGCTTGCCGGCCTCAAACAGCGTATGTTTGGTGTCGGGGTGGAAAAAGGCCGTGATCAGCGCCAGCGGCTTTTTCACAAGCGAGAGGTTTTGCTCACCGTCCTGGGTGCTGAGTGGCCCCATGTCCTTGTAGACGAAGCTGGCGATGAAGAAGGCGTATACAGCCGCGACCGCCGCCGCTTCGGTCGGTGTGAAGATACCGCCGTAGATGCCGCCCAGGATGATGACGATCAGGAACAGACCCCAACCGGCCTCGCGTGCCGACGCAAATATCTCGCCCCAGCCTTTCCAATCACCTTTCGGCAGGTTCTTGACCTTGGCCATCACATAGATTGTGACCATCAGCATGAACCCGGCCATGAGCCCCGGAATGACACCGGCCAGAAACATCCTGCCGACCGAGACTTCGACCGCGGCCGCGTAGACAACCATAACGATCGAAGGCGGGATCAGGATACCCAGCGTACCGGCGTTACAGATGACGCCCGCTGCGAATTCCTTGGAATAGCCGACCTGCCGCATACCGGCGATCACGATCGAACCGATCGCAACAACGGTAGCCGGGGACGATCCTGACAGCGCGGCGAACAGCATACATGCGAACACGCCCGCAATTGCCAGACCGCCAGGCAGGTGACCAACGCAGGCGATCGAGAACCGAATGATCCGGCGTGCCACCCCTCCGGTCGTCATGAAGGACGATGCAAGGATGAAGAACGGGATGGCCAGCAGGGTAAAGTGGCCCTCAAACGCCTCGAACAGGGTCCCGGCAACCGAAGCCAGCGAGCTGTCCGAGTAGATCAGCAGAAACAGGGTCGAGCTCAGCCCAAGGGCAACTGCGATCGGAACGCCGATCAGCAGTAGGCCCACGACCATGGCAAAAAGTAGTACTACATCCATCAGTCGTGTTCTCCCTTAAGGGCCCGGACTTCTTCGATCTCGTCCTCAACCTCGTGGCTTGCGACAATACGGTCGGCCTCACCGCGCAGGATCTGCAGCCCTGCCTGGGCAAAGCGGATCACCAGCAGCAGCATCGACAGCGGCAGAACGAAATACGGCACGACCTTGGGCAGCTTCTCGTAGTACTCGCCATAGTTGATGAGATCTTCGAGGAACCGAAGCGGCGCGACCATAGGGATGTCGTCCACCTCGTAGAAGCTCTGACTACGAGCGTCGAAATCAAAGCCCGTAGGGAACCAGCGGCCAGAGGTCGGGGGCAGGTCAGCGAAGACCGCCCAGTAATCGTAGGACCCCTTCAGCAGCAGCAGCGAGAATACGAGGCAGCACCCCACCGCTATCAGTGCCAATACCCTGCGCGGTGCCGGTGGCAGCATGTTCAGGATGGCATCCACCCCCAGATGCGCGTGTTTCTTGACGGCGTAGGACGCCCCCAGCAAAACCAGCCATCCGAAGGTGAATACGGTCAGCTCTAGCGCCCAAAGGATGTTGGAGTTGAAGACGAAACGCGCGATTACGTTGGCAAAGGTCACGGCCGTCATCAGGCCAAGAAGCAACGCGATCAGGGTTTCTTCGATTCGGTCGACCAGCCCACCGGGGCCGGTTTTCGCACCAGACATCTTTCTGTCCCCATTTTTGTTGATTTATCGAGGTGGCGGGCGTGGTCAGGCCCGCCAGGTATGTGCTCCGGCGGGCTTGCGACCGTCGGAGCACTCCTGCGTGTCGGATCAGAACCCGGCGTTGATCGCCTGAGCGGCGTCGATCTTGTCCTGACCGACGTCACCGGAGAACTTGTCCCAAACCGGCTTCATCGCATCAACCCAGGCCTGACGCTGCTCGGGCGTCAGCTCGCGGATCGTGCCGCCCGCGTCGACGATTGCCTGCTTGGCCTTTTCGTTGACCGCAAACGCCTCTTGGTTACGCTCTTCGGTCACCTCGGCCAGGATCGTCAAGAACTGCTCGCGCACTTCCGGATCCAGGCTGTCCAGCCAGTCGACCGAAGTCACGACCAGATAGTCGATGATGCCGTGGTTGGTTTCGGTGATGCCATCCTGCACTTCGAAGAACTTTTTGCCGTAAATGTTCGACCAGGTGTTCTCCTGACCGTCCACAACGCCCTGCTGCAGAGCACCATAAACTTCCGAGAATGCCATTTTCTGCGGGCTGCCGCCGATGGCCTCCATCTGCGCAACCAGCACGTCCGAAGACTGAACGCGGAACTTCAGGCCATTGGCGTCCGAAGGATCGATCAGCGGCTTGTTGGCCGACATCTGCTTCATGCCGTTGTGCCAGAACGCCAGACCCTGCAGGCCGCGGCGCTGCATGCTGTCTTTCATGGCCTGGCCATCCGCCGAGGCCTGGAACGCATCAACGGCGTCGATGTTCTTGAACATGAACGGCAGGTCGAACAGGCGGAACTGCTTGGTGAACTTCTCGAACTTCGAAAGCGACGGGGCGGCCAGTTGCACGTCGCCCTGCAGCATCGCCTCCAGCACCTTGTCGTCGTTGTACAAGGTCGAGTTCGGATAGACCTCCATGCACATGACGCCGTTCATCTCGTCATTGACGCGCTGCTCGAGCAGCGATGCGGCGATACCCTTGGGGTGTTTGTCGGTGTTCGTCACATGCGCGAACTTGACGACGATCTCGCCATCGTCACAGGCAGCGAAGCCCGCTGTTGCGGTAACGGAAAGCGCAAGCGCGGTGGCGGCTGTTGCCAGGAATTTCATCTGTCTTTTCCTCCCAGACTTCCAAAGAAACTTCCTTTGACATCCATGGGGATGCCGGATGCGCAAGAGTGAAACGAATCGACGGACACCGTTCAACAATTCGAGAACGGCTGGTAGCAGACAGATTTTCTAATTACTTTTCCGTAGTTTAAATAGAACATCCGCAATGAGTATTTTGTTATCGCAGACATTTGTGCGGGAAACCGCACACCCAAATGCGCAAGTGTGCGGAAATCCGCACACACATCGAATCACCGGGCGAATCGTTCCGCGTCAGCGCCGATAGTCTTCAGGGCGTATGCCGTAGCGGGCCAATTTGTCGTAGAACGTCTTGCGCGGCAGTTTCAGGGACTTGGCCGCGTCCGACGCCCTTCCGTTGTGACGACCCAAGGCCGCGATCAGCAACGAGCGCTCAACGCGCGCCATCTGCTCGTTCAGCCCAAGGTCGGCCGCTGCAGCGACATCCTCGGGCATCCCCAGAACAAAACGCATCGCCGCCGACATCAGCGAACGCGCGTTGCCGGGCCAGTCTCGCGCCATCAATGAAGCCAAGTGTTCGGACGAGACATCAGGTGTCGCGATCCCGGCCTGCTCGGCCGCTTGGGCGACGTAGTGGCGAAAGATCACCGGGATGTCCTCGGGGCGCTCGGCCAAAGACGGTACACGCACCCGCATCACATCCAACCGATAGAACAAATCGGCATTGAACCGACCCTCGGCCGCCATCTCGGACAGGTCCGCGGTTGTACCGGCGATGATGCGTACTCCGGGCCCGTTTTCGATCATCTCCAGGGCCGCATATTGCGTCGCCTCGGGCATGGCCGAGACTTCATCCAGAAACAACGATCCGGCTGCCGCATCCTTGCATATCGCCTGCAGGGCATCCGCCCCCAGCCCTGACGCCGGGCGCTTGACGAACGGCCCCTGCGCGCGGGGTGACATCAAATGGATGACTTCGGCGACTTTGGAAATGCCACTGCCGGGCGGTCCGGTGACCAGAACTTCGGCTTGAGTTGGGGCAACGCTGCGCACCCTGTTCCGCAATGCATCAGCCTGCGGTGACAAACCGAACAACAAGCGGGCCGCCGGATCACCCTTCTCCAGTTCGCGCTTGGCTGCCCGGTCGTCCAATACCTGATTGCGCGCAGCAAATGCGCGGCTCAGAACCGCAAGCAGATCGGCGGCGGCGCAGGGCTTCTCAAGAAAGTCGAACGCGCCCTGCCCCATGGCCTGCACCGCCATCGGTATGTCGCCCTCGCCGGTCAGCAGAACGACCGGCAACTCCGAGTCGACCTCTCGGGCATAGGACAGAAGATGAAACCCGTCCCGTCCCGGCATCCGAATATCCGAGACAATCACACCGGGAAAATCGTCCCGGATATGGTCCTTGGCAGCCACAAACGATCCAGCTGCAATTACGGAATAGTCCGCAAGCTCCAGAGTCTGGGCCAGTGCCTCACGCACGGCGGCGTCGTCATCGACCAATAGAACCGTTCGGATCATGCCGCGGCTTCCTTTTCAAAAGGTTCCAACTCGACGGTGAATTCTGCTCCATCGGGCATGTTCGCGCCGCGTATCTCGCCTCCGAAACTCTGGACCAAACCGTATGAGATCGAAAGGCCAAGGCCCATTCCCTCGGATGAACCAACGCTTTTGGTCGTGTAGAACGGCTCAAAAACGCGATCGGGATCCTGAATGCCCGGGCCGGTATCGCGCACCGCGACCATCAACCGCTCGCCACGGGTCAGCGAGATCGTGAGGCTTCGGGTTTCGCGACCGGTCATTGCGTCGGCGGCATTGGTGATCAGATTGACGAAGACCTGCACCAGCCGCACCTCACCGCCCCAGGCAAAGACAGGTGCATTGGGCGGTTGCCAGATCAACTTGACCCCGTCCGAGCGCAACCGGCCGTCGGTCAGTTCGACGGCGGTGTTGAGCACCTGAACCAGATCGACCTTGCCCATCGGCTCACTCTCATTGCGGGCAAAGGCTCGCAAGTTCTTGATAATGCGTGCCATACGGGCAGCCATGTCCGAGATTCGCCCCAGGTTTTCGCGGGCCTTTTCGGGCTTGCCCTGCGCCAGAAAGGCCGTGCCATTGTCGGCGTATTGCCGGATCGCCATCAGCGGCTGATTCAATTCGTGGCTGATGCCCGCCGACATTTTCCCCAGAGCGCTCAGCTTGCCGGCCTGAACCAAATCGTCTTGCGCGCGTTTCAACGCCGCCTCGGCCTCTTGCCGCTCGGCCACCTCGCGGCGCAGCGCCACGTTTGCGGCCGTCAAAGCGCGGGTCCGCTGGGCCACCCGGCTCTCCAGCACCGCATTGGCTTCGGCCAGAGTACGCCGCCGTTCGGTCGCCAGAAACAGCAACGCGCCAAAGGCAAGGCAGATCGCTGCGACCGCGGCGGCCTGCAATCCGGCCAGACGTCGTGCCGGCGTCACATCCATCAAGACTTCGCCGGTCATTCCGATCACCGGCAGATCGCGGGTCAGGTGCAGGGCGCGATCCGGCAGGTACGGGCTCCAGCCGATCGACCATAGTTCGTGCGGGCCCATGCGTGTAGACGAAAACGCGCCCGGCTTGCCATCAGCCGGCTGCAAGCCGATCTGCCCCGGCGGACGTTGCCAAAACAGCAGTTCGGACCGGTTGGAAATGAAGACCGAGCCAGAACGATCCACAAAAAACACCGCCTCGGTACTGCCGCGCCACGTGCTTTCAACGTCTTCGACATCCGCGATGACCATCAGGGCTCCGGTTACCTGACCATCCTCGGAAAACGCAGGCGCCGCATAGGAATAGATCCGGTTTCCCGTGTCGCGCAAAACCCCGTGCGAGCTGCCAAGAGCGCCGTGCAGCGCGCGTTGAAACGCGGGCTGATCGGCCATGTTGCCATTCACCACGTCCCGCGCAGCGGCCAGAACGCGCCCAGTCTTGTCCGCATAAAGTACATCCACAGCCGAGGTCTTGTCCGCGACCTCCAGCAGAAGCGCCTGCGCCGCCCGCCTCCCGTCGCTGGTGTCCAACGCCCGCAGTGCGGGATGCTCGGCCATCAGCACCGCAAGTTCCTGATAGACCTGCAACTGAGTGCTCAGACGATCCGACGCCAACTCCAGATCGGCCTCGGCCTTCTCGCTAAGCTGAGAGAGCGCCTGCCGGTACCCATAAGACCAGACGGCCGCCGACAACAGCGCGACCGCGAACAGGAAACCAATCGTGACCCAAACTCTTTGCATGAAACAGGGTCTTGCATTCACAGCGCCGCATGGCAAGTCTGCGCCGCATGAAGACCGTGCACCAATCTCCGACCGAGCCCGAATTTGTTCAAAACCCCTACCCTTTCTACCGGACAGCGCGCGATCAGGGTGACCTGGTGTACTGGCAGGACTACGACATGCCCGCCGCGATGTCTCACGCGGCCGTCCAGGCGCTTTTGCGCGATCGGCGTTTCGGACGCGAAGTACCGCCAGAGATGGCCACAAAAGGCCCCGATCACCTTGCGCCGTGGCTGACGATCGAAGCGCATTCCCTGCTCGAAGCCGAACCTCCACGCCATACCCGCCTTCGCGCTCTGGTTCTGCGCGCCTTTACCTCGCGGGCTATCGGAGCGCTTGCACCGGACATCGAAAAACTGTGTCACAACCTGATCGACGCGTTCCCCGATGCTCCATTCGACCTTCTGGATGCCTATTGCACGCAGGTTCCTGTGATCACGATCTGCCGGTTGCTGGGTGTACCCGAAAGCATGGCACCGCAGTTGTTGCAGTGGTCCCACGCCATGGTCGCCATGTATCAGGCCAGCCGCACCCGTGAGACCGAAGATCAGGCAGCACAGGCCGCCGCCGAGTTCTCGGCATTTCTGAACGACTACGTCTCTCACCGCCGATCCGAACCGAAAGACGATCTGATCACCCGTTTGATCACGGCAGAGGAAGACGGCGAGAAACTGTCACGCGACGAGTTGATCGCAACCTGTATCCTTTTGTTGAACGCCGGCCATGAGGCAACCGTTCATTCGCTGGGCAACGGCGTCAAAACACTTTTGGAGTCCGAAACCAGCCCTGATGCCCTGGGCCCGGACACAATCGATATGACGGTCGAGGAGATCCTGCGCTTCGACCCGCCGCTACATATGTTCACGCGCTATGCCTATGAGGACGTCGAGGTTTTTGGCCATCAGTTTGCCCGCGGCGATCAGGTGGCGTTGATGCTTGGGGCCGCCAACCGTGACCCGGACGTCTGGACCGACCCGGACAAATTCGACCCGACCCGCAGCATTCAGGCCAACACGAGCTTTGGCGGTGGTTTGCATTTCTGCGTCGGCGCCCCGCTGGCCCGGCTGGAAATGCGGATTGCCCTGCCGGTTCTTTTTGACCGTTGTCCGGGCCTGCGACTGGCCGAATCTCCGGAATATGCCAACACGTACCATTTCCACGGGCTGACACGACTTTTGGTCCAAGCCTGAGCGTCGATCAGGTGTCGGCCAGGGCGTTCAGGGGCAGCATGGTGGTCGATTTGATTTCTTCCATCGACAACAGCGCGGTGACGTTGTGCACGCGCACCTCCGAGATCAGCGCCTGGTAAAAAGCATCGTAGGCCCGTGCGTTCCTGACCCGAACTTTCAGAATGTAGTCGATGTCGCCAGCCAGGCGGTGCGCCTCTTGAACTTCGGGACGATCACGCAGGGCCTGCAGGAACTTGCGTTGCCAGTCCGCCTCATGCTCGGAGGTTCGGATCAGAACAAAGAACGTCGCCTCGAAACCCAGCGCCTCTGCGTCCAGCAGAACGGTCTGCTGACCGATGATTCCGGCCCCTTTCATCTTGCGGATCCGATTCCAAACGGGTGTCTTTGAACTGCCCACCTTGGCCGCGATTTCGTCCAGCGATTGACTGGCGTCTCGCTGCAGCTCGGCCAGAATTTTCCGATCCGTGTCGTCTATTCGAACCGACATTCCAATTTTCCTTCCGAATGAAAACCCATGTTCCGCCTGCCGCGCATTTCAGAACGCCTGTCCTTTTTTGATCGGCAATATGGCATCTGGGCGGGAATATTTCCTATATTGAGGGCCAAGTCAAACAACAGCCAGGGCTACCCAATGAAGGCCGCGCAGACAAAAGGACAAACGGGACAGGTCGACTTCGTCGGCGCAGGACCCGGTGATCCTGAATTGCTGACTCTCAAGGCCCTGTCCGCATTCCAGCGGGCCGAGGTTGTTTTGCATGATCGCCTGATCAGCCCAGAAGTTTTGCAACTGGCCGGCCAGAACGCCCGGCTGGTCGACGTGGGCAAGGCCGGCTTTGGTCCGTCCTGGAAGCAGAATGACATCAACGCATTGCTGGTTGACTACGCACTCAAGGGACAGCGGGTCGTTCGCCTCAAATCCGGTGACGCGACCCTCTTCGGCCGGCTGGACGAAGAGATCGATGCGCTGGACGCCGCCGGCATCCCGTGGACGATCGTTCCTGGCATTACCGCTGCCTCGGCGGCGGTGGCCGGAATTGGCCAAAGCCTGACCCGACGCGGCCGAAACTCCTCGGTCCGGTTTCTGACCGGGCACGACATGCAGGGCTTTGCCGATCACGACTGGGCTGCGCTGGCCCGTCCGGGGTCGGTTGCAGCCATCTACATGGGCAAGAAATCCGCCCGTTTCATCCAAGGACGCCTGATCATGCACGGCGCCGATCGCGCCACGCCGGTCACGCTGGTCGAAAATGCCTCGCGACCTGATCAGCGCGTTGTCGCCACGACGCTGGATCAACTGCCTGCAGACCTCGCCGCTGCCGGCCTCGACGGTCCTGCACTCACATTCTATGGCCTGGCCCCGCGCGACGCGGCCAAAGCCGTCACCGAATTCAACAAGGAGCTTGCCTGATGGCCCGCGCTTTCACCCCTAAAGTCGTTACCGCAAATGACCTGCTGGAAGGCGACGTGATCTATCTGACCGCCGATGACCGTTGGTCGCGCGATCTGCGCGAGGCCGAACTGATCACCGACGAAGCGCACGCTCAGCTGCGTCTTCTGGATGCCCAGAAGCAAGTCGACAAGATCGTAGGTGCCTATCTCGCAGATGTCGTTGCAGGCGAAAACGGTCCTGAACCCACCCATTTTCGGGAAGACTTCCGCCGGACTGGTCCGTCCAACTATGCCCACGGCAAACAGGAATCTTCCCCGCAGCCCCGGGTCTGACCTCAGGCCCCTCTCTCCCCGTAAAAAGGCCCCGGATCCGGGGCTGCAACAAAGGACAGCCAAAGATGTACCGCTACTCCGAGTTTGACAAAGCATTCCTGGCAGAGCGCAACGCACAGTTCCGCGCCCAGGTCGAACGCCGCATCGACGGCTCGCTGACCGAGGACGAGTTCAAGCCGCTGCGCCTGATGAACGGCCTGTATCTGCAGCTGCACGCCTACATGCTGCGGGTGGCGATCCCCTATGGCACGCTCAACAGCGCCCAGATGCGCCAACTGGCTCTGCTGGCCGAGAAGTGGGACAAGGGTTATGGCCATTTCACCACGCGCCAGAACATCCAGTACAACTGGCCCAAGCTGCGCGACGTGCCTGACATGCTGGACGCGCTGGCCGAGGTCGGCCTGCACGCGATCCAGACCAGCGGCAACACCATCCGCAATGTGACCGCGGACCATTTCGCCGGTGCCGCCGCGGATGAAATCGCCGATCCGCGCCCCTATGCCGAGCTGCTGCGCCAGTGGTCCACCGACCACCCGGAGTTCCAGTTCATGCCGCGCAAGTTCAAGATCGCCATCACCGGGTCCGAGCATGACCGCGCCGTGATCAAGGCCCATGACATCGGCCTGCAACTGGTCGAGCGCGACGGCGTTCTGGGTGCCCGCGTTCTGGTGGGGGGCGGCTTGGGCCGCACGCCGATGATCGGCAAGGAATTGTCCGACTTCGTGGCCTTCGACGACCTGCTGGCCTACCTGGAAGCCACCGTTTCGGTCTGGAACCAGATCGGCCGCCGGGACAACAAGTACAAGGCCCGCATCAAGATCACCGTGCATGAACACGGCATCGACGCGATCCGCGCCAAGGTGAACGAGCGCTTCCTGCAAGTCCGCCCGCAATTCAAGGGCGCCGACATGGCGCTGCTGGATCAGATCAAGGCGCATTTCGCCCCGCCCGCCTTCCGCGAAGGCTCGGTCGCGGCGTTCGAGAGCGCCTATTCGAACGACCCGGTATTCCGCTCGTGGATCGACACCAACATTGCGCCGCACAAGCAGGCGGATCACGCGATCGTCACGATTTCGATCAAGAAACACGGCCAGACGCCGGGTGACGCAACCGCCGAGCAGATGCGCGTGATGGCCGATCTGGCCGAGCAATACGCCTATGACGAGCTGCGCATCAGCCACGAGCAGAACGTGATCCTGCCGCATGTCCACAAATCGGACCTGCCCGCGATCCACGTCAAGCTGAAAGAGCACGGGCTCGCCACCGCCAATATCGGGTTGATCAGCGACATCATCGCCTGCCCCGGCATGGACTACTGCGCACTGGCAACGGCCCGCTCGATACCGGTGGCGCAGCAGATCGCGACCCGGTTCGACGAGCTGAAGCTGGAGCACGACATCGGCCACCTGAAGATCAAGATCTCGGGCTGCATCAACGCCTGCGGGCATCACCACGTGGGTCACATCGGCATCCTGGGTCTGGATCGCGCGGGCGTCGAAAACTACCAGATCACGCTGGGAGGAGACGCCACCGAAACGGCCGCCATCGGCGACCGTACCGGTCCGGGCTTTGCCTATGACGAGATCGTGCCCGCGGTCGAACGTATCGTGGAAACCTATCTGGAACAGCGCACAAGCGCCGAGGAGACTTTTTTGGAAACCTACCGCCGTGTTGGAATGGCGCCATTCAAGGCGGCCCTCTACCCTGAGGCGCGGGCCAATGCCGCTTGACCTGATCCAGACGGAACTGGGCCGGGAACGACGCGAACTGACCGAAAAGGTCGAGGCGCTGAACGCCCGGTTCCGCCACCACAGCGCACATGACGTCATGCATGGTGCGCTTGAGGAGGCGGGCAACCTGGCGCTGGTCTCCAGCTTCGGTGCCGAGTCGGTGGTGTTACTGCACATGGCTGCCGTGGTCGACAAGGCCACGCCGGTCCTGTTCATCGACACGATGATGCTGTTTACCGAAACGCTGGAATACCAGCATGAGGTCAGCGAGCGTCTGGGCCTGAAGAACGTCCAGATCATCCGCGCAGATGACGAGGATATTCAGCGCGAAGACCCTTATGGCGCGCTGCGGCTGCGTGACATGGATGCCTGCTGCAACCTGCGCAAGACCTTCCCCTTGCAGCGGGCCTTGGCGAGATATGAAGGCTGGATTACCGGACGCAAGCGGTTCCAATCCGGCACCCGCGCCACGCTCGAGTTCTTCGAGGTCGAGGACGGCACCGGCCGGATCAAGGTGAACCCTCTGGCGCATTGGGCGCCTCAGGACGTGCGCGCCTACATGGAAGAAAACCGCCTGCCCCGGCATCCGTTGGTGGCAAAGGGCTATCCCTCGATCGGCTGTGCGCCCTGCACCTCGCCGGTGAAGGATGGCGAAGACCCTCGCGCCGGACGCTGGCGCGATCAGAACAAGGAAGAATGCGGCATCCATTTCGTCGACGGCAAAATGGTACGCAGCGGAGAGAAAACATGAATGTGATCGTGAATGACCGGGGCTTTGCCCCTGATGACTGGACCGACGGATTTGTCACCCTTGAGGATGCCGCAAACGATGTGATCGCACTGGACGTCACCTCGGATACGGACCCCGACGAATTGTTCGAACGGCTTGGAAACACGCGCATGGTGCGCGTCGACTTTCCGTCCTTTGCCGATGGCCGAGGCTTTACCATTGCCCGCACGCTGCGCCTGAAGGGCTATGAAGGCCGCCTGCGCGCGAAAGGACATGTGTTGGCCGACCAATACGCGATGGCCCGGCGCAGCGGCTTCGACGAAGTCGAGATTGACGCAGACCTTGCCACCCGCCAGCCCGAGGACCAATGGCTGGCCCGCGCCAACTGGCAGGACCACGACTATCAGGCCCGCCTGCGCGGCTGACGCAACGATCGGGGCAATCTGCCCCCTTTTCCTGACCTGGATCAAAGCTTAAACGGAGATGCCGGTTTACCAGACCGGTAGTGAAACGATGACAGAGATGAAGCCCGTGACCGAAGCCACCGCCGTAAAGGCCCCCGTCCTGCCGGACGCCCAGACCGTTCTGGAAGTGCAACACTGGACCGACCGCCTGTTTTCGTTCAAGGTCACGCGTCCGCAATCGCTGCGCTTCCGCTCGGGCGAATTCGTTATGATCGGCCTCTTGGGCGACAACGGGAAACCGTTGCTGCGCGCCTATTCGATCGCGTCGCCGTCGTGGGACGAGGAACTGGAATTTTATTCGATCAAGGTGCAGGACGGCCCGCTGACCTCGAAACTGCAGCACATCCAGCCCGGCGATCAGATCATTCTGCGGCCCAAACCTGTGGGTACGCTGGTGCATGATGCACTGTTGCCGGGCAAGCGCTTGTGGTTCTTTGCCACCGGAACCGGGTTTGCCCCGTTTGCTTCGCTGCTGCGCGAGCCGCAGACCTATGAGGACTACGATGAGGTCATCATCACCCACACCTGCCGCGAGGTGGCGGAACTGGAATATGGCCGCCAGCTGATCGAAAGCATCCGCAAGGACGAGTTGCTGGCCGAACTGATCGGCGAAGGTTTCGCCGACAAGATCCGCTATTACCCGACGACCACCCGCGAACAGAGCCCCAAGATGGGCCGGATCACCGACCTGCTGAAGGACGGAACTGTTTTCAATGACCTGGGCATCGAAGGCGGCATCAAGCCCGAGACCGACCGCGCCATGGTCTGCGGCAGCCTGGCCTTCAACCACGACATCAAGGCCATTCTTGAAGAATTCGGCCTGCGCGAAGGCGCCAATTCCGACCCCAAGGAGTTCGTGATCGAAAAGGCCTTTGTCGGCTGAGATCGAACCCGGCCGGCGCTCCATGCGCCGGCCGCTGCCTTTCGCGCGGCGGGGGCAGAGATTTTCGCACCTGGCCCGCGTTATCCCGCTTGAAAGACGCAGGGTCTCAGTTTAAATTCCGGGCTCGAAATTCTGCAATTATCAAAGGAATGAACCCATAGCTCGCAGACCTCACAACGCGCCGCCGCAACGCGACACCGGCCCGCGCGTCAATGAAAAGATCCGTGCCCCCGAAATTCGCCTGATCGGCGCCGAAGGTGAGAATGTCGGGGTGGTTCATCCCGCCAAGGCCATGCAGATGGCGGCCGATGCCGGTCTTGATCTGGTCGAGATCTCGCCCAACGCGAATCCGCCGGTCTGCAAGATCATGGACTTTGGCAAGTTCAAGTACGAAACGCAGAAGCGCGAAGCCGAAGCCCGCAAGAAACAGAAGATCATCGAGGTGAAAGAGGTCAAGTTCCGGCCCAACACCGATACGCATGACTACGACGTCAAGATGCGGAACGTTTTCAAGTTTCTCGAGAATGGCGACAAGGTCAAAGTGACTCTGCGCTTCCGCGGTCGGGAAATGGCGCACCAGAACCTTGGACGTGAACTGCTTGAGCGCGTGGCGGAAGACATCAAAGAAATCGGCAAGATCGAAAACATGCCGAAGATGGAAGGCCGCCAGATGATCATGATGATCGGACCGCTTCCCCAGAAGTGACGGCACATGGATCCGAGTGACCAAAGCTCCCTCGTTCGAGGGAGCTTTTTTGTTTGTGGGTCACAGTCAGAACGGCGTGTCAGATTGCTTTGGAAATCGCAACCGACAGCTTGTCCACCAGTTCGTCCAACTGCGGCTCTTCGATGATGAATGGCGGGGCCAGAAGCACATGGTCGCCTCTCCTGCCGTCGCGTGTTCCGGACATCGGATAGCAGATCAACCCCGCTTCGACGGCGGCTTTTTTGATCTTGGCCGCCACTCCCCGGGTCGGGTCAAACGGTTCGCGCGTATCTCTGTCAGCCACCAGTTCGATGCCTCGGAACAGGCCCCGACCACGGATGTCCCCGACATTGGGATGCTGGCCGAAGGCTGCTTCGAGTTTGGCTTGCAGTTTGTCACCCATGTTGCGGGCACGGGCCGGCAAATCGCGCGAGGTAAGCTCTGTCACCACGGCGAGAGCTGCAGCTGTGGCGACCGGGTGCCCGACATAGGTATGGCCGTGCTGAAAGAAACCCGAGCCATTTCGGATGGCGTCATAAATCTGATCCGTGCACAACGTGGCACCGATGGGTTGATATCCAGCCCCCAAGCCCTTGGCGATGCAAAGAATATCCGGCGCCACTCCATCGTGGTCGCAGGCAAAAAGGTGGCCGGTCCGGCCCATGCCGCACATGACCTCGTCCAGGATCAACAACACGCCGTATTGATCACAGATTTCGCGAATTCGCTTGTAATACCCCTCGACCGCGGGGACGGCGCCCAACGTGGCCCCAACCACCGGTTCCGCCATAAACGCCATCACGGTCTCGGGTCCCAGCCGCTTGATCTCCACCTCAAGCTCGTTCGCCACGCGTTGACCATAGTCATAGCTGCTCTCGCCTTCGGGCTTTTCGGCATATTCGTAGCAGGGCGCGATATGGCTCATCTCGATCAGCATCGGTGCGAATTGGGTCCGTCGCCATGCATTTCCGCCCGCTGAAAGCGCGCCCAGCGTATTGCCATGATAGCTCTGCCGCCGTGCGATGACCCGAGACCGCTCGGATTGCCCGATTTCCAGGAAGTACTGGCGCGCCAGCTTGATCGCGGCCTCGGTCGCCTCGGACCCACCGGACACGAAATAGACCCGGTCCAACGATCCGGGCGCGTGCTGGATCAGCAGATCTGCTAGGGATTCGGCCGGTTCCGAGGTCATGAAACCAGTATGGGCAAAAGCGATCTTCTGGACCTGCTCCTGCACCGCGTGGATCACTGCCGGGTTTGAATGTCCCAGACACGACACGGCCGCATCCCCGCAGTCGAGATACCGTTTGCCCTGTGCGTCGATCAAATAGCACCCGTCACCGCCGACAGCGATCGGCAATTCCGCCTTGGTGTGGCGCGGAAAAACATGGCTCATGTCAGTGTCCTTTCAGCAAAGCGATCAACGCCGCGACCGAGGCCGCGTTGTCCGTCCATCGGGTTCCATCCGAGTTCGTCAGGCTGTTCTCAAAACCGACCCTGACATCGCCGCCACGAGCGGCCGCAGCCGCCAGACAGGCGTGTTCCAGACGCCCGAACGCACAAACCATCCAAGGCGTGCGAGCAGCGGGAAAGGCCTCCAGGTCCGCCGGTTGGGATTCCTGCCCGGTGGTATAGCGTCCCAAGACCAGCAAGCGGTCTTCCTGCTCGCGCCGCACGATCCCATCCGACTGCCATCGCTCCAGCAGATCCGCATCCGTCGAATCGTACAGGATATGCTGCACCCGAGTTCCCTGTTCCGCGCACAGCCCATAAACCCGCGGGGCCAGATCGGGCGCGCGCGCAATTTCCCGAACCGAGATCGAAGCCCATTTCGGGGCCACCTGCTGCAGGCACTCCAACTGCGCAGAAACGTCGTAGATACCGGCGGCCTCGGTCGTGATCTGAACATCCATCGTGGGCACGGTTCGGGCAAGCTCGGCCATAGCCTCCCGATAGCGCCCTGCATCCAGAGAATGAGCGCCCTGCCCATCCCTGACATGCAGGTGCAACCCGTTTGCCCCGGCCGCGTGGCAGGCAATGGCCGTCTCCACAATCTCACCGGTCGAAACCGGCACGGCGGGGTGATCCGCATGACTGCGTCGCGCACCGTTCGGTGCGACCAAAACATACGGAAACGACGAAGCCTGTGTGTCAGACATTGAATCATCCTATCGGTTTCTTGCGTGCTTAGCTCGTGTGAGGATGTTTTTCTCTTGCATTGATCATAACATTTGTTTTTCTCCCATCATGACACCCTCAACTCACCACCTGATGGATCGGCTGCGCCGAGAGATCGACCATTTACCGGCCCAATTGCAGGCCGCAACAAAATACATCATCGACCATCCGGGCGATTTCGGAATCGACTCCATCCGCGTGTCTGCCGAAAAGATCGGCGTCAGCACAAACGTGATCGTTCGCCTAGCACAGCATCTTGGTTTTGACGGCTTCGAAGCCTTTCGCCGCCCTTTCCGCAGGGATCTTGTGACAGACAGCGAAGACCGCCTCAGCCGGGATTGGCTGACCCAGTTGAATGCCGGCGATGCCTTTGCGTCGGCACAGGCCAACTATGCCCGCAACGAGATGAACGTTGTGTCACGTTCGTTGCGCCAGCTGGACCCGGGCAAGGTCAGATCCGCAGTCACACTGATGTCCGATGCTCCCCAGTGCTTGGTCACTGCAACCCGCGCAAGCTATGCCTTGGCCTATTACTTCCACTACGCCGGACGCATGGCCCACCCGGGAATGCAGTTGATCCCCAGACATATGGGGTCGGCCATCGACGACCTTCTGAGCGCGGGCGAAACCGACTGCCTGTTCGCGATCACCGTTCATCCCTATTCTGCTGACACGATACGTGCCATCCGGTTTGCCCGGGAAAGGGGTAGGCGCGTTGTTCTGCTCGCTGACAGCGATGTCATTGCCCCGGGGGTTGAGGCGGACGTGACGCTGACCGTCAGCACCCGATCTCAGCATCAGTTCTCCAGCTTCTCCGGAGCGATGGCCGTTCTCGAAGTTCTTCTGAGCCACCTTTTCGCAATCAAGGGCGACGCGGCTTATCACCGGGTTCAGGACTATCAGAAAGCGCGCGAGGATGCCGGAGCCTACTGGCAGCCCAAAAGGCTTCCGCGTGTGGCAAAAAAGAAATAAGCCCCGGAACACGTCCGGGGCTCAAAGCAGTCACTGCGACCGCGTCACATGCAGGCCTGAACCGCCCGCCGGGTCATGACGCCAACCAGATGGGCGCGGTAGTCTTTGCTGCCGTGCAGATCTCCGATCATGTTCATCGGGTTGACCCGAAGATCCATAATGGCATCGGGCCGGAACTCCTTGCTCAACGCCTGCTCGGCTTCGCTCCAACGGAACACGCCGTCTTCGCTGGCTCCGGTCACGGCAACGCGCACCCCGTCCGCAAAGCGGGCAAGGAAAACACCCACCAGCGCAAAGCGCGAGGCAGGCTGCAGAAACTTCTGGTAGCTTGCTGCCTGCGGTACCGGGAACCGGACCGTCGTTATCAGTTCGCCCTCGTCCAGTGCTGTCGTGAACATGCCCTGAAAGAAGTCATCCGCAGCGATTTCGCGCGCATTCGTACGAATGGTCGCGCCTGACCCCAATGCAGCTGCAGGGTAGCACGCCGCCGGATCGTTGTTGGCCAAGGACCCGCCTATCGTGCCCCTGTTGCGAACAGCGGGATCACCGATATGCCCCGCCAAATCAGCCAGTGCGGGATACTTGCCCGCAACTTCTGCCGCTACCGTGGCATGCGTGGTTGCCGCTCCAATCGAAATCGACCCATCATCTTCGACACACACCCCCTTCAACTCGGGAATGCCACCCAGGCTCACCAGCGTCGCGGGTGAGGCCAGTCTCTGCTTCATCGTCGGGATCAGGGTCTGACCGCCCCCCAACGCCTGTGCATCCTCTCCCGCCAACGCGGCAACCGCATCAGCAATGGTCGAGGGGTTCTTGAACTCGAAATTGTACATTTCGCTTTTCCTTTCCGAAAGGCGCGGAACCGCCCTTCATCTGGCAATTGATTGACCGGGGAACGCGAGGGGCTGCCCCCTCGCGGTCCAACCTCTCCACTCAGCTGTTCATCGCCGCCCAAACACGCGACGGGCTGACCGGCATGTCGATGTGGTCCACCGCCTTGCCGCCCGATTGCAGCGCATCGATCACGGCATTGACCACCGCCGGCGGAGACCCGATCGCCCCGGCCTCGCCGCAGCCCTTCACACCCAACGGGTTGTGCGTGCACGGCGTCTGGCTCGAATGATCCACGGTATAGAACGGCACGTCATCGGCCCGCGGCATGGCATAGTCCATGAAGGACGCGCTCAGCAGTTGGCCGTTCTCGTCATAGACGCAGTTCTCCAACAAGGCCTGACCGATCCCCTGTCCGATGCCACCATGCACCTGGCCGTCGACGATCATCGGGTTGATGATGTTGCCGAAATCATCCGCCGCGGTGAACCGTTCGATGGTCACCTGCCCGGTCTCGGGGTCAACCTCGACCTCGCAGGCATAGGCACCGGCCGGGAAGGTGAAGTTGGCCGGATCATAGAACGCGGTCTCCTCCAGCCCCGGCTCGACCTCCAGCGGGAAGTTGTGCGGCACATAGGCCGTCAGGGTCACATCGCCCCAGGCCACCGACTTGTCGGTGCCGGCCACGGTGAACTGGCCATCCTTCAGCTCGATATCGGCCTCGGAGGCTTCCAGCAGATGCGCCGCGATCTTCTTGGCCTTGGCGATCACCTTCTCGGTCGCCTTGACCATCGCCGATCCACAAACCGCCAGCGAGCGCGACCCATAGGTGCCCATGCCGAACGGGATCTTCGAGGTATCGCCGTGCACGATTTCAACCATCGACTCGTCGATGCCGATCATGTCGGCCACGACCTGCGGAAAGGCCGTCTCGTGCCCCTGCCCGTGGCTGTGCGCCCCGACCATGACGCTGATCGAGCCGGTGGCGTTCACCCGCACGGTTGCGGCGTCATATAGGCCCGCACGCGCACCCAGCATCCCCACGATGTTCGAGGGCGCGATGCCGCAGGCCTCGATATAGCAGTTCACGCCCAGGCCGCGCAGCTTGCCCCGCGCCTCGCTTTCGGCGCGACGTGCCGGGAAGCCGGCGAAATCGGCGGCCTGTTCCAGCTTGTCCATGGTGCCGTTGTAGTCGCCGGTGTCATAGGTCAGCGCCACCGGCGTGTCATAGGGGAACTGCGTGATGAAGTTCTGCCGGCGCAGCGCCACCGGATCGACACCCAGCTCGCGCGCGGCTTTGTCGATCACGCGCTCCAGCTGATAGGTCGCCTCGGGGCGGCCTGCGCCGCGATAGGCATCCACCGGCACGGTGTTGGTGAACATCGCCCGCACATTCACCTGAATGACCGGCGTCTTGTAGTTGCCCGCCATCAGCGTCCCGTGCAGCCAGGTCGGCACCGAGCTGGAAAACGTCGACAGATACGCGCCCAGATTGGCAAAAGTATTTGTCCGCAGCCCGACGAAATTGTTGTCAGCATCCAGCGCCAGCTCGATCTCGCTGACATGGTCGCGGCCCTGTGCATCCGACATGAACGCCTCGGACCGACTGGCCGTCCACTTCACCGGGCGGTTGCAAGCCTTGGCGGCGAAGGTGCAGAACGCCTCTTCTGCGTAGTGGAAGATCTTGGTGCCGAATCCGCCACCCACATCCGGCGCCACGACGCGGACCTTGTGCTCGGGCAAGCCCAGCACGAAGGCACACATCAGCAGCCGGATCACATGCGGGTTCTGCGAGGTGGTATAGAGCGTGTATTCATCCGTGCCCCGGCTGTATTCCGCCACGGCCACGCGCGGCTCCATCGGGTTGGCGACCAGACGGTTGTTCACCAGTTCCAAGGTGGTGACATGCGCCGCATTGGCGAACACCTCGTTCACCTTGGCATCGTCGGCCTCGCCCAGCTGCCAGTCATAGCAGATGTTGTTTTTCAGATCGTCATGGACTAGCGGCGCGCCCTCTTCGGCGGCGGCTTTCATGTCCAGAACGGCGGGCAGTTCCTCGATGTCGACGTCGATCGCCTCGGCCGCGTCGCGGGCCTGTTCCAGGCTGTCGGCCACGACGGCCGCAATCGGGTCGCCCACATGGCGCACCTTGCCTTGCGCAAGGATCGGGTGCGGCGGTTCCTGCATGGGCGCGCCGTGCTTGTCGGTCACCTCCCAGCCGCAGGGCATGCCGCCCACGCCTTCGAAATCCTTGCCGGTAAACACCCGGACCACGCCGGGCATGGACTCGGCGGCGGAGGTGTCGATGCTTTTGATCCGGCCGTGCGCGATGTCGGATCGCAGAAAATACACATAGGCCTGACCGCGGATGTTGATGTCGTCGGTGTAATTGCCCGCTCCGGTCAAAAAGCGCACGTCCTCGCGGCGCTTGGAACTGGCTCCGATGCCACTGTCTTTGGGCATTGCTTGTTCTCCTCCCATAAACGGATGCTTGGGCGCATCCCTGTCAACCCACGGGCGCCTCCTCATGCGCCCGCAGCGGCATCACTCGGCGGCGATGTGGCTGACGTCCTGGCCGGACGCGGCCATGATCGCCTTGACGATGTTGTGGTACCCGGTGCAGCGGCACAGGTTGCCTTCCAGGTATTTGCGGATTTCGGCCTCGGTCGGGCGCGGGTTTTCCTTCAGCAGGGCCGCTGCCGACATCACCATGCCGGGCGTGCAGAAACCGCATTGCAGGCCGTGATGATCCTGGAACGCCTGCTGGATCACGTTCAGCGATCCGTCCGGGTCGGCCTGCCCCTCGATGGTGCCGACATCGGCCCCTTCGGCTTCGAGCGCCAGCATGTTGCAGGACTTGACCGCCTCGCCGTTCACATGAACCACGCAGGCGCCGCATTGGGCCGTGTCACAGCCCACATGGGTACCGGTCAGCGACAGGTGATCGCGCAAAAAACTGGACAGCAGCGTCCGGCCTTCGACATCACCGCTCACGGTCTTTCCGTTCACGGTCATTGAGACCTGTGTCATAAGTTCCTCCCATTTTCGTATTTATCCTTGGCCCGAGTTAAACACGGGAAAAGTCGTTTGAGAACAAAAATCTTGGCCGTTTCCAACCCGTCTCTTGGGAGCAAAGAGCTAACACATATCGCAGGTCGCCAGCGGGGCGAAACTGCCGTTACGTCACTTTGCGTTTGGCCCGGGGTTGCGGACGGGTCGGGATTTCCTTGAGCAGACCACCGACGCCCATCGCCGCGATATCGGCACCCGTGGTCGGGATCCCGCAGGCCACCCGCGACAGCACCCAGTCGGCCCCGTTCAACGCGGGCGAGCGTGCGCATCCCGGCAAACCGATGACCGGCCGCTTGCCCAAAGCCCCGAGAAACAACAGGTTGCCCGGATCAACCGGCATGCCGAAACGGTCCACCTGCCCTCCCGCGCGCCGAACGGCCTGCGGCGCCACGTCCTCGACATCGGATGTGGCTGAGCCGGTCAGGATCATGACGATATCGGTATTCATCCGGGTCAATGCCTGCGCCAGAGCATCAACCGCATGCGGAACGATCTGCACGTCGTCCAGGCTCAGACCCAGGGCCTCGACCCGGCCGCGCATCGCGGCGATGCCCTTGTCGTTGGGCGGCCCGCCGGGGATGTCGGTCACCACCAACCCGGCGCTGCCAAATATCGGCGTGGCCAGGCGAATGGCCCCCCTGGCCAGCTCGGCCGCACGCTGAACGTCCGCCAGCGGCACCGCGTAGGAAATGACCTTGATCGTGGCAACCATGCCACCCGCACCCATCTGCTGATGCTGAGGAACGGTGGCCACCGTGATCATCGGGTTGACCTGATTGAACGCCAGCAGAGCCTCAACGTCCAGAAGGGCAACACCAGCTTGATCCGCAATCAGGTTGACGCGCCCCGTGAACGGCTCGGTCACGCGCAAGTTGGCCCGCTTCGGATCAGGGGTCAGTGCCACAGCCAAATGGCGCGCGGCCTCGTCCTCGTGACAGTCGCCGGGTTCCAGCCGCGCGACCACCACCTCGGACACGCCCGCCTCGGCCAACAGGGCGACATGCGTATCGTCCAGCATCATTCCCTTGCGCAACTTTTTTGTACCCGCCATGACCGAGTGCGCAAGGATCGCGCCCCTCGCGTCCGCAACCGGTACAGGGCCGAACTTCATGCCTTGCCCCGCAGCACCGCCGTCATCTGCGCGATAATCGCAACGGCAATCTCGGCCGGTCCGGCCGCGCCGATATCCAGACCAATCGGCCCGTGGATGCGCTGCAACTGCGCTGCCGAAAAGCCCGCCTCGGTCATCCGCTGCACCCGTTTGGCATGGGTGCGCGACGACCCAAGCGCGCCGATGTAGAACACGTCCGAGTCCAGCGCAGCCTGCAGGGCCGGATCATCCAGCTTGGGGTCGTGGGTCAGCAGAACCATCGCCGTGCGCGCATCCAGACCGATGCTTGCCACGGCCTCGTCCGGCCAGTCGGTCAGCAGCTTTTCACCGGGAAAACGGGTTTTGGACGCAAACGCCTCGCGCGGGTCGATGATGATCGGGTCATAGCCCGCGATCCGCGCCATCGGGACCAGCGCCTGCGCGATATGGACCGCGCCCACTACGATCAGCCGCAAGGGCGGGTTGTGTACGGCCACGAAGGTCCGACCATCTTCTTCGAACCCCGAGCGATCCATGCGCAGCCGGTCCGCATAGGCGTTGCGCCGCAGCGCGCGGTGGCCGGTCTCGACATTGACCTCATAGGCCATGGGCTCGCGCCGCGCCCGCGCCGCCACCAGTTCGGCCAGCATCGGTTCGGGCAGGACCGAGCCCACCGGCTCGACCAGAACCCGGATCGTGCCGCCGCAGGCCAGCCCGACGGCAAAGGCGTCCTCGTCGGTGACGCCGAATTCCAGCAGGCGCGCTTCGCCTTCTTCGATGGCTTCAAGCGCCTCGACGATCACCGCGCCTTCGACACAGCCGCCCGAGACCGACCCTTCGATTCGACCATCACCGGCAATGACCAACTGGGCCCCCACCCGCCGAGGTGCGCTGCCCCAGGTTTCAACGACCGTCGCCAGAACCGCGCCGCGACCCTCGCGAAACCACGCCAATGCCGTTTCCGGACTGTTGTCAAATCTGTCCATCGGACCCTCCCGCGGTGGTTCGCATCAACATAAGCAGGATTGACGCGATGAAAAGCAAGGAGCGCATTCTCAGGTGGATTATCTCGGACACCGACCCCGCCAACTTGGTTCTTCATGTGACGCAGAAGGCAGGTTTCGGCCGAAGTCCGCGACAGACAATCAAACATTTGATTGTTTTTCGCCCGCCGACTAGCCTGCGGGCAGGCCCGACTTGCGGCCGAATTGACGCAAGAGATTTCGTAAAGGAGACAATGTCTTGAAACAGATATTTACACTAACCATCGGCGCAGCGGCATTGATTGCAGGCAGCGCCTGGGCCGACACTTTCGAACGCTACGGAGAGGTCGAGGGCTGGAAGGTCTTTGTCGACAAGGAAAAGAAGTCATGCCTGATCGAAGCGGTCGATGATGCCGAGAACGTGGTGCAGATGGGTCTGACCGAAGACCGCAGCGTGGGATATGTCGGTGTCTTCACCAAGGCGGAAACCGACATCAAGCGCGGAGACAAGGAGGCCGTCGCGATCCTACTGGGCGACAACCTGTATGTCGGCGAGGCAACCGGAATGAAGGGCAACATCACCAAGGGGTATTCCGGCGGCTATGTCCTGTCGGACGACCCGCAATTCGCCGACGACCTGGCCAAGCAAAAGGTAATGGCGGTGTTTCCCGAGAAATCCTTTGGCTTCACCGTCGATCTGACCGGCACCTACAAAGCCATGGAAATGGCGCGCGAGTGCAACGAAAAGCAACTGCAGTGACGTCAGCTTGTAAGCGCGGCCAACAACCGCGCTTTCTCTCCCTGGTCGTCGGGTCGTGAAATCACGGCGGCCAGGTCCTCAAGCGATGCAATCGAATGACCGGCGCGGAAGCTGTCCACATGCGGCAGCATGGTGGCGACACCCTGCGCCTTTGGCGCGAACCCGTCCCAGCGCAGCAGCGGGTTCAACCAGATCAGCCGCCGGGCCGACAGGTGCAGGCGTTCAATCTCTTTTTCCAGCAGATCGGGATCACCCCGTTCCAGCCCGTCGGTGATCAGCAGCACGACGGCCCCCTGCCCCATAACCCGGCGCGACCAGTCGCGGTTGAACTGGTGCAGGCATTCGCCGATGCGCGTGCCGCCCTCCCAATCCTGCGCCTCGGCCCCGGCAGCGGCCAGCGCCGCATCGACGTCGCGCTGATGCAGGTGCCGTGTGATGTTCGTCAGCCGCGTGCCGAAGGTGAACGCATGCACCTTGGCCCAGCCGGCCCCCTTGGCGTTCGAAACCGTGTGCAGGAAGTGCAGGATGATCCGGCTGTACTGGCTCATCGACCCCGAGATGTCACACAGCGCGATCAGGTTGGGCCAGCGCGGTTTCGGTTTGACCAGCGCGATCTGCCGCAGTTCGCCGCCCTGACGCATGGCCGCGCGCAAGGTGCGCGCCCGGTCGATCCGCTGGCCCAGATGGCTGGCCTGACCCCGGCGCGAGGCGATCGGGTCCACCGGCAGTTGCAACCGCGCCAGAATGCGCTTGGCCTGCGCGGTTTCGGCAGTGCTCATCTGTTCGAAATCCAGCGACCGCAGCCGTTCCTCGGACGAGGCGGTCTGCGTGGCGTCAATCTCGATCTCGCTTTCGCCTTCTTGCTCGACGTCCTTGGGCTCGTCCCGCTCGACCCCGTCCAACAGGGCCTCGGCCGCGCGTTTTTCGCCCGCCTCGGCCATGCGTTCCTCCTGAACGCCGCGAATGGCCGGCAGCATCATCGACATCATGTGCTCCAGGTACCGCGGGTCGCGCCAGTACAGGCGGAAGATCTGGGCAAACACGGTGCGATGCTCGGGCCGGTTCACGAAACAGGCGTGCAAGGTCCAGTAGAAATCCTGCTTGCGGGTAAAGCCCGCCGCCTGCACCGCGCGGATGGCGTCAACGACGCGGCCGGGGCCGATCGGCAGCCCGGCCTTGCGCAAGGCGCGCGCGAAATGGGTGATGTTCTGCGCCAGTTTCGGATCGGCCGGGATATCCAGCGGAAGCTGTTCGGCCATCGCTAGGCCCCCGGAGTGTTTTGGCGCCGCGATGACATTAGACCGGTTCGAGCGTGGCTTTGGCCTGATCCAGAATGCGCTTGGCCTCGGAGCCCTGCAGTTTCTGGATGTCGTCCTGGTATTTCAGGATCGCGCCCAGCGTGTCGCCGATCACCTCGGGGCTGAGGTTGATCACGTCCAGTGCCAGCAGGCATTTCGCCCAGTCGATGGTCTCGGCCACGCCGGGTTTCTTGAACAGGTCCTCGGTGCGCAGATGCTGGACAAAGGCCACCACTTCGCGGCTCAGCGCCTCGGCGGCCTCGGGCGCGCGGGCGTGCAGGATCTCCAACTCGCGGTCGAAATCGGGGTAATCGACCCAATGATACAGGCAGCGGCGCTTGAGCGCGTCATGCACCTCGCGCGTGCGGTTCGACGTGACGATGACAATGGGCGATTCGGGCGCTTTGATCGTGCCGATCTCGGGGATCGTCACCTGGAAATCGCTCAGCGCCTCTAGGAGGAAGGCCTCGAACGGTTCGTCCGTGCGATCCAGTTCGTCGATCAGCAGCACCGGCGGGCCAGCCGGGTCGGGCTCCATCGCCTCGAGCAGCGGGCGGCGGATCAGATAGTCGCCGCTGAACAGTTCCTCCTGCAGGCCCTTCCGGTCGGACCCGCCGACCGCCTCGGCGGTGCGGATGGCCACCATCTGGGCGGGAAAGTTCCATTCATAGACGGCCGAAGACGCATCAAGCCCTTCATAGCATTGCAGCCGGATCAGGCGGCGGCCGAGTCCAGAGGCCAGGGCCTTGGCGATCTCGGTCTTGCCGACGCCCGCTTCGCCCTCCAGAAACAGCGGCCGGCCCAGTCTCAGCGACAGGAACACCACGGTGGCCAGGGCGCGCCCACAGACATAGCCCTGTTCGCCCAGCATCTTCTGAACGGCGTCGATGGAATCTGGCTGGCTCATGTGTCTCAATCTCCCTTGGCACAACAGGTCATGGCTGCCGCTGCGCGTCAAGACCGTGATCTTTCCGGGACTTGCGGCAATCTGGTCGCCTGGCAAGGTTTGTTGTCACTTTCCCGTGCGGCCTGCCTGTGCTAGCCCGGCGCCATGACCGATACTCTGACGCTCCGCCGCCCCGATGACTGGCACCTGCATCTGCGCGATGGCGCCATGCTGCAGGCCGTCCTGCCCGAAACCGCCCGCCATTTCGCGCGGGCCATCATCATGCCCAACCTGGTGCCCCCGGTGGTCACCGGCGCTCAGGCCGCGTCCTATCGCGACCGTATCCTGGCCGCCCTGCCCGAAGGCATGAGCTTTGAGCCGTTGATGACCCTGTACCTGACCGAGGATACCGACCCCGACGACATGGCCGCGGCCCATGCCAGCGGTCTGGTCAAGGCGGTCAAGCTGTACCCGGCAGGGGCCACGACCAACTCGGCCTCGGGCGTGCGGGATTTCGACAAGGTGCGCCCCGTGCTGGACCGGATGGCCGAAATCGGCCTTCCGCTCTGCGTGCATGGTGAGGTTACCGATGCCGAGATCGACATCTTCGACCGCGAGGCGGTGTTCATCGACCGCGTTCTGGACCCGATCCGCAAGGCCACGCCGGGCCTGCGCGTGGTGATGGAGCATATCACCACGCGCGACGGCGTGGAGTATGTGCGCGCGAACGATACCTACCTGGGCGCCACGATCACCGCGCATCACCTGATCATCAACCGCAACCACATCCTTGTGGGCGGGATCAAGCCGCACTACTACTGCCTGCCCGTTGCCAAACGCGAAGAGCACCGCAAGGCTCTGGTCGATGCCGCGACCTTGGGCGACGAACGGTTCTTTCTGGGGACTGACAGCGCCCCGCATACGGACGCCAACAAAGAAATGGCCTGCGGCTGCGCGGGATGTTTCACAGCGACCAACACCATGTCGCTTGTGGCCGAGGTCTTTGATCGCGCGGGTGCGCTGGACAAGCTGGAAGGGTTCACGTCGGTCAACGGGCCCAGGTTCTATCGGCTGCCCGTCAACGATCAGACCATCACCCTGCAGAAGGGCGAACCGGTCACCTACCCCGACAAGATCGAAACGCGCGATGGCCCGGTCACCGTGTTCGACCCCGGCTTCCCGCTGCACTGGCGCGTGGTCTAGTCAACCAGTCGTTTTGCTAAATCCGCTGCGCGCCCGCCGGTGCGCAGCATCGACCAGATCGCATCCGCGTCGTCCGCGCCGATCAGTTTGGCGGCCTTGTCACGGACCCGGTCCTCGCGTTCGGAAATCGAGATCGGCGCGGCCAGATCGTGGGTCGCCTCGCGCCGTACCCCGTCCCGCCGCCGCAGCAACAGGCGGGCCTCGGTCTCGGACAGGGTTTCATCCGCTTCAACCGTGATCCGGTCGCGCAGCGATTGCAGGCGCGGATCGGCGCAGACCTTGTCCGTGTAGCTTTCAGGCAGGGCCGTATCATATCCCAGCGCCTGCATCGCGATCACCGTCCGATAGGAAAACTTGGCGCCCAGCCCGGTTGTCGGCGCGGCCTGATTGCAGACGCTCATCCAACGGGGATGTGTGCGGATCTTGATCTCGGCCACCTCGGGTTCGGCGATGTCCAGATCGCGCGCCGCCTCGAGCGCGGCGTGCAGCCCGTGGCAGCAGGCGTGGAACTTGTGGCTGACGCTTTCGAACAGCCACTCATCCCCAAGTCCCGACAGAGCCGTGGCAGTATCATCGGCACCGTGATGGGTCGCGCCAAATCCGAACGGGCCGGTCAGGGCATCGGGATTGGGCGCGAACCCCCGCTGAACCAACAGCGCGGCCTCGACCCCGACCGACGCCGCCTGCCCCGCATTGTAAGGCTTGCCCATGGTGCCAAACTGCGTCTTGAGGCCAGCCGCCCGGGTCGCGGTCAGCCCCAGAACACGGCGCATGGCCGCCGCATCGCATCCCAGCAAGCGGGCGGCTGCTACGGCCGCTCCGAACGCGCCCGCCGTTGCGGTCTGGTGAAACCCGACCTGATAATGCCCCCGCCCCAGCCACAGGCCGATGCGGATGGACAACTCCATCCCCACCAAGGCCGATTCCAGCAGATCGACGATGGGCTGGTCCTGCCATTCGGCCACGGCCAGCGCGGCCGGAAAAACCGCCACAGAGGGGTGACCGATATGGGCGAAATGCGTGTCATCATAGTCCAGCGCGTGCGACACCGTGCCGTTGACCAAAGCCGCAGCGCGCATCGGCGCAGTCCCGCCACCGAACAGAGTGGCCTGGCCGGCCCCGCCTTCGTCCAGCACCATCTCCCGCAGAATGCGAGAGACCTGTTCGTTGACGCCTGCGCGCCCGACCGCCAGCCAGTCGAGCGCGGACAAAGACGTGACGATCCGAGCCCGCGCAGTTGTCTTGACCGGGCCTGCGGCGAATTCGGAAAGAGTGCGTGTGAAATCAGTCATGCGGCGCAGTCTAACGTGCGCCCGCGCCGGGTAAACCCTCAGCCGTAAAGGCTGGCCGCGCGCTGCTCGAAGGCCCGTACGATCCGGTGCATCGCCTCGTTGAAAACCACGCCGATGATGCCCTGCAACACGGCGTTCTTGAACTCGAAATCCACGTGGAAGGACACGTTGCAGCCGCCCTCGGGAGCGTCCTCGAAATGCCAGTCCGATTTCATGTATTTGAACGGGCCGTCCAGATATTCGGTGTCGATCTTCCTTTGATCGGGGTACAGCGTCACCCGGCTGCCGAACCGTTCGCGGAACACCTTGAACGAGATCACCAGATCGGCCTCCATCACCTGCGCCTCGCCCGCCGCATAGGTTCGCCGGATCCGCGCGGCCGCGCACCAGGGCAGAAACTCGGGGTATTTCGCCACATCCGCAACCAGATTATACATCTGCTGCGCGCTGTATGGGAGGTGGCGGGTTTCCGAATGAGTGGGCATGGCAACCTGGACATTTGAAACGTGACAATGGCGCGTCATGTCGTATGTTGCGCGCCAAAGATCAAGGGGGCAGCCATGAGCCAGCGCGCATATGTGATAGATGAGATGATCTCGGCCAAGGCCATCGCGGCGCGGATCGAGGAATTGTGCCGCGAAATCACCCGCGAATTCGGCGATACCGACAAGCTGGTGGTCGTGGGCCTGCTGCGCGGCAGCTTCGTGTTCATCGCCGATCTTGTACGCGAACTAGACCTACCGATCGAGGTCGATTTCCTCGAGGCGTCTTCGTATGGCGATTCAATGGAAAGCAGCCGGGAAGTGCGCATTCTCAAAGACTTGCGCGGCGCAATTGAAGGGCGCGACGTGCTGGTGGTCGAAGATATCGTCGACACGGGGCACACGCTGAACCACGTCACCCACCTGCTGCGCAGCCGCCAGCCGAAACGGCTCAAGTCGATTGCCCTTCTGGACAAACCCAGCCGCCGCGAGGTCGATTTCCGCGCCGACTGGATCGGCTTTGAAATCCCTGACGAATTCGTCGTGGGCTATGGCATCGACTATGCCCAACGCAACCGCAACCTGCCCTTCATCGGCAAGGTCCGCTTTACCGAAGACTGATCCCGCCGCGGATTCGAGGCCCCATGATCCTGCGCCACCTTCTGCGAATGTCCCGATGGGCGCGCAATCCGCCCTCGGACCAGCGGGTCAAACTGGTGCTGGGCCTGATCGTTCTGTGTCTGGTGATTGCCGGCGTTGAACACATGGGCTGGTGGCCCGAATGGGCAACCAGCCAGCCACGCAAGCTCAGGCCGTGACCGGCGCATCCAGCACCTGATGAATTGCCGCCAGAAAGATACCCGCACCGACAGGAATCAGCGCGTCGGGGAAATCATAGTCGGGGTTGTGCAGTTGCGGATGGTCAACCCCGGACCCCAGCCAGAACATGGCGGTTTTCGCCCCTTTGGCGAATTGCCCGAAATCCTCCGAAAACCTTTGCGGCACGGCCGTCAGGCGCGGTTGCACCCCGGCCTGCGCGCAGGCTTGAGCCAGGATCTGCACGGCCTCTGGGTGGTTGACACAGGCCTCGAACACGTCGTCATAGGTGATCACAACACCCAGCCCCTCGTCGGCAGCGACCTTGCGGACCAGCGCCTCGGCCTGATCGACCAGTTGCGCCATGCGCGCGTCCGAGACGGTGCGCAGCGTGACCCATATCTCGGCCTGACCGGGCGCCACGCCGAATGTCGGGGCCCCCAGTTGGGCGTGGGTGACGGTGGTCAGCGCGTAATCCTCACTCAGTTCGCCGCCCGGCCCCAAGGCCGCCAAGGCCGGCATCAACTCGGCCATGGCCGAGGCCGGCGACAGCCCGTCCTGCGGGGCCGCGGCGTGCGAGGTCTTGCCCGTCAGCCGCACCCGCATCCCGCGTGAGGCGCAATTGGCCGGGCCAGAGCACAGCTCGACCGCGCCCAGGTCCAGCCCCGGCAAGTTGTGCAGCGAGAACAGAAAATCCGGCTGTATCTCAGCATATTGCGGATCGTTCCGAAAGTCGCGTGCGCCCTGTCCGGTCTCTTCGGCGGGCTGGAAGATCAGCACGACGCGGCCGCGTGACACGGGCGTTTGCGCCAGGTCCTGCGCCACGCCCAGCACCATCGTCATGTGGCCGTCATGCCCGCACAGATGACCCTTGCCCGGAACCTGCGAGCAATAGGGTTTGCCCGGCATCTCCAATATCGGCAGCGCGTCGAGTTCGCAGCGGATACCAACGGTCGGCCCCGGCTGGCCCGAGTCGAACACGGCCGCCACCCCATGCCCACCGATCCCGGTCAGAAGCCGACTGGCCAAACCGCGCAATTGCTCGGCGATGAAAACGGCCGTTTCGGCCTCTTCACCCGAGACCTCGGGCCGTTGGTGCAACGCGTGGCGCAGCGCAGTCAGTTGCGCGAGCCGTTCGGGCGTCACGCCTGCCCCAGCTTTTTCTGCCGCGCTGTCCGCAGGCGCGCGAAATCATCGCCCGCATGGTACGAGGACCGGGTCAGCGGCGTGGCTGAAACCATCAGGAAACCCTTGCCATAAGCGGCTTTTTCATAGGCCGCGAACTCTTCGGGCGTGACAAACCGGTCCACGCGGTGGTGTTTCGGCGTGGGCTGCAGATACTGACCGATGGTCAGGAAATCGATGTCGGCGGCGCGCATGTCGTCCATGACCTGGCGCACCTGCTGTTCGTTCTCGCCCAGTCCGACCATGATGCCCGACTTGGTGAAGATCGACGGGTCCAGTTCCTTGACCCTCTGCAACAGACGTAGCGAGTGGAAATAGCGCGCGCCCGGGCGCACCTCGGGGTACAGGCCCGGCACGGTTTCAAGGTTGTGGTTGAACACATCCGGCTTGGCCGCGACCACGGTTTCCAGAACCGACGGATCGCATTTCAGAAAATCCGGGGTCAGGATCTCGATCGTGGTCTTGGGCGAGCGGTGACGCACCGCGCGGATGGTCTGAGCGAAATGCTCGGCCCCGCCATCGGCCAGGTCGTCGCGGTCGACCGAGGTGATCACGACATGATTCAGACCCAGCTTTTCCACCGCATGTGCCACCCGGCCCGGTTCGAACGCGTCCAGCGCATCGGGGCGACCGGTGGCGATGTTGCAGAAGGTGCAGCCGCGGGTGCAGATTTCGCCCATGATCATCATTGTCGCGTGGCCCTGGCTCCAGCATTCGCCCACGTTCGGGCAGCCGGCCTCTTCGCAGACAGTGACCAGGTTGTTGTCGCGCATGATCCGGCGCGTGTCGGCATAGCCCTTGCCGCCGGGCGCTTTCACCCGGATCCAGTTGGGCTTTTTCGGCTGCGCATTGTCGGGCTTATGCGCCTTTTCCGGGTGACGTTGTTCAGGGATTTTCAGATCGCGCACGGGGCCGGTTTCCTGACTTTGGGTCAATTTGGTTGGTGCATAACATAAACCGGTCGGATGTATTACGCCAGCCATGCATAGCTGCCATGCGTCAGCGTTTCGCAGATGCAGAATTTAGGTGTGATTTTCCAGGAGACCGACGCAAATTTCGACATGGTTTCAGAAGACAAGAGGATATTCGCAAACGCAGCACATCCCGTGTTGAAGCCGATTTGGAATCGTTTTAACCCACGGGCTGAACAAATGTGAATCACAGGAGATGCCCATGAAAACCGGTGCCAAGCTGCCCGACGTGACGTTCCACACCCGCGTGCGCGACGACTCGATCGACGGGCCCAATCCGTTCCGCTGGGAAGACAAGACCACAGCCGACTACTTCGCAGGCAAGCGGGTCATCCTGTTCTCGCTGCCCGGTGCGTTCACGCCCACCTGCTCAACCTACCAACTGCCGGGGTTCGAGAACAACTACGAGGCGTTCAAGGCCAAGGGCATCGACGAGATCTACTGCATGTCGGTCAATGACAGCTTTGTCATGAACAAATGGGCGCAGGATCAGGGGCTGAAGAACGTCAAGGTCATTCCTGACGGATCGGGCGAGTTCACCCGCAAGATGGGCATGCTGGTCGACAAGGCCAATCTGGGCTTTGGCATGCGGTCGTGGCGCTATGCCGCCATCATCAACGACGGTGTGGTCGAGGCGTGGTTCGAAGAGCCCGGCCTGATGGACAACTGCGCTGAGGACCCCTATGGCGTTTCGTCGCCCGAAAACCTGATGAAGCACCTGGAAGAAGCGCAGCAGCCCGAAATGGCCTGAGCCTTCAACCAGCCTCCACTCGAAGGGCTCGCCAAGTGCGGGCCCTTTTCAGTTCCGGGTTTCTGACACGATGTTTTCGCCGACCTGCCGGATCACCTGGGCCAGTTGATCGAACCACACCGCCCCATCCGACGAATCGCGCCGCACGAGGCCGATCTGCCGCGCGGGCTCCGGGGCGCCGAACCGCAGCAGTTTCAGCCTCGGCACGGCATCGGCCTCGGAACGCGCCGCCAATTCCGGAATCAAGGTCAGGCCGAACCCCTCGGCCACCAAACGCGACAGCGTGGCCAAAGACGACGCGCCCATGTTGATATGGGCGCTGGTCCGGTCCTGCCCGCACACCTCAAGCGCCTGATCCGTCAGGCAATGCCCGTCTTCCAGCAGCATCAGCTGGGCTGCGTTCAGGTCGATCGGGCGCAGAGCGTCGGGGCTGACGGTCAAGCTGTTCAGGCGTGTCTCGCTGCCGGCCAGCAGAAAACGATCCTCGAACAAGGGCACCTCGTCCAGGCCGCGCGCGCCCACCGGCAGGGCTAGCACGGCGGCGTCAATCTCGCCCGCTTTCAGCATCGACAGCAACCGCTCGGTGCGCGCCTCGCGTACCTGTACGCGCAGGGACACATCCTCTGACCGCAGACCAGCCAATACACCCGGCAACAGATATGGCGCGACCGTCGGGATCAAGCCGACCGACAGACTGCGATGCCCGGTGGAGTTGTCACGCGCGAACCGATCCAACCGTTCGGCCGCGCCCAAAATGCGCCGTGCGTGCTCCAGCGCATCACGCCCCAACGGTGTCAGCAGAACATCGCGGGCGCGCCTTTCAAACAGCGGCCCGCCCATGATGTCTTCCAAAGCCCGGATCTGCACCGATAGCGCCGGTTGAGAAACATGACACACCTGAGCGGCCCGGCCAAAGTTGCGTTGCTCGGCCACGGCGCGGAAGTATTGCAGCTGCCTGAGGGTAAAATTCATAACCCCTGATTATCACCTGCTGCGTTTTCCGCAACTGCAGCCAATCGGATTCAACGTGAATCAGCCGATCAGCCGGTCACACTCTGCTTGCTTCTCGTAATGTCGCTTGAGGCGCTGCAGTGCAATGCGCAGCACGATCTTCCCCGAACGCGCTGACCAGCCCATCCGTTTCTCGGCCAGTTCCAGACCTTCCAGATAGCAGCAACACCGCAGCGCAACGTCGCTCAAACCCGGACCCAGATCCGACAAGGCCCGGGCCACGCGATCACGCGCCTCGGACGACCCGCGCGCAACCTGCGCATCGCCTTCGAAACCCGCACGACCGCCAGCGGTGAGGAACCGGTCCCAGTTTTGCGTGACCCGCGGTCCGATCTGGGCCAGCTCGAAATCCTCACGTAGTCGCTCTCCGGCGCGCACTAGGCTTTCGTCCAGAAACGGCTTTCCGTCCCGGTCGCGTCGGCGCGACAAGGCAATCAAGGGGCTCTCTGCTGCGCAATAGCGGATGCGCCGTGGGCGCTTCTCGTCGGCTTGATTGCGCGTTTTGAACTTCGCCGGTGCCTCGGCCATCCCATATTCTGTCTGTGTCCGCGCCCGGTTTTCGGCATCTGCAATCAACTGGCTTAGTGCGGTTCGGCCCGTTTGCGTGATCCGGTAGCGCGACACACGCCCCGGATTGTCACAAACGATCCAGTCCTTCAGAGCCAGTGCCTGAGCGGTCTTGCAGTCAACAACGGCGGTCCGAGTTGTACCGCCCTCGCCGCTGTCGCGGACAACGACCGCCTTTTCCATGTCCTCGGCCACGGCCAGAACCGCACCCGTTTCGCAAAGGCGCCGCAGCACCCGCAAAGCCTCACGCTCGAACGCTTCGTCTTCGGCATTGGGAATGCGATGAGGATCGTCGCCGACGCCGAAGAAGGGACCAGAGGCCGTTTCATTCCCAGCACCGGGAAAGTGTGTTTCGGCAAGTGACTGCAGTGCTTTATCCACCAAGGGATCGTCGCGGCGCATTTCGATCCTTCGGATCTGTCGCAGAATGGTTGACGCGTGACACCCTGCCGACCGCGCCAGATCCCGGATCGACCGTCCCGCCTCGGTATGGGCCAGGTATCGCTGTGCCCCTTCGGGAACCCAAGCTGGAACGGTGAATGCGGTGCTGTTTTCCATCGTTATTCGCCCTCGTCGACAATCAAACTGCCACTGTCCGCCGTCGGATAAAGTGTTAACCAAATCTACCTAGAGTTGCTTTCGTTACTCGTTCGTTAACCTCCAGCGGCTCTGACCAGAATTGATTCAAAAAGATAAACAGTCGTGAAACCATCGTTCGGCGCGAGCCATGTCACAGCAGCACCCGCTTGGGTTGTGCCAAATTGCTGCAGGCAAAATTGAACAGAGGAACGCCGAAATGCAGGACCTGATGACTATGATCACCGCCCTCCGCCGCCCACGGCTACTGTCTCGGGCAGCCAAGGTCGGAGCACAGGAATACGACCGTGACCGCCACTTGCAGCGCCTGTTCGGCTATGGCGCGCTACCTGGAACCGGAGCGGCCTTGATGCGACTGTTGGAGATGGAGCGGAGCGTCGACGACCAACGACGCTCGGGCGACGCCGCGTATTCGCTGGTTCGCCACCTGGACCTACTGATCGCACTGATTGGTGAGGCGCGACTGCATCAAGCCAGCCGCGCCCCGGAACTTCATGTCGTCAAGTGAAGGCGTCGGGCATGGACGCTTTCTTTTCCTCGACATAGGCGGTTAGTGCCGCCAGTTTTTCCGGGTCGAGTTGCGGTTGCTGGTAGTTGGCCAGCAGATGCTCGACCCGGGCCGAGGCCAGCATGCGCGTGTCCCGCGCACCCTCTTCTTCCCATGTTTCAAAGGGTTTGTAGTCCAGCAGGTCGGTCTTCCAGAAGGCGCTTTGGAAATTGGCCTGGGTGTGCGCACAGCCAAGATAGTGACCACCCGGCCCCACCTCACGAATCGCGTCCATGGCCTGCGCGTTTTCATCATAGGCCACCCCTTTGGCCAACGCATGAAGCGCTCCCAACTGATCGGCATCCATGACGAATTTTTCGAAATCGGCGACCAGACCGCCTTCGAGCCACCCACATGCGTGCAACATGAAGTTGACGCCTGAAAGCAGCCCCATGTTCAGCGAGTTCGCAGTCTCGTAGGCCGCCTGCGCGTCCGGAAGCTTGGATCCACAGAACGACCCGGCCGAGCGGTAGGGAACACCCAAACGGCGCGCCAACTGACCGGCCCCATAGGTGATATGCGCGGCTTCGGGCGTGCCGAAGGTCGGTGCGCCAGAGTTCATGTCGATCGACGACACGAATGCGCCAAAAATGGCCGGTGCTCCCGGACGGATGATCTGACTGTAGGCGATGCCGGCCAGCACCTCGGCCAGCACTTGCGTCAGAGTTCCGGCAACCGAAACCGGGGCCATTGCGCCGCCCACGATGAAGGGCGAAATGATGCAGGCCTGATTGTTGCGCGCATAGACTTCCAGCGACCCCATCATCACGTCGTCGAACGTCATCGGCGAGTTGATGTTGGTAAGCGAGGTCATCACGGTGTTTTCCTGAACGAACTCCTTGCCGAACAGAATCTCGCACATCTCGACTGAATCCTGCGCCCGGCTGGGATCGGTCACCGAACCCATGAAGGGTTTGTCAGACAGCGTCATATGCGCCATCAGCATGTCGAGGTGCCGCTTGTTCACCGGTATGTCGGTGGGTTCGCAGACGGTGCCGCCCGAATGGTGCAGCCATTTGGACATGTAGGCCAGTTTCACGAACTTGTTGAAATCGTCCATCGTGGCATAGCGGCGGCCACCCTGTGCGTCCCGCACGAAAGGCGGTCCGTAGACCGGCGCCAGCACCAGGTTGCGCCCGCCGATCACCACCGATTTTTCCGGGTTGCGCGCGTGCTGCGTGAATTCCTTGGGTGCGGTCTTGATCAGTTCGCGGGCCAGACCTCGCGGAATGCGAACGCGCTCACCGTCGATGTCGGCCCCGGCATCGCGCCAGCGTTCCAGCGCCGCGGGGTTGTCGACGAAATTGACGCCGACCTCCTCCAGCACGGTTTCCGCATTGGCCTCGATGATCTCCAACGCTTCGTCATTGAGGATCTCGAAGTTCGGAATGTTGCGTTCGATATACTTCGCCGTTTCGATCCGAACCGCGGTACGCTCGGCCCGGCGGGCGGCGCCTCCGCCACCACGCGCTCTGCGTCGGGTGCTTGCCTCTGTCATGAGATGATCCCGTGTGAAAGTTTAGATTGGATTGCTTGTTACAAGATGCCGCGACTTCACCAGATGTGGATTCCGGCGCAATAGGGGGAAAAGCGACATATTTCGCGCTGTCCAGTACCTGCAACAGGCCTTACGAGGCGTCAGGTTGGTTTGCTGAAATAGACCTTGCTTCCCTCATGCCCGGTCTCCTGCCACCCAAGATGACGGTACATCGCACGGGTGTCCGCCATCAGACGGTGGGTTGTCAGGCGCATGTTCCGAACCCCGTTTTCGCGGACCTCTGCCGCGACGAAATCGACCAGCCGGCGAGCAATACCCTGCCCTTGCGCAACAGGTGAAACGGCCAGATTGAAGATCATCGCGGTTTCTCTTTCGAAACCAAAAACCACGACACCGTGCAGGGATGTTTCATCCACGGCCACAACGACGTTCCGGTCGCGAATGTCCTCCTCGACCCCCTCGGTCACATCCGGCAGGTCCGGAATGGTCTGGCGCGCGGCGGTATAGGCCGCTTCGATGCATCGGCGGATGGGCTCCGCATCGGTTGCCACAGCCCTTCTGAGCGAAATTCCAGTCATTCAATGCGCTCCGCGTCACTCTTTACCGCCAAATGACGTCAAGGCGCTTGCACATGCAAGGCTTCCGACCTAAAGGCCGGGTATGACCGAGACATCCCATGACCGCCTTCTGATCATCGACTTCGGCAGCCAGGTAACGCAGCTGATCGCCCGCCGCCTGCGCGAGTTGAACGTCTATTGCGAAATCCACCCCTACCAGAACGTCACGATGGATTTCGTGCGGGACATGGCCCCGCGCGCAATCATCTTTTCGGGCGGGCCGGACAGCGTGACCCGCGAGGGATCACCGCGCGTCCCGCAAGAGATCTTCGACTATGGCGTTCCGATCCTTGGCATCTGCTATGGCCAGCAGGTCATGATGCACCAGTTGGGCGGCAAGGTCGAAAGCGGCCATGGCACCGCCGAGTTCGGCCGGGCCTTCGTGACGCCGCGTGGCAAGCTCGACCTTTTGGAGGGCTGGTTTACAGATGGCAATGAACAGGTCTGGATGAGCCACGGCGATCATGTCAGCCAAGTCGCACCGGGGTTCGAGGTGTTCGGCACCTCGCCCAACGCGCCCTTCGCGATCACCGCCGATACCAACCGCCATTTCTATGCCGTTCAGTTCCACCCCGAGGTGCACCACACCCCCAAGGGCGCAAAACTGTACGAGAACTTCGTGAAACTGGCCGGGTTCAAGGGCGACTGGACCATGGGCGCCTATCGCGACGAGATGATCCGCAAGATCCGCGAACAGGTCGGCGACAAGAAGGTGATCTGCGGCCTGTCGGGCGGCGTCGACAGCTCGGTCGCGGCGATTCTGATCCACGAGGCGATCGGCGACCAGCTGACCTGCGTTTTCGTCGATCACGGCCTGCTGCGCAAGAACGAGGCGCAGGAAGTCGTCTCGATGTTCCGCGACAACTACAACATCCAACTGATCCACGCGGATGAAAGCGAGCTGTTCCTGGGCGAGCTCGAGGGCGTCTCGGACCCCGAGACCAAGCGCAAGATCATCGGCAAGCTGTTCATCGACGTGTTCCAGAAACACGCCGACACGATCGAGGGCGCCGAGTTCCTGGCCCAAGGCACGCTGTACCCCGATGTCATTGAATCGGTGTCGTTTTCCGGCGGCCCGTCGGTCACGATCAAATCGCATCACAACGTCGGCGGCCTGCCCGAGAAGATGGGCCTGAAGCTGGTCGAGCCGCTGCGCGAACTGTTCAAGGACGAGGTCCGCGCGCTGGGCCGTGAACTGGGCCTGCCGTCCAGCTTCATCGGCCGTCACCCTTTCCCCGGACCGGGTCTGGCCATCCGCTGCCCAGGCGACATCACCCGCGAAAAGCTGGAGATCCTGCGCGAGGCCGACGCGATCTATATCGACCAGATCCGCAAGCACGGCCTGTATGACGAGATCTGGCAGGCCTTCGTCGCCATCCTTCCGGTGCGCACGGTCGGCGTTATGGGCGACGGGCGCACCTATGACTATGCTTGCGCCTTGCGGGCGGTGACCTCGGTTGATGGGATGACGGCCGATTACTACCCGTTCACTCACGAATTCCTGGGCGAAACCGCCACCCGGATCATCAACGAGGTCAAGGGCATCAACCGCTGCACCTATGACATCACCTCCAAGCCTCCGGGCACGATCGAGTGGGAATGACACGGAAAGCCGGGCTTTGACCCGGCTTTTTTGTTGTTGTGAACCGGCGTCGGTTTTGGTTCGGTGACCAAACGCAAGCTCAGCCCAAGGATCGAAACATGCGCGATAGCAAATCGATGATTGCCAAAACCGCGCTTTGGATGACCGGGGCGATCGCTTCGTTCTCGACAATGGCCGTTGCCGGGCGCGAGCTTAGCCTGACGCACGACACGTTTGAAATCATGATGTACCGCAGCATTGTGGGCGTCATCGTCGTCTCGGCCGTTTTGACGGCAACCGGCAAATGGCACCAGGTATCGACACAACGTCTGGGTCTGCACGCGGTTCGAAACTCGTTGCATTTTGCGGGTCAAAACCTGTGGTTCTACGCTGTCAGCGTCATCCCTCTGGCGCAGGTTTTTGCGTTGGAATTTACGCAACCGATATGGGTCGTACTTCTGTCTCCGCTTCTGCTGGGCGAACGCCTGACACCCACGCGGGTCATGTCGGCAATCATAGGTTTCGCAGGCATATTGATCGTCGCCCGACCCGGAGCCACCCCGCTCACGCCCGGTGTTCTTGCAGCGGCCTCCTCGGCTGTTTTCTTTGCGCTTACAACGATTTCGACGAAGAAGCTGACAGGTTTCGCCAGCATCGGATGCATCGTTTTCTGGCTGACTACGATGCAGGCCGTAATGGGTCTTGCTGTTGCCGGAGCGGACGGGCAGATCGTCCTGCCAACCGCTCAAAGCGCGCCCCTGCTATTGCTGGTCGGGCTGGCCGGCCTGCTGGCCCATTTCTGCATTACAAACGCGCTTGCCATCGCTCCGGCCACGGTCGTTATTCCCTTTGATTTCGCGCGCCTGCCGACCATCGCCATCGTTGGGATGCTGCTGTATCACGAACCCTTGGATCAGTGGACCATGCTGGGCGCCGTCGTGATTTTCTCGGGCATTTTCCTGAATGTCTGGTCCGAAGGCCGTGCAGGATCGGGAACTCTGGCAAAAACCACACACAAAAACTGACGTTCGGTCACTGGCGGAAACTAACGTATGGTCAGTGGTTGACGTTTTTTTCAACTCCCCGTGAATAATGGTCACAGAAATGACCGCCACTGACACTCACAAGACAATACTGTGGCGCCGGATAGTGAAAAGGGAGGAATACATGAAGAAAGCGCTGTTACAGGCGTGCGTGCTCTGTGCAGGGGCGACCGCCGCTCATGCCGGCGGTATCGACCGTAGTGGGCAAGGCATCAACATTATTTTTGAGGAAGGTTCCGTCGTACAGTTTCGCCTGGGCTACACCAACCCAAGTGTAAGCGGCACGATGCTGGGCGTAGACTCGGGCAACGTTGCAAACGACTTCTTCTCGCCTCATCTCGCGTACAAGCACGCCTTCACCGACCAACTCGACTTTGCGCTGATCTACGACGAACCGTTCGGTGCCGATATCGCCTACGGTTCGAACTACCCGCTCTCGCAGAACCCGATCCCGGGCGGCCGCACTGACGTTCTGCGTGCGAAAGCCGACACAGAGGCTATTACTGCCCTGTTGCGCTACAAGTTCGACGGCGGATTCAGCGCCATCGGTGGATTGCGCATTCAGCGACTCAGCGCTGACGTTGCCGTTCCGGCGGCGGCTGGTTACGAGGTGAATGCCGACAAGGACACCGCGCTGGGTTACGTCGTAGGTGTGGCTTGGGAAAAGCCCGAGATCGCAGCGCGCGTTGCGCTGACCTACAACTCGAAGATCTCGCATGACTTGTCGCAAACCGAGTCGCTAAACCCTCCCCCCCCGGCCCCTGGAGGTTTTGTTGCGACATTCGACACTTCCAGCGAGGTCGTTTCTCCGCAATCGGTGAACCTGGACTTCCAGACCGGCGTTGCCCCCAAGACACTGCTGTTCGGATCGATCCGCTGGGTCGACTGGCCGCAAACGGTTTACGATCCCCCGAACTATCCGCCGACCAGCGCGCTGGTGGACTATGACGATCCGACTTGGACCTATTCGCTGGGTCTTGGCTACCAGTTCTCCGAACAGTTCTCGGGCGCAGTGACCCTTGGCTATGAATCGGCAACCAATGAGCCCGTTTCCAACCTGGGTCCGACCGACGGGTTCTGGAGCATCGGCCTTGGCGGCACCTACTCGATGGAACGTGCCAAGATTTCGGGCGGCGTTCGCTATACCGATCTGGGCGACGCAACCGCTGACGGTGCTGGCCCCGGGGCGCGGGCTAACTTCTCTGGAAACAGCGCGTGGAGCGTTGGTATTCAGGTTACCTACGCCCTGAACTAACGGATAGGCTCATTCATACAGAATTGGAAAACCCCGCCCCTGTGGCGGGGTTTTTCGCATGATCCGGGTCGCTTACCGAATTGCCGAATGCAAGTATTCCGCGTGAGGCAAACATAAACATGCAAGAAATAGCCATGACGCAGCAAAAATCCCTCTCCGCCCTTGCCTGGTTCGAGCTCATCCTCCTTGGACTGATCTGGGGAGCGTCCTTCCTGGCGATCCGCGTCGCACTGGACACGATACCTGTGATGACGGCCGTGTTTCATCGCGTTTTCTGGGCGGCGCTCGTACTTTGGGCCGTCGTCCTCTTCCGCCGAGAAACGATACCGAGGGACCCGCGTATTTGGGGCGCTTTTCTGGTCATGGGTCTGTTGAACAACGTATTGCCCTTCTCGCTGATGGCCTGGGGCCAATTGTATGTCGACACCGGTCTGACCTCGATCTTGAACGCTGCCACGGCAATCTTCGGCGTTCTGGTTGCGGCTGCGTTCTTTCCCGACGAGCGACTGACCAAACGCCGAGCCGTGGGTGTTGCGCTTGGCTTTGGCGGAGTTTCCACCGCAATCGGATTGCACAATTTCCTTGGGTTCAGCCTTCAAAGCGCTGCTCAGTTGGCCATTCTGGCCGGGACCGTATCCTATGCGCTGGCGGCTGTCTGGGCCCGTCTGCGCTTGTCAGGCCTGGCGCCGCAGGTTGCGGCGGCGGGAATGCTGAGCGGGTCAACCATCGTCATGCTGCCGGTAATGCTGGTCGTCGACGGTGCGCCATCGTTCGACCTGCCAATGACAGCGTGGATCGCCGTAGCCTATTACGCACTCGTCGCTACTGCTGGGGCCTACCTGCTGTACTACAGGGTTCTGGCCGCAGCCGGCAGCGGCAACCTGCTGCTGGTCACCCTGATCATCCCTCCAGTCGCCATTCTGCTGGGCGCCTATGTCCGGCACGAAACCCTTGCCCCGAATGCCTTCATCGGCTTTGCAATCCTTGCATTGGGGCTATTGATCCTAAGCCGAGCCCGCGGCCGAGATTGACGCCATCGCCGGGCCGATTTAGCTAGGACAAAACAAGGGACGGTTGCACATGATCTACAGTTCGGCAAAGGACTGGCGCGAAGCGGCGCGCAAAAAGGTGCTGTTTTTCGGCATGTCCGGCTTGGGCAAGACTTATGTATCGAACATCCTTCGCGACTCGGGCGACTGGTTCCACTATTCGATCGATTATCGAATTGGCACGCGTTACATGGGTGAATACATCACCGACAACGCCAAGGCCGAGGCAATGAAGGTCCCCTTTCTGCGGGATCTGCTGCTCTCTGACTCGATCTATATCGGGTCCAACATTTCGTTCGAAAACCTGACGCCGGTCGCCGCCTATCTGGGCAAGCCCGGAAATCCGGACCAGGGTGGGCTGGCGATGCCGGAATATCGGCGTCGGCAAGAGCAGTTCCGGCAGGCCGAAATCCACGCTCTGCTGGACACCGAATATTTCATTGACCGCGCTCAGCGTCTGTACGGATACCCGCATTTCATCTGTGACACCGGCGGGTCAATCTGCGAATGGGTGGACCCTGACAATCCTTCCGACCACGTCCTGTCGGAACTCTCGCGCCAGACCCTGATGGTCTGGATCAAGGGTGACGACGATCACACCGCCGAACTGATCCGGCGGTTCGACAAGGCCCCCAAACCGATGTCGTACCAGGCCGATTTCCTGACGCGCACCTGGCAGGAATACCTTGATCAGCACGGCTGCGCCGAGGCAGAGGTCAATCCAGACGACTTCATCCGCTGGACCTATGCCCGCGCCCTGGCCCACCGTCAGCCCAGATACCAATCCATGGCTGAGAATTGGGGGGTCACCGTTACCGCCGACGCAATCGGCAAGGTGCGGGATGCCCGTGATTTCGATGAGTTGATCGAGAGCACACTTGAGACCCGCGCCGCGGCGTCCTAACTAGAACGCTTCAGAAGAAACTGGAAAAACCCGCCTCATGCCTATCAAGATTCCGTCCGACCTCCCGGCCTTTGACGTTCTGACGAAAGAGGGCGTCATGGTCATGGCCGAGGATCAGGCTGCACGGCAGGACATCCGGCCCCTGAAGATCGGGTTGCTGAACCTGATGCCGAAGAAAATCCAGACCGAAAACCAGTTTGCCCGGTTGATCGGCGCGACGCCGCTGCAGATCGAGTTGTCTCTGATCCGCATGACCGAGCATCAGACGAAAAACACCGCGGCCGAACACATGGAAGAGTTCTACCGCCCTTTTCAGGACGTGAAGGACCAGAAATTTGACGGCCTGATCATCACCGGCGCCCCCATCGAGCATCTGGAATTTCAGGACGTCACCTATTGGGACGAACTGACCGAGGTGTTTGAATGGACCCGAACCAATGTGCATTCGACCTTCGGCGTGTGCTGGGGTGGCATGGCGATGATCTATCATTTTCATGGCGTAAAAAAGCATATGCTGGACGCCAAGGCGTTTGGGTGTTTCCGGCATCGGAACCTGTCGCCGGCCTCGCCTTTCCTGCGAGGTTTCTCGGATGACTGCGTGATCCCGGTCAGTCGCTGGACCGAAGTCCGGCAGGATGAAATCGACGCTGCCAAAGGGCTTGTGACCCTTTTAGGCAGCGACGAGGTCGGTCCGTGTCTGGTTGAAGATCGGCAGAACCGGGCGCTGTATATCTTCAATCACTTCGAATACGACAGTGACACGCTGAAACAGGAATACGATAGGGACGTGGCCAATGGCACTCCGATCAACGTACCCATCAACTATTATCCCGACGATGACCCGTCCCGCACGCCTCAGAATCGGTGGCGTAGCCATGCGCATCTGCTGTATGGGAACTGGATCAACGAAATCTACCAGACCACTCCTTTCGACATGACGAAAATTGGTCATTAAGTCGTTGATATACCTAGGCCTGTTTGCGGCCCTTTTTGCGGCTTTGACGGCTTGGCTTGCCGCACGCCATGAGGCCCGGGCCGAGGCCGCGTTTCCGCCAGAGGGTCAGATATTGGATGTCGACGGCGTTGCTGTACATGCCGTCGTCATTGGCGAAGGCCCGGATGTCGTCCTGATCCACGGGTCCAGCGGCAATACCCGGGACATGACGTTTGCTCTGGCGCCGTTGCTGGCAAAATCCTTTCGGGTCATTGTATTTGACCGACCGGGGCTGGGCTATTCTCAGAGCTTCTCGGCGGAGGGCGAAACCATCGTTGAGCAGGCAGAAATCCTGCAGAAAGCTGCCGCGATGCTGGGGGCCGACAAACCCATCGTAGCCGGTCAAAGCTATGGCGGGTCGGTATCGCTGGCCTGGGCTGTGACGCGACCTGACAACATCTCGGCTCTGGTCCTGATCGCCCCGGCCGCGGTGCCATGGGAAACTCCGCTCGATTCCTTCAACCGGATTACCTCGACCGCCTGGGGAAATGCTCTCGTCCTGCCGTTGATCACCGCCTACGTTCCGGACTGGTACGTCAACAAGGCCCTGGATACGGTCTTTGCCCCCCAAACGGCACCCGAAGGCTATGCCGAGCACTTTGGCCCGCCCCTGACGCTCCGCCGGTCGTCGATGCATGCCAACGCAAAACAACGGGCCAACCTCCTGAACGAAGTTGCCGAGCTGCAACCGCGCTACCCCGAGATTTCGGTGCCCACCGAAATTGTGCATGGTACGGCAGACACCACAGTTGGGCTGGGCTGGCATTCCGAGCGGTTAATCGAACAAATCCCCGGCGCTGAGCTGATCGAACTTGAAGGTATGGGTCACATGCCTCAAGTGGTGGCCGCTCCAGAAGTTGCTGCTGCGATCGAACGTGTCGCCGAACGAGCGGATTTGCGTTAACCCCGCCCGTAATCCATAGTAGAAACTGGATTTTATGGCGAGGCAACTCATGACCCGTGCAGCGGACCGAGCAATCAACAGCTACTTTCGGAACGACGCTCCCGAGAGCGTGCGAAAGGCCATCGAAGACGCTGAAAAAGGCGACATCCTCAACCCCAGCTACCCATATCAGGAAAGGATGAAGCGCAAGGACTATGACAATCAGATGGAGGCCCTGCAGATCGAACTGGTCAAGATGCAGGCATGGGTCAAGGAAACCGGACAACGCATCGCGATCGTGTTCGAGGGCCGGGATGCAGCAGGCAAAGGCGGTACGATCAAGCGATTCCGGGAAAACCTGAACCCGCGTGGCGCCCGCAATGTCGCCCTCAGCAAACCCTCCGACGCCGAGCGCAGCCAATGGTATTTCCAGCGGTACATCCAGCACCTGCCATCAGCCGGCGAGATCGTTTTCTTCGATCGCAGCTGGTACAACCGGGGGGTCGTCGAAAACGTGTTTGGATTCTGTACCGCAGACCAGCGGGAACGCTTCTTCAGGCAAGTCATGCCGCTGGAGATCGGGCTTGTGCATGACGGCATTCACCTTTTCAAGTTCTGGCTCAACGTCGGACGCGCAGAACAGCTCAATCGGTTTCTCGCGCGCGAGAATGACCCGCTGAAACAATGGAAACTGAGCCCTATCGACATCGCCGGTCTGGGCAAATGGGATGAATACACGCAGTCAATTTCCGAAACTCTGACACGCTCCCACTCCGATCTGTGCCCTTGGACGATCATCCGTTCAGACGACAAGAAGCGCGCGCGGCTTACGGCAATCCGGGCGGTATTGTCGAACGTGGACTATGACGAAAAGGACGTCGAAGCCGTTGGCGAGCCCGACCCGATGATTTGTGGCGGACCGGAAATCTGGGATGCGTAGTCTAGGGCGTCTTTGGTCAAGCATTGGTCCCTTTGATCATGTCTCAAAGATTGGACCTGCTGCCCCGCGTGCATTATGTCTGGTTGGTAAAAGAGCACGCAAACACAGGCAGGTGCCGTCGGAATGACCAAACGCGGCTATCACCATGGGAATCTTAAACAGGCGCTGATCGACGCCGCCCTCTCGCTGATCGAGGAAAAAGGTCCGACCGGCTTCACCCTGTCTGAAGCCGCAAAACGGGCCGGTGTCACCCCAGCCGCGGTTTACCGACACTATCAGGGTCGCGAGGATCTGATCGCCGAGGCGGCCCGTCAGGGGTTCGAGATGTTCGCGGACCTCATGCAGTATGCCTATGACAAGGGGCAGCCCTCGGCGCTGGCCGCTTTCGAAGCGACCGGGCGTGCATATCTGGCGTTTGCGCGCAAGCATCCCGGCCATTACATCTCGATGTTCGAAAGCGGAATCTCGGTCAACCGGACGCCCGAGCTGGCGTTGGCCGCCAACCGGGCAAAAGAGGTTCTGGAAATGGCTGCGGCCGATCTTTCAGAACACATCCCGCCGGAAAAGCGCCCACCGGCGTCTATGTTCAGCGCGCATATCTGGGCGATGAGCCATGGTGTCGTAGAGCTTTATGCCCGCAATGCGGGGGCCAGTTCGCCCTTCCCGCCCGAAGACCTGCTGGAATCCGGGATCGGCATTTACCTCAGAGGGTTGGGGCTGGTGCCGCCCGACGAATGATCGTCAAAACATTCGGCTGGCATGCGGTGCGTTCAGCCGTGAGGTGACATTGATCAGATCCATCATGCCCATCCCCTTGATGTCGACCGGACCCAGGTCCGAGACCTGGAATTCATCGATCAGCGCATATTTCATCTCTTCGGGGGCAACGATGTTCATGGGGTTCGCAAAGACCTGCAACCGCGATGCGATGTTCACGGCCGGTCCAAAAACGTCATAGACGTATTTCTGGATCCCTACCACGGACCCAACGGCCGGCCCCATGCCAAGCCCGATCCGGGCCTGCCATTTGTGCGGATGACTTTCGTTGCGCCGTTCCAGATACCGCAGAAATCGGACCGCACAATGCGCAACCGCCGTGGCATGGTCGGGCGTCGCGTCCGGCATGCCTGACACCGCAAGATAAGCGTCTCCGATCGTCTTGATCCGTTCACAGCCGAACTGTTCGACGATCCGGTCGAAGGCGGTGAAGATGTCATTCAACTCACTGAGGGTGACCGTAGGGTCGGTTTTTGCCGCAAAATCCGTAAAGCCGACGAAATCCAGCATGACCACGGAAACCTGATCATACAGCTGAGGCGTCACTACGCCGAAGGTTTTGAACTCTTCATAGACCGCACGCGGCATCAGGTTCAGCAAAAGCCGTTCGACCCTTTCCTTTTCTCTTTCCAACTCGCGAGTATTGCGCTCGACCATTGTCGAATAGCTGTCGATCATGCTTTCCAGCTCACGAATTTTCGTGATGTTCTGACATTCGACAACCAGAACCTGCTCATCCATCCCATTGGCCAAGGAAATCGTCACCGCGAAGATCAGCGTGCGGCGTTTCGGCTTCATCTGCAGCTCTGCCGAATACCGCAGGCCCGATTGCTTAACGTCATCCAGCTCGCGCTGGTCCAGATCCGGCAAAATATCCAAAAGTGTCTGACCGGGCTCGGGTTTGCCGAACCATTCGGCGAATGGGCCATTGTGGAACACGAAGGTCAGGTCCGAGGCCCGCAATACTGCAACACCGACCCCGATGGCACGCAGCAGATGCTCGTTGATGGCCAGAATGCTCATGCCGCATCCCGGGCAACGATGATCGCCCTCTTGCCCTCGATCGCAACCAGCGCGACCTGCACGTCATCTTCGGTCATTCCATGAATTGAAAGTGCTTCACCGAACAGCGTAGCCATCTCGTCGAAATCATCATGGCTGATGTTGAGGTGCCGATGCACGGCCTCGATCCGATCATCACTGAAAGACGCTGGTCCACCCACCAGAGACGAAACGAACTTGGTTTGATGATCGATCAACCGAGGCATGTCGATGTCTTCGAAGTAGCCTCCGATCTCATCCGATTCCAATGCCATTTCGTAAAATGTCATCACGATCCGGCTGATGGTTTTGAACCCGCCGTATTTCTCGTAAATCGTTTGACCCACACCAAAACCCCAAAAAATCGCGCAGTAACACTGCGAGATTATATCAAATCGAGAGTTTTGTTAACGTTTATGCGCCTTGCGACCGGCGCGGATGGTTGGAACCGCTCGGTTTTTCACCACTGGCTCAAAGACTTCAGGACCAAGGGCGCACGATCAGATCGTCGGCACAGGGAATGAAGCCCACCATGCCGCCGCGCTGGACAAGCCGCGCCTGACCGCCCAGCTTCCATGTCAGTTTGCGGCCGGCCGACTGAAGCTCGCGCCGCAGCCGAAACCATGTGGGGCCCTTGTCCAATCCGCTGTTCGTGGCGGCGTTTTGGGTTCGCTCACTGCTTTTGATCGGCTCGTCGATCTGCTCCTGCCGTCCCGACCAGATCATCTGAACACCAACGGCCGGAAAGCACTGAAACATGTTCCAATCCCTGCGCGGCAACGACAGAAAGTCATCGAGATGGTCAGAATATCTCTGCGACCAGGCCAACAGTTTGCGGCAGCCTGCCTGTGACAGAACATAGGCCGCCGCACTTGGCGCCATTTCCAACATTGGGCGCACGCGGGCATTTCCGATCCCGGTCTCCGGCCCAAAGCGCAGTGACCGGGGCGAGTAATCCAATTTGACGCAATCATAGGCTTCCGGGTGGTTCAGCACTTCGGTGATCACCCGGCCAGCGTCAGAGGACATTTCCACATCATCCTCAAAGACGACAGCGGCTGGAAGGTTCCGATCGACGATCCGCTGCCAAACCGATCTATGGCTTTCGAAACAGGCGATTTCGCTGGTCGTCAGACCCCAGCGCGTTCCCGTTCCCGCAACATATCCGTTTTGCTCCAACGCACCCGGCTGACTGGCATCCGTCGCACTGATCCTATGTGCCCCCACAAGGCCCGCCTTCAGAAACTGCGCCTCCATGAACGCCCGGCGCTCGGGCACACGGTCCAGATTGATGTAATAGACGTTGTCGCCTGCCATCTGCTGGGTTATCTGCACCGGAAGTCCTTTCGCATCGCGCCGCTTTATTGGCCATATCCCCTGTTGGGACTGGAAGTCCAGATTGCACCACTGGCAGAAGTACGGCCAGCGGGGTGACCGAACTGACTGGCTACAGCTTGTTCAGCCGATGCTTTTCCAAGATGTCGATGATGACGGATTTGGCATGCAGCCGGTGCTGGCGATGCCGGTCGCGCGCAACCTCAGGTTTGCCGTCACGGATTGCGGTATAGACCGCACGGTGATCTTCATTCGATTTGACCGGTAACGGGCGAATGAACAGGGTCGAGGCCCGCGCCCTGCGGACCTGGTCGCTCATCATGGAAACGATGCTTTCCACCCGTCGGTTGCCACCCAACCGGACAAGCTCGCGGTGGAACAGGTCATCGGCCTTGGCCCACGCCTCCAGGTCTTCCTCACCGATGGCGCGATCCATTTGGGCGATCGAGTCCGCCAACGGCTGAAGGTCCTGTTCAGAAAATCCGGCCTCGGCCGCGCGTTCGGCTGCAAGGCTCTCCAACTCGGTCAAAATGTCATAGATCTCGCGCATATCATCCGGAGATACCGGCAGGATCCGCACCCCTTTGCGCGGCCGCATTTCCAACAGGCCCTTGCTTTCCAGCATCAGCGCTGCTTCGCGAACCGGCGTGCGCGACATCCCCAACTGCTCTGCCAGCTCGGTTTCCAGATGGTCGGTGCCCGCGGCCAACTCTCCGGTCAGGATCATCCGCCGCAAGTCCCGCACCGCGCGCTGGGTATTCGAGAGAGCCTTGCCGGTCTCGTTTTTCATTCGGCCTCCAAAACGATTTTCCTGCCCTCCGCATCAGATCTGTAGATCGCCTGCTCAATGCGGATAACGTCCAGATAGTCCGGGCCAGTATTTTCCAAATGCGTTCCATTTAGAAGACCGGATATGACATGCTGCTGCAATGCGTGCACGCAATCGCCACCAAAGCCCTCCCATTTATCGGGCGCAAGCAACTGCACGCTGCTCTGGCTGCCGAATTCCCGCAGCCCAACGGCGCCAAAGCCATCCATCGTCAGCGTTCCGCCGGTGCCTTCGATCAGGGCCTCCCCCATGGTGCGGCGCAGATTGTCCGAGGCATGATCCAGGTTCCGGTTGCCATCGAATACGGCCCTCAACCCGTTTTCGAACTCAAAGATTACATAGCCTGCGTCCTCTCCGGCAATGACCGGGTTGATCCGCCGCAGATCGGCATAAACCGAGACTGGCTTGCCGAACAAGAACCGGAACGTATCGACCCAATGCACCGCCGTTTCGTGGATCAGAAAACGCGGCATTTTCTGAAAATAGGGTTGCCGATCAAGATAAGCGCGAGGCCCCTGCCCGTCGCCCGGGCGCAGCCGGAACGTGGCCTGCAGCGGTGTCCCGATATCCCCGCGTGTCAGGGCGTCCTTCATCACCCGATACCACGGCTGAAAGCGAAAATTCTCGTGGACAACGACGGTGGCTCCGGCATCCCGAGCGTCCTTCAGTACATCCTCCGCTTCTGCCAGAGATCGACAAAACGGTTTTTGGCACAGGATCCAACCCACACCCGCGTCCAGCGCGGCGCGAATTGCGTCGGCATGACCGTCAGGCGGCAGGATTATGTCCAACAGCTGGGGCGTTTCCTGGGTCAGCATCGACGGCAGATCATCATAGGCAGGCAACCCAGTGGCGGCCGCCTTCTCGAGATCGCGATCACATGCGGCGACCAGTTGAACCTGCGGTATGCGGCGCCAGCTGCCATAGTGGAACTGGCTGAAATAGCCGGCGCCGACACAGGCGACACGAATGAACTGCTGGCTGCTCACACCGAGAACACCCTGTCCGCTACCGCCCGCGCTGCGGCCAGCGTGTCGGCTTCTCCGCCCAGATCACGGGTCAGAATTCGGCCCTCGGACACGACGCTGTCGACTGCGGCGTGCAGCCGTTGCCCATCGCGCGACAACGCCGGGATCTGATGCCGCAACCCAAGCCACTCCAGCATCATCGCCGCCGACTGGAACATGGCAAACGGATTGGCGATGCCCTCCCCGGCAATGTCGGGGGCGGAACCGTGACACGGCTGGAACACCGCATGATCCAGACCAATGTCAGCCGAGGGCGCCAGACCCAGCCCTCCCATCAGCCCGGCCCCAAGGTCAGACAAAATGTCTCCAAACATGTTTTCCGTGACCAGAACATCGAATTCCCAAGGCTTCTGAACCATCCACAAGGCCGTTGCATCCACATAGGCATGATCCGCAACCAGGTCCGGGTGACGCTCAGCCTCGGCATCGAACAGATCTCGGAAGAATGCAAAGGCGCGGAAGACGTTGGCCTTGTCCACACAGGTGACTCGACCCCGACCCTGCCCGGATGCCTTTCGGTCATGCGCCAACTGGAAGGTAAACCGAAACAGCTTTTCGCAGACCTCTCGGGTGATCAGCAGCGTCTCGCGCGCCTCATCCTCGGTCACTTCTCCGCACCCCTGGGTGTGAAACAACCCCTCAGTACTTTCGCGGATCAGAACGAAGTCAATTTCCTTGCCGGGCGGCAGGGCCAACGGTGTCGCCTGCCCGGCCCTCACCCGCACAGGGCGCACACCGGCAAACAGCCCCAGCGCCTTGCGGAGGTCGATCTGAGGGGAAATCTCGGTCCCATCCGGGTACCGAACGTTCGGCAAACCCATCGCGGACAGTAGAATGGCATCCGCCTGCCGCGCCGCATCCATTGACGCTTTCGGAAATGATTCTCCGGTTTGCGCATAGTGGGCTGCCCCGGCCGGAACCTCCCGAAACTCAAGTGTATAGTCCTCGGTCTGCTCAGACAGCTGCGCAAGGATGCTTAGCGTCGGAGCCATGATTTCCGGGCCGATCCCGTCCCCGTGGAACACTGCAATCTCTAGTTTCTCGGCCATATGCGCCCTGCGTCCTTTTCCTGTGTTCTTGCGTTCGACCTTAAATCAATTCCGGTCGTTGACAACGCATTGTGTAACGTATACGCAATTTAATGCAACAACAAACACATCACTGCATCTGGGAGGAAAAGATGAAGTCGAAAATCGCAAGGTTGGCCGCGGCCGCCCTATTGACGGCAGGTGCCGCAGGGCTCGCCAGCGCGCAGGAGTATCCTTACCGGGACATTACCACCGCCGTCGTCTGGGGCGCCGGAGGCGGTACCGACACCATCAACCGGATGATCATGGCCGAGATAGAGAAACACCTGCCGGTGTCGATCAACGTGATCAATCAGACCGGAGGCGTGGCGGGTTCAAACGGAATGGTCTACGTCATGAACCAGCCTGATGACGGCTATACGTTGGTCGGACTTTCCGAATCAAACGTGACCGCCGCCGTCCAGGGCGGCTGGGACAAAAAGTTCGACTACTGGTATCCGTTCATCGTTGGCGGCTCGCCTGATTTGATCTCGGTTCCCGCAGACAGCCCCTACAACAGTCTTGAAGAGTTGGTGGACGCGGCGAAGGCCGCGCCCGGAACCATCCCCGCGGCAGCCTCGGGTGCGGGATCCATCCACCACCTGAACCTGCTGGCCATCGAAAAGGGCTCGGGCGCCGAGTTCAAATTCGTCCCCTACAAAGGCTCAGCTCCGGGGCAAGAGGCCGCCATCGCCGGTGAAGTTGCGCTGGTCGTGACCTCGCTGGCGGAACAGGCCCCGCTGATCGAAGGCGGACAGTTGCGCCCTCTGGCGATGCTGACGCCTGAAAACGCGGAAATCGCGGGAATGACCGTTCCTTCGGCCTTTGGCATCTATGACGGGCTCGACCAATATTTGCCGCTGAAACAGGCAATCGGCTTTGCGGTCCACAATTCGGCAAGCGACGATGTAAAGGCAAAACTGGCGGATGCGTTCCAGAAAGCCATGGCCTCGCAAGCCGTGGCCGATTGGGCCGCAGCAAACAATTATGACATCGGCGGACAGTACGGACCCGAGGCGCAGAAGCTGTTCTCGACGCTGGAATCCACCTTTGCATACACCCTGCAAGATTTGGGTGCGACGACCGTCGATCCGGCCTCTCTGGGCATCGAGAAGCCCTGAGCGACAAACGATCTTGGGGGCGCGGTTCCGCGCCCCTTTTTTTGCACGGGAGGGCAAAGTTGGAAAAGGCTGAGGACATTCTGGTCCTGCGCGCACGGGATTTCTGGGCGTCGCTGGTTTTGGGGGCAACATCAGTGTTCTTCCTGTGGGAGACCATGGACATCCCCCTGTGGGGAGAAAACAAGGCGGGGGTCAGCGGTACCCAATGGTACGACTCGGCAGCCATTGTTCCGTTGTTCATCTTTGTGGGCCTGTTGTGCCTCTCGATCGCGCTGTTCGTGATCTCGGTCCGGTCTGGCGGGGCGCGGCACGCCCTTGGTGCGGCTGGCATCGGCTGGAACCCTGACGAAGCATTTCGCTTTTCCACCATTGGCCTGATCCTTCTGGCTTATGTGGGCGGGCTGGTGCCGCGCGTCGATTTCATCCTGTGTTCCGGCCTTCTGATCACCGCTCTCATATTTGGGTATTACGGTGGGCACCCGCGGCGCGCGATGATCGCCTGCGGCTCCGTTTGCCTGGCTGGGTTCACGTCCTGGTTGCTCTACCCTGCTCAAGCCGACTGGAACGCACATGCGGACGACTGGGTCACGTTGGGCATTTGGGTCGCCTTGACGATCCCGGTTTTGGTCAAGGCCCGGTCCGAGCGGCTTTTGCGGGTTGTTCCCTACATAGCCATCCTCGCGCCGTTTTCCCTGGTTTGCGCCATGGCCTTCGGATTTCGCCAGAATGTTCCGGCGCGCGGTGGCCTGCTGTTTCAACAAATCGAGTACCACTATTACGTGACGCTCCGCCCGATCTGGAAAGGCTAAGACCATGGAGTTCGTCTTGTCTCAGCTGGCGGGTTTCGGCCATGCCTTCGCTGCGCTGGTCGTCGATCCGCTGACCTATCTCTATCTGGTTTTTTCGGTCTTTCTGGGCATCACATTCGGTGCCCTGCCCGGCCTGACCGCAACCCTTGCCGTGACCATTCTGACCGGTTTCTTCGGCAACAAGATCCCGCTGGATTACTCTTTGATCGCACTTCTGGGTGCCTATGTGGGGGCAATTTACGGCGGGTCCTATCCCTCGATCCTACTGAACATCCCCGGCACCGCAGCCAGTGCCGCAACCGCAATGGACGGTCACCCGCTTGCCAAGGCCGGACGCGGAGGTGAGGCGCTTGGATTGACGACGACGGCCAGTTTCATCGGGACCATCATCGGCACACTCACGCTCCTGATCTTCGTCTGGGCACTGCTGCTTGTTTCAAAGAACATCGCAAGCCCGGAAAAGGCGCTACTAGCCCTGTTCGGTATCCTTCTGTCTGGCACGCTCATGAGCGAGGACCTGGTGCTCAAAGGGTGGATTTCTGGTCTGATCGGGCTTGCTATGGCCATGGTCGGACTTGACCCCTTGCTGTCCGAGCCCCGCTACACCTTCGGCTGGTCCTACATGCTGAGCGGGTTCCAGGTGGTGCCCGTTCTCATGGGGGCCTTCGCGATCCCTCAGATCATCGAAGGCCTGCGCCATGTCGAAGCCGGCAAGGTTATGGCCCTGAAAGGCTCGATCCTGCCAAATCTCTCGACGGTCCGCCGTCACCTGCCCACCATCGGCAGGTCCGGCGTGATCGGCACCGGCGTTGGTGCCCTGCCGGGCGTCGGCGAGGATGTTGCCGGATGGGTCAGCTACGGTGTCGGCAAAACCGTTTCGAAGGATGGGAAGAACTTCGGCAAAGGTTCACTGGACGGGCTTTTGTGTTCAGAGACCGCCAACAACGCCTGTATCGGCGGCGCACTGATCCCCCTGTTGGTGCTGGGCATCCCCGGCTCGCCACCTGCGGCCGCGCTGCTGGGGGCTTTCAAAATCAACAACGTCATCCCCGGCCCCACGATCGACCCCGAAATCATCCTGCGGGTCGTCGCCATCCTGGTACTGGCATCGTTGACGATGTTCCTGATGGGCCTTTTCACCGCGCGGGTCTTCATCAAGATTCTCAAAATCCCGCAAACTGTTTTCTTGCCCGTCGTGATGGTTCTGACCACGATTGGTTCCTTCAGTGTGGGTGGCGGTATCAATGACCTTTACCTTATGCTGGGGGTCGGCTTCGTGGCGTATTTCATGAACCTGATGAAGTATCCGATTGCGCCGCTGGTCATTGGCGTCATCCTTGGTGGGTTGTTCGACGAGACATTCCGCCGGTCACTGTTCCTGTCGGATGGCGATCTGTCGGTATTTGTGTCTCGACCCGGAGCAGCAATTCTGCTGGTGTTGAACGTGGCGCTGATCCTCAGCCAATTGCCTCCGGTAAAACGCCTGTTCGCCCGTCTGAAAGGAGCGCCCGCCTGATGTATGCCGTTACCGTAACCTTCGAGTTGAAGCCCGGGACACGCGAGCGTTTCCTGCCTCTGATGCTGGACAACGCGCGCATGTCGTTGAGCGACGAGCCCGGGTGCCTGCAATTCGACGTCTGCGCAGGGGACGATCCGGCCATCGTTTTTCTGTATGAGATCTACTCGAACGCCGAAGCGTTCAGGATCCACTTGGACAGTCCGCATTTCAAGACATTCGATCTGGCGGTTTCGGATATGGTGGTCCGAAAGCAGGTCAACACGTTCTCCGAGGTCATGCGATGAACGACTGGGAAGTCTATGCCATCAAATATGCGGACAGAAATGCCCGCACCCGCGCCGACAGTTTCATACTGGATGACGATCACGCGGCCCCTCATGCCATGGACTACTACCTGTGGCTGCTCAAGCGCGGCCCTCAGGTCATTCTGGTGGATACCGGATATGACACCGACGAAGGGCTGAGCCGCGGACGTCCTATTGCCATGGATCCACGTGATGCCTTGCGGCCATTCGGGATCGCGCCAGAGGCCATTCAGCAAGTGATCGTCACGCACCTGCACTATGACCACGCAGGGGGTCTGCACCTGTTTCCAAACGCCACGTTGCATATGCAGGCGGCCGAGATGGCCTTTGCCACGGGTCCCTGCATGTGCCACGACACTCTGCGCGCGCCATTTTCGGCCGGTCATATCTGCGAGGCGGTCAAGCGGCTTTATTCCGGCAAAGTGGTTTTCCATGACGGCGACGCCGAGTTGGCTGACGGAGTCACGGTCCATTGCATCGGCGGCCACTCCCGCGGGCTGCAATGCGTACGTGTCCGGACTGCCAGCGGCTGGATGGTTCTGGCCTCGGACGCATCGCATTATTACGAGAACTTCATGGCCCGAAAACCATTCCCCATTGTGGTCGACCTGCAGGACATGCTGGAGGGCTTTGACAAGCTGCAAAGCCTCGCGTCCGCCCCCGGCCTGATCATCCCAGGCCACGATCCGCTGGTCCGGTCCGTTTTCCCCCCGGGACCGGCCGACCACATCAACCGTCTGGACACGGGGCCAATCAGAGAGATCAAACTATGAAGATCGGAGTCATTGCCGATGATTTCACCGGCGCATCCGACATTGGCCTGACCCTCGCTGAGGGCGGCATGCGGGTCAGCCAGTTTGTTGGCATCCCAACGGGCCACGCGGACCAAGATCTGGATGCGGCCGTGGTTGCGCTCAAGTCGCGCACGGCCCCGGTTGACGAGGCGGTGCGCGACAGTCTGGCAGCCTGTGACTGGCTGCTGTCCCAGGGTGCGCAGCAAATCGTCTTCAAGGTCTGTTCGACCTTCGACAGCACCGCAAAGGGCAATATCGGTCCGGTTCTGGATGCGCTTGCGGAAAGGCTGAACGCTCCGACCACGATCGTCTGTCCGGCTTTTCCCGAAAATGGGCGCAGCGTTTACCAAGGGCATCTGTTCGTGCAGGACAAGTTGCTGAGTGAAAGCGGCATGCAGAACCATCCACTGACACCGATGACCGACCCTGATCTCCGGCGTCTGCTGGCCGCTCAGTCCGCCCGTCCGATCCATCATGTGGCCGCCTTGGTGGTCATGCAGGGGGCTGCGGCCATTCGGTCTGCCCTGCCTCCCAAAGGTCATACGATCGTCGACGCAATCCGCGACGCAGACCTGCTGGAAATCGGCAAGGCTGCCCGTGATACCCTGCTCCTTTGCGGCGGGTCCGGGATCGCGCTAGGGTTGCCGGCAAATTTTGGGTTCGAACCGCGACACCCACAGTGGGACGGAGTGTCCGGGCCCGGCATCGTGCTGTCAGGATCCTGCAGCCGCGCCACCCGAGAGCAAGTCGCGCGCTTCCGGGACGTCGCCCCACACCGTGAGGTCACGGCGCGGGACGCGGTCAGCGGCTCGATCTCGGTGGAAGAATTGGTCAACTGGGCGCTCGAGCAGAAACAACCGCCGCTGATCTATTCTTCGGCCGATCCACAAGTCGTGAGGCAAGCACAGGACTCCTTCGGCAAGGAAAAGGCATCTGCAGCGATCGAAAACCTGTTCTCCGATCTCTCCCGCAGCCTGCGGGCCGCGGGCTTCCGACGGATGGTCATTGCTGGGGGTGAGACTTCGGGCGCGGTTGTCCAGGGTCTGCGCGCGCAGCAGTTGCAGATCGGCCCCCGCTTGGCCGCCGGCGTTCCCATGGTACTCCTGCCCGGCACCCCGTCCATTGCACTGGCTCTGAAATCGGGCAATTTCGGCGGCCCCGATTTCTTTGCGGACGCCTTGAACAGAATGGAGCAACAACAATGAGCGAGGCGGCGAAGCTGCGGGAAGAAATCTGTCTGCTTGCAAAGTCGATGTTCGACCGGGGACTGACCTGCGGTGCGTCGGGCAACATCTCGGCCCGGCTGACCGACGGAACGATCCTGGTTACGCCGACCGGCAGTTCGATGGGGTTTCTCGACCCGGCGCGGATCAGCCATCTGGATGCCCGGTTTCAGCACATTGATGGCGACTTGCCGACCAAGGAAGTCCCGCTGCACTCGGCCTTCTACGACACAAGGCAGCAGACCGGGGCTGTGGTCCACCTCCACTCGACGCATTCGGTGGCCTGGTCCATGCTTCCCGAAGTTGACCCCGAGGACGTTCTGCCGCCGCTGACCCCGTATTCAATCATGCGGGTCGGTCGGGTGAAATTGCTGCCATTCTTCCTGCCCGGCGACCCTGAAATGGGCAACGCGGTCCGGGGATTGGCTGGACAGCGCAGCGCGGTGCTGCTGGCCAATCACGGCCCTGTGGTTGCCGGCAAAGACATCTGGGCGGCCAGTTTCGCAATGGAAGAACTGGAGGAAACCGCAAAACTCGCCCTGCTGACCCGAGGCCTGAACCCTCGACAGCTGAGCGCCGAACAGATTTCAGCCCTGTACGACATGACAGGCCACAGCAAGTAACCGGTTCGAACACCTACTGCTCTGACAACACGCTTTGCGATCCAATCGGCCGGAGTTCGGCTATTGCCGCCAGATTTTGCGCACATTTCCGGCAAAGATCACCTCAAGCTTGCTCAATTACCCTGCGTAAATTACCATTTTCGGCGGGGGAATGTGTCGTTGAATGGTTTAAAGCTGCTTTTTGTGCAGGCAGGGTTCGGTCCGGGTGGTGCGGAAAAAGTCATCGCCATGTTGTCGAACCATTTCGTGGAACGCGGTTGCGAGGTTCACGCAACGGCGTTCAGCATGCCGGAAAACGGTCCCTATTTCTCGATGAATGAAAAAGTGCGGACCAGTGCGCTATCAGGCAGGCGCGGACAGTTGAACAGGATCACGCACGTACGTTCGGTCATTCGCGACCTACGACCCGATGTCGTGATTTCGTTTCTGACCAAAGTGAATGTAGTTACCCTGATCGCCACATTGGACTCCAAGCTGCCGGTCATCATTTCGGAACGGAACAACCCACGTCTACAGGACGCACACCCCGGATGGGCGCGATTGCAATCCGTTCTGGGCCGAAGGTCGAAGGCTGTCGTTGCATTGACACAAAAAGGTCTGAAGGATCTGCCTGGCCCGCTCCGCCGTCGCGGTCGGGTCATACCAAACCCGATCGAGCCCTTCACAAGGGCGCAGGTGTCGAACTCCGAAAAAGCGCGTCACCTGGTCTCGGTTGGTCGCCTGGTGCCGCAGAAAGGTTTTCACCTTCTTCTGGAGACCATGGCCAAGATCCATGCCGAGTGCCCATGGACCACCCTGACGATCTATGGTGAAGGCCCCGAGCGTCCCCCACTCGAGCGGTTGCGCAAGTCTCTCGGTCTTGAGGGTTGCGTTCATTTGCCCGGCAATACGGCCCGGGTCGGAGAATGGGCAAACGACGCCGATATCGTGGTTGGGTCTTCGCTGTATGAAGGGTTTCACAATGTTGTCGCCGAGGCTGTCGTCAGCGGGATCCCAGTCGTGTCATTCGATTGTGACTATGGTCCGTCCGAATTCATCCGCCACGGGCGAAATGGCTATCTGGTACCGACCGGCGACGTAACCGGATTGGCAGAAGCCGCCATTCGTCTGATCAATGACCCGACAGCCCGCGCGGGGATGGCAAACGAATCCGATGAGTTAAGGGCGCTTCTTTCTCCAGAGAGGGTCTACTCCGCGTGGGAGAACGTCGTCGCGGACGCAGTTGCGCGAAACGGTCGTATGATCTGACGTGACCCGACACGGACGACCATCCCATTATGCCAAATCCTGAGCAGGGACAGGCTGATTTTTGCCTGCCCTCAACCCTGCTTTGTTAATTTTCATTATTGACAACTTATCCGCTGCAGTTATTTGTCAAAATTGACAATAAAGGAGCCCCAATGCCCCGGCCCACGCTCAAAGACCAACGATCCGCTGAAATACTCGATGCCTATCTGACCTGTGTGGCCCGTTTCGGATTGGAAGGCGCAACACAAGAACGCATCGCGGCAGAGGCTGGTGTCAAACGGCCCTTGTTGCGCCACTACTTGGGAAACCGGGATGACATGACGGCGGCATTGGCAGACCACGTGATCAACGCTTTTGCCGAAGTGACAGAGGCGGTCTCGGTTCAATTCGAATCGCAGGGTGAGCCATCTGAGTTGATTGATGCCCTGTTTGACGACGGGCACGGCCATGATCCCCGGCTGATGCTGGCTTGGCAAGCTTTGGCAACGGCCGCAGAACGCATTCCTGACCTGGGCCCCAAACTGTCTCACAGCTACGCAGACTTTCTGGCCGTCATCGAAGGTGTTCTGGCACGCGCATATCCATCGGCACCTCCCGAACGCATTCGGGCCGTCGCCCATGGAGTAACCGCTTGCGCTCAAAACATCGACGCGCTTGTCCCGATTTCGCCACCGGACCAGTGGCGCGACGATCTGAAAGCGGCGGCGCTGGCGTTGCTTGCAAGCTTGGAGGGTGACGCATGATCAATCTTCCCAGACTGATCAACTACGCAGCCCTACCCGTTCTTTTGGTGGCCACATGGCTGGGGCTCCAGTGGCCCTGGGGACTGGTATTCCTCTGGTGGGCCATACCTTCGATCCGCAGCGGCCAAGCTTTCCTGATCGATGCCGTCAACCGCGACACCGATCCACTCCTGTTCTGGACCGTTACTGTTCTTTGGATGGTCTTAGGCGGCCTGATGGTTACCGCCGACATCGCACCGGCCATCTATCCGGCCTGGCTGGTCTGAGAGGTTTTCATGACACGAGTGTATCACCGGCTTCCCGCCTCTGCCTATACAGCGCAGGACTGGTTCGACCGCGAGCAAGAACTGATCTTCTCTCGCACCTGGCGATATGCTGGGTTTGCCGAGGATGTACCCGAGCCCGGACATTACATCTCGGTTCAGGCGGGTTTGAACAACATCTTCGTGGTAATGGGGCGCGACCGTCGGCTGCGGGCGTTCCACAACATCTGCCGTCACCGCGGAATCCAATTGATCCGTGCAGTGGGCAAAACGCAGAAGGCACTGACCTGCCCCTATCACGATTGGACCTACGATCTGGAAGGCAACCTGATCTCAGTCCCAGATGAAAACCGCGAATATCCTGACGGCATCGACAAGTCTTGCCTCGGGCTGAAACCCGCGAGCGTCGATCTCTAGCGCGGGATGATCTTCGTGCACCCTGATCCGCAGGCGCCAAGCCTTGCGGAGTGGTTCGGGCCCGTGGATCCGTTGCTGGGCCCGCACAAGCCCGAAGAAATGGTCGAATACGGCGAAGCCCGCCAAAGCTATGAGATCCGCGCCAACTGGAAGATCGTGGTTGAGAACTACATCGACGTCTATCACCTGAGCCACCTGCATTCGAACACGCTTCACATGTATGACCATGGCCGCGCAGAATACGGCTGGGAAGGTCCACACTATCATTTTTTGGAGCCGCCCTCGTCAGACTATGCCTGCGCGCTCGAGAAAAACCTGCCCACCCCGCGGGTAATCCCGAAACCGCATATTGGCGCCTGGGTGCCGATGCTGTTTCCGGGCATTGGCTTGGCTGGCAGTGAAGACAGCTGGAACATCTTCATCATCACGCCCCTCGCGCCCGACCGAACACGTGTGGAGAACCGCACCAGATTGGCCAGCGCGTCGGCGTGGGAGTACTCGCGGCAGCAATGGTCATCTTACGCGTTCTGGCGTGACTTCGGTGGCCCCAAATACAAAAGCGACGATGCGTTGGGCAAAGATGACCCGATGGCATCGGGCGATTTCACGGCCGAAGATGTCTATGCCTGCGAACAGCAACAGAAATCCTTGGCAAGCCCGTTGTTTGAAGTCGGCCCCGCCTCTGTCGGAGAAGGCCCGGTTCTGCAGCATCAGCAAGTTGTTCTGGACTTCATGGCGAAAGCTGAGGCCGAGACATGACCAGGCCCAAAACACTCTCCCAAAATGCCCTCTCCGGGCCGGCACCAATCATCCCGCGCCCAAATGCCCAGAACCAGAAGGTCATCCTGTGAGACTTCGCATTCTTGCCACCTTGGCTGGGATCGCCCTGGCAGGCGGACTGGCTCTCGCCGCGCGCGGCAGCGACCCGAAGGTCATCGCCGAACGTCAGGTCTCTGTCCCCAACTCTCAGATCGCGTGGAGCGACTGGGATCCCGAAGCGATCCACACAATCACCGTAAAATATGGTCAGGGCCAGCCGGATGATCACTTTAGCTATTCGGTGGCAGATTGGGCCTAGCGAAAGGGCGACACCGGCTTTGAATCTGTCCTAGCGCTGCAGGGATATGTGGAAACAGACCGCGCACCCCCGCGGATCGTGACTACAGAAGAGCCGGGCAGCGCCACAGCAACAGCGGTCACCACAGTCAACTACGACTGGCAGGGTCACGCAGGTACGATGAGGCAAACCAACCGCTTTTCGCTGAAACGAAAAGGCGGAAAATGGGTGATCCGCGCGCTGGACACCACCATGGATTATCGCTGACTGAAGATGGCCGTCTTTTGCTCAGGAAAGGACCACTCGTGACCCGAAAATTTTTCCCCTTGTCCGTGGCTGAAATCCGGCCTGAAATCGGTGGCGAAGCAACCACAGTCGTGCTGGACGTACCACCCGCATTGACCGAACTGTTTCGCTGGTCCCCCGGCCAACATCTGACACTGCGCTTCGGCCTGAGCGGGAAGGAGCAGCGGCGATGCTACACCATCTCGAACCCGCCAAACGAAGCGCTGCGGATCACCGTGAAACGCGTTTCCGGGGGATTGGTGTCGAACCATATCGGCGACACCCTGCGCGCCGGAGATACGGTCGAGGCGATGCCACCCTTTGGCCGCTTCACGCTGGAACCCAACGCAACTGCACGACGTACCCACTACTTTTTTGGCGCGGGCAGCGGGCTGACGCCGCTTTATGCGATGATCCGAGCCATGCTTGATCACGAGCCACATTCCGTCGCCCATCTGATTTACGGCAACCGGTCCGAGAATGAGATTCTGTTTCGGGAAGCGCTGGACGCCCTCGTCGAGGCCAACCCATACCGGTTCACCCTGCGCCATGTCTTGTCGGCCCGATCACTGTTGAGCTGGTTCAGCCCCTGGCGAACCGGCCGCGTTGACTCGGTTGCGATCAAGGCGGCAATCGACGAGACGCCCCCCATCGCGCAGGACGTCCACTACTGGATCTGCGGCCCAGGCAGCATGAACGCAGACGTCCGGGCAGCGCTGAACGCGCTGGATGTGCCCGATGCACGCATCCACATGGAAAGCTTCGGCGCCGACCCAGTTCAGGACACGAACCAATTTGGCATGGCGGCCACAGCAAGAGTGACGCTTGATGGGGAAACCCGCGAGGTGCCCATTGAGGCCGGGCAAACGATCCTGGAGGCCGCCATCGCAGCGGGACTGGCGCCGCCCTTCAGCTGCCAGTCAGGCGTCTGCGGCGCATGCCGCGCAATTCGGACGGAGGGTCAGGTACAAATGCGGGCGCACATGGCCCTCGATCGGAACGACATCGCGCGGGGTGAAGTTCTGACCTGCCAAGCCGTCCCCAAAAGCAAAGAACTGGCCGTGCAGTTCCCCGATACGTAACAGTCTCGGTACAACCCCTCACCGCTCGGCAGTACGGATCCCAGCACACAACAAATCTTCGCCCAACGTGCCGGGGTCAAAGCAAGGCCGATCTCGCGCGGTGCGCAAAAACTGTGGGTATTCAAGGTGAATGGCGGAGAGACAGGGATTCGAACCCTGGAGACGGTTTCCCGCCTACACACTTTCCAGGCGTGCGCCTTCGACCACTCGGCCACCTCTCCGTGCCGGCGATATTTGGACCAACGAACAGGGATTTGCAAGGGCCGATTGCGTGGAAATCCAAGGGATACGCAAGTTGCCTGAAGCGCCCCCACCCCAAACGATTGAGCGGGGTCGCTTCGGTCTCGGCCAGCCGGCGAGATGGTGCTGTAGTCCTCTGACTACAGCTCTTCGCCGTTGTCTCCGTCCATGTCGGCCTCGGTCAGGCCCATCGGCGCCGAGCTTGAGTCGTCGGTCTCAACAGGTTCCTGTTGATCCGACTGTTGGGGCTTCGCTGCCTTGTTGGCAGGTTGCACCAAAACCTCGGGGTTGCGCAGCCAGAGATCGCGCTGTGCGAATGGAATCTCGATCCCCTCTTCGGTGAAGCGCCGGTTGATTTCGTGGTTCATGTCCGACTTTACGGACAGGACCCAATTCACGTCGCGCAGGATGGCTCTGATTTCGAAATCCAGCGAGTCCGCACCAAACCCCTGGAACACGACGTTGGGTGCCGGGTTGGCCAAGACCATAGGATGCTCATTCGCGATTTCGCCCAGGATCTTCTCGACCTTGCGAGTGTCAGTCCCATAGGCGACGCCAACCGGAACGATGACCCGTCCGATGGTATTGCCGCGGGTATAGTTGGTCACCACGCCGCTGATCAGGTCCGAGTTCGGAACGATCACATCGGTCCGGTCAAAGGTTTCCACCCGCGTCGAGCGTACCGAGATGTCGCGCACATAACCCATCATCCCGTTGACATCGATCCAGTCCCCTTTGGCAATCGGCCGTTCGACCAACAAGATGATGCCCGAAACAAAATTCGACACGATTGTCTGCAATCCGAAACCGATGCCCACAGACAACGCACCCGCGACGATCGCCAGTGACGACAGATCAAAGCCCGCGACAATGATCGCGGCCAGTGCTGCAAGGAAAATTCCCACATAGCCCGTGCCAGCGACGATCGCGTTCTGCCCACCCGGATCGATGCTGGTTTTGGGAAGCAACGAATTGCGCAAACCGCTCTGCAGCAGTCTGGTCAGCATGTAACCGATCGCAAACACGGCCACGAAAGTCAGGAAGTTGCTGGGCGAGATCGTCACGCCGCCGATGTCAAATCCCATCAGAAGGCGGGACCACGCCTCGCGCAGATCCGAGTCGCGCGCGCCCCAATACAGCGCCAGAATAGGCAACGACAGAATGGCCAGAGCGAACCCGACGAGCACCGAGAACAACGAGTCGCTGGCCGCGTCGCCCTGCCCCGTCAGCCAGCCATAGATCGAGCTGATGAACCGCTGGAAGATGACGATGGCCGTTATCAGGACCAGCGTTTTGACCGATGGGAACACGATCGCTTCGGCGGCATTGGTATAGCCAATGGCAGCGAGGACAACGCTTGCGATGCCCAGAAAAAACAGCGCCCGGCGGAGCAGCTCGACCAGCTGACTGAACCCGGCAGCCCGTGCTGACTGGCCCTGCTCAGTCTCATCCTCGGATCCTTCGGGGCGGCGGATTTGGCGGATCCGCAGCAGCAACAGGGCTGTCACGAGTATCACAGGGAAACTGACGACGGCGCGAGTAGCCTCTGACGTGTTTTCGATCCGTTCGAACAATTGGCCAAGTTCATGCAGGATCAGCATCAGCGCGAGCAGATCCAGATAAACCCGCAGTTCCTTGATCGTATTTGCCGACAGGACTTTGAAACCCCGTTCTTCGCCCATAAAATAGACCTGACGACCGATCCAGTCGTAAAACAGGATGATCGCGGCCCAATATGGAATTTCCTGGATCAGCAATGTGCCGCGCAACCCCGGCACTCCGGTCATGACCACGGCCTGAACGATGAGGACAACCCCGAACCACGGCAGGATGATCCGGAACAGCGACACGACGAATGTCCACACGCCTCGTCCGGAGCCTCCGAACCGCCGCAGATAGTCCCCCGCTTTCTCCGACCATGATCGCCCGAACAGCAGCAGGATCGCTGCCACCGCAAGCAGTATTCCGATGGCAAGGCCGCTCCCTTTCAGCTTTTCGCGGACAACGGCCGAACGCATGTTGGCCTTCGTCTCGTTCATCAACGCACGGCCCGCTTCGGTCACGTCCACCCAGGCAGGTGCCCAATGCGCCGGGTTGAGCGGCGATGGCCCGCGCTCAAGAAACTCTTTCCGCTGCCGTTCACGGATGATCTTATCAATTTCGCTGATCAGGCCGTTGGCGCGGCTGTAGGCCTCTTCGGAGATGATCCGCGGTACCTTCAGGCTGTTGAGTTGCTGCTCGAGGCTTTCTCGCAAGCTGGCGATGTCCTCAGGTTCCGAAGATCCGTCATCGGGTTTGGGCCCCAATGCCTTGAGCTGGCTTTCCAGCGTTTGAATGCGGTCTGTGTTCGCACTTCGCGCGCGATTGAAGTCGTCCCGATAACCACTTATTTCAGAACGCAATTTCTCCATCGAAGCATTAGATGCCCGATTGGCTTCGATCACCTTCTCGGCACGCTCGGCGGTGCTGAGCCATCCCTGGTAGTACTCGCTTTGACGGTCGGTCAGCTGCGCCGAGGCTCCGCCTGCGGCGCCAATTGCGACCACAAACGCAAATGCCAGTAAAACCAGAAACTGCCGCAGCATCATACGTCCTCAAAAACACCCGGGATGCTGCGCGGGGCCTCGGTCATCCACTCTGGAACCGGCAGTTCTTTTTCGCGCAGGAAGTCGGGGTTGAACAGTTTCGACTGGTAGCGCGTGCCATAGTCGCACAACACGGTGACGATGGTGTGACCCGGACCCATTTCCTTGGCCAGCCTCACAGCGCCGGCAATGTTGATTGCGGTGGACCCACCCATGACCAGCCCCTCTTCGCGCAGAAGATCGAAGATATAGGGCAACGCTTCATTGTCCGTAATCTGGTAGGCGTGGTCGGGCTTGAACCCTTCAAGGTTTTTGGTGATGCGGACCTGGCCGATCCCCTCGGCGATCGAGCCACCCTCCATCGCGATTTCACCCGTCGTGTAATAGGAATAGAGACCCGCGCCCATTGGATCGGCGATACCGATCTTGACGCCCTTGGGCTGCAAAGCCTCGGCCACACCGGCCAGCGTTCCGCCCGATCCGACCGCGCAGATGAATCCATCGACCTTGCCGTCGGTCTGCTCCCAGATTTCCGGCCCAGTGGTCTCGACATGCGCCCGACGGTTCGCGACGTTGTCGAACTGGTTTGCCCAGATCGCGCCATTGGGTTCGGTCTTGGCCAACTGCTCGGCCAGCCGCCGCGAGTAATGCACAAAATTGTTGGGATTCCGGTAGGGTGCGGCGGGAACCTGAACCAGTTGAGCCCCGGCAAGGCGCAGCATGTCCTTCTTCTCTTCCGATTGGGTTTCCGGGATGACGATCACGGTTTTGAACCCCATCGACGCGCCGACCAGCGCCAGACCAATGCCCGTGTTGCCCGCGGTCCCCTCGACAATCGTCCCGCCGGGCTTGAGATCGCCGCGCGCAATGGCGTCGCGAATGATGAACAGCGCCGCGCGATCCTTGACCGACTGACCGGGGTTCATGAACTCGGCCTTCCCAAGGATTTCGCACCCGGTTTCTTCGCTGACACGGCGCAGCCGGATCAACGGAGTTTTTCCTACGGCGTCAGCAAGGTCTCGTGCAATGCGCATGGCACCCTCTTGTAAATTGGCGTTTTCGCAGATGTACAGGTGCCCTGCGCCGACCACAAGGCGGGATAGTCATCCCCGCAACCGATCGCGGTTGCGTGCCAACCAATGCGCCAAGGACAATAGAGGAAGGTCCTTGAAGACATGCCGGTCAACCATATCCATGAATTCGGCATACGGCAGAATCCTGCTGCGAATGTCCTCCCCCTCGGTTGCTAAGCCACCATTGTTGATCGAGGCGGTCAGGTCTCCAATCCCAACATAAAGGTGGATGTATTCAGTGGACGATCCGCTCGAAGAATAGGCACCGCCTGCATATTCGAGCCGCGAGAACGAGACCTGCGCCTCCTCCATGGCTTCCCTGTGGGCTGCCTGTTCAAGGGTTTCTCCGGGATCGATCATGCCGGCGACCGGCTCCCACATCCAAGGCTCGGGGTCGCCGATCAAGAAAACCGGGGTTCGGAACTGCTCAACCAAAAGGACCGTATCGCGCAGGGGATCATACGGCAGCACCACGACCGCAGCACCCTGCATCAAACCATTCCGATTGAGAACCGGCCCCATCGACCCATCGTATCGGCGGTGCTGCAGTTCGATTTCTTCCATCCCGAAATAGTCGATGTATGCGCGCGTGTGGCGGTGCACGATCACATCATCGCGGACACTGCGACCATCCCCGGTTCTCCGTTGCTGGGCCGCAAGCTTGGCCCAGGCCCGGGTGCGAATGGCTGGAAAGCTGCGCGCGATCCGAGAGGCATCGACCTTGCCGAAATACCCCATGACCTCATCCGCAGCCAAAAGGGTCATCGCGCCCCACTCGGACACCCACTGTTCCAACGACCAGGGATCGGCCGGCGTCCATAACCCGGGAGCGGGAAAGAAGACTTGGGCGGAAACGCTCGGTCCGCTCTCAAGGACGACCTCTTTGACGTGCAGGTCATAGTCGAACCCACCTTCGTAGAAGGCCAACCGTTCGATGTCTTGCGCAGTTAGGTTCTGCACCAAGATACCCCGTGCCGCTGCGCCGGGCGCCTCAAGGATCATCGGAAAGGCCTGGTCCTGCACCGCGTGAACCGCATGGTCCGGCAGCATCGCCGGCTCGGCCGCAAGATCCTGTCCCGAGCGACCCAAAACAAGTTCAAGCAGCGGCAAATACCGCAATGTGCCGTAGAAAAACAGATTGGTCATCGTAGGCTCGTGACTAGGGCGTCAGTTCCAGCGCCGCGAGGCGCCTTCGGTAAACAGGCCGGAAAGCAGCGCACCAATCGCCAAGGTCGCGATGATCTCGGGCGAGATCAGTTGCTTGCCGAAATCCACACCGATCTGGAAAATGGCCAGCAATGCCTCGAATGGCCCGTCATATCGGTGACGCATCGCAAGCCGGAACATCTCGTACGTGCCCTGGACGAACAGGCCCCAAAACACCAGAGAAACCACTCCGGTCAGGCCATTGTTCACGGCTGCAGTCCAGCCGCGGCCCGCCCGTTTGCCCATGATGACCCAACCACACAAAAAACCAAGGACCAGGTTCACATAGGTAAAGTAGCCGTAGTCCTTTCCCTCTTCGCCGTTGTCGATGATCATGCCGGACACAAGGAAAGCCACCACCATAAGACTGAGCGCGGCAACAAGACGTGAGGCTGTCGGCATTCCGATATTTCCGTGTGTTAGTTGGGTTTTGCTACGGTGATCTGTGTCACATCGCAATTGCCCGTGTCAAAGGCTGCGCCGCAGGCGGTCAAATAATAATTCCACATGCGGCGGAAACGCTCATCAAAGCCCATCGCAGCCACCTGGTCCCATTTGTCGTTGAACGTATCGTACCAACGCCGCAGGGTCAGGTCATAGCTTGGGCCAAACTCCTTCGACTTGACCACATCGAGACCGGCCTGCTGGATTTCCTGCCTCAGCACAGTCGGAGCCGGTAACATGCCGCCCGGAAAGATGTATTTCTGAATAAAATCAACGCCGTTTTTGTAAACGTCCCAGCGGCGGTCGGCCACTGTGATGATCTGAAGCGTGGCCCGTGCGCCTGGCTTCAGCCGGTCGCGGACCGTTTGAAAATAGACCGGCCAGTACTTTTGCCCAACGGCCTCGAACATCTCGATCGACGCAATGCCGTCATACTGCCCACGCTCGTCGCGATAGTCCTGCAGCTTGAAGGTCACCTTGTCGGAAAGTCCAGCTTTTTCTATGCGTTGTGTCGCATACTTCAACTGTTCCTGGCTGATGGTCAGGCCTGTGACCCTCAGGTCTCTTTCCTTGGCGGCGTATTCGGCAAAGCCACCCCAACCGCAGCCGATTTCAAGGATGTGGTCGCCCGGTTTTGCTCCCATCTCGTCGACCAGGCTGGCATATTTGGCCGTCTGAGCCTTTTCCAAGCTTTCCTGGCCAGTTTCGAACAGCGCGCTGGAGTAGGTCATCGTCTCGTCCAGCCACAGGCTGTAGAAATCATTGCCCAGATCGTAGTGGTACGAAATGTTCTTTTTGGCCTGTTTTCGGTTGTTCCGGTGCAGCCAGAACCGCAGGCGTTCATAGGCCTGAACCAAGAATTTGCCAGTGAAATCATCATAGACCGTCTCGGTGCCCAGATGGACAAGATCCATGAAGGCGCGCAGGTCAGGTGTGCTCCACCCACCTTCAAGGTAGGCGTCGGAAAAGCCGAGCTCGCCTTCACGGATCAACCGGGCGAACACATCCGGGTCGTGAATATCGACGCGGGCGACAGGTCCGGGTTTGGCACCTTCGTTGCGAAACACGCGCCCGTCCGGCAGCGCGATGTCCAGCCGTCCGGACTCCATTCGCTGCAGCATCTTGAAGACCTGCGAAAAATATCTGGGCAGGTTTTTTTGCCCCTCTGTCGTCGTCAGGATCATCCGCTCTCCCCTGTGCGGTGGTCGGAGCAGGCTAGGACGGGATTCCGTTTCTGGCAAGTTTTCAATTCCTTACTGGTGTTTTCGGCCTTCGTAGGCGGCAAGCGCCCGCTGACGCCCAACCTTCAGATCAACGACCGGATCAGGATAGGCATCCGTCGGAGACAGTCCCCACGACACCGGCACCGCATCGAAATAGGCAAGCGCCGTCTCGGGCGGGTTCTTTTGTCCTTCGGCCAGCCATCGGCGCACATAGGCGCCCGTCGGGTCAAACTTCTCGGCTTGGGTCTGCGGGTTGAAGATACGAAAGAACGGCGAGGCATCCGGCCCCGACCCCGCAACCCACTGCCAACCCATGGCATTCGCCGCCGGATCCCAATCGACCAGACAGTCCGCAAACCAATCCATGCCGATCTTCCAGTGCGTCATCAGGTGCTTGGTCAGGTAGCTGGCGACGATCATGCGGACGCGGTTGTGCATCCGCCCGGTGACGTACATCTGCCGTAGGCCCGCATCTATCACCGGTATCCCCGTTCGCGCCATCGTCCAGGCTCGAACTTCGGGGGTGTCGGCGTCTGTGTTCCACGGAAACGCATCCCATTCCGGCTTCCAGTTTGCGCTCAGTAGATGCGGTGTGTGGTACATCAAGTGATATGCGAACTCGCGCCAGACGAGTTGGCGCAAGAAGCCCTCGGCCCCGGACGAGCCGGAAAACCCTGTGCTCTGCACCCGGTGCCAAATGGTTGCCGAGCTGATCTCGCCCAACGAAAGGTACTCGGACAGTCCGGACGTTCCGTCATCGCCCAGATCGTCGCGTTTTGCGGGATACGCGTCGAGCCGTTCGGTGAATTCGTCCAGCTGCGCAAATGCGGCGGCTTCACCCGGTTCGACATGAGCCCGCACGACCGCTGCGCCACGACGCATATCCGCGCCAAGGTTCCAGGCCTCAAGCACGTCCGACTGCGGCCATGATCGGGGTGCCGCGATCCGGGAGGGTGCCGACTTGGGAGCATCAACCTCTCTCCCGCGCACAGCCCGCCACATGGGCGTAAAAACACGAAACGGCTGACCCGCCTGTGTGGCGACCGTCCATGGCTCGAACAAAAGATGCCCGGCAAAGGACTTGGCGGTTACGCCCTGCGCGGACAACGCAGCCTTTATCTGAGTGTCACGCCCGATGGATTCGGGATCATAGGCCCGCGACCAATAGACGTCAGTTGCCCCCGTTTCCCGTATCAGGTCTTCAAGCGCGGCCAGCGCCGGGCCGCTTCGCAGGATCAGCTTGCTGCCCTTGCGCTCGAGGCTGTCTGACAATGCGGAAAGGCCGAGGCCCAGCCGCCATTTCGGAGCCGCGCCCAAGTCATCGACCAGCTGATCGCGCAGGAAAACAGGAATCACTGGTCGGCCTGTCTGCGCGGCCGCAGCCAAAGCCGGATGGTCACTCAGGCGCAGATCACGCCGGAACCACAAAATGATTGGTGACTGCTCTTTGTCCATTTCCGCCCCGTTTTCATAAGTCTACGGGGCGGAACTGTTACCGGATCACAAAACCCGGTCAAATGCTTCGAGCAATTGGTCGATCTCGTTTCGCGAGGTGTAGTGGGTGAAACTGACCCGTAGAACACCTTGCCCCAGATCGACACCCATGGCGGTCAGCGGGCGAACCGCATAGAAATCACCACCGCCGGCCATGATGCCGTGTTCGGACAGATCAGCCGCCACGCTTTCGGCGTTGCGGTTGACGGCCAAGGCCACGGTCGGAGCCCGTCGTTCGGCATCGGACGGGCCGATCAGGCGCACCGCGTTGCGATCCTTGAGCGCGTCCAGAACCGGCTGCAGAAGCTCAACTTCGTGCGCACGCATCAGGTCGTGGACAAACGCACCACGCGCAGAAGCCCCCGAGGATGGGCCGCCGTGGTGGTCGCAGAGTTGTTCGACATAGTCGGCCATGCCGGCGCTGGCGGCAATCTGAGCATGGTCCGGTCCGGCCGGCGTGAACCGCTTGTACAGCACGTCTCCGTTGAAGAAATGCCCCTGATTGGGCAGCAACTCGCCCAGCGTGCGCCGGAGCACCATGCAGCCCTGATGCGGTCCGTAGGTCTTGTAGGCAGAGAACAGGTAGATATCCGGCCCAAGGTCCCCCACGTTCGGGAAGCCGTGCGGTGCGTAGGAAACACCATCCACGCAGACAAATGCCCCGGCCGCATGCGCGATCGCAGTGATTTCGGTGACCGGGTTGATCTCGGCGATAACGTTCGAACAGTGGGGAAAGCAGACCAGCCGCACCTTGTCGTCCAGCAGGTTTTCCAGATCGGACGGATTCAGCGAACCGGTTTCCGGGTCGATTTCCCATTCGCGAACCTCGATGCCGTCCTCGGCAAGGCGCCGCCAGGGGCCCGAGTTGGCTTCATGGTCCTGGTTGGTCACCACGATCGCTTCACCCGGCTTCATCCACTGCCGAAATGCCTGCGCCAGTACGTAGGTGTTCTGCGTGGTCGAAGGGCCAAAGCTCAGTTCGTCGGTGTCCACGCCCAGCAGAGCCGCCATCCGGGCACGTGCCTCGTCCATCTCTTCGCCCGCCAGACGGCTGGCCTCGTAGGGCGCATATGGCTGAACCTTGCGCTGGGTATAGAAGCGGGTCAGCCGATCCAGAACGGGTTTGCAGGTATAGGAGCCGCCCGCGTTCTCAAAGAATGCCTGCCCTTTCAGGCTGGGTTCGGAAAAAGCCGGAAACTGCGCCCGAACGAAATCGATATCCAGAGTGCCCATCGCACAATCCTTCTGTTGTCATGCCCAATGTTCCGAAGTTCCGCCCGCGCATGACACCGGACAACTCCGATACATGGCAGGTCTTCCAGCCAGCCGCGGGTATCGCCGTGGCAGTTCGGCAGCCCGCACGGGGATGACGGGACCAAACGCCGTCAGTTAGCCCGGCCAACCCCGCGCGGTCAAGCCGGGCGTCTGATGCCAGCTTCTGTCATCAGCGCATGCCAAACTCGCGGCACTCAAGACAAGAGAGGTCAAAGATGAGTTATCTTCCAAAGGATTTTCTGGTGTGGGGCGAACTGCCCGTTTCCGACTTGGACAAGGCGGTAGAATTCTATGCCCACGCCACGGGGGCAGAACTTGCGGTCGACACATCCGGCCCGAACCCCATGGCCATGTTCCGCCCCGCTGACCCGGCAACGGGCGTGGCCTTGCATCTGTATCCGGGTAAGCCAGCAAAAGATGGTACCGGTCCGACCCTTCATCTGGCGGCAGAGGGCACGGCTGAAGAGATCATGGCCAGAGTCAAGAATGCCGGAGGTCAGGTTGTCTCGGATCCGATCCAGATCCCGGCCGGTCGGTTCTTCTATGCGGTCGATCCCGACGGCAATTCGGTCGGCTTCTTCGAAGGCAGTCAGAAATGAAAAGAAAGGCCCCGGTGACGTCACCGGGGCCCTCTGTCAGTGGCGGTACGCTCAGTTGCGTCGGCGTTCGTTCACCAGACCGATGAAGATGGACACGCACATCAAGACCAGCACGATCGCAAAGGGAAAGCCGGTGGCAATGGCCGCGGCCTGCAATGCGCCGAGCCCACCGCCCAGCAGCAGTACGACCGCGATGGCCCCTTCCAGCACGCACCAAAATACGCGCTGAGCCGTCGGAGCGTCGGTCTTGCCGCCCGCCGTTATGGTGTCGATCACCAGCGAACCCGAATCCGAGCTTGTGACGAAGAACACAACCACCAGAACGATACCGACGAACGACAGCAGACCAGCCATCGGGAAGGCCTCGAACATCTTGAACATCTTCAGTTCCAGCGCCGCATCGGTCAGAGCCTGCCCATTGCCGGACATGACCTGATCCAGAGCAGCTCCGCCGAAAACGCTCATCCAAAGGGCGCCGACCAGCGTCGGGATCAGGATGACACAGGTCACGAACTCGCGGATCGTGCGCCCGCGCGATATACGTGCGATGAACATGCCGACGAACGGTGACCAGGAGATCCACCACGCCCAGTAGAAGGTGGTCCAGCCCTGCATGAAGTTCGTGTCTTCGCGACCGATCCAATTGGACAGGCCCGGCAGCGCGACGACATATTCGATCATGCTGTCGAAGAAGCCGGTCAGGATCGCCATGGTCGGCCCCACGATCAAGACCAGCAACAAAAGCAGCGCCGCCAGCACCATGTTGGCCTCGGACAGGCGTTTGACCCCTTTGTCCAGTCCGGCGATCACAGAGATCAGGGCGAAGACCGTGATCAAGCCGATCAACAGCACTTTCATCCCGTCCGTCACCGGAACATCAAACAGATAATTCAAACCGGCCAGCGCCTGTGTCGCCCCCAAGCCGAGCGAGGTCGCCAGGCCGAAGATGGTCGCAAAGACCGCAAGCACATCGATGACATGCCCCAGCGGGCCCCAAGTGGCCTCGCCGAACAGCGGGTAAAAGACCGAACGCATCGTCAAGGGCAGCCCGCGATTGAAGCTGAAGAATGCCAAGGCCAGCGCAACAACCGCATAGATCGCCCAAGGGTGCATGCCCCAATGAAAGATCGTGGCTGCCATCGCCAGCTTCCGCGATGCGTCGGGATCCTCCAGCCCGGCGCCCAACGGTGCCCAGTCGGTGCGCAGGCCGTCCTCGCCCACGGCGACACCACCAAGTGATGCGCCATAGTGCGAGATCGGCTCGGCCACACCCCAGAAAACAAGCCCGATCCCCATGCCAGCGGCGAACAGCATCGAGAACCAACCCGCATAGCTGTAGTCCGGTTTCGCATCGTCGCCGCCCAACCTGATCTTGCCCAGCGGCGTCACGATCAGCAGCAACGAAAACACGACGAAGATGTTGGCCGAAAGCATGAATACCCAGTCGAACCGGTTGGTCAGCGCGGGGCGCAACCAGCCGAAGAAATCGGCAGCCTGCTCGCGGAAAACCAACGAAAAGAAGACGAAGGCGATGATGGTCAGGCCAGACACGGCAAAAACCGGATTGTGAATATCCAGCCCCATGACCTGGATATTGTCCTGGCCGACCTCGTAGTCGGCATCTGAATTGTCGGACATTCTCTCTCCTCTCACTTTAATGCGCTTTTGATCAGGGAAAGATCGCTTTTTCGGTCAGCCGCCAGAGACTTTCCGGCGGGCAAAAGCGACACGCATACCGGTCACACCGAGCATTTTCAGCGGACCGGAAGGCGTTGGGTTACCTAACGTCCGAACCGAGTCGGGCGCCAGGCAAACTAATGTGGGCTGTTCGGTCGGACCTTTGGCTAGCCTTGAACCTTGGTATAGGTCCCCTCGCCTGCCAGAATTCCGCGGAACCCGCCGGGCTCGTCCAACCCGAATACGATCAGCGGCAGATTGTTGTCGCGCGCCAGAGCGATAGCCGAAGCATCCATGACCTTCAAACGCTTGGCGAGAACGTCGTCATAGGTCACCGAGTCATAGCGGACGGCATCGGCATGGATCTTGGGGTCCTTGTCATACACGCCGTCGACACCGTTCTTGCCCATGAAGATCGCCTCGCAGGCCATTTCGTTGGCGCGCAGCGTCGCGGCGGTATCGGTGGTGAAGTACGGGTTGCCGGTTCCAGCCGCAAAAATGCACACCCGCTTCTTTTCAAGGTGCCGAACGGCGCGGCGGCGGATGTAGGGTTCGCACACCTCGTCCATCCGGATGGCCGAGATCACCCGTGTGAATACGCCCAGCCCTTCAAGCGCGGACTGCATCGCCAGCGCGTTCATCACCGTGGCCAACATGCCCATGTAGTCGGCCGTCGTCCGCTCCATCCCCTGGGCCGAGCCCGACAGGCCGCGAAAGATGTTGCCGCCGCCGATGACCATGCAGATCTCGACGCCCAGATCATGAACCGACTTCACCTCTTGCGCGATGCGTTGAACGGTCGGGGGATGCAACCCGAATCCCTGATCCCCCATCAGCGCCTCGCCCGAGATTTTCAACATGACGCGTTTGTATGTCGTCTTGGGGGTTTCATCGGTTGTGTTGGTGGCAGAAAGGGTCATGTTGCGCTCCGGGCTGGCACGATTTTGTTTTCCGGCGCAAAATGAAGCAAAACCACCGCGGGTTCAATGCGGATGGTCAAGGAACAGGGCAAACACTCATGGCTGAAAACACAGCGCGCAATTTGCTGAACAGTCTTCCGCCCATTCCCGACGATCTTCCGGTCCTCATCATGGGGCCGACCGCATCGGGCAAATCGGCTCTTGCACTGGAGATCGCCGAACACTCGGGCGGGATCATCGTCAATGCGGATGCCAGCCAGATTTACGACTGCTGGCGCATCATTTCCGCGCGACCCTCGATCGACGAAGAAGCTCGGGCTCCACACGCTCTCTATGGCCATGTCGCTTTTGATCAAGACTATTCGGCCGGCCACTGGCTGCGCGAGGTGCGGACTTATTTGTCAGGACCGCAGCGTCCGATCATCGTGGGCGGTACGGGCCTTTACTTTTCGACCTTGACGGAAGGTATGGCGGACATCCCGGCAACGCCGCCCGAGTTGCGCAAGACTGCGGACGCGATCCCCCTGCCCGAGCTTCTGGCCGGGATTGATCCAAGGACACGGGACCGGATCGACACGCGCAACCGCGCCCGTGTGCAACGGGCCTGGGAGGTCGAGCAAGCCACGGGCCGGACATTGGCGGATTGGCAGGACGACACGCCGCCACCGCTGCTGCCCCTGGATCAAGCGTTTCCAATCGTCGTGACGCCCGAGCGAGACTGGCTGATCACGCGCATCAATTCGCGCTTTGACCAGATGTTGCAGGCGGGTGCCCTGGACGAAGTTGCGGCGATGCGCGACAGGTACGACCCGAACCTGCCCTCATGCAAGGCCATCGGAGTACCTGAGTTGATGGCCCACATCGAAGGGCGGATGACCTTGGCCGACGCCCGCGAAAGAGCAACGATTGCGACACGCCAATACGCCAAACGCCAGCGCACGTGGTGCCGTGCCCGGATGAAGCAATGGCATAACGTCGATCCGAGCCATGGCTGAGTGAATCACTGACATCGCGCCAAAACCTCGTCCGAAGTCGTTTATTTTCAGCCACATAAGGGATTCTGGGCCGAAACCCGTCGGAAAAGGGAATCACAAGTTCCAGAATCAGACTTGCCGATACCAGCCCCGGCGGCCACGGCTCAGGTTTCTCTGCAAATGTCGTTTTTGTGCACTTGATGACGATTTCGAACATTGACCTAAATTGGAATCTGGTGCCGAATGAACGCATGGGGATGCACAGAATTCAAAAAACCACATCCAAAATGACCTTGCTCGGCGCTGTCTGGCTTCGACGGGGACCAACAAACACCCATAATAATCTCACAGGGAGACATCCATGAAAACCAAGACATTGACCGGAGCACCGATGCACTGGGCTGCCGAAATGCACGCCCAGGAATATCGGGACGGCAAGCTGAGCCGCCGCGAGTTTCTGACGCGCACGACCAGCCTTGGTGTCACTGCCGCGGCCGCCTACGGCATGGTCGGCCTGACCGCGCCCGCCAAGGCGGCGGGTGAAGACGCCAAGAAAGAAGGTGGCACCCTGCGCGTTCAGCAGGAAGTTCGCGCGCTGAAGGATCCGCGCACCTATGACTGGTCGCAGATAGCCAACGTCACCCGTGGCACGCTGGAATACCTGGTCGAGTACAACTCGGACGGCACATTCCGCGGCATGCTGCTGGAGGGCTGGGAAGTCAACGACGATGCGACCGTCTACACGCTGAAGGTCCGTCAGGGCGTCAAGTGGAACAACGGTGACGATTTCACCGCCGAAGACGTGGCACGCAACATCGCGCGCTGGTGCGACAAGAGCTCGGAAACGAACTCGATGGCAGGCCGTTTTGCCACGCTGGTCGACGCAGATACCGGCCAGGCAATCGAAGGCGCGATCGAGGTTGTGGACTCGCACACCGTCAAGCTGAACCTGCCGAACTCGGACATCTCGTTGATCCCGGGCATGGCAGACTATCCGGCCGCGATCATCCACAGCTCGTTCAGCGAAACGGACTTGACAAACAATGTCGGCACGGGCCCCTACCTGATCGAAGAGCTGGAAGTGGGCGTGAAGGCCGTGCTGGTGCGGAACGAGAACCACACCTGGTGGGGCGAAGACGTCTTCGGTCGTCCGGCCCTGGATCGCATTGAGTACATCGACTACGGCACCGATCCGTCGGCATGGCTGGCGGCTCTGGAATCGGACGAAGTCGACATGCTGTATGAATCGGTTGGTGAATTCATCGACGTGATGGACAGCCTTGGCTACGTGAAGTCCGAGGTTGTCACGATGAACACCATCGTGATCCGCCCGAACCAGCTTGCGGAAGTGGACGGTAAGAAGGTCTATGCCGACAAACGTGTGCGTCAGGCGCTGCAGATGGCCGTGGACAACTCGGTCTGCCTCGAGCTTGGCTACGGTGGTCGCGGCTCGCCTGCAGAAAACCACCACGTTGGTCCGATCCACCCGGATTACTACGAACTGCCGCCGCAGAAAGTTGACCCGGAAGGTGCGCGCAAGCTGATGGAAGAGGCCGGCATGGCCGATTTCGAACACGAGCTGATCTCGATCGACGACGACTGGCGCCGCAACACCACCGATGCCGTGGCAGCCCAGCTGCGCGACGCGGGCATCAAGGTCAAGCGGACGGTTCTGCCGGGCAACACGTTCTGGAACGACTGGGCAAAATATCCCTACAGCTCGACCAACTGGAACCACCGTCCGCTGGGCGTTCAGATCTGGGCACTGGCCTACCGCACCGGCGAGGCCTGGAACGAATTCGGCTGGTCCAATGCCGAGTTTGACGCCCTTCTGACCGAAGCTCTGGCCATTGCCGATGCCGACAAGCGCCGCGAAATCGTGGCCAAGGGCGAAGCAATGATCCAGGAAGAAGGCGTCACCATCCAGCCCTATTGGCGGTCGCTGTACCGTCACATGAAGGACGGTCTGGTCGGAACCGACATGCATGTGTCGTTCGAACACCATCACTACAAATGGGGTTGGGCGGCCTGATCCCGACCTGAACCTTTCAAGGGGCGCCCGAATGCGGGCGCCCCTTTCCAGCCGCAGACACACCGACGCGGGGTCGGACGTCCGAGGCCAGAAAATGGTCCACTGATCTGCGGAGAACCCGAACAACAGGGGCCAACATGGGACTCTTCATCCTTCGACGATTGGGCGTGATGCTGTTGACGGCACTCTGCCTGACCTTCGTTGTCTTCTTCCTGACCAACCTCTATCCAAACCTGGAAAAACTGGCCAAGACGCAGGGCAACCAGCGTATGTCCGATGAACAGGTCGTCACCTGGCTTGAGAACCGCGGATACATGCAGCCCACGCTGGTCAAGTACGGCCAATGGCTTGGGGTGGTGCCCGGTTTCACCAACACGCTACCGGATGGTCAGTTCGTAGGAAGTTGCACCCGTCCCGGCTCTACTCCGGAAACGACACCGCGCTACTGCGGCGTTCTTCAGGGCGACTGGGGCTATTCAACCGTCTTCAAGGACGAAGTCGGAACGATCGTCAGCAAGCGTCTGGGCAACACCGGCTACCTGATGTTCTGGGTGCTGGTGCTGATGATCCCGACCGCCCTATTGGTTGGTGTGCTAGCCGGCATGCGCGAGGGGTCTGCCCTGGACCGGTCCCTTTCCACGTTTTCGATCATCACGACGGCCACGCCGGAATACGTGTCGGGCGTGATCTTCATCGCCATCTTCACCTCGTCAACCGTGGGTCTGAAATGGTTCAAGGGCACGGCCACACAGGCCATGGAGAACCCGACCTTCGAGAATTTCTTCCTGCCGGTCCTGACCATTGCCCTTTACGGCATGGGTTACATTGCACGGATGACCCGAGCCTCGATGACCGAGGTGATGACCGCGCAATACATCCGGACTGCGCGCCTGAAGGGTGTGTCCTTCGGGAATATCGTTCTGAAGCACGCCCTGCGCAACGCGCTGATCGCGCCCTTCACCGTCATCATGCTGCAGTTTCCCTGGTTGCTGAACGGCGTCGTGATCGTCGAGACCCTGTTCAACTACAAGGGTTTCGGTTGGGCACTGGTGCAGGCCGCGGGGAACAACGACATCCAGCTTCTGCTGGCGATCTCGGTCGTGTCGGTCTTTGTGGTGCTCGTGACGCAGCTGATCTCGGATATCGGCTATGTCTACCTCAACCCGCGCATCCGCATTTCATAAGGGAGGATAGACCATGGAACCTCTGAGCTGGACTGGCTCTATCGCCTTTCTGAACCCGATCATGATGATCGCCCTGGCTGCGCTGGTCGTATCCGTCGTTGCCTGGATCCTGGCAAGCATTCTGCTGCCCGAGACGCAGGTCAGCGTGAATGCGGATGGCACCGTCAGTTCGGGCGGCGGCCTCAGAAACCTGACGCAATCCGCGCTGTGGTATTCTTTCCTAGCCAGCATCGCGACGGTGGTCGCTTACCTGCTGCTGGGAATATTCCTGGGCACAGGGGCCGGGATTATCGGCGCGATCTCGCAGCAATTTCTGCCGGTCTGGCTTTCGCTGATCATTCTGTTCGCGATGTCGGTTGCCTTCAAACGGCGCCTTGGCCTGTACGGCAAGCTGTTCGACAGCCCGATCGGCATGATCGGTTTTGGACTGGTCATGTTCTGGGTTTTCACCGGCATCTTCGGGGCTTTGGACCTGATCGTGACACACGATCCATTGGTCCAGGTTTCCGGCATGAAGAACAAGGTGCCCGGCACCCCCCTGCCCAATGCCGAGGACGGTGAGTTCGCCTGGTATCTGCTGGGCGGCGACAACCTTGCCCGCGACGTATTCAGTCGCATGGTCAAGGGTGCGTGGATCGTCGTGCAGATTGCTCCGCTGGCCACAATGTTTGCCTTCATGGTCGGGATCACGCTGGGCTTGCCCGCCGGATACTATGGCGGACGGCTGGACACGTTTCTGTCGTTCCTCGCCAATCTGATCCTGGCGTTCCCGGTAATCCTGCTGTTCTACCTGCTGGTCACACCGGAAATCGTCGCGACCGGCGTGCCGAACTATATGGCCGCAGTCCTGTTCGTGTTCCCGATCCTTTTCATCGGCGTCCTTTTGAATTCGCGCTACTACACCCGGCCGAAATTCCGCACGCCGCTGCTGACCGGCGTCTTGGGTATCGCGATCTGGCTGTACCTGTCGCTGATCTCGACCGGGGGATACGTCATCCGCACGGACGATTACAGCATCTGGGGTCTGCCGACCTATCTGGATCTGTTCGACATTCCGGGCGGGATCCTGGTCGTGTTCGTATCGGTTGTGTTCGTCAACTCGCCCACGGTGTTCCGCATCGTGCGCGGCCTGGCCATGGACATCAAGACACGCGACTACGTAGCCGCGGCGCAGACGCGCGGCGAAGGCCCGTGGTATATCATGCTTTGGGAAATCCTGCCCAATGCGCGCGGGCCGCTGATCGTCGATTTCTGCCTGCGCATCGGCTATACGACCATCCTCTTGGGGACCTTGGGGTTTTTTGGGTTGGGCCTGCCGCCGGAAAGCCCGGATTGGGGATCCACGATCAACGAAGGGCGCAAACTGCTGTCGATCTACCTGCACCCTGCACTGCCGCCGGCACTGGCGCTGTTGTCACTGGTTCTGGGATTGAACCTGCTGGCGGATGGCCTGCGAGAAGAAAGCCTGAAGGACTGATGTGAAAGCGGCCGGGGGACTGCCCCCGGCCCCCACCAGGATATTTTTAGCCAGATGAAGGGGATCCCCTGAATGCTGGCGAGGAGCAAGCAAGATGAACAAACTGGCGGATTATGACGGGCCGATCCTCGAAATCGACAAGCTCTCGATTTCGTTCTTTACCCGCTTGCGGGAAATACCAGCCGTAATGGATTTTTCAGTCAGTGTGCAACCCGGCGAAGCTGTCGGCCTGGTCGGTGAATCCGGCTGCGGCAAGTCGACGGTCGCCCTGGGTGTCATGCAGGACCTTGGCAAGAATGGTCGGATCGTCGGCGGTTCGATCAAATTCAAGGGCCGCGACCTTAGCGAGATGAGCAAGGAAGAACTTCGGGACATTCGCGGCAATGAGATCGCGATGATCTATCAAGAGCCGATGGCTTCGTTGAACCCGGCGATGAAGATCGGCAAACAGCTGATGGAAGTGCCGATGATCCACGAAGGGGTCGGCAAAGAAGAGGCCTATGCCCGCGCCCTGGAAGTGGTGACCGATGTGCGCCTGCCGGACCCCGAGCGGATGCTGAACAGTTTCCCGCATCAGCTGTCCGGTGGCCAGCAGCAGCGCATCGTGATCGCGATGGCGCTGATGTCCAAGCCGTCGCTTCTGATCCTGGACGAACCGACAACCGCGCTGGACGTGACCGTCGAGGCCGCCGTGGTGGAACTGGTCAAGGATCTGGGCAAGAAATACGGCACATCGATGCTGTTCATTTCGCACAACCTCGGCCTGGTTCTAGAGACATGTGACCGTTTGTGCGTGATGTATTCCGGCGAGGCGGTCGAACGTGGCTCGATCCACGATGTCTTTGACGAGATGCAGCACCCCTACACTCAGGCGCTGTTCCGCTCGATCCCCCTGCCCGGCGCGGACAAGAATTCGCGCCCGCTGGTTGCTATCCCCGGCAACTTCCCGTTGCCGCACGAACGCCCACCGGGCTGCAATTTCGGCCCGCGATGCGACTATTTCGAGGAAGGGCGCTGTGATGCGCAGGACATTCAGATGTTCCCGGTCCCGGGCAATGACCGCCACCATACGCGCTGCTTGAAGTTCCAGGAAATCGACTGGAACGCGCCCATCACGGTTGCAGAGCAAAAAGAAAAAGCGCCGATCGGCAAGACCGTTCTGAAGATGGACAACCTCAAGAAATATTACGAGGTGGCCGCAAACGCCCTGTTCGGTGGGGGCGAGAAGAAAGTGGTCAAGGCCAACGAAACCCTCAGCTTCGACGCACATGAATCGGAAACGCTGGCCATCGTTGGCGAGTCCGGCTGCGGTAAATCCACGTTTGCCAAGGTCCTCATGGGATTGGAGACGGCGACCGACGGGCAGATCCTGCTGGACAACCGCAATATCGAGCATTTGCCGATCGAAGAACGGGATGCCAAGACCGTCGGCGAAGTCCAGATGGTGTTCCAGAACCCGTTCGATACGCTGAACCCGTCGATGACGGTCGGACGTCAGATCATCCGCGCGCTGGAGATCTTCGGCGTCGGAAACTCGGAGGCCGAACGCAAGCAACGGATGCTCGAGTTGCTGGACCTGGTGAAGCTGCCGCGCGCGTTTGCCGACCGTATGCCGCGCCAACTGTCAGGCGGCCAGAAACAGCGCGTGGGGATAGCCCGTGCCTTTGCCGGGGACGCCCGGATCGTCGTCGCGGACGAGCCGGTCTCGGCATTGGATGTGTCGGTGCAGGCAGCCGTGACCGATCTGTTGATGGAGATCCAGCGCGAACACAAGACGACACTGCTGTTCATCAGCCACGACCTGTCGATCGTACGCTACCTCAGCGACCGCGTCATGGTGATGTATCTGGGCCACGTGGTCGAACTGGGCACGACCGATCAAGTCTTCTCGCCGCCCTATCACCCCTATACCGAGGCACTGCTGAGCGCGGTTCCAATCGCCGATACCTCAGTCGAAAAGAAACACATCGTCCTTGAAGGCGACATTCCTTCGGCGATGAACCCGCCGCCCGGATGTCCGTTCCAAACCCGGTGTCGGTGGAAGTCCGAGGTTGCGGGCGGATTGTGCGAAAAAGAGGTTCCGCCGGTCCAGACGCTGGCTGACGGACACCAGGTCAAGTGTCATCTGTCCACCGAAACACTGGCCAAGATGGAGCCGGTTATCAAAATAGCGGCTGAGTGATCGCCCAAAGAAAAACCGGCCCAGGGCCGGTTTTTTTTGTGCGGCTTTGGTATCAGCCGCCCCAGATGACTTTGACGTAATTCTGTGTCTCGGCATAGGGAGGCACGCCGCCATGCTTTTCCACTGCTTGCGGGCCGGCGTTGTAGGCTGCCAGCGCGAGGCGCCAGGACTTGAATTTACGGTATTGCCACGAAAGATACCGCGCACCGCCTTCAAGGTTTTGCTTCGGGTCATGCGGGTTCACGTTCAGCAGCCTGGCGGTTTGCGGCATCAGCTGCGCGAGCCCCAAAGCGCCCTTATGCGACTTGGCGTGCGGGTTCCAACCGCTTTCCTGCTGCACCAGACGCAGGAACAGTTCTTCCGGGACATTGTGCTTGCGCGCTGCTTGGCGCGCCATGGCAAGGTATTCACCACGGTACTTACCAGAATAGCGCTTTTTGAAACTGCCGTCCGGCGTCTTCGGTTTCAGCCGTTCAGAGTCGCGATACTGGCTGGCGGCCCGCGTGTCCAAAATCTTGGCCTGCTTCAAAAAGATATCTTTGCGATTCTTGGTCGACAGGACATCCGCGCTCAGCGGCGTCGACGCCAGAACGAGGCATGCAATTGAAAAACCACTTAACAGACAACGCATTCAAGCAATCCCGCTCGTTCAGCAATCAATCGGATTATAGGTATTTCAGGCAGAAATGAAAGCTTGGTTAAGGAAACACTGATTTTCCAGGCGGCATTCCGGGCATCAACCATGTTCCAACCCGGGCGCAGGACGTATAGGGTTTCAGGTGAACTCAGCGTCAGATTCGGGCGCCATCAAGCTAGTCAAAAAACGGGGAAATCCATGGCAGGTTCAGTCAACAAAGTCATTCTGGTCGGCAATCTCGGGCGCGACCCCGAAGTACGGTCGTTTCAGAACGGTGGCAAAGTCTGCAACCTACGGATCGCGACCTCGGAGAACTGGAAAGACCGCAATACCGGTGAACGCCGCGAACGGACCGAGTGGCACACAGTCGCTATTTTTTCCGAACCGCTCGTCCGCATCGCCGAGCAGTATTTGCGCAAAGGGTCAAAGGTCTACATCGAAGGCCAACTGGAAACGCGCAAGTGGCAGGATCAGTCCGGTCAGGATCGCTATTCCACTGAAGTCGTTCTGCGCCCTTACCGCGGTGAACTGACCCTATTGGACAGTCGCAATGAGGGCGGCGGATACGGTGGCGGCCAAAGCAGCGGTTACGGAGGCGGCCAGGACAGCGGCGGATACTCCGAGCCCTACGCCGCACAATCCAGCGCGCCGGCACAGGCATCTGGCGGCATCGACGACGACGAAATCCCGTTCTAAGCTTTAGCGAGGCACGTCATGACATGGTCCTTCGCCGTCGGCCGGTTGCTCGGATCGGAACTGAGGGTCCATGTCACCTTCTTCCTGCTGCTGGCTTGGGTCGGCTTTGCCGCCTACTCTGACGGAGGGTGGCCGGCAGCCATCGACAACATCATTTTTGTTCTGGCGTTGTTTGCCTGCGTTGTTGCCCATGAATTCGGTCATGCGCTGATGGCCCGCAGGTATGGCATTCGCACTCCGGACATCACTCTGCTGCCCATCGGCGGCTTGGCCCGCTTGGAGAGGATGCCGGAAAAGCCGATGCAAGAAGTTGCCGTTGCATTGGCTGGTCCAGCGGTCAACGTCGTCATTTGGGGCATCCTTGTGCTTCTGGGCGCGGGAATGCAGGTAGAAACGCTGGCGCAAATCGACTCGACCCGCATCGACCTGCTGAGCCGGCTGGCCTACGTCAATCTGTTCCTCGCGGTGTTCAACCTGATCCCAGCGTTTCCGATGGACGGCGGCCGCGTGTTCCGCGCCCTGCTCTGCCTGAAGATGGACAGGGTCAAGGCCACACGGGCCGCAGCCTTTGCGGGCCAGGCCGTGGCCGTCGGTTTCGGTTTTCTGGGGCTCAGCACCGGTAACCCGATCCTGGTTCTGATCGCAGTTTTCGTCTTCATCGCGGCCAATGCAGAAAGCCAGGATGTGGCAATGCGCTCGGTGGCGCGCCGCGTGCTGGCCCGGGACGCGATGATCACCGAATTCCACGCACTGACCCCCCAAGACACGTTGGCAACGGCGGCTCAGGCCGTGATCCAGACAACGCAGCACGAGTTCCCGGTTTTGGGCGAAGACGGGCAGCTGTTGGGCTTCGTGACTCGCAATCGGCTGTTTGCCGCGCTAGCTGGCGATCACCCCCGGTCGGAACCCGCGACCTCGGTCATGGAAGAGCAAATCCCCCGGGTGGCCTTGACCAGTGGACTCGAGGCCGTTCTGGATGGTCTTCATGGTGGCGCACCGGCCGTGGCGGTCTGCACCAAGACCGGTCAGATGGTCGGATACATCACCCGCGAAAACATTGGCGAATTGATGGTGATACGGGGCCGCTGACTCCGCTTATCAGCACGTTGCCAATGCATCCTGCAGCACGGACAGAACGGCATCGCGTGGCACGTCCGACGTGACGAAGGCCTGCCCGATCCCACGCGCCAGGATAAAGCGCAGTTGGCCGTCAACGACCTTCTTGTCCTGAGCCATAAGGTCGACCAGATCTTCCGCGCCCGGCAGATCTCCGGGAATGTCAGACAGATCGGTCTTCATGCCCATTGCCTTCAAGTGCGCGCGGACGCGGCTCGGGTCTTCCTGGGAACACAGACCCATGCGGGCCGACAACTCGAACGCCAGGGCGCAGCCGATGGCAACACCCTCGCCATGCAGCAGCCGGTCGGAATAGCCCGTCGCCGCCTCAAGCGCGTGGCAGAACGTATGCCCGAGGTTCAACAGCGCCCGGTCGCCTTGTTCAGTCTCATCACGGGCCACGATATCGGCCTTCATCTGAACCGAACGGGTGACCGCCCGAACCCGGGTCGCCATGTCCCCGGCCGACAGCGCGGGGCCGTTGCGCTCCAACCACTCGAAGAAATCGGCATCCCCCAAAAGGCCATATTTTACGACTTCACCATATCCCGCCAGAAAATCACGCGCCGTCAGCGTGCCAAGCACTGAGGTATCAGCCAGAACCAACGAAGGTTGATGAAACGCACCGATCAGGTTTTTGCCTTGCGGAGCATTGATACCGGTTTTGCCCCCCACGGAACTGTCGACCTGCGCCAAGAGCGATGTTGGGATCTGCACAAAGCGAACACCGCGACGCAGCACCGCGGCGGCAAAGCCCCCCAGATCGCCGATCACTCCACCGCCGAAGGCTACGACGATATCGCGCCGTTCGATCTTTTCGGCCAACAGCCATTCGACGGCGCGCTCGAAATGCGGCCAGCTTTTGGTCGCCTCACCTGCGGGCAGAGCCAATGCGGTCATTTCCACCCCGGCCGATGCCAGGCCGCTGCGCAAAGCATCCAGATGCAAACCGGCCACGGTTTCATCGGTTAGAACCGCGACGCGCGGACGGTGCAGCATGGGTTTGATCCGCGCACCGGCCTGAGCCAACAGGTCCGGCCCGATTTCCACGTCATAGGACCGCTCGGCCAGATCAACGTTAACTGTCTGATGCATCTATTTGACTTCCAATACATCCGGGCGCGTCATCAGCTTTTCCAGAACCCGGTCAACCATATCCTCGATGGCGGTGTCGCCGTCCGAATTCACCACCAGATCAGCCTGTGCGTACAACGGCACGCGGGCCTCGTACAGGTCACGCAGCGTTGCATATGGATCAGGCGTGCGCAGCAAGGGTCGCGTGTCTTTGTGGCGCACCCGGTTCCACAACACTTCCAGATCGGCGCACAGCCATACGGAAACCCCACGGTCCGAAATCATCGTCCGGTTTTCTTCGCTCAGAAAAGCGCCACCGCCGGTCGACAGGATACCCTTTTTCTCGTCCAGGAGACGGCCGATGACCTGGCTTTCCTTGGCACGAAAGAACGGCTCGCCGTCCCGTTCAAATATCTCGGGGATGGTCATGTTGGCAGCCGATTCGATCTCGCTGTCACTGTCGAGGAAAGGAACGCCAAGGCGCGCGGCCAGAGCGCGCCCCACGGCCGTCTTGCCAGCGCCCATCATACCGACCAAAACCACCGTTTTGTGCAGGTCAAACACCTGCCGTTGTCCGGTCGGCGCCACGTTATGCTTAATTTCGCTCATTTCCCTGTGAATGACGTGATCTTGGGAAAAATGCCAGTTATAACTTGGCCAAAATCGAAAATTGAGGCAGCGTTGAGCCATGGGCCGTCTGATCAAATTCCTGTTGTACCTAATTTGCCTGCTTTTCATCGGCTTGGTGGCCTATGCGTATCTTGGCCCGTTCTTCGGCGCCGACTTCTCGGCCCCGCAAAGCGAAATCAGCGAACCGGTAATTCTGGATGTCAACTAGGGCCGTCGTGCTGGCGCTTGCACTGACCGGCCAAGCCGCCGCGCAAACCGAACAACCGCTATCCGCGATCGATTGGCTGGAGACGGCCCCTGACCTGTTGCCGGGGACCGTATTGCTCGAGCCGCCGGTTACCGATACCGGCCTGCAGCCCGACATCCAGGTGTCCCCGCTCGAGGCGCTGTCGCCGCCGTTGGGATTGGTGGATGGGTCCGCGACAGGGCTGCCGGTTGATCTGTGGCTGCCCAGCGATCCGGCCCGGCTGGCCGAACTTATCGCGCGCGTGCCGGTCAAATCGAACCCTGCCATGCAGCGGCTGTTGTTCACGCTTTTGTTGACCGAGGCCCGAGCGCCGGCAAATTCCAATGAGCCAGACGAGCTCCTTCTGGCGCGGCTGGATCGCCTGATGCAGCTGGGTGCCGCCGATCCGACGCAATCCTTGGTGCAGCTTGCCGGCCCCACCGATACGCCTGAGCGGTTCAAACGATGGTTTGACGCAACTCTGCTGACCGGCGACGAAGACCGCAGCTGCACTGCGCTGATCGCGCAACCGCATTTGTCGAGGGATTATTCCGCGCAGGTCTTCTGCAAGGCCCGCAGAGGTGACTGGGCTTCGGCCGCACTGACGCTCGAAGCGGCGCACGCGCTCGAATTACTGCCGCCCGAGCAACTCGATCTGCTGGATCGCTTCCTAAGCCCCGAGATGTTCGAAGGCGCCGCATATCTGCCGCAGCCCGAAGACCCTGACCCGCTGACGTTTCGCCTGTTCGAAGCGATCGGCGAGCGACTTCCGACCGCCTCGTTGCCGCGGGCCTTTGCCAATGCCGACCTGCGCGATGTTGCCGGTTGGAAGGCCCAGATCGAAGCGGCCGAGCGCCTGACCCGTATTGGCGCGCTTACGCCAAACCATCTGCTGGGCCTTTATACCGAGCGCGCGCCTGCGGCTTCGGGCGCGGTCTGGGATCGCGTCTCGGCGGTTCAGCGTTTCGAAACGGCGCTGGAGACCGGAAGCCCCGAAGCGATTTCCAAGACCCTGCCGAAAGTCTGGGCAGAAATGGGTTCGGTCGGGCTCGAAGTGCCCTTTGCCGAACTGTTCGCCGAGCGCCTGATGTCGATCAAGCTGTCCGACCCGACCACCGAGAACCTGCGCTGGCGCATCCTGCTGTTGTCCGAGCTGTACGAGGATGCCGCACGATATGTCCCCGACGGACCCGAGGCCAATGCCTTTCTGGCTGCTTTGGCATCGGGCCAACCCGAGCGTCCGAACTCGCTCTCACCGATGGCTGACGCCATCGCCGAAGGGTTTGCATGGTCGGCACCGATCCCGTCCGATATCCGCGCGATGTTGGAGGCAAACCGTCTGGGCGAGGCAATTCTTGAGGCCATGCAGATGTTCGCGCATGGCGCGCGCGGCAATCTGGTTGACTTGACTGCGGCCATCGCGGTGTTCCGACACGTCGGCCTGGAAGACACGGCGCGCCGCGCCGCCTTGCAGTTGCTTGTTTTGAAGGGGGCCTGACAGTGTCCGCTCCGGCGACACAAGACTTGTGGATTTCCGCGTTTCTCGAGGCGCAGGCCGCAGAACTTGGGGCGGCAACCAACACTTTGCTGGCCTATGGGCGGGACTTGAAGGACTTTGCCGCGTGGCTCGATCGGCGAAATGCCGGGTTCGAGGCGGCCGACCAGGATATGATCGAGGCCTACCTGATTGACTGTGACGCACAAGGCCTTTCGCGCGCGACCCGCGCTCGCCGCCTCTCTGCCATCAAGCAATTGTATCGTTTCGCGTTTGAAGAAGGCTGGCGCTCGACCAATCCGGCCATCCAGATCAAAGGCCCGGGACGCCAGAAAAGGCTGCCCAAGACGCTGGACGTGGCCGAAGTCGATCGCCTGCTGGAGGCTGCCAGGAAAACAGGGCGCAGTACGGCAGACAAGGTGCGCAACACTTGCCTGATGGAAATTCTGTATGCGACCGGGATGCGTGTGACCGAGCTTGTTTCCCTGCCGGTATCATCCGCCCGGGGCGACCCACGTATGCTGCTGGTTCTTGGCAAAGGTGGAAAGGAGCGCATGGTGCCCCTGTCACCGCCTGCGCGCGATGCTTTGGCGGCATGGCTGGCCATCCGGGACGAAGCCGAAGATGCAGCCGCCGCCAACGGAGGCCAGCGGTCCCGGTTCCTGTTTCCTTCGCGTGGAAAATCAGGGCACCTGACCCGTCACCGGTTCTTTGCTCTGATTAAGGAACTGGCCGTGCAAGGTGGTGTTTCTCCCGACAAAGTCACGCCACACACGCTGCGCCATGCCTTCGCGACTCATCTTTTGGCCAATGGGGCCGATTTGCGTTCGATCCAGACCCTGCTTGGTCACGCCGACGTCGCGACGACCGAAATCTATACGCATGTCTTGGACGAGCGCCTGTCGGAGCTGGTGTTGCAGCATCACCCGCTTGCCAAGGATGACGGTCGAGACTAGGGCCAAACCCTTGATCGCGCGCATCTGCGCCCCCATAACCATTGCATCAACAATACCTGAAACGGACCGATGGACTCTGACCCTTCTCTTCTCGATGGCGCCTTCTGGCTGACTACGGCCTCAATTCTGCTTCTGCTGGTTCTCTCCGGCTTCTTCTCGGGGTCTGAAACAGCGCTGACGGCGTCTTCGCGGGGTAAACTGCGGGCGCAAGCCGACAAAGGATCGCGCGGCGCGCAAAAGGCGCTGGAGATCACTGATGACAACGAACGTCTGATCGGCTCGGTTCTGCTGGGCAACAACCTCGTCAACATCCTTGCAGCCTCGCTGGCCACGGCGTTGTTCACCCGACTTTTCGGAGAAAGCGGCGTGGCACTGGCCACCTTGGTCATGACCCTGCTTGTTCTGGTCTTTGCTGAGGTACTGCCCAAGACCTACGCGATTACCAATGCCGAAAAGGCCGCCGCGGCCGTCGCCCCGGTGATCGGTGTTGTCGTTACGGTGTTTTCGCCGGTGGTGGCCGCCGTGCGCCTGCTGGTGCGCGGGGTCCTGCGACTGTTCGGGGTTCAGATCGATCCCGACAGCAACATCCTTGCCGTGCGTGAAGAGATCGCCGGCGCCCTGCAACTGGGCCATTCCGAAGGCGTCGTGGAAAAAGAGGACCGCGACCGCATCCTGGGTGCGCTTGATCTCGGCGACCGTACGGTCGAGGAAATCATGCTGCATCGCTCGAATATCGAGATGATCGACGCGGACGCAGACCCTGAATCGATCCTGAAACAATGCCTCGAAAGCCGTCACACGCGCCTGCCGGTGTTCCGTGGCCAGCCCGAGAACATCGTGGGCGTCGTGCACGCCAAGGATCTGTTCCGCGCCATGTACGCGCAGGCCGGCGGCGGCGAGGGCAGTGCCGACCGGCTGAAGTCGTTCGACATCCTCAAAGTGGCCAACGCCCCCTATTTCGTACCGGAGACCACCACGCTGGACGACCAAATGCGGGAATTCCTGCGCATGCACAGCCATTTTGCGCTGGTGGTTGATGAATACGGCTCGCTGCGCGGGTTGATCACGCTCGAGGACATCCTCGAAGAAATCGTAGGCGAGATTGCCGACGAATTCGACGTGGACGAAGATGTGACGGTTACGCGAATCGAAGACGGTCAGTATCTGGTCGAAGGCTCGATGACGATCCGCGACCTGAACCGCGCGATGGACTGGTCCCTGCCCGATGACGAGGCCAACACCATTGCCGGGCTGGTCATCCACGAAGCGCAGATGATCCCGACCGTTGGTCAGGTATTCTCGTTCCACGGCTTCCGGTTCGAGGTCGTCGAGCGAGAGGGCAACCGGATTACCTGGTTGAAGGTGCGGCCGCTCTGACAAACGTCTGGCGAACGGCCGGCGGAAACGACAAACTCGGTCGTTTTCGTGACAGATACCGGCGCGGCGCCCCTGCACCTTCGGGCCAGACGCAAGGAGGTGCGGATGAAATCGACGTGTCAGGTTGCCGTGATCGGCGGTGGAGTTGTCGGGTGTTCGGTGCTGTATCACCTGACCAAGCTGGGCTGGTCGGATGTGATGCTGCTGGAACGGTCGGAACTGACCAGCGGATCTACCTGGCACGCGGCGGGCGGGTTCCACACGCTGAACGGCGACACCAACATGGCCGCGCTTCAGGGCTATACCATCCGGCTTTACAAGGAACTGGAAAAGATCACCGGCATGTCCTGCGGGCTGCACCATGTGGGCGGCATCACGCTGGCCGACAACCAGGACCGGTTCGACATGCTGCTGGCCGAACGCGCCAAGCATCGCTTCATGGGGCTGGAGACCGAAATCGTCGGCCCCGACGAGATCAAGAAGATCTCCCCCATCACCAACACCGACGGCATCATTGGCGCGCTGTATGATCCGCTGGACGGGCACCTTGACCCCTCGGGCACAACCCACGCCTATGCCAAGGCCGCACGGATGGGTGGCGCCACGATCGAAACCCACTGCATGGTGCGCGAAACCAACCAGCGCCCCGACGGCACATGGGACGTGGTCACCGACAAGGGCACCATCCACGCCGAGCATATCGTTAACGCGGGCGGCCTATGGGCGCGCGAGGTGGGCTCGATGGCGGGCATCTACTTCCCGCTGCACCCGATGGAGCATCAATACCTCGTCACCGATACCATCCCCGAAATCGAGGCGATCATCGACGCGGGCGGCGAGCATCCGCACGTCATGGACCCGGCCGGCGAAAGTTATCTGAGGCAGGAGGGACGCGGCCTGTGTATCGGTTTCTATGAACAACCCTGCAAGCCCTGGGCCGTGGATGGAACGCCCTGGGAGTTCGGGCATGAGCTGCTGCCCGATGATTTCGACAAGATTACCGACTCGATCGAGTTCGCCTATCGCCGTTTCCCGGTTCTGGCAGAGGCCGGGGTGAAATCGGTGATCCACGGCCCGTTCACCTTTGCCCCCGACGGCAACCCGCTGGTCGGGCCGGTGCCGGGCGTGCGCAACTACTGGTCGGCCTGCGGCGTGATGGCCGGGTTCAGCCAGGGGGGCGGCGTCGGCCTGACGCTGGCGCAATGGATGATCGAGGGCGAGCCCGAACGCGACGTCTTTGCCATGGACGTGGCCCGGTTCGGCGACTGGATCACCCCCGGCTATACCCGCCCCAAGGTGATCGAGAACTATCAGAAGCGTTTCTCGGTCTCCTACCCGAACGAGGAACTACCCGCTGCCCGCCCCAACCGCACCACGCCGATGTATGACATCTTCAGCGATCTGGGCGCGGTTTGGGGCCAGCAATACGGGCTCGAGGTCGCCAATTACTTCGCGCAGGATGGCGAGCCCGGCTATGAAACCCCCTCCTTCCGCCGCTCGGACGCCTTCGGGGCAACGGGCCGCGAGGTGCGGGCCGTGCGTGAGGGCGTCGGCATCAACGAGGTGCACAATTTCGGCAAATACATGGTCACCGGTCCCCGCGCCCGCGACTGGCTGGATCGGATCATGGCGGGCCGCATCCCCGCTCCGGGCCGCCTGTCGCTGACGCCCATGCTGTCGCCCAAGGGCAAGCTGATCGGCGACTTCACCGTGTCATGCTTGGGTGAGGAAGAGTTCCAACTCACCGCCTCCTACGGGGCACAGAACTTTCACATGCGCTGGTTCCGGCAGCATCAGGAAGACGGCGTAACCGTCGAGAATATCAGCGACAAACGCAACGGCTTCCAGATTGCAGGCCCTAAGGCCCGCGAGGTTCTGGCCGCCTGCACCCGCGCCGATATCAGCGACATGCGCTTCATGGACGTACGCCGAATGGTCGTCGGCATGACCGACTGCGTCGTGCAGCGGGTCAGCTATACCGGCGATCTGGGGTTCGAGATCTACTGCGATCCGATGGCACAACGCCAGCTCTGGTGGACCCTGTGGCAGGCCGGCCAGCCGCACGGCATCACCCCCTTCGGGATGCGCGCGATGATGAGCCTGCGGCTCGACAAGTTCTTCGGCTCGTGGATGCGCGAGTTCTCGCCCGACTACACGGCCGCTGAAACCGGGCTGGACCGCTTCATCTCGTTTGCAAAGAACGTCGATTTCATCGGGCGCGCTGTCGCCGAGGACGAGCGGGCTGAAGGACCGGCCCGCAAGCTTGTGGCCTTTGAGGTCGAGGCCGAGGACGCGGATGTGAACGCCTACGAACCCATCTGGCACGACGGCGCAGTGGTTGGGTTTTGCACATCCGGCGGGTATTCGCATTTCGCGCAGAAATCAGTCGCCATGGGCTTCCTGCCAACGGGCTTGGCGGCCGACGGTTTGGCAGTTGAAATCGAAATCCTGGGCAAGATGCGCAAGGCGCGCGTGCTGACCAGTCCACTATTTGACCCCGACGGTGCGCGTATGCGGGGGTGACAGCAATTCCGGTTGGCGGCAAGGTGGCCGGCATGGAGGATATCCCTGTCATCTTGCTGGCCGCCGGAAGCTCTCGCCGTATGGGCGGAGTGGACAAGTTGATGCAAATTGTCGATGGTCAACCACTGATCCGACGCTCGGCTGAAATCGCAGTAGCTGTCGGGCCGGTCATCGTCGCCCTGCCGCCGGCGCCTCACCCGCGATACACCGCGCTGAGCGGGATGGACTTGCAGGTCGTTTCTGTTCCCGATGCGGATGAAGGCATGAATGCCAGTTTGCGCAGAGCCGTCGCACAGGTGCCGGTATCAGCCCGGGCAGCGATGATCCTGCTGGCCGATCTGCCAGAGCTGACATCAGACGATCTGCGCGCGGTCCTCCGGTCGGTCACCGAACATCCTGACAAGCTGATCTGGCGCGGAGCGTCCTCCGATGGCGTTCCAGGCCATCCTGTGATCTTCGACCGAAGTCTCCTTGCTGATCTGGCGCATTTGACCGGAGATGGCGGCGCACAAGCCGTCGTACGCGCGCATCTGGACCAGGTGCACCTGCAGCCTATGCCGGGTCAGAACGCTATTCTGGATCTGGATACGCCCCAAGCGTGGGCCGAATGGCGCAAAAACCAAAAATCCTAATAGTAACGCGGCCCGGTCGAGAACGACCGGGCCGGTTGCCCAAAACAGGACTACCACTTTCACCAATCCCGAAAACGCGGCCCGGATGTCGTCAAGACATCAGACCAATGTGCTGCCGAACCGAAACAAGACCCCCTCGTTAACATGCCGCTCAGCGCTTCCGGTGACTGAGATCTGCCTTCAAGCACCCCCTTGATGCCGTCAGGCCCCCCTTTCACTTGGGCACGTTCATCGTCACCGATAAGTTCATTGCAAACAACGTAAAATTGGTTGAATTGGTTAATTTTGCCGAATTCGTGATGGTATTTCCGCAACAACGCGTGTCGCGGAAATCTACCCAAGGTTGTTCGTGCGCTTTGCCATAGCCGACCCAGGGCATGAAATATTTAGCGCCAAACGATCAAAATGACATTCTTGCAAATACCTATTAGACAAATACCAACTTCTGAAAAGGCGGTGGCGCAACCTGTGAGTGTCCCTGAAAATTCGGTCAAAAACCGCTGCTGGACTGTTAACAAATTTGATTCAATTCAATGCTTTTGCGAATTTGACCCTCATTTCGGCAACAATCCACCGATTCGACCGGCAACTTCCAAGGCCGATTCCCGGGTTTGCGAGCGCTACCAGACGCCCCTAATGTGGCAAAATTAAGATTTATTAATTGATCAGTCAGAAAACGCAAAGACTGGCGGCTCATGTTCCCTGCAAAGCGCACATCAACAAGCGCCGAACCAAGGAGACCTAGTCAACATGAGCATCCGCAAATCCCCCCTTATTCTTCCTCGCACCTCAGGGCTGTTTGGCGCCACCGCGCTGAGCGCGGCGTTGCTGGCCGCGACCGCCATTCCGTCGCAGGCCGACGAAGCCCTGGCGGATCTGGTCGAAACCGTTTCACCGTCCGTGGTAACCGTCATTGCCTCGATCGACGCGGCCCCGTCGCCGGCGAGCGGCCAGGAGTTTGATTTCGAAGGCCAGCCTTTTGGTGAGTTCTTCAAACGTTTCGGGATTCCCGAAGGCTTTGACGCCCCGCGCCGTGGTCCCAGTCAGGGCCTCGGGTCCGGGTTCGTACTGGATGAAGATGGCTATATCATCACAAACCACCACGTCGTCGACAAAGCCAGCAAGATCACCGTGCGCCTGAACGATGATCGCTCGTACGAGGCTGAAGTCGTGGGGACCGATCCCCTGACCGATATCGCGCTGCTCAAGATCGACGCGGATGAGGCGCTGCAGCCGGTCCCGCTGGGGGATAGCGACGACATCCGCGTGGGCGAAGACGTGGTCGCCATCGGCAACCCGTTCGGCCTGAGTTCGACCGTCACGACCGGCATCGTGTCCGCCAAGGGACGCAATATCTCGGAAGGCCCCTATGCTGAATTCATTCAGACCGATGCAGCCATCAACAAAGGCAACTCGGGCGGCCCCCTGTTCAACATGGACGGCGAAGTCGTTGGGGTGAACTCGGCCATCTATTCGCCCAGTGGTGGTTCGGTCGGACTGGGTTTTGCCGTGACTTCGAACATCGTCGAGCACATCGCTGCGGACCTGCGTGACGATGGCCAGGTCAGCCGCGGTTGGCTGGGTGTCTCGATCCAGAACATCAGCCCCGAGCTGGCCGCAGCGATGGGTGTCGATGGCACTGTCGGCGCACTGGTATCGGAGGTTCTGCCAGACAGCCCCGCTCAAGGCGTGCTGCAACAGGGCGACGTAATCATCGCCTTCAATGGCGAGAAGGTCGACTCAAGCAGTGAACTGCCGGTGCTTGTTGGCACCACGGCCGTCGGAACCGACAGCAAGGTCACCGTCCTGCGCAATGGCAAGGAAGAGACCCTGAACGTCACGATCGGGCAGCATTCGGCACAGATGGCGGCAAACGCGGAACCGACCGATGACGCGGTGGCGGGCAAGACGCTGGGTGTCACCGTAGCACCGCTGTCCAAAGCGACTCGTGCGCAGATCGGAGTTCCCGAGAACGTGCACGGCGTGGTCGTCACTTCGCTCAAGCCGGACAGCCCGGCGGCTAAGGCCGGTCTGCGGCAGGGCGACGTGATCGTGAAGCTGGGCAACCAGGATGTGGAAACACCCGAGGCGCTCAAATCCGCGCTCGAAGACCAGAAGACCGATCCGGCGCTGATGCTGATCAACCGCGGCGGCAATCAGATCTTCGTCGCCGTCGAGATCGCCTGACCTGCGTCCCGCGCGCACCGCACGATGGGGATATCCGGTGCGCGCATCTCCTGACGGACACGATTTGTCCACGTGCTGTCGGGATTGCCGGGTGCGGATTTCGCACCCGGCAGTTTTTTTACCTGTCCATACGTGATTATATCCTGAGTGAAAGGAAATCCGACCATGAGCAGACGTCTGTTGATCGTTGAGGATGATGAAGACACGCGGGACTTCATCGCCAAGGGATTTGGCGAGGAAGGTTATGTCGTTGAATGCGCCGAGGACGGCCGCGAAGGTTTGTACCACGCGACCGACGGCGGATTTGACGCGGTCGTTCTGGACAGGATGCTGCCCGGGCTGGACGGCCTGGCTCTGATCAAGTCAATGCGCGCCGCCGGGGTCAAGACGCCGGTTCTGATGCTGACAGCCATGAGCGCCGTGGACGAGCGGGTGAAAGGGCTGCATGCGGGTGCCGACGACTATCTGGTCAAGCCCTTCTCATTTCAGGAACTTCATGCCCGGATCGAAGCCCTGTTGCGCCGACCTCAGGAATCCGAGGAAACCCCAACCCTCAAATGCCGCGACCTTGAAATGGATCTGTTGACCCGAAAGGTCACGCGCAACGGTCGCGAGATCACCCTGACGCCCAGAGAGTTCCAGATTCTGGAATTCTTCCTTCGCCGGAAAAACCGGGTGGTGTCGAGGACGATGCTTCTTGAAGGTGTCTGGGACTATCATTTCGACCCGAACACAAACGTCGTCGACGTTCATATCTCCAAACTGCGTCGGCAATTGGACGAAGGTGGTGAACCACCGCTGATCGAAACCGTGCGCGGGGCCGGTTACATGGTTTCTGATGGTTAAGTCGCCCTTGTCGTTCAAGGACTCCAGGACGCGGCTGGTGCTGGCGAGCATGGTGCTCAGCACATTGCTGACCGCGGCCGTATTGTTGCTGGTCTATATCACCGCCAACCGCACGATCGAAGGCGAAACCCGATCTGTCGTGTCCGCCGAACTGACCGGGCTGGCGGATGAGTACGAACGCCTCGGGCTTGTCGGCCTGATGGTGGCCATCGAACGCCGGCTTCCGACCGCGTCCGAGCGTGATGCACTTTATCTGTTGGCTGACCGCTCGGGAAAAACCTTGGCCGGCAACCTCAAGCGATGGCCCGAAGGCATCGCCGCTGGCAGTGGGTGGGTGGATCTGGAGCTGCGCAGAACCGAGACGGATCAACTGGTCCCGATCTCCGCCGCATCAATCCTGCTGCCCGGCGGCGAAAGGCTGTTGGTTGGCCGCGACGCCCTCGCCCGTCAGCAGTTCGACCGGGTGCTGTTTCATTCGGTGGCGCTGGCCCTGGGCGCGGCCCTTGCGCTGAGCATTCTGACCGGTTGGCTTTTGACCCGTCTGGTGTTTTCGCGGCTGAAGGATATCGCCGACACCGCAGAAACCATCGTGTCCGGCGACCTATCCCAACGAATGCCACAGCGTGGTACCGGCGACGAGTTCGACCAGATGGCAGGCACATTGAACAACATGCTGGACCGGATCGAAGAGTTGGTCAGCAACTTGCGCACCACGTCGAATTCGATCGCGCATGATCTGCGGTCACCTCTGTCCCGGTTGAAGCAGCGGGTGGTCGCCTTGGCCGAGCCAGGCAAAAGCGACCCGGATCGTGAGGTCGACATCGCCCGGGCAACGGCCGAAATCGATCACGTGTTGCGAGTTCTCGGGCAGCTGACCGAGATCTCACGCGCCGAGGCCGGATTGGGGCGGGAGCAGTTTGAACCTGTGGACCTTGAACGCTTGGTCAACGATGCTGTGGAGTTGTACGAACCGGTCGCGGCCGACAAGGATGTGCGCCTCGAGGTCACGGGTCGGGCGGCTCCGATCATGGGGCACCGCCCTTTGCTGTCGCAGGCCCTGTCGAACCTTCTGGAAAACGCCATGCGCTATGCCCCTGAAGGAACTGCAATTTCCATCGAACTGCGCGAAGACGGCCCGTTTGCCCTGCTGAGTGTCCGCGATCGCGGCCCGGGCGTGCCGGCCGAGATGCTGTCGCAGCTTCAACTGCCTTTCGTCACGCTCGATCCCGCGCGGTCGGACCGAAACTCAGGCCTCGGACTGGCTCTGGTGGCGGCCATCACCCGCATGCATGGCGGGGGCTTCAGTGCTCAGAATGCAGATCCCGGATTGAAGGCAGTTCTGAAGCTGGCGCAAAAACCCTAGGTTAACGCCCCACCTTTTTGCGGATCAAATGGACGCAGGCAAGGAAGCGTATCCGCGGAACCGCATACGTCCGCCTCTGACACGTTCATCGGGCAGTTGGAAATCTGGGAACCTTGTCACGAACCGCGACAGGGCGACCCGCCCTTCAAGGCGCGCAAGTGTAAGGCCTGCGCAGACATGCGGCCCGCCGGCAAAGGCAAGGTGACGGTTCGGTTTGCGCGAAATGTCGAACCGGCCCGGGTCTGGAAACACGGCCGGATCCCTGTTTGCAGCGCCGATACACAGATGAAGGTTGGTGCCCTTTGCGATTGGACGCCCGTCAATCACGACGTCAGCCGTCGTTTCCCGGTTGCCGAACTGGTTGGGTGAACGGAACCGCAAAACCTCTTCGACCGCCGAATTGATGAGGCTTGGATCATCCACAAGCCGCTGACGCTGCTCCGGGTGGTCATGCAGCAGGGCCAACCCGTTTCCGATCAGGTTCGTCGTGGTTTCATGACCCGCATTCAGAATGAAGATGCAATTCTGAAGCAACTCGATTTCACTCAGCTTTTCGTCGGCCCCTTCACCGCGGATCAACCGGGTCAATACGTCGGTTTCGGGGTCGCCGGGCGTGGCCCTGCGCCGAGCCACCAGATCGGCCAGATACTCCTTGAAGTCCCGAACGGCCGCATGGCCGTCTTCGAGTTGCTTGGCGGTCAATGCCGGTTCGAGCGCCCCAAGAATGGCCAGGGACCAGTCGCGCAGCGGTTCGCGCTCGTCCACCGGTACGTCCAGAAGGTTTCCGATGATCTGGATCGGGATGGTGGCGGCATAGTCTTCGATCAGATCCACTTGCCGCTTGTCTTCCAGGCGATCCAGCAAGAGATCGACAGTCTGGATCAAACCGGGCTCCATCCGGGCGATGGCGCGCGGGGTCAGGGCCGAAGTCATGATTTTGCGAACCCGCGTGTGCAATGGCGGATCCGAGAACACCAGCGAGGTGGTGTGATGCTCGAACAAGGGCGATCCGGGACCAAATTTTGGCGCGAACACGGCCTTTTTGTCGGACGAGTACAGGGTCGTGTCCCGATAGATCCGGTCCAGATCAGCATGCCGCGACAATAGAACCGAGCCATCGGGCTGCGCCAGAACCGGCGCCGAAGACAGCAGCGCATCATAAAACGGGAAGGGATTGTCGATGAAGCCCTCAGGCGGGTTCATCAGGTCCAGATTACTGATGTCGCTTGTCAATTCCTTCCCCCTCCTGCACGGACCCGTCGCTCAATGCCTAGCGCAACGGAATTCGTCGCACAACGTTCCGGCGGGCAGTGACAGCACGCCCCGGCAAAGCTAAGAAAGAAACATGCCCGAACCTGTGTCTTCCATCCGCAACCTTGGACCTGCTTTCGAACAGGCCTGTGCCCGTGCGGGCATCCACTCGGCCGAAGAGCTGCGCGAGCTTGGTGCCGATGCGGCCTATGCCCGGCTGATACAGGCCGGAACCCGGCCCCATTTCATCGGCTATTACGTTTTGGTCATGGGCTTGCAGGGCCGCCCCTGGAACGATTGCAAGGGCGAAGAAAAGAAAGCCCTGCGCGCAAGGTTCGATGCTTTGAAATCGTCAACGAACCGGGCTCCGGCGTCCCGGATCATCGCGGATCTGGATGCCATCGGTGTACGCGTCGGCCCTGACGATCTGAAATCCGTCTGACCAACAAAAAACCGCGCCCGAAATCGGACGCGGCAATCTCGACAGGTATCGTGGTGCGGCTTAGCCGACCAGTTCGATGCCCGAGAAGAAATATGCGATCTCAACCGCTGCGGTTTCCGGCGCGTCCGAGCCGTGAACCGAGTTCTCACCGACCGACTCGGCGAACTCGGCGCGGATGGTGCCCGGTGCCGCATCGGCGGGGTTGGTTGCACCCATCACTTCGCGGTTCTTGGCGATGGCGTTTTCGCCTTCCAGAACCTGAACGACAACCGGTGCAGACGACATGAACTCGCACAGTTCGTCATAGAACGGACGCTCGGCATGAACTTCGTAGAACTTGCCGGCCTGTTCCTTGGTCATGTGGATGCGCTTCTGCGCGACGATGCGCAGGCCGGCTTCCTCGAACTTGGCGTTGATCTTGCCAGTCAGGTTGCGGCGGGTTGCATCGGGCTTGATGATCGAAAAAGTGCGTTCCAGTGCCATATCGGGCCTCTCCTTGGTCTGACGGCGCGGGCTGGGCCGCGCGAAATTCATCGCGCGCCGCCTAACACGGTATTTCGCCCGTGAAAAGTGGAATGATGGCGCGATCGCGCCTTTGGGCGTCAGATTGCGTCGGGAAGCGGGTCCCGTGCATCCACCCAACGGACATACTGAACGGCCAAAAGGCCCAGAAAGCTACTGCCTGCCATCATCGACAGCACCAGATACGGCCCGTTTTCAGGGCTGACCGCAGCTCCGGTGATCGAAGTAATGACCGCACCGAGCGCGACGATCAGAGCCCCGGAAAGGCCCGCCGCGCTGCCGGCCAGCTGGGGGCGAACCGACATGACCCCTGCAGACGCGTTGGCGTTCGTCAAACCGTTTCCAAAACCAACAAAGATAGCTGATCCGAAAAACACCCAGACCGACCCCATTCCCACTAAAAACAGCAGCAGCCCGCAGAACGGCCCAACCGAGGCGATGATGCGTCCGGCCAGAATCATCGTCGTCAGCCGAGTACGCGCGGCGATCCGACCCGTCACGAAATTGCCGACCATGAAACCTCCGGTGATGATGCCGATCCCCAGGCCCAGCGTCGCGGGGCTCAGATCGAACCAGGCGGCGGCCACCAGGGGCGCTCCGGTGATGAAACTGTAGAACCCCCCGATCGAGAATGCCGCGCACAACGCGTAGCCCCAGAACCGCCGGGCACGGAACAGGTGCGGGTATTCGCGCATCTGCGCGGCGAAAGTGCCGGACCGGTTGCGGTTGGTCTCGCCCATATCCGCCCAGAGCAGCGTCAGCAGCGCCGCCCCAGCAACCGTGTAAAAGACGAACCCGGCCCGCCACCCGAACATCATGTCCAAAGTGCCGCCCAGCATGGGGCCCAGCATCGGCGCCAAAGCCATCGCCATGGCGACATATCCCAGCTTGCTTGCGGCCTCGTTGGGCGGAAACTGGTCGCGGATCGACGCGGCAGACAGCACCGAGCCCCCAACCACGGCGGCCTGCATCAGACGGAACCCCAGAAAGGTCCAGATCGACTCGGCCAGAACACAGCCCAGTGACGCCGCCACAAAAACCGTCATGCAGGTCAAAAGAACCGGCCGGCGCCCGAACCGGTCGGACATTGGCCCAAGGATCAGTTGCAGTACGGCGGACACGGCCAGATAGGCCGCGATTGACAGGTTCACCAGCGCATAATCCGCCCGAAAATCGACCGCCATGTTCGCAAGGGACGGAAGGAACATGTTCAGCGACAGCACGGACAGACCGGTCGCTAGGACAAGGGTCACCAAAGAGGGTGGAGTTTGTACCGCCCGCATCTCAACATCCGAATTTCGTTCATCTGCAAAAGCGCTAGCACAGCACATGTGGTTTGCACATGGCTTGCGTCTGGCGGTGCCAGTATCGCTCTGCTAAGAGCGGCCCATGCTACGGATCGAGAACATCACCTATTCGGTTGAGGGCCGCCCCCTGTTCGAGGGCGCCAGCGCCACCATTCCCGAAGGCCACAAGGTGGGTCTGGTCGGCCGCAACGGCACCGGCAAGACCACTCTGTTCCGCCTGATCCGGGGCGAGTTGGCGCTGGAATCGGGCACGATCACCCTGCCCCGCCGCGCGCGGATCGGCGGTGTGTCACAAGAGGTGCCCTCGTCAAACGTGTCGCTGATCGACACGGTCCTGGCCGCCGATGCCGAGCGCAGCGCCCTGATGGCCGAGGCGCAGCAGGCCACCGACCCCGACCGGATTGCCGAGATTCAGACCCGGCTGGCCGATATCGACGCCTGGTCGGCCGAAGCCCGCGCGGCCACGATCCTCAAGGGGCTGGGCTTTGACGATGCCGACCAGCAGCGTCCCTGTTCCGATTTCTCGGGCGGCTGGCGGATGCGGGTCGCTTTGGCGGCGGTTCTTTTCTCGCAGCCCGACCTGCTTCTGCTGGACGAACCGACCAACTATCTGGACCTTGAAGGCGCGCTGTGGCTGGAAAGCTATCTGGCGAAATATCCGCATACGGTCATCGTCATCAGCCACGACCGGGGCCTGCTGAACCGGGCGGTCGGCTCGATCCTGCATCTGGAAGACCGCCAGCTGACCTATTACGCGGTGCCCTATGACAAGTTCGCCGAACGCCGCGCCGAACGTCTGGCCCAGGCCGAGGCCGAAAACGCCAAGGCCAAGGCCCGCATCGCCCATTTGCAGAGCTTCGTTGACCGGTTCCGCTACAAGGCGTCCAAGGCCGTTCAGGCACAATCGCGGCTGAAGATGATCGAACGCATCCAGTTGATCTCGACCCCGCAAGAGGCCGCCCTGCGTGCCTTTTCATTCCCCGAACCCGAGGAACTGTCGCCCCCGATCATCCAGATCGAGGGCGGCGTGACCGGCTATGGCGACACCGAGGTGCTGCGCCGTCTGAACCTGCGCATCGATCAGGACGACCGGATCGCGCTGTTGGGCAAAAACGGTCAGGGCAAATCGACCCTGTCCAAGCTGCTGTCGGACCGGCTGCCCCTGATGGCGGGCAAGATGGCTCGCAGCAGCAAGCTGCGCATCGGGTATTTCGCCCAGCATCAGGTGGACGAGCTGCATGTGGACGAAACACCGCTGGATCACCTGCGGCGCCTGCGCCCGACCGAGACCCCGGCCCAGCTGCGCGCGCGTCTGGCCGGTTTCGGGCTGGGCGCGGATCAGGCTGAAACCGAGGTGGGCCGCCTGTCGGGCGGCCAGAAAGCGCGCCTGTCGCTGCTGATCGCGACGATCGACGCGCCGCACATGCTGATCCTCGACGAGCCGACCAACCACCTGGACATCGAAAGTCGCGAGGCCCTTGTCGAGGCGCTGACCGCCTATTCCGGCGCGGTGGTTCTGGTCAGCCACGACATGCACCTTCTGGCGTTGGTGGCAGACCGGCTGTGGCTGGTCTCGGACGGTACGGTCAAACCCTTTGACGGCGACCTTGAAGCCTATCGCCAGATGCTGCTGGCGCGCGACAAGCCACCGGCGCGGGAAAAAACAGCCGCCAAACCCAAACGTGCCTCTCGCGACACCATCCTGGCGCTTCGGGCCGACCTGCGGAAATGCGAGGAACGGCTGGAGAAGCTGGCCGAGATGCACGAAAAGCTCTCGGCCAAATTGTCCGATCCGTCCTTGTACGAGGATGACCGCGTCGGTGATCTGGAAACCTGGAACCGCAAGTTTGCCGAGGTGGTCGAGGCTATGCAGCGCGCCGAGGCGCTGTGGGTCGCCGCCGCCGAGCGGCTGGAAAACGCAGAGGCCGCCGCATGATCGAAATGGCATTCTTCATAACCGCGTTCACAACCCTGTTCGTTGTGATCGACCCCTTTGGCACCGCACCGATCTTCGTCGCGCTGACGCAAGGAATGGACCCGGCCACCCGTCGCCGCGTCGCCTACCGCACGTGCCTGACCGCTTCGGGCATCCTTATCGCCTTCGCCGCTTTCGGCGAGGCGGTTCTTGGCTTTGTCGGCATCTCGATGGAGGCCTTCAAGGTTGCTGGCGGCGCATTGCTTTTTCTGACCGCGCTCGACATGCTGTTCGAGCGGCGCAACAAACGGCGCGAGGACCGTGCGGAAGAGGAAGAGCACCCTGACCCCTCGGTCTTTCCGCTGGCCATTCCGCTGGTGGCCGGGCCCGGATCGATCGCAACGATCATCCTGCTGGCCGGTGAGCACCCCGGCATTCAGGGCATCGCTGCGGCTGTCGGCGTGATGCTTGCCGTGATGGCAGTTGTCTTGCTGTTCTTCCTGTCCAGCGGCCTGATCGCGCGCATTCTGGGCAAGACCGGGCTGACCGTGCTGACGCGGTTGCTGGGCATGCTGCTGGCGGCGCTGTCGGTTCAGTTCATTCTCGATGGGCTCAAGGCCTTTGGGTTCGCGTCCTGAAGCCCCATATTGACCTTATGAAAGAAGGTTTCGGGTGCCCGCATGGATGGTGACGATTTTGGACGGTTGGCCTATCTGGTTCTGCTGGGAGCCGCACTGCTGATGTGGTTCTTCACTCACAATCGGCAGTCGTTGGGCAAGACCCTGCAGATGGCCATGGCCTGGGTCTTCATCTTCATCGGGATCATTGCCGTTGTCGGCCTTTGGGGCGATATCCGCTCGACCGTTGGCGTATCTCCGCAGATGTCCGTGACCGGAGATGTGATCGAAGTGCCCCGCTCGTTCGACGGACATTATTACTTGCCGATGCTGGTGAATGGCAAACCGGTGACTTTCCTGGTTGATACCGGAGCCAGTCAGATCGTGCTGAGCCCGCAGGATGCGGAGCGCGTCGGGTTCGATACCGATCAGCTGACCTTTCACGGGCGTGCCTCGACCGCAAATGGGGTGGTCCAGACTGCGCCTGTGCGCCTCGACAGTCTGGCGTTGGGGCCCATCACAGACCGAAATGTTCCGGCATGGATCAACGGAGGAGATCTTGACCAGTCCCTGCTGGGCATGGATTACCTGCACCGTTTTTCCAACATCCAGTTTTCTGACGGCCGGATGATCCTGTCGCGCTGAACGGCGGCTTTCGGCATTGAGAACAAAATGGGAACATGCTAGCATTCGGCCATGTCCACGCATCTTCTTGGCCGCAAACCGGCGCGCGCGGCGCCGGGGCTGACCCTGCATGACGAGATTTCGCTGCAACTGGCCCGCGTGCACGAGGCCTGCGGCCCCGCGCGGCGCAGCTTTGCCATGTGGCTGGCCGGTCAGGCGCAAGGGCCGGTCCTGTGGATCTCGCCCGCGTGGGAGGCCGATCAGCTGAACCCCGACGGCATGATGCCCTTTGCCGATCCCGCCCGGTTCCTGTTCGTCCGCCCCACCCGGGCCGAGGACCTGCTGTGGTGCATCGAAGAGGCGCTGCGCAGCGGGGCGGTGCCGCTGGTGATCGGCGACCTGCCGGGGGCACCGGGCCTGACGCCGGTGCGCCGGATGCATCTGGCCGCCGAACAGGGGGGCACGATGGGTCAGGCCCCGCTGGGCCTGCTGCTGACCCCCGGCGACGGCGGCGCGCAGGGCATCGAGACGCGCTGGCACATGGCCCCGGCGCACACGGGCCAGACCCGCCGCTGGACCCTGACTCGCCGCCGCGCCCGCGCCCTGCCCCCGGTCAGCTGGCACGCCACCCAGACCGCGCCGCGCGCCGGGCTGCACCTGCAACGGATCGGCGCCGAGGAAACCTGCGCCTGACCGACCGGCCCCGGGTCACGCAAGTTGTGACTGGTCAAACCGCATCCCGCCCCCTAGCGTGCCGGAATGACCCACCCGATCCACGACAGCCGCTATTCCTGGCTTCGCCTTCTGGTCACGCTGGCCATCGCGGCGGTGGCCAATGTGGGCATGTGGGCGGTGATCGTGGTGATGCCCGCAATCGAGACTCAGTTCGGCGCCAGCCGGGCCGAGGCATCGATGCCCTACACGCTGGCCATGATCGGATTTGCGCTTGGCAACATGTGGCTGGGTCAGGTGGTGGACCGGCTGGGCGTGACCAAGGCGCTGATCGGTGCCGCAGGCCTCAGCGCGCTCAGCTATCTACTGGCGACATGGGCGCCGACGATCACGATGCTGTCGGTGGCGCATCTGATGCTGGGTTTGGGCACCGCCGTCGGGTTCGGCCCGCTGATCGCCGACATCTCGCACTGGTTCCTGCGCCGACGCGGAATCGCCGTCGCGCTGGTGGCCAGCGGAAACTATCTATCCGGCGCGATCTGGCCCACGCTCCTGTCCGGTATCCTTGCCCGCGACGGGTGGCAGCAGGTCTATCTGACATTGGCGGTCATCACTCTGATCGTTGTCATCCCGCTGTCGCTGCTGCTGCGCCGGCAGGTCCCGGTCGAGGCGCATGGCACCGCCGCAGCTGCCGCGCAGATCAACGCGCGCGGCGTCGGCCTGTCGCCGCGGACCCTGCAGTATGTGCTGGGCCTCGCCGGAATCGGCTGCTGCGTCGCCATGTCGATGCCGCAGGTCCACATCGTCTCCTACTGCGTCGGGTTGGGCTATGGCCCGGCGGTCGGGGCCGAGATGCTGTCGCTCATGCTGATGGGCGGTGTCGTCAGCCGGATCATCTCGGGGCTGGTCGCGGACAAGCTGGGCGGCGTTCACACGTTGCTGATCGGGTCGATCCTGCAATGCATCGCCCTGTTCCTGTTCCTACCTTATGACGGGATGGTGTCGCTCTATGTCATCAGCCTGTTGTTCGGACTGGCGCAGGGCGGCATCGTGCCCAGCTATGCGCTGGTCGTCCGCGAATACATGCCCCCGCAAGAAGCCGGGGCACGGGTCGGTTTCGTGATGATGATGACGATCATGGGCATGGCACTGGGTGGCTGGATGTCCGGCTGGATCTATGACGTGACCGGGAAGTATGAACTGGCCTTCGTGAACGGCATCCTGTGGAACGGGCTGAACATCGCCATTATTGCGACATTGCTTATGCGCTCGCGGCCGCGCCACGGGCGGGTTCCGGCATGAATCGCCTGACCCGCCGAACTCTGGTACTGGCGGGGTTGGCATCGCTGCCCTTGGTGCGGCACGCCGTGGCCGCCCCGGTTCCGTATATACTTGAAACACAAGGGACATTGATCGAATTCACATTCGGTCTGGCTGGCTCGGCTCAGACCGGCACCATGCCAATCCAGACCGCTGATGTTCTGGTGGACACGAAAAACCTGCGCAACAGCATGGTCGACGTCGTCCTGAACGTCGCCGAGGCACGCACGAGACTGCCGTTTGCACGCGGCCCGATGCTAAGCCGATCCGTGTTGGATGCCGCGCGGTTTCCATCAATCCACTTCGTCTCGACCGCTGTCAGCCTTGGCCCCGGCGGACGCATTTCCGACGGAGCGACCGTCACAGGCGAATTGACGGTGCGCGACGAGACCCGCCCGATCACCCTTGATGCCACCCTCTATCGCCCGCCGGGATCCGCAAAGGACGACCTGGACCGGTTGTTCATCCATTTGACCGGCGCGTTGAACCGGAACGATTTCGGCGCCACCGGCTATTCGGATCTGGTCGACGAAACTGTGGGATTGAACATACGAACCGAAATTCGCAGAAAACCCTGAAACTGGCGGAAAACGACACCACAAAGTCGAATAGCCGCGCGCATCGTCATACGCCATTCGGACATCTACTGGACCCATGCGTACCATCATCTCATTCGCCGCCCTTTTTCTTTCGGTCATTCTTCTGCAGCTTTCCACGGGCGGCGTGGGTCCGCTGGACGCGATATCCGGCCTGACGCTGGGGTTTTCAACAGAACAGATCGGCCTTCTGGGCTCGGCTCACTTTTTGGGCTTTTTCGCGGGATGCTGGTGGGCGCCAAGGCTGATGGGATCCATCGGGCACTCGCGAGCCTTTGCGGTCTGCACGGCTCTGGGCGCGATGGGTCTGATTGGCCACACCCTGACCGAAAACCCCTATGCCTGGGCAGCGCTGCGCATTGCCTCGGGGACCTGCGTGGCGGGTTGTTATACGGTTATCGAGGCCTGGCTGAACGCAAAAGTCACCAACGAAACCCGCGGCCGCGCAATGGGCACATACCGGCTGGCCGATATGGGAGCATCGCTGAGCGCGCAGTTGATCATCGCCGTTCTGCCACCTGCCTCATATGTCTCTTACAACCTGCTGGCCATCCTGTGCTGTGCCTCGTTGCTGCCGCTGACCCTGACGCGCGCCAGCCAGCCCGAAACCCCGGAGGCACCGCGTTTGCGGCCCAAGCTGGCCTGGCATTGCTCGCCCTTGGCGGTGGCTGGTGTGATCGTCTCGGCCATCAGCTCTGCTTCGTTCCGGATGGTTGGTCCAGTCTACGGACAAGAGGTTGGGCTAGGCGTCGATCAGATCGCGTTCTTTCTGGCCGCTTTTGTTCTGGGCGGCGCGCTGGCGCAGTATCCGGTTGGGTGGCTGGCCGACAAATACGACCGGCGCTGGGTGCTGATCTGGATGTCGATTGCCGCCGTTGTCAGTTGCAGCATCACCATGGCGGCCAGCGGCACAGGCACCGTGGGCGTCATGCTGGCCGCCGGATTGTTCGGCATGACGACCTTTCCGATTTTCTCGATCTCTTCGGCGCATGCCAACGACTTCGCCACCACCGAGCAGCGGGTGGAACTGTCGGCGGCGCTGATGTTCTGGTACGCGCTGGGGGCTATCGCCTCGCCCTATGTTTCCTCGACGCTGATCGAGCAATTCGGCCCCGGCGCGCTGTTTGCCTTCGTGGCATTGGGTCACGCGGTCCTGATCGTCTTTGGACTGGCCCGGATGCGCTCGCGCCCGACACCCGAGGAACGCACGAACTATGTCTACGCACCGCGCACCTCCTTCACAATCGGCCGCCTGCTGAAACGCTCGCGCGAAGGGCGATAGCATTCTGGGGCTGGGATTTCCCGATCCGGTTTGATAGAGCGCGCGCAGACAGTTAGGCGGAAACCAAACATGGCTCGGATTCTCATTACCTCGGCAATTCCCTACATCAACGGGATCAAGCACCTTGGCAACCTGATCGGCTCGCAGCTGCCGGCGGATCTGTTCGCGCGCTACCAGCGCGGCCGCGGCAACGAGGTCATGTTCCTGTGCGCCACCGACGAACACGGCACCCCGGCCGAACTGGCAGCGGCCAAGGCCGGCAAACCGGTGGCCGAATACTGCGCCGAGATGCACGAGGTACAGGCCGACATCGCCAAGCGCTTTGGCCTCAGCTTCGATCACTTCGGCCGGTCGTCCAGCCCGCAGAACCACAAGCTGACACAGCATTTCGCCGGCAAGCTGGCCGAGGCCGGGCTGATCCGCGAAGTGACCGAAAAGCAGGTCTATTCCAACGCTGACGGCCGGTTCCTGCCCGACCGCTACATCGAGGGCACCTGCCCCAACTGCGGTTACGAAAAGGCCCGCGGCGACCAGTGCGAGAACTGCACCAAGCAGCTGGACCCGACCGATCTGATCGACCCGCGCAGCGCGATTTCCGGCTCGACCGACCTTGAGGTGCGCGAGACCAAGCACTTGTACCTGCGCCAGTCGGCGATGAAGGATCAGTTGGACGCCTGGATCGACAGCAAGACCGACTGGCCGGTGCTGACCACTTCGATCGCCAAGAAATGGCTGCATGACGGCGACGGGCTGCAGGACCGCGGCATCACCCGCGATCTGGACTGGGGCATCCCGGTCAAGAAGGGCGACGAAGACTGGCCCGGCATGGAAGGCAAAGTCTTCTACGTCTGGTTCGACGCGCCGATCGAATACATCGCCTGCGCCAAGGAATGGGCTGACGCGCACGGCAAGCCGGATGCGGAATGGGAACGCTGGTGGCGCACCGACAAAGGCGCCGACGACGTGCGCTATGTGCAATTCATGGGCAAGGACAACGTGCCCTTCCACACCCTCTCCTTCCCGGCTACGATCCTGGGCTCGGGCGAGCCATGGAAGCTGGTCGATCACCTGAAGTCGTTCAACTATCTGAACTATGACGGCGGACAGTTCTCGACCAGCCAGGGCCGTGGCGTCTTCATGGACCAGGCGCTGGATATCCTGCCTGCCGACTACTGGCGCTGGTGGCTGCTGAGCCACGCGCCCGAAAGCAGCGACAGCGAATTCACCTGGGAGAACTTCCAGCAATCGGTCAACAAGGACCTGGCCGACGTGCTGGGCAATTTCGTCAGCCGGATCACCAAGTTCTGCCGCTCGAAATACGGCGAAGAGGTTCCGGCCGGTGGCGCATACGGCGAACGCGAACAGGCGCTGATCGAGGAACTGACCAAGCGCATCCGCGCCTACGAGGCGCATATGGAGGCGATGGAGGTGCGCAAATCGGCGCAGGAATTGCGCGCGATCTGGGTTGCGGGCAACGAATACCTGCAGGCCACGGCACCGTGGTCAACCTTCAAAGAAGACCCGGAACAGGCCGCCGCGCAGGTGCGGCTGGGCCTGAACCTCATCCGGCTTTACGCGGTGCTGAGCGCGCCGTTCATTCCCGAGACTTCGGCCAGGATGCTGAGCGCGATGAACACGCTCGACACCAGCTGGCCCGAGGACGTGGACGCCGCGCTGAGCGCCCTGCCCGCCGGGCACGCGTTCACGGTGCCCGACGTCCTGTTCGCCAAGATCACCGACGAACAGCGGGAAGACTGGCAAACACGTTTTGCCGGGGTGCGAAGCTGAGTACATCAAGGGGGCCGGCGGCCCCCTTTTTCACAACCAATTGACCCGACCGATCAAATTAAATCGTCGGACGATATTGGTTCGATGACCGAGACATCCCCGGACAGGGTTCGAGCGTTTAAAATTCAAATACTTGAGAATTTTCAACAATACCTCCATCCTGACTTGGAGTTTAGTCGACTCGGGCTTCAGGAACGGTCCGGTTCGACCCAAATCCCGGTTCGAATGAGGCACTCGCAATGACCGTTGAAAAGACGCTTACCCACACGACCAGCAATCGAACGCTCTCGCGTCTCGGCCTTTGCGCGACTTTGCTGGCAAGCCTTGCGTTTACTCCGGTCGCATTTGCCCAGGATCAGTCGGAAGCACCGCCGCCCAAGGTTTCGATTGCGGCCGCCTATACTCAGGAAATCACCGAGGAGGCTGTTTTCATCGGGCGGGCCGAAGCCACGGACAACGTGGACATCATCGCACGGGTCAGCGGTTTCCTGGAAAGCCGGAATGTCGAAGAAGGCTCGTTGGTCAACGAGGGCGATCTGCTGTTTACCATTGAACCCGACCTGTACCAAGCAACGCTGGACGCCCGAAAAGCGGATCTTGATCGGGCCGAAGCCAATCTGGAACTGGCCAAGGTCGACCTGGCCCGCAAGGAAGAACTGTACAGGCGCGACGCAACGCCGGAATCCGAGCGCGACATTGCCCGCGCGAACGAGCTGGTGGCCGAGGCCGAAGTCAAAGCGGCCAACGCAGCCATTCAGCAGGCGCAGCTCGATTTGGACTACACACAGATCCACGCCCCGTTTTCCGGTCGGATCGGTCGGATCAGCACCAGCGTCGGCGACGTGGTCGGCCCCAACACCGAACCGCTGGTCAACCTGATCAGCGAAGCGCCGATCTACGTGAATTTCTCGTTGAATGAAAAGCAGTTCACCTCCGTTCTTCAGACGGTTGGTGAGACGGCCTCCACCCTCGCTGAAAGCAACAAGAGCCCGATTGTCCGGCTTACGCTGCCCAATGGTACCGAGCTGGAAGAAACCGGCAAGATCGTGTTCGTGGACAACCGGATCGATCCGTTGACCGGCGCGATCACCTTGCGCGCCGAGTTTGCAAACGACAAACGTCTGATCGTGGATGGCGCCTTTCTTAACGTTCACATCGAGGCGCTTGAACCCACGCTTGAGGTGCTGATCCCTCAAGCTGCCCTGCAGCGGGATCAACGCGGAGAGTTTGTCCTGGTGGTCAACGACAAGCAGATGGTCGAACAGCGCTACATCACGACCGGCGAAACGGTCGGCTCTGCCGTGATCGTCAAGGAAGGTCTGCGTGATGGCGAAAGCGTCATCGTGGAAGGGCTGCAAAGGGTGCGCCCGGGTGTTGCCGTTGACGCCGTTGTCGCCTCTGAACAGCCGGGAGAATAATTGATGTTTTCCGCCCTGTTCATCAGCCGGCCCAAGCTGGCACTTGTGATCTCGCTTGTGCTGACAATCATGGGTGCGATCGGCTACATGGTCCTGCCGGTTGCCCAGTTCCCAGACATTACGCCGCCGGTGGTCAGCGTCACGACGACCTACACCGGCGCCAACGCCGAAACCGTTGAAAACACGGTTGCCGCGCCGATCGAAGCGCAGGTCAACGGCGTGGACGACATGATCTACATGACGTCCACATCCTCGGACAACGGCTCGTATTCGCTGAACATCACCTTCGAGGTGGGCACCGACCCCGACATCGCGTCGGTCAACGTGCAGAACCGTGTGGCACAGGCCATGTCCTCGCTCCCGACCGAAGTTACCTCGTCGGGGGTGGTGACGCAGAAAGCGTCGACGAACATGCTGTTGCTGGTCACGCTGACCTCGCCCAACGGCACCTATGACAGCGTGTTTCTATCGAACTACGCGTCGATCAACCTCAAGGATGCGTTGGCGCGGGTGCAGGGCGTTGGCAAGGCCGACGTTCTGACCAACCTGGAATACGCGATGCGGATCTGGATGGACCCCGACAAGATGGCCGCCCTGTCCATCACGCCGGGTGACGTGATCTCGGCCATTCGCGAACAGAACATCGAGGTTTCCGCTGGCTCGATCGGTGCCCCGCCGGTGCCCGAAGGCCAGACGTTCCAATACACGATCAAGACCAAGGGACGCCTCACGTCTGCCAAGGAATTCGGCGATATCGTGATCCGCACCGGCGACGCCGGCTCTATCGTACGGGTCCGCGACATCGCGCGGGTCGAACTGGGCGCTCAGTACTATGCCGCCTCCGGGTTATATCAAGCCGTGCCTGCCACCGTCATCGGCATCTATCAAGCGCCGGGCGCCAATGCGCTGGCGGTGTCCGATCGGGTTCAGACAGAACTGGAGCGCCTGTCGCGCGCCTTTCCGACGGATGTCGAATACGACGTTCCGTTCAACACCACCGATTTCGTCGAACAATCCCTCAACGACGTGGTATCGACGCTGGTTCTGACCTTCATCCTGGTGATTTCGGTCGTGTTCATCTTCTTGGGCAGTTGGCGGGCGACCATCATTCCGGCGGTGGCGATTCCGGTCTCATTGATCGGGACATTTGCGTTCCTGCTGCTGTTCGGGATGTCGCTTAACACAATCTCGCTTTTCGCACTCGTGCTGGCCATCGGGATCGTGGTAGACGACGCTATTGTGGTCGTCGAAAACGTGGAGCGGATCATCGCCGAGGAAGGCCTGCCGCCGGCCGAAGCGACCCGCAAAGCCATGGGGCAGATTACTGGACCGGTCATCGCGACAACTCTGGTTCTTCTGGCCGTGTTCGTGCCCGTGACCTTCATGCCCGGTATCTCGGGGCGGCTGTATTCACAATTCGCGGTAACGATCTCGACCGCCGTCGTCATCTCGTCCATCAATGCGCTGACCTTGTCGCCGGCGCTGTGCGGTTTGGTCCTTCAGGCGCGCTCGGGTCCGCCCAAAGGTCTGCTGGCGGTGTTCGAGAATTTCATCGGGACGATGCGAGCAGGCTATGTGTCCATCGTGCGCAAGCTGCTGATTATCCCTGTGGTCTCGCTTGGGATCATCGCGGGGTTTGCCTTTGGCGGCGTAACGATCATGTCGAATACCTCCAGCGGGTTCCTGCCGCTTGAGGACAACGGCTATCTGTTCGTCGACATCCAATTGCCTGACGCGGCGACACTGGAGAGAACCGAGGCGGTTTCCAAACGTGTCGATGACCAGATCCGCGAGATTCCGGGCGTGGCGAATACAGTTCTGATCAACGGTTTCTCACTGCTGAACGGAACCATCACCAACGGCGCGGCTGTGTTCGTCAACCTCGACAACTGGGATGAACGGCAAGACGAGGATCTGACGGCGGACGCCATCCTGCAGAAGGTACTGGCCATCGCAAACGGCGAATCCGCCGCCTCGATCGTCGCGTTCAACCCGCCGCCGATCCAAGGTCTTGGCATGTCGGCGGGCGTCGAAATGGAGGTTCAGCAAACCGGCGGCGGCTCGCCGCAGGATCTGGCCTCGGCCGTGGGGTCCTTTGTCTACGCGGCCAACCAGCGGCCTGAAATCGGCCAAGCCTACACGACCTTCCGTGCCAACGTCCCGCAGCTGTTCGTGGATCTGGATCGGGAAAAGGCAAAAACGCTGAACGTATCGGTCGCCGAAATCTTCCAGACGATGCAGGCTCAGCTTGGCTCGTACTATGTGAACGACTTCAACCTGTTCGGCCGCGTCTATCGCGTGATGATCCAGGCCGAAGGGTCGTATCGCGACAACGTCGAGGACATCTCGAACCTGTATGTCCGCTCGAACACTGGTGAGATGGTCCCGCTGGGAACGCTGATCGACGTCGAAAACGTGCTTGGCCCGGTTCTGCTGAAGCGCCACAACCTGTTCCGTTCCGCGACGGTGACGGCAGTTCCGGCAGAAGGTCTGTCAACGGGTGATGCGATCACCGTGATGACCGAAGAGTCGGCGACCGCCCTACCCCCGGGGTATGCCTTTGAATGGACCGGTACCGCCCAGCAACAGCTGGCATCCGGCGGGCTGGTCGTGGTGATCTTGGGGCTGGCGATCATGTTCGGGTATTTGTTCCTGGTCGGACAATACGAAAGCTGGACGATGCCGGTCTCAATCCTGCTGTCGGTGATCGTGGCCCTGTTCGGCGCGGTTGCGGCGGTGGCGATCGTGGGCAGTGACATCAACCTGTACACGCAGATCGGGATGATCATGCTGGTGGGGCTTGCGTCAAAGAATGGCATCCTGATCGTGGAGTTCGCGATGGAGCAGCGGGCCAAAGGCCTGTCTGTCAAAGACGCCGCCGCCGAGGCTGCTCATCAGCGTTTCCGGGCCGTCATGATGACCGCGCTGTCTTTCCTGTTGGGCGTTGTGCCCCTGCTGGCAGCCAGCGGCGCTGGTGCCGCCAGCCAGAAGGCAATTGGTGTGGCCGTGTTTGGCGGGATGCTCGCCGCGACCCTGTTCGGGGTGATCCTGGTGCCGGTCCTATATGCGGTGATGCAGAGCATGCGAGAGTGGATCAAGGGCACGAACAAGGATCCCGACCCTTCGGAAAAGGCGGCCTGACCGACAGAAAAAAGATACGCCCCGCGAAAACTGCGGGGCGTTTTTCTTTGGTGGGTTATTAAGCGGTTTTCAGTTGTTCCTGACGACGCTTCTGCATCCAGGTCTCGATCTGCTCAACCTGCTCAGGATTCAGACGCAGTCCCAGTTTGTTTCGACGCCAGATCACATCCTGCGCTGTACGGGCATACTCCTTGTCCATCAGCCATTCGAGCTCACGCTCGGTCAGGGTCGCGCCAAAATCGACGCCCAAATCATCGGCCTGGACCGCGTCCCCGAGAATGATGCGTGCTTCGGTTCCGTACGCATGTACCAGACGGTGCGCCCATTTGTCGGTGAGGAATCCGTAGTTGGCCTTCAACCCGGCAACCAGTGCCTCGACCCCGTCGACCGGGAAATCCCCGCCCGGCAGAGCAACTCCCGCAGTCCAAGGGCCAGACAGGTCTGGGAAGTGCTCGGCCACCTTCTCCATCGCGCTTTCGGCAAGGCGGCGATAGGTTGTGATCTTGCCACCAAACACGTTGAGGACCGGCGCGCCGCCCTCGGCGTCCACTTTCAATGTGTAGTCCCGCGTGGCTGCCGTGGCGCTTTGCGCGCCGTCATCATACAGCGGGCGAACACCGGAATAGGTCCAGACAATGTCGTCACGCGAGACCGGCTTTTTGAAGTATTTGGACGCGAAGGCGCACAGATAGTCCTGCTCGGCCTCGGTGCAGACGGGCGGCTCGGACGGATCGGGGTGGTCCTGATCAGTGGTCCCGATCAGAGTGAAGTCCTGCTCATAAGGAATGGCGAAGATGATGCGCCCGTCCTCACCTTGGAAGAAGTAGCATTTGTCATGGTCGTAGAGACGCGGCGTCACGATATGGCTGCCGCGCACCAGCCGCACGCCCTCGCGTGAGTTCGAACGGATCTTGGTCCGGATGATGTCTCCAACCCACGGCCCGCCCGCATTAATCAGCATCCGCGCGCGCAGTTCACGGGTTTCACCGCCTTCGCAATCCTGCACGGTGATCCGCCAGACATCTTCGCTGCGTTCGGCCGACAGAACTTTGGTGCCCACCAAGATCCGCGCGCCGTGTGCCTCTGCATCGCGTGCGTTCAAGATCACCAGCCTTGAATCCTCGACCCAGCAATCGGAATACTCATACGCGGTGTCGAACTTGTCCTGCAGCGGCGCACCCTCGGGCGCCGAGCGCAGGTTCAATGAACTTGTTCCCGGCAGGATCTTCCGTCCGCCCAGGTTGTCATACATGAACAGCCCCAAACGGATCAGCCAGGCAGGCCGCCGCCCCTTCATCCACGGCATGACCGTCCCCAACAGGCGCGACGTGGGCGTTTCAGAGTCAAACCGCATGTCCGGGTGATACGGCAGAACGAACCGCATCGGCCAACTGATATGCGGCATGGCACGCAAAAGCGTTTCACGTTCGATCAGCGCCTCGCGGACCAGGCGGAACTCGAAATACTCCAGATAGCGCAGCCCTCCGTGAAACAGCTTGGTCGAGGCTGACGAGGTGGCCGAGGCCAGATCGTTCATCTCGGCGAGCGTGACGCTCAACCCGCGCCCTGCCGCATCGCGCGCGATGCCGCAGCCATTGATGCCGCCACCGATGATGAAAAGATCGGTGATCTGGGTGTCCGGCTGTTCCATGTCTGATGATTCCATTTGCAAAAGGGTCGCGCGCATTAACGCGACCGGCACTCGTTTAGTCAATTTCGATTTTCGTTTTTGTTCGCTTTGTCGCATCTCGCCCAACTTGATCGTCATTCACTTCTATATTTTTAGCACACATTCAAGAAAACATCAGGCTTGCGCCCGATGCTAAAAAAGAACAAAAACGAACAGAATCACACCCGCGGAGCCGAATATGTCCCTGTCCTTTCGCCAATCCGACATCCTGAGCCTTGCCAAGCAAAACGGGCGCGTCGCGGTCGAGGATCTGGCCGAGCGGTTCAATGTCACTGTCCAGACCATTCGTCGGGACCTGTCGGAACTGTCCGATGCCGGGATGCTGGACCGCGTTCACGGCGGCGCGGTTCTGAGGTCGGGCGTTTCGAATATCGGTTACGAAGACCGCCGCGGATTGAACGACGAAGCCAAGACCCGCATTGCCAAACGGTGTGCCGCCGACATACCGGACGGAGCATCAGTGTTCATGAACATCGGCACCTCGACTGAGGCCGTGGCGCGGCAACTTCTGACCCACAAGAACCTGATGGTCGTGACCAACAATATGAACGTGGCCAACATTCTGGTCGAAAACCCCGAATGCGAGATCGTGGTCGCTGGTGGTGTTCTGCGCCGCTCCGATGGGGGCCTGATCGGAAACCTGACCGTTTCGACCATTCGCCAGTTCAAGTTTGACTACGCGGTCATAGGGTGTTCTGCGTTGGATGACGAAGGCGATCTGCTGGATTTCGATTTTCAGGAAGTGAACGTCAGCCAGACAATCATCGCGCAGGCGCGGCATACCAGCCTTGTTGCAGACCACTCGAAATTCCAGCGCTCGGCCCCGGCCCGCATCACGTCATTGTCCGAAATCGACACGTTCTACACAGACGCTCCCGTCACATCCGAACTGGCGGCGCGCTGCCAAGAATGGCAGACCCAATTGGTGGTGTGCGGCTAGGGTTCGCTCGCACATAAGGCGAACGGCCGACACCGAAACTTGCCAGATGGCAGCGGGCCTGACAGTATCACCACCATTGCAATCGTTGCACGGGAGGGGAGGACCGAGCCATGATCGCGCTTTTATTTGCGTTACTTACAGCCGTTATGGCGCTGAATTACTTTGGACGGACAAAGGCCGGGAACGTGGTTTTCTTTCTCACGCTGGCGTTGAGCGTCTATTGGCTCAAGTTTCACGCCACCAGCCAGCTGACAATACAGTTGTAGAAAGGGGCGATCATGACACCTGAACTGTCCCGTACTCTGAATGCCCTAGGAATGCTGGCCGTCAGCCTTGTTCTGCTGCTTGCCTATGTCTACCAGCTCCGGTTGTACGAACTACCCTGCCCGCTCTGCCTGTTGCAGCGAGTTGGCTTCGTTGCGGTTGGTGTCGGTCTGGGCTTGAACCTGCTTTATGGCCCGCGGCCCCAACACTATGCGATCATGCTGATTGCAGCCCTCTACGGCGGCAGCGTGTCGGTGCGGCAGATCCTTCTGCACATCGTACCGGGAACCGGGCACTATGGCTCTCCGGTGTTGGGCCTGCACTACTATACCTGGGCGGCCATCTGCTTTTTCCTGATCCTGTTGGGCACCGCGATCATGCTGATGTTCGAGAAACAGTATGCCTCGGACACGCGTGCGGAACCACGCTTTGGCGGCAGCACATTGGCAAAGGTCGCGTTCTTCATCATGCTGGGTCTTGCGGTGCTGAACGCTGGTTCGACGCTGTTGGAATGCGGTCCGGGCATCTGCGCCGACCCGCCGACCAGCTACAAATTGATTGACGAACTGGACACCAACAACTGAGGATGGGGCAACCGTCCAGACAGGAGGCGCGACGATGGGACTACTGGGGCAGCCGCTGGGCTATTATGACTACCTGACATTCGTCGCGCTGATCCTGCTGCTGGCGGCGGTCATGGCCTTGTTTCTGTTCATCATGGGCCTGCCCGGCCGCATCGCAATCAAACGGAACCACCCCCATGCCGAAGCCGTCAAACTGATGGGATGGATGGGGTTTCTGGCGATCATCCCCTGGGTGCACGCCTTTATCTGGGCCTATCATGATGGCATGACCGTGGACATCCGCCGCTTGCCCGAGGGCGAGCGCGAAGCGATCCGCAAGGAGATCGAGCGCCTTGGCGGACAGGTCAAGGACGAATACCGGGCCCCTGCTGCCGACGACCCACAGAAAACCTGACGCCGAAGGAAATCCACCACAATGTTCGTCGCCCTCGGCATCACGCTTTTCTACATCATTTTTGTCTGGTTCATTTTCTTCAAAGCACAATGGCTCAAGTTCAACATTGTCTGGGGGATCGTGTCGTTCTGGGTTGGCGCCCATCTGCTGCTGATCTTCCTGGTCGCGCTGCGGTTCTTCCAACCCTTCTCAATCGACAGCCACGTGGTGCGGTCCACCATCCAGATCGTCCCGAAACTGACCCAACCGACCATCCTGACCGAGGTCTTGGTCGAACCCAACACGCCCATCACCAAGGGCGATCCGCTGTACCGGTTCGATGACACGGTGTTCAAGCTGGCGGTCGAGAACGCGCAGGCCCAACTGGTGGCTGCCGAGCAAAACGCCAAGATCCTCGAACAGGACGTGATCGCCTCGACCGAGGCGGTGGAGCGCGCCAATGCCCAGCTGGCCTATGCGATGACGCAGAAGGCGCGCTATGAAAACCTGGTGCCTGCCGGGGGCGCGCGTCAGGACGAACTGGACCGCTGGAACGAACAAGTGACCGAAGATCAGGCTGCGGTCAAACAGGCTGAGGCCAATCTTAGAAAGGCGCAACTTGCGCAGGAATCACAGATCGACGGAGTGAACACCGGTATCCTTCAGGCCAAGGCGCAGCTGGCCGAAGCGCAGTATTTCCTCGACAATACAACGATCTACGCTCCTGAAAACGGTATGATCGTCTCGCAACAGGCCCGTCCCGGCCTTGTGGTGGGTGATATCCGCCTTGGGGCCATCGCCAGCTTCGTGACCGAGGATTCGCCCTATATCCTGGCCACATACCGTCAGCAGAACCTGAAATTCGTCGAACCCGGTCAGCCCGTCGAAGTCGCGCTGGACCTCTATCCGGGTGAAATTCTGCCCGGCAAGGTCGAGGCCATCTGGTGGGCCACCCGGCAGGGGCAATACCTGCCCTCCGGCCGCCTGCCGGGGTTCGAGCTGCCCAAAATTCCCGGGCGCATCGCGGTGCAGATTTCGGTCGACGTCCCTGAAGGGCATACCTTCCCCGCTGGCGGGCACGCGGCCGTGGCCATCTACACGGGACAAGGCAAAAGCTTCGAGTTTTTGCGCCGCATCAACATCCGCCTCTATTCCTTCGCCAACTTCATCCGACCGTTGGATATCTGAGCATGACACACATGAACCCGGACCATCCGCGCAGGCCACGAAACCGCCGCCGCATGTTGATCGGCACCGCGCTGAGCGCCGCATTGCTGTTTGCCTGCACCCCGGTCGGGCCGGATTTCGTGCGCCCCAACTCGCCGGTCGTGAAACAGTGGATGGAGGCCAACAGCCCCAGCGCCAGCCAGGCCAGCGGTCTGACATCGCGCAGCGCCCCCGTGGTCAAATGGTGGCAGAGCTTCAATGATCCGACCCTGAACAAGCTGGTGGCCGAGGCCTATGCCCAGAACCTGACGCTTCAGGTTGCGGGCGCGCGCGTGTTGCAGGCCCGCGCGCAACTGGGCATCGCCTTCGGCGAGCTCTATCCGCAATCGCAGGCCGTGGGCGGCGCGTTGGAGCGGCGCCGGATCAGCGACAATCTCGGTCCCATTGCCGATATCAACCGGATCATTCCGCTGGATACCGAGTTTTCGACTTCACAGGTGGGATTTGACGCCCAGTGGGAACTGGATGTCTGGGGCGCGCAGCGACGCGGGGTACAGGCAGCGCGGTCGAACCTGGCGCTGCAGGTCGCCAACTATGACGACGCGCTGGTGACGCTGACGGGCGATGTGGCCGCGCTGTACATCAACATCCGCGCGCTGCAGGAGGCTCTGGCCGTCGCACGCGAGAACATCAAGCTGCAGCAGGAAGCCAACGATCTGACGCAGTTGCGGTTCAACAATGGCGTGACGACGGAATTGGATGTGCAGGAGTCCACCGCCCTGCTGAACAACACCAAGGCGCTGGTGCCGACGTTGGAAAGCGATTTGCAGCAGGCCAAGAACGCGCTGGCGGTTCTGCTGGGCACGACACCGTCGCGCATGACCGGTTTGCTGGGAACGTCTGGACGGATTCCGTCGGCAAGATCGAACGTCGCCGTCGGCGTTCCGGCCGAATTGCTGCGCCGCCGCCCCGACGTTCGCGCTGCAGAACTGGCCGCAGCCACGCAATCGGCGCAGGTGGGCATCGCCATGGCGGACCTGTATCCGCAGTTCATCCTGTCGGGCTCGATCGGCCTGCAGGCCTCGGGCGGGCGCGACCTGTTCAGCTCGAACAGCACCACGGGTCTGGCCAGCGCCGGCGTGGTCTGGAACGTTCTGAACTATGGGCGGATAAAGAACAACGTACGTGCGCAGGACGCCGCCTATCAGGCGCTGATCGCCAACTATCAGAACACCGTTCTGACGGCTTATTCCGAGGTCGAAAGCGCCATGGTCGCCTACGCCCAGGCGCGCAAGCAGGTGACGTTTTACCAACGCAGCGTCGACGCGGCGCGCAAGGCCGCCGACATCGCCGTCAGCCAGTATCGCGACGGTATCGCAGACTATTCCCGCGTGCTGAACACGCAGACCGCGCTTCTGCGCTCGCAAGCCAACCTGATCGAGGCGCGCCAGCAGGTGTCGTCGAACCTTGTCGCGGTCTACAAAGGTCTGGGCGGGGGCTGGCAGATTCGTCAGAACCAGGAGTTTCTGCCGGAAACCGTACTGGCCGAGATGTCCTATCGCACCGATTGGGGTGACCTGCTGCAGCAGGATCCGACACGGGCCAGTCTGAACTAGGCGCTATTTCGTCAGGCCCGTCAGGCCGCCAGAGATCAGGATGTTCACCTCGTACAAGATGCGCGGCGCGGCCAGACCGCCTGGGCTGGCCAGATAGTTGGGGCTCCATTCCGGGTCGAACTTCTGCTTGAAGGCGCGCAGACCCTCGAAGTGGTAGAACTGCTCGCCGTGCTCGTAGACGAAACCGCCGATCCGGTTCCAGAGCGAGGCGAGTTGCCGGTTTTCGATCCCGGAAAACGGCGCGGCCCCCAACGAGAACCAATGAAACCCTTGGCCGGCGCCCCAGTTCATCATCTCGGCGAACAGAGCATCCATGACAAAGCTGGGGCAGTCGGGCGCGTACCGCATCAGATCCAGCGACAATTCCGACTTGTTGCCGCCCTGAAACAGGTTGGCAAAAGCCACGATCCTACCCGTCTCGCCGTTCTTCAGAACCGCATGATCGAAATAGGACAAGTACTGCTCGTCGAACCCGCCCAGGGCAAAGCCCTTTTCCGCGCCCGCCTTGCCTTCCAGCCAGTGATCCGAGATCTGGCGCAGTTCGGGCAGGACAGGTCCCAGCTGTTCTTTGGGAATGATCTCGAAGACATACCCTTCACGCTCGGCCCGGTTCCGGGCCTGACGGAACCGCTTGCGGGATTTGCCGTCCAGCGTGAAGTCCTTCAGCGGAACACGGGCGACTTCACCGATCTTGAGGATCGACAGCCCGAGGTCCAGAAACGTAGGCAGATACTTGGTGGACACACTGTAGAAAGCGCAGAGCTTGCCTTCGGCGTCGGCCATCTCGCGCAACTGCCAGATCAGTTGCTGGCCGGCGGCCTCATCGCCGACAGGCTCGCCCTTGCTGATCAACGCGTTGCCGGAATCGGCATAGGCCAGAAAGGCGCTTTCATCTGGCGCGATCAGGAACTGCTTGTCGCCGGTCAGGCTGATCTGCGCCTCGGTGTCTTCGCTGGCCATTGCCAGACGTTCGACCGCCGCGGGGATCTCGGTGCGTTGACGTGCGGGGATCGTGCGTCCGAACAACGAGTTCACGGCCACCACCCCGACGATCACCGCCACCACCATGCTGGAGCGCAGGAACCGCGAGGCATCGCCGTTCCATGCAAACTCCCACCACAACGCGTTTTCGTATTCGACATGGGAATAGGCGAACAACCCGATCCAGAAGATCACCGCCAGCAACGTGAGCAGGCTGACCAGCCAGGGAATGTTCAGTCGGAAGATGGATGCGCCGCTGACCCGGTAGAACGCCCCGCGAAACAGGGCCAACAAACTGATGGCTGCAAGCATTCCGACGGCCTCATGCGTATCCAGCCCCTTGGCCAGTGATGCGAAGAACCCGGCCAGCATCAGGATCATGGCAACGATCCATGCCCGGTACAGCTTGCGGTACAGCCCCCTCGCCACAAGCAGCAGCAGAACGCCAATGGCGCTTCCGGCCAGATGCGATGCCTCGACGAAGGATAGGGGCAGAAACTCGCGCAGGATCCCCAGTTTCGTCGAGCTGGCAGGCAAGGTGCCGGACACCAGAAGAACCACACCGGCCACTGCTGCAATACCGGCAGCCACCATCGGCACGATTGGCCGGACGGCCCGATAAAACCAGGTGGCCGCGCCGCTGATGTGATGCCGGTGTGCCAGCGCCGAAGCGATAGCGATCGACAGGCTTGCGATGGCAAATGGCAAAAACGTGTAGACAACCCGGTAGAGCAGCAAGGCGGCAATCACGTCCGACCGGCCCGAGGCCCCCAGCCCTGCGATCAACGTGGCCTCGAACACACCGATTCCGCCCGGCGCATGGCTGAGAATCCCAACTGCGATTGCGCAGATATAGATCGTGAAGAAATAGGGATAACCGACGCCCAGATCGTCGGGCATCAGAACGTAAAGAGCCATCGACGCGCCGAACAGATCCCCGATTGCGGCCAGTGTCAAAAGGCTGGCCAACTTGCCTCCGGGCAGGTCAAATCCCACCCCGCCAAAGGACAGCCGACGCCCGCCTTTGGCCAGCCATACAAACAGCACCAGCAGACCGGCCAGCAGGACGACCCCGATGACCGTTTCAAGCGTTCCGCTGATCGGCAACGCTTGGGCGATCCCGTCTGGATGAAGCGTCATCATTCCGCCGAGGATCAGGATGAGGCCCATCCAGAAGGCCACCCATGATGTGGCGATCACGCCCGCGACCCGTCCCAGATCCAACCCCAGCGACGCATAGATCCGATAGCGGATCGCCGTGCCCGTGATGTACGAAAAACCAAGGCAATTCGACACCGCATAGCCGCTGGCCCCGGCCATCGCCGCAATGCGAAGGGGGACCGTTCCCCCCGCCACGCTCTGCACGGCGAAGACGTCATAGAAGGACAGAGACAGAAAACTGAAAGCCGTCCAGAACACGGCAAGGAACATCACCCGCCAGGATGTTCCGGCAATGTCAGACTGAACGTCCGACCATTTCACATGGCTCGACAGGTCGTGCAGTACCGTCAACGCGATCAGCGTTATCACCACAGGTATAGCCAACCTGACGACCGGCTGCTCCAACAGACCGGTCACCCGGGCAATCAGGATCTCCGCCCGCGAGTTTTCGCCTGGGTCTGCTGTGCTCATATTGATTTCCCTGCCCATGGGCTTGATCAAGCCTGCGGGAAAACTCTTGCACAAATCGCTTGGTATTCAAAGCTATGCCGCGCCGGTGAATGGCGGGCGGTTCAAAAGCGGCCTTTTCGAGTGGACAGAAGCAGATTGGTCTCAGATCTGGTGACGCCTTCGATGCGGCGGATCTGGAACAGAACTTCGTCCAGTTCGGCCAGCGTTTCGGTCCCGATCTCGGCGATCAAGTCCCATCCTCCGTTGGTGGAATGCACCGCCCGCACCTGCCGCATGGCTGCGATCCGGGCCATGATGCGCTCGGTCCCGCGCCCTTCGATTTCCAGCATCATCAGCCCGCGCACCGGGCTTTGCGCGACGTCCCGACGGGTCAGGACAGTAAAGCCCACAATCTCACCCGATTGCTTGAGCCGCTGCATCCGGCTGCGCACGGTCGTCCGCGTTACACCCAGCACTTCTGCAAGCTCTGACAGCGACGCGCGAGCGTCTCTGTGAAGGGCGCTGAGCAAGCGGCTGTCCAGATCGTCCATTTCGTGTTTCCAATTTGGATTTTCAGATTTCATTTTGAGCATTTTGCCTCCTTCACGCAACCCGCATTGCACCGCTAAATGAACGTATGGATACCAAATCAGTCATTCTCGTTGGTGCCGGCATGGACGTCGGCAAGCGGCGCCAGGGTTGCCGGATGGGACCCGACGCGTACCGGGTGGCCGGAATTGCCGAGGCTCTGTCCGACCTCGGGCACACGGTCACAGACTTTGGCGACACCCGCCCGGACACTGTCGACATGCCGCAACATGATCACCTCTTTGCCCTACCCGAATGCGTAGGGTGGACGCGGGCTTTGAAACGGGTCGCGCAACAGGCGGCCCAACAAGGTCTGCCGATCTTTATGGGGGGCGATCATGCCCTGTCGATGGGCACGGTCTCTGGCATGGCCGCCCATGCGCAGCAGATCGGGCGCCCGCTGTTCGTGCTTTGGCTGGACGCGCACAGCGATTTCCACACACCCAACAGCACCGGCAGCGGCAACCTGCATGGCACGCCGGTCGCCTATTTCACCGGCCAGCCCGGGTTCGACGCCTTCCCCGCGCTGGCGGCCCCCGTTCCGACCGACCGCGTCGGCATGATCGGCCTACGCTCGGTCGATCCGGCCGAGCGCGCCGCACTTGAAAAAGACCGCGCCATGCTGGCCGACATGCGCAGCATCGACGAACACGGTATCAAAGCTCCGCTGATGGCCTTTCTGGACCGCGTCCGCGCCGCGAACGGCATTCTGCATGTCTCGCTGGACGTGGATTTCCTGGACCCCGCCATCGCGCCGGCTGTGGGCACCACCGTTCCCGGCGGCGCCACCGAACGCGAGGCGCATCTGGTCATGGAACTGCTGCACGAAAGCGGGCTTGTCTGCTCGCTGGACCTGGTCGAACTGAACCCCTTTCTCGATGAACGCGGCCGAACCGCCAAACTGATGGTCGACCTGGCCGCCTCGCTGCTGGGGCGCCGCATCTTCGACCGCATTACCCGGAGCTTCTGATGCATTCCCTTCAGGCCCCTTCGGCCGTGGTCATGGTCCGGCCACATGCCTTTGCCTCGAACCCCGAAACCCGCGACGACAACGCGTTCCAGACCCTGGCCAACCGCTCGGCCGAGGCGACCTCGGCCGCGGCCCGCGACGAACATGACCGCGCGGTCGAGCAGCTGCGCAACGCCGGCGTGACCGTGCATGTGTTCGACGATTTCGGCGACAACGACACGCCCGACAGCGTGTTTCCGAACAACTGGTTCTCGACCCATCCGGGCGGGCACGTTGCGATCTATCCGATGTTCGTTCCCTCGCGCAGGCGCGAACGGCGGATGGATGTGATCGAGATGCTGAAACGCGACTATCGCGTTCAGGACGTGATCGACTATTCCGGCCTCGAGCAGGACAACCTCGCGCTGGAGGGCACTGGTGCGATGGTGCTCGATCACGTCGGGCGCATTGCCTATACCGTCAAATCCAACCGTGCCGACCCGGTGCTGCTGGAACGGTTCTGCACCCATTTCAACTATGAGCCCATCGCCTTCGAGGCCCGCGACGCGCAGGGCCGAGATGTCTATCACACCAATGTTCTGATGGGGATCGGCACACACTACGCCCTGATCTGTCTGGACATGATCACCGACCCCGAGCGGCGCGCGACCGTGAAGGCGCGGCTCGAGGAATCCGGCCGCACGGTGATCGACCTGACCCACGGCCAGATCGCTGAATTTTCCGGAAACGCCATCGAACTGACGGGCCGCGACGGGCTGGTTCTGGCGCTGTCCAGCCGGGCTTTGGCCTCGCTGCGCCCTGATCAGATCGACATCATCCAGGACAGCGCGACGCCCCTGCCGCTGTCCGTTCCCACCATCGAAACCGCCGGCGGGTCGGTGCGCTGCATGATCGCAGGCATCCACCTGTCACGCCGCTAGGAGAGACCCCATGCAACCTTCCGACAAGGCGCTTGTTCCCTTCGTATCCGTCGACAACATGATGCGGCTGATCCACCACATCGGTGTCGAAAGAATAATCACCGAGATCGCCGCCCAGATCGAGGACGACTTCAAACGGTGGGAGAGCTTCGACAAGACCCCACGCATCCCGGCCCACTCCCCGCATGGTGTGATCGAACTGATGCCGACCTCGGACGGTGAGGCCTATGGGTTCAAATATGTGAACGGCCACCCCAAGAACACGTCCGAAGGCCTGCAGACCGTCACCGCATTCGGCCTGCTTGCGGACGTGTACACCGGGTATCCGACCCTGTTGACCGAGATGACGATGCTGACGGCGCTGCGCACCGCGGCAACCTCGGCGCTGGTCGGCAAGTACCTGGCCCCAAAGAATGCGTCCACGATGGCGATGATCGGCAATGGCGCGCAGTCCGAGTTCCAGTGCCTGGCCTTCAAGGCCATGTGTGGAATTGACACCGTTCGCCTTTATGACATCGATTCCGCCGCCACCGCGAAATGCGCGGCCAACCTGCAAGGGACCGGTTTGAACGTGCTTTCGTGCCGCTCGGCCGAAGAGGCGATCGAGGGCGCGCAGATCATCACCACCTGCACCGCCGACAAGAAATACGCCACCATCCTGACCGACAACATGGTCGGCCCGGGCGTGCACATCAACGCGATCGGAGGCGACTGCCCTGGAAAGACCGAATTGCATCGCGACATTCTTCTGCGGTCCGACATTTTCGTGGAATACCCCGAGCAGACCCGGATCGAAGGTGAAATTCAAGCTCTGGACCCTGACCACCCGGTCACCGAGATGTGGCAGGTCATCACCGGTCAAGCCGAAGGTCGCCGTGACGACCGGCAGATCACTCTGTTCGACAGCGTCGGTTTCGCGATCGAGGACTTCTCAGCCCTGCGCTACGTCAAGCGCGCGATCGAGGGAACCGAGTTCTTCGAGCCACTGGACATGCTGGCGGACCCGGACGATCCGCGCGACCTGTTTGGCATGCTCATGCGGGCCAAGTGAGCCGTTTCGCCCGATTTTGACGTTATAGGCCGGATGGGGGCGCTGCCCCCGTTCAGTCTTTACGGGGCTGAGCTATTGGGTCAACTGCGGCACCGAAGCTTTATGCAGCCAGAAATCTCTGTGCGCGCGGCAGAGCCATGCATCACAGTCCCTGCTTGGATTGCCCAAAACCTCAGCCGGCAAGCGATGGCAGATACAGAACGATCGCCGGAAACGCCACCAACAGCGCAATGGTCACCGCATCAGCGACGAAGAACGGAGCCACGCCCTTGAACACATCCTGAACGCTCAGGTCCGGGCGCACGCCAGCGACCACGAAGCAGTTCAGGCCGATGGGCGGCGTGATCAGACAGAACTCGGCCATCTTGACCACCAGAATACCAAACCAGATCGCGCACATGGGTCCGGACATACCGAATGCGCTGTCGGCCGCGCTCACCGCCTCGCCCCCGTTCAGGGCCATGACGGCAGGATAGACCACCGGCAGTGTCAGCAGCAGCATCCCGATTGCATCCATGAACATGCCAAGCACGGCATAGGCCAACAGGATACAGATCAATATCAGCATGGGTGACATATGTAGGGAAGTGATCCAATCCGAGAACGCTCCGGGCAGGTCGGCAAAACCCAGAAAGCGCACGTAGATCAAGACACCCCAGATGATCGAGAAGATCATCGCCGTCAGCTTGGCGGTTTCCAGCAACGCCGACTTCAGCTCGGTCCAACGCATGCCGTGAAACAGCGCAAAGCAGAATACGATGAATGCACCGATTGCGCCGCCCTCGGTCGGTGTTCCCCACGCCTTGTCACCGAATGGGTTGTAGACAAAACAGATGATGATCAGGATTACCGCGAAGATCGGCAGCGCGCCGGGCAAGGCGGCAAAGCGCTGTTTCCAGGTAAAGCCCCGCACCGGCGGACCCACGTTTTTGAAGAAAACCGCGATTCCGATGATCAGCAATCCGTAGATCACTGCCGAAAACGCACCGGGGATGAACCCGGCGAGTAGCAGTTTGCCCACGTCCTGCTCGACGATGATCGCATAGATCACAAGGATCGCGGAAGGTGGGATCAGCGACGCCAAAGTACCACCTGCGGCCACGACGCCTGCGGCAAACCTTTTGTTGTAGCCGACGTCCAGCATCTCGGGGATGGCAATGCGGGCAAAGACCGCCGACGTCGCCACCGACGCGCCTGACACGGCTGCAAAGCCAGCCGTCGCGAAAACCGTGGACACTGCCAAACCGCCCGGCACCCAGGCGACCCAGCGCTTGGCCGCTTCGAACAAAGCCCGGGTCAAACCCGCGTAATAGGCCAAGTATCCGATCAGGATGAAAGTTGGGATCAGGCTGAGCGTGTGCGAGGCCACTTTGGAATGCGGCACCTGCCCCGCCGTCTTGACGGCAACGGTCAAAGCCTTGCCAAACCGATCCGGGTCATATCCGAACTTGGCCCAAAATATCCAGACCAGCCCCACCAACCCTGCGAGGCCTGCGGCAAACGCAACGCGCATGCCCGCGACGACAAGAACCAGCAGGCCGCCCGTGACCCACAGGCCGATTTCAATCGTGTCCATTTGTCAGTCCTGCCTCTCAAACTGCTCGGCTTCGGCCGCGGCCTGCGCGGCGGCGTCCTGGATCAGCGGCACCGCAACCGGAGATTCCAGCCCCAACAGGAACGCCCGACCATACCCCCAGATCTGGAGACACAACCGCAGACACAAAACGGAGAAGGCAACTGGCGCCAACAGCTTGGCGGGCCAGATCGGAATACCGATGTCGATCGAGCTGTCACGGCTCCACATCGGTGCGCCGAAATCAAACGATCGATCGAAATGGGACCAGCTGCCCCAGACCAACGCCAACATCAGGACAAGGATCAACACGACCGAAATCAGCTCGAACAACCACATTGCGCGCCCGTGCAGACGTGCAATCACGATGTCCATGCGGATGTGCCCGCCGTCCCGTTGAACGTAGGAAATGCCAAGAAATGCGATCAGAGGCATGGCCTGCTCGATCCAGTCGACATAGCCCGGCAATGGGGCGTTGATCGCGTTGCGGCCGCTGACGGACACAACAGCCAACACCATCAAACCGAAAACGGCGATGCCACTGAGAAGGGCCAGAAATCGTTCAAGTCGCAGCAATTGCCGGTCGAGACGGCTCAGGAGGCTGCCGTCCTCCAATACCGTGGCGTGTCCTGCCATCCGGTTGTCCCCTGTTCCAGATGATTCCGGGGGCATTTCAGCCCCCGGCTGTTTTTTATCAGTTGCCGCCGCGCTGCTGCTTCAGCGTTGCCTGCACCAGATCATACAGATCCTGCGCCGGCAGGCCTTGCGCGGACATGTCGGCAATCCACTGGTCGCGGATCGGGTCGGCCGCCTTGGCACGGAACTCGTCCAGAACGGAGTCATCGATCATGACTTTCTGAACGCCCTTTTCTCCAAGTACACCATCCCACTTTTTCAGCAGCTCACCGTAGTTGGTCAGGTAGTGGTCAATCGCCTCGTCGATCGAGCTGTCCAGCGCCTCACGGTGCTCCGGCGGCAATGCTTCATAGGCGTCGATGTTCACGACCACCGGGCAATTCACCGTGCCGGGGTTCAGGTTCGCGGTCCACCAGTCGGCCTCATTGATGGTGCCGAACGACAGGTGTGCGTGCTGGGCAAATGCGACGGTGTCCACGACACCGGACTGCATCGCATTATAGGCTTCGGTCGCCGGAACCGATGTCGGAACGGCACCAACGGCCTCGAATGCCTGACCAAGGCCCCCGGTCGCACGAACGCGCATACCTTCAAACTCTGCCAGTTCGTCACGCGGCTCGCCTGTCCCGACCAGATTGTACTGCGGCATCGGCGAGGTCATGAGGATCCGAGCGTTCCACTTGGCCATCTCTTCCTTGACCGCAGGGTGATCATAGACCGCGTGGCTGACGGCCACTTCCTCATCCAGTGTGTTCACGCCCAGAAACGGCAGTTCCAGAACGGTGATCGCGCGGTTCTTGTCGCGATGGTAACCAGCGCAGAACTGGGCCATCTCGAAGGCGCCGATTTCGATGCCGTCCAGGTTTTCCTTGGGCTTGGAAAGGCCGCCATAGCTGACGTTGATGGTGAACGCGCCGTCGGTTTTCTCGCTGACCAGTTCGGCCAGTTTCTCAACATGTTCGGTGAAGGCGCGGCGCTTGCCCCAGACCGAGGCATTCCACTCGGTCGCAGCCGCCTCGGTGACAAAAGCAACGCCAAGGGCGGCGATGGCCGCTCCGCTCAACATCTTGTTCATAATGATCTCTCCCATTGGTGCACCCCCTCCCGGGGCGCTTGCGAGTCAAGCTAGCGCCAACATCGACACGTGCCAAGCCCCGCTGCCCGAATGGTACACCCGCGCAAGCGGTGATTTCTGCACGGCCCAGAAAGCCGGGCCGACACGTTCGACCCACAGGAGAAAAGACGTCGCCCTGGAGCGTTAACAGTTCTTAGTTCTTTAAATTATTGTTTTTTATCATGTTATCGAAAACTCAACTCTGTCTAATTTACAAAATCCCCCCTGAAACGGAAAGTTGTTTACAAACAAATCCAAGTATTACGGCAATTTATTTCTTTCTTTTCTCGAAGGCGTATTATCCCGACCGGGGAGGAAACGGATCGACAATGCCAATCAATTGGGCAAACTCGGTCCACCTGAAGTCCAGTCAGAGGGAGGAGCCTCAGAATGACCACCGCTGCCCAGGCAGAAGCCAAGGTATTTCCGCCATCCGCAGAAACCGTCGCTCGCGCTCATGTCGATGCCGAAAAATACACCCAGATGTACGAGGCATCTGTCAACGACCCCGTGAAATTCTGGGGTGAGCATGGCAAGCGGATCGACTGGATCAAGCCCTACACCCAGGTCAAGGAAGTCAACTACGATTTCGGCTCGGTGAAGATCAACTGGTATGCTGACGGCACGCTGAACGTCTCGGCCAACTGCCTGGACCGTCACCTGAAGACCCGCGGCGATCAGACCGCGATCATCTGGGAACCGGATGATCCGAACGACGAAGCCCAGCACATCACCTATGCCGAGCTGCACCGCCGCACATGCCGTATGGCCAACATCCTCGAATCGATGGGCGTGCGCAAAGGCGACCGGGTCGTCATCTATCTGCCGATGATCCCCGAGGCCGCCTATGCCATGCTGGCCTGTGCCCGCATCGGCGCGATCCACTCGATCGTGTTTGCTGGCTTCTCGCCCGACGCGCTGGCCGCTCGGGTCAACGGTTGTGACGCCAAGGTCATCATCACCGCCGACGAAGCCCCGCGCGGCGGCCGCAAGACTCCGCTGAAATCGAACGCCGACGCCGCGCTGCTGCATTGCAAGGACACGGTAAAGTGTCTGGTGGTCAAGCGCACCGGTGGCCAGACCACCTGGATCGACGGGCGCGACTACGACTACAACGAAATGGCGCTGGAGGCCGACGACTATTGCGCCCCGGCCGAGATGAACGCCGAAGACCCGCTGTTCATCCTCTACACCTCGGGCTCGACCGGGCAGCCGAAAGGTGTGGTGCACACCACGGGTGGGTATCTGGTTTACGCCGCGATGACCCACGAAATCACCTTCGACTATCATGACGGCGACATCTACTGGTGCACCGCCGATGTGGGCTGGGTCACTGGCCACAGCTATATCGTCTATGGCCCGTTGGCCAATGGCGGCACCACACTGATGTTCGAAGGCGTGCCGACCTATCCCGACGCCTCGCGGTTCTGGCAGGTTTGCGAGAAGCACAAGGTCAACCAGTTCTACACGGCACCGACCGCGATCCGCGCGCTTATGGGTCAGGGCAACGAGTTCGTAGAAAAATGCGACCTGAGTTCCCTGAAAACACTCGGCACGGTGGGCGAACCCATCAACCCCGAAGCCTGGAACTGGTACAATGACGTGGTCGGCAAGGGCAAATGCCCGATCGTTGACACCTGGTGGCAGACCGAGACCGGTGGCCACATGATGACCCCCCTGCCCGGCGCGCATGCGACCAAGCCCGGCTCGGCGATGAAGCCCTTCTTTGGCGTTCAACCCGTCGTGCTGGATCCGCAGTCGGGTGTCGAAATCACCGGAAACGGAGTCGAAGGCGTGCTGTGCATCAAGGACAGCTGGCCGGGCCAAATGCGTACCGTCTGGGGCGACCATGAGCGGTTCGAGAAGACCTATTTCTCGGACTACAAGGGGTATTACTTCACCGGTGACGGCTGCCGTCGCGACGAAGATGGCGATTACTGGATCACGGGCCGCGTCGATGACGTGATCAACGTTTCGGGCCACCGCATGGGCACCGCAGAAGTCGAAAGCGCGCTGGTGGCTCACGCCGCTGTCGCCGAAGCGGCCGTCGTTGGTTATCCCCATGAAATCAAGGGCCAAGGCATCTATTGCTACGTCACCCTGATGAATGACCGAGAGCCCTCGGATGAATTGCTGAAAGAGCTCCGCACATGGGTCCGGACAGAAATCGGCCCGATCGCCAGCCCCGACGTGATCCAATGGGCCCCGGGCCTGCCCAAGACGCGCTCGGGCAAGATCATGCGCCGCATTCTGCGCAAGATCGCCGAGAACGACTTCGGCTCGCTGGGCGACACCTCGACCTTGGCCGACCCGTCCGTCGTCGAAGATCTGATCGCCAACCGGGCCAACAAGTGAGGGCGTGATGCAGGTTGAAACAATCACAAAGCCCGCTGTCCTGATCCTTCTCGGCCCTCCGGGCGCAGGGAAGGGCACACAGGCGCGAATGCTGGAACAGAAATTTGGCCTAGTGCAGCTTAGCACCGGCGACCTGCTGCGCGCCGCGGTTGCTGCCGGGACCGAGGCCGGAAAGGCCGCAAAAGCGGTGATGGAAGCCGGCGACCTAGTCAGCGATGATATCGTCATCGCGATCCTGCGCGATCGCATTGCCGAGCCCGATTGCGCGCGCGGTGTCATCCTGGATGGGTTTCCCCGCACCACAGTTCAGGCCGAAGCGTTGGACAAGCTGCTGGCCGAAAACGGACAGAAGGTTAATGCGGCCATCAGCCTCGAGGTCGAGGACGCCGAGATGGTCACCCGGATCTCCGGACGCTACACCTGTGCAATGTGCGGTGAAGGCTATCACGATCAGTACAAGCAGCCGAAGTTAGACGGTGTTTGTGACAAGTGCGGCAGCACCGAATTCAGCCGCCGCGCCGATGACAATACCGAAACTGTGGCGTCCCGGCTGGAGGCCTATCACGAACAAACCGCGCCTCTGATCGACTACTACAAGGATCGCGGCGTACTCAGAAAGCTGGATGCCATGGGGCAGATCGATCAGATCGCCCGTGGCCTGGAAAGCATCGTGGGCGACGCGATGCGGTAAGGGGAAGAGGACTCCCCAAAGCGGGCACTGACCCCGACACGAGTTTCTTCAACGGAACCGCTCTGGCGGACCGGAGAAGCTTTGCCTGGCGCCATCGCGGCGCTCGGCGCAATCGAATGGCGGCCCTACGCCGGAGGACAAATGCACCGGGCCGCCCTGGAGGAACCAAGGAGGAAACCGCAATGGCGGATAATTCAACAAACTCCGCGCAGACTGCCGAGTCCGACAAGGGCTATTGGCAGGCAAACCTGCGTCTCATCTACATCAGCCTCATCATCTGGGCGCTGGTATCTTTCGGGTTCGGCATTCTGCTGCGCCCGTTGCTGTCGGGCATCGCCGTCGGCGGCACCGACCTGGGCTTCTGGTTCGCGCAGCAAGGCTCGATCCTGGTCTTTCTGGCGCTGATCTTCTTCTACGCCTGGCGCATGAACAAGCTGGATGCCGAATACGGCGTCGAAGAAGAATAAGGGAGCGACGGAACAATGGATCAGTTTACCATCAACCTGCTGTTCGTGGGCGCGTCGTTCGCGCTCTACATCGGCATCGCGATCTGGGCCCGCGCGGGGTCCACGTCGGAATTCTACGCCGCCGGGCGCGGCATTCACCCGGTCACCAACGGCATGGCCACGGCGGCCGACTGGATGTCGGCGGCCTCGTTCATCTCGATGGCGGGCCTGATTGCCTTTACCGGCTATGACAACAGCTCGTTTCTGATGGGCTGGACCGGCGGCTACGTGCTGCTGGCGCTGCTGCTGGCGCCCTATCTGCGCAAATTCGGCAAGTACACGGTTTCGGAATTCATCGGCGACCGTTTCTACAGCCAAACCGCGCGTGTCGTGGCCGTGATCTGTCTGATCGTGGCCTCGGTCACCTATGTGATCGGCCAGATGACCGGCGTCGGCGTGGCCTTTGGCCGCTTTCTGGAGGTGTCGAACACCACCGGTCTGCTGATCGGCGCAGGCGTCGTGTTCGCCTACGCGGTGTTCGGCGGCATGAAGGGCGTGACCTATACTCAGGTCGCGCAGTACTGCGTGCTGATCACCGCCTACACGATCCCGGCGATCTTCATCTCGCTGCAGCTGACCGGCAACCCGATCCCGGCCCTGGGCCTGTTCGGCGACACCGCCGGTGGCGAGTCGCTGCTGACCAAGCTGGATGCCATCGTGGCCGAGCTGGGCTTTGCGGAATACACCGCTCATCATTCGAACACGCTGAACATGGTTCTGTTCACCCTGTCGCTGATGATCGGCACCGCCGGTCTGCCCCACGTCATCATGCGGTTCTTCACCGTTCCCAAAGTGTCTGACGCACGTTGGTCGGCCGGTTGGGCGCTGGTGTTCATCGCGCTGCTGTACCTGACCGCCCCCGCGGTTGGCGCCATGGCCCGCCTGAACATCACCGACATGATGTGGCCCAATGGCGGTATCGAAGGTGGCGCGGTTTCGGTCGAGCAGATCGACAACGATGCCCGCTATGACTGGATGGCCACCTGGCAGAAAACCGGCCTTCTGGACTGGGAAGACAAGAACGGCGACGGCAAGATCCAGTACTACAACGATCAGAACGCCGACATGCAGGCGCTTGCCGAAGAAAAGGGCTGGGTCGGCAACGAGTTGACCAAGTTCAACCGCGACATCCTGGTTCTGGCCAACCCCGAAATCGCCAACCTGCCGGGTTGGGTGATTGGTCTGGTCGCGGCCGGTGGTCTTGCGGCTGCGCTTTCGACCGCTGCGGGCCTGCTGCTGGCAATCTCGTCGGCGGTGTCGCACGACCTGATCAAGGGCTCGATCAACCCGAGCATCTCGGAAAAGGGCGAGCTTCTGGCGGCGCGGATCGCAATGGCCGTGGCCATCGTGGTTGCCACCTATCTGGGCCTCAACCCTCCGGGCTTCGCGGCGCAAACCGTGGCGCTGGCCTTCGGTCTGGCGGCGGCCTCGATCTTCCCGGCGCTGATGATGGGGATCTTCTCGACCCGCATCAACAACACCGGCGCGGTCGCGGGCATGCTGGCTGGTCTGACCGTGACCCTGGTCTACATCTTCCTGCACAAGGGCTGGCTGTTCATTCCGGGCACCAACTCGTTCACCGATGCAGACCCGCTGCTGGGTCCGATCAAATCGACCTCGTTCGGTGCGATCGGTGCCATGGTCAACTTCGGCGTCGCCTATGTGGTGGCCGGCATGACCAAGGAAACCCCGCAGGAGATCAAGGATCTGGTCGAAAGCGTACGCATTCCCCGTGGTGCGGGCGCGGCTCAGGACCACTGAGCCGGATGCGGTCCGCGATGATGCATCACGGGCCGTTTCCCTCGACCAACTTTTCCCGCCCGGCTAACCCCCGGGCGGGGCTTTTCATTCAAGCGGACGGGCGAACCCATGGCACTTTCACCTGATAAGATCACCCGGTTCCTGAAATCCGTGCACCCCTATGACGCGCTGCCTGTCGAGGAGCTGGCCGACATCGCCGCCCGGATCGAAGCGCGCGAGATCGCAAAGGGCACCGTCATCTATCGCCGCGGCGCGCAGTTGCCCGGCCTGTTCATCATCTACGAAGGCCAGGTCGAGATCACCGACGAAAACGGCGCGGTCGTATCCCATCTGGGCCTGCGCAACTCGTTTGGCGAGCGTGGGCTGATGCGCGACGGGCGCGCGGTGACTACGGCAACGGCTGACGCGCGCTCGGTTCTGCTGATCATCCCCACCGACCTGTTTTCCGATCTGCTCAAGCGCCACGTCGTCATCGCCAAATTTTTCAACCGGGCCCGCCCCGCGCGGCCGGAACAGCAATCGCTTGCCACCACCCGTGTCGAAACTCTGATGGCGCGCAAGCCGGCCACCTGCACCCCGGACACGACCGTTCAGGAAGCCGCGCGCCTGATGCGCGACCGGGGCATTTCGTCGGTCTGCATCACCGAGCGCGGCGCGTTGCGCGGCATTGCCACGGTGCGGGATTTGTCGGGCAAGGTCGTGGCGGGCGCCCTGCCCCCGACGACCCCGGTGTCACAGATCATGACCTCGGACCCGCTGACCCTGTCGCCCGGTGACATCGGCTCGGACGTGCTGCACGCGATGCTGGAACGCGGCATCGGCCATATCCCCATCACCGAGGGCGGGCGTCTGGTCGGGATCGTCACCCAAACCGACCTGACCCGGTTCCAGGCCGTCAGCTCGGCCGAGTTGGTCAGTCGCATCGCGCAGGCCGGGTCGGCGACCGAGATGGCCGCGGTCACGGCCGAGATCCCCAACCTGCTGGTGCAACTGGTGGCGGGCGGCAACCGGCACGAGATCGTCACCCGCCTGATCACCGACATCGCCGACGCCGCGACGCGCCGGCTGCTGGCGCTGGCTGAGCAGAAACTGGGCCCGGCACCCGTGCCCTATCTGTGGCTGGCCTGCGGCTCGCAAGGCCGGCAAGAGCAGACAGGCGTGTCCGACCAGGACAATTGCCTGATGCTGGATGACAGCGTCACCGATGCCGACCTGCCCTATTTCGAGGCGCTGGCCAAATTCGTGTCCGACGGGCTGGATGCTTGCGGGTATTTCTATTGCCCCGGCGACATGATGGCGACCAATCCGCGCTGGCGGCAGCCGGTCCGGGTCTGGCGCGACTATTTCAACGGCTGGATCGCCAAGCCCAACCCCGAGGCGCAGATGCTGGCCTCGGTCATGTTCGACCTGCGCCCCATCGGTGGCCGGTTCGATCTGTTTTCAGACCTGCAGGCCGAAACTCTGCGCGCGGCCCGGGCGAACTCGATTTTCGTGGCGCACATGATCTCGAATTCTCTGAAACACACGCCTCCGCTGGGCCTGCTGCGCGGGATCGCCACGATCCGCTCGGGCGAGCATCGCAACACGCTGGACCTCAAGCACAACGGCGTGGTTCCCGTGGTCGATCTGGGCCGCGTCTACAGCCTGCAGGGTGAATTGACCGAGGTGAACACCCGCGCGCGCCTCAAGGCCGCCGAGGCCGCCGGGGTGCTCAGCCCGTCGGGCGCGCGGGACCTGCTGGATGCCTATGACCTGATCGCGGAAACCCGGTTGAACCATCAGGTCAAACAGATCAGGAATGGCGACAAGCCCGACAACTATCTTGCGCCGTCTGAATTGTCGGACTTTGAGCGAAGTCATCTTCGGGACGCGTTTGTCGTGGTAAAGACGATGCAATCCGCGGTCGGGCACGGCAAGGGGATGCTGGGGTAAAGACCCCGGCAGTAAGAACGGAGGAGGAAGATGTTTCTTGAGCTGATCGGCACGATCTTTGCGGGCTTTGCCATCGCGGGCCTCGTGATGGGTTTGAACCGGCTGACAGGTGGCCATCTGCCGAAATGGTCGGCTCCGGTTGCGGCCGGCTTGGGCATGATCGCGGTCACGATCATCAGCGAGTATTCCTGGTACGACCGCACCCGGGACGCCCTGCCCGACGGCCTGACCGTCGTGCAAGAGGTCGAAAGCCGCGCGCTCTATCGCCCCTGGACCTATGCGGTGCCCTATGTCGACCGGTTCGCGGCCGTCGATACGGCCTCGTTGCGGACCAATGCGCAGGTGCCGGATCAGCGCCTGATCGACCTGTACTTCTTTGGCCGCTGGGCGCCGGTGTCCAAGATGCCGATCGCGGTGAACTGCACCGAGCACAGCCGTGCAAGTCTGGCGGACGGGGCCGAGTTCGCGGATGATGGGCGTCTGGTCGGTGCCGATTGGGTGCCGGTTGGCGCGGACGATCCGGTGGTCTCAGCTACTTGTGAGGCCTGACAATGCTGACCCGCCTGAGCCTGCGCCTGAGAATTTTTCTGTTTTTCTGCTTGCTTGCCGCGGGTGGCATCGCCATCACCCTGATCGCCCTTTGGCTTGGCCTGCGCCGGGCCGATCCGAATGATCTGACCAGTGCTTTCGTGTTCAGCGGCCTGCTGATCTCGTTTGGCTTGCTGGGGCTGGTCGTCGGAGTCTGGCTGCTGTTCGACGACAACGTGGCCAAACCGATCGAACGCCTGTCGGCGCAGCTGCGCGCGCGGGCTCATGCGGGCGTGGATACCGATCTCGACCTGCAGGCGGCGCGCTATCTGGGTGATCTGGCCCCCGCCGCCGCCAGCCTGGCCGAACGTCTGGCCAGCACCGCCCTGTCCACCGCCGAAGCCGTGGCTGCCGAAACCGCTCATCTCGCCTCTGAGAAGGAACGTCTGACCGCGCTACTGTCCGAGATACCAGTCGCGATGCTGCTGGCGGGGCCAAACCACCAGATCGTTCTGTACGACGCGCAGGCCGCCGAGGTTCTGGCGCAGATCGCCCATCCCCGTCTGAACGCCTCGCTGTTCGACTACCTCGAACGCAAACCTCTGCTGGACGCTTACGAAAAGCTGGCGAAAACCGGCATGGATGTCTATTGCACCCTGGCAAGCGTGGACGGACGGCAGACCTACACGGCACGCATGAAGCCGCTGGGCGATGCGCCGGGCTACATGCTGATCTTCGAAGACAGCGTCGCCCGTATCCCGCCCGAGGCCGCGCGCCCTCTGGTCTATGATTTCGACCTTCTGGACACCCCCGGCGACGAGGCGTTCGAGAACCGCCCCCTGTCGCAACTGTGTTTTGTGGTTTTCGACACCGAAACCACCGGTTTGCTGCCGCACAAGGACGAGATCGTGCAGATCGGCGCCGTCCGTGTCGTCAAGGGGCGCATCGTCGAGGGCGAGCGGCTGGACACGCTGGTCAATCCGGGCATTCCGATCCCGCCGGCCTCGACCAAGGTTCACAAGGTCAGTGACCGTATGGTGCAGGACGCACCCGACATCGCGGAAGCCGGGCGCATGTTCCACCACTTCGCCCGTGATGCAGTGATCGTGGCGCACAATGCACCTTTCGACATGGCGTTTCTGCGCCGTCATGCCAAGCGCATGAAAGTGACGTGGGATCATCCCATCCTGGACACGGTTCTGCTGTCGGCCGTTCTGTTCGGAGCCAGCGAAACCCATACGCTGGACGCTTTGTGCGAAAGACTGGGCGTGGAAATTCCCGAGACGCTCCGCCATACGGCTTTGGGGGATGCGGTTGCGACGGCTGAAGCGTTGGTGCGAATGTTACCGATGTTGGCTGCACGCGGAATGCAGACCTTCGGCGACGTAATCGTAGAAACCCGCAAGCACGGTCGGCTGCTGGAAGACCTGAACTGACTCAGCTTATTGATCGCGATACAGCTTTTCGTGGACAATTCTGCTGCGGCATGGCACCCCGTGCCCGTCCACCACACGAGCGCGCGATGACCGAAAGAACATTCAAACCCGGACACGATCAAAGCATGGCCTTCCGCGAGGCCTTGGGGTGCTTTGGCACTGGTGTAACGGTCGTGACGACCAGCACCTCGGAAGGGCCGTCGGCCATCACCGTCAACTCGTTTGCATCGGTGTCGCTGGATCCACCATTGGTCCTATGGTGTCTGGCAAAAGAGTCGAACCGTTACGGGGCCTTTCAAGCGGCGCAACATTACTCGATCCATGTCGTGGCCGAGGATCAGCAGGACCTGGCCCTTCGTTTTGCACGCAATGGCCTCGATTTCTCGCATGCAGACTGGTCCCCGGATCCCAAAGGACGACCGCAGCTGAGCCAGTGTCTGGCCCGATTTGACTGCACATTGTCTGCCCGCCACGAGGCCGGGGATCATCTGATTCTCGTGGGAGAGGTCGAACAGGTCATGTACCGCACCGGCAAGGGCTTGATCTTCAAGCGCGGACAGTTCGGCGGTTTTGCCGACCTTTTGTAATCACTCGTCCAATGACCCGTGCACGGCAAAGGCCTCCAACTCGGCCTCTTGCGGCGTGATCACCCGAAAAGCCTCGTGAACGCCGGACTCGGTCAGGCTGCGGGCAACGGTCAGCAGGGTGTTGGGGGCATGATCGTCACACAACTCGGACATGTGGGCCAGCTCGGCCCGGGCCACGTCCAGCGCCGCCTCGACCGACGGCGCGCCGTAAAGGCGCACGAAATGCTCGGCCAGGTTGGTGGCCAGCCGCTCCATCTCGGCCGGCTCGATCTGCGTCACCGCTACGAAGGTCACGCGCCCGAAGGTCTCGAGCCCCAGCCACCCATTGGCAAAGGCCTGGCGCGCTTTGCCGGCCAGGTCGGCCTCGCCCCAGTTCGAAAACTCGAACCCGCCCGAGATGCACCACTCGCCCGTTCGGGCGGGTGAGTGAAAGACGTTCAGGTCGCTTTGGTCGAAATGAATGGCGCGGGCCAGATTCAATGGGCGTCCTCCAACAGATGGGTCAAGGGAACAATCTGCGTATCCGCCCCGTTCCGCAACAGCATGCCGAACCGCTCATCGGCCCCGAGAAACACGCCGCGATCACCATAGGGCTCTCCGACGCCCTGCAGCAAGCCCATCCATTCCACGTGCAATGGTGCGTTGCCATCCTCGGACCAGCGGTTCAGCCAGGTCAGCATGTGACGCGACCAGCTTTCGACCAGCTGCACCGGGGACACATCCGCGCAGCCTTCGTCATACAGGGCCGTCACATCGGGCGACTTGCCGGGCTCGTCCCCGATTTGCAGCAAGGCCAGTTCCCAGCCGACGACCAGCCAGTCGGGCACGGTTTCCGGATCGGAGGTCGACGCGGCCGCACGAAATCGGCCACACCGGGCCCCGTTGACGAAAATCGGACCATCCCAGCCAAGATGCACCGCCACCTCGGGCGGAGCCAGCGCGCCCAGCGCGTTCTGGAACCCGACGGCGCACAGCGGCAGCATGGCCATTGCGTCCTGCAAGGGCACCTCGGGTGCAAAGACGATGGCCGCGCGCAGGCGATCCGCCTGGATGTTGTAGACGACGCTGCCCGCGTCGCAGCCCAGCGCCGCCATGGCCTGTGCGTGGTCGAACGGGTCTTCCCCACCCTGTACCGGGTGCCCGGACAGCAACGGGGGAAAGACCGGCTGTGTCATGCCTTGCCCGCGGCGATCAGGTCGCGGGCGATCTTGCGGAAGGCCTCGGCCTGCGGGCTGTCAGGTTTGCTGACCACGATCGGTGCCCCGCCATCAGCGGCCACGCGGATATCCAGATGCAGCGGGATTTCCCCAAGCAACGGCACACCCAGTTCGGCGGCTTCGGCGGCGACGCCTCCATGACCGAACACATGTTCCTCGTGCCCGCAGTTCGAGCAAATATGCGTGGACATGTTCTCGATCATGCCGACGATCGGCGTCTTCAGCTGGCGGAACATGTCGATGCCCTTGCGCGCGTCGATCAGGGCCACGTCCTGCGGGGTCGAGACGACGATGGCACCATCCACCTTGAATTTCTGGCTCAGCGTCAGCTGCACGTCACCGGTGCCGGGCGGCAGGTCGACGATCAGCACGTCCAGCGCGCCCCACTGCACCTGGCTCATCATCTGCTGCAGCGCGCCCATCAGCATCGGACCGCGCCAGACCACCGCCTGACCTTCGTTGGTCATCAACCCCATCGACATCATGGTGACCCCGTGGTTGCGCAGCGGCAGGATGGTCTTGCCGTCGGGGCTCGCCGGCCGTCCGGACACGCCCAGCATGCGCGGCTGCGAGGGCCCATAGACATCTGCATCTAGCAGACCGACCCGCCGCCCCTCAGCCGCTAGCGCACAGGCCAGATTGGCCGAAACGGTGGACTTCCCGACCCCGCCCTTGCCCGAGGCCACGGCGATGATCCGGTTAACCCCCGGCACCGCCTGCGGCCCGGTCTGCGAGGGTTTGGGCTTGGGTTTCAAATCCGGCGGCGCCTTGTCGGAATGCGCGGTCAGCATGGCCGAGACCTTGGAAACCCCGTCGACCATCTGCGCCGCCTTTTCGGCGGTGGCGCGCACCGGTTCCATCTTGTCGGCATTCTTGGGGTCGATTTCGAGAACGAAGCGCACGGTATCGCCCTCGACATTCAGCGCGCGGACCACGCCCGCGCTGACGATGTCCTGCCCCGAAACCGGGTCGGTGATCTTCTTCAGGTTCGCCAGAACAGCGTCGCGGATGCTCATGCGTCGCCGTCCTTGATCTGGCCGGTCACGACATGTTCGACGTCTAGGCCGTCAATCGTCAGGACCATCTTGGCCTCAAAGCTTTTGCCTGCCGGATCGCCCTCCTTGCGCAGCGCGTCTTCGATGGCCTGCTGGCTGGTCACGCCAACCTGTTTGAGGAATTTGCGCATCGACATGTTGTAATCGCCGCTCATCGCCGTTGTCTCCGTCTTGTTCGTTCATTTGACGCATTCGCCCTGTCACCGTTAGGCTGGGCCATGCGCTTTGTTCTTTTGTGCCTGAGCCTGACGCTCTTCGCCAGCCCCTCTTGGTCGCAGGAGGAGATTGGTCTGGCCGCGCCGGAAGATGTCGCACGCTCGGGTCTTTTGAAACATATTCTTCCGCGCTTCTCGCTCAAGACCGGAATCCGCGTTGTCGCGGATGATGCGGGCGCGATGGTTCTCACGGTCGGGCCACCGGGACAGCCGGTGTTTCAGCGCGGCGGCGACATCTATCACCTGCGCATTCAGGACGAGACGCGGCAGGCCCGTTTTCAGGATTGGCTGATGTCCGATGTGGGCAAGCGCACCGTCGAAAGCTTTGCACCGACCGAGGGCGACCCGTTCTCGGCCAGTTTCGAAACGGTCGCTGCGCCCGAGTCCGATGCCATCGAAGGCGACGCCGTGCTGGGCGAAAAGCTGTCGCTGACCCATTGCGGGCGCTGTCACGTGATTGGTCCGCAGAACCGAATGAACGGGTTGGGCTCTACTCCGTCCTTCGCCGTACTGCGCGCGATGCCTGACTGGTCGAACCGATTCCAGGCGTTCTTCGCCTTGAACCCGCACCCGTCCTTTACCCAGATCGAGGGGATCACTGCGCCCTTCGACCCCGAACGCCCTCCGCCCATTCACCCGCTGAGACTGACGCAGGACGAGCTTGAGGCGATCCTGGCGTATGTCTCGGTCATCCGCGCGGCCGATCTGGGGGCGCCGCTCAAGCTTCAGTGATCTTTGCGCTTGCTGAAGTAGTCATCGGTGGTAACGACCTTGGGCTTGGGCTTTGAGGTAAATGGGTTATTCTCGCTGTGGAACTGCGCCTGGACACGGCAATCGTCACACATCTGGATCATCTTCGCCTGCTCGGACGAGGCGAACATCGGATGGCTGCCGGCCAGCTTCTCCATGATCCGCTCGACCGTCGATTTCACCCCGAACAGAGCACCGCATTCGATGCAGGCAAAGGGCTCCTCCTCGTTCAGCACACGCGGCGACAACGCGCGGTCGCTCAGGTCCAGTTCTGGCACTAGGGTGATCGCGCTTTCGGGACAGATGGTCTTGCACAGCCCGCATTGCAGGCAGGCATCCTGCTGAAAGTTCAGCTGTGGCATGTCGGGGTTGTCGATCAATGCGCCTGACGGGCACAGCGACACGCAGCTCAGGCACAGGGTGCAGGCCTCGGTGTCCACCGCCACCGCGCCATAGGGCGCGTGTTCCGGCAGAGGCAGCGACTCGGACGCATCAGGGCGCAGCGCCTGCGCCGCCAGCCGCGTAATCTGGCGCCGGTTGCCCAGCGGCAGAACTGGCTGGGCCAGTGGCTGCGGCACGTCCTGCGTATAGAGCAGATCGGCCAGCACATCGGGATCGGAGTCGTCGATCACTCCAACGACGTCCGCTCCGGCGATGGCCAGCGCCAGCGGCAGTTCGCGCTGCAACGCATCCCGCTCGGTCGTCGGGGCCAGCAGGATGTCCACCCGCGCAAAGCCATGAGCCAAGGCAGCCAGCATCTCGGCATGTCCAAAGCCGGACACCACACCCAGTTCCAGCGGAATCACATCGGCAGGCAGCCCGCGCCCGAACCGCGCGGTCAGCCGGATCATCTCGGCCCCGTGGGCGTCATGCACCAACAGGCGCGGGGCACGCCCTCCGGCCTGACGAAAGGTCGCCGCCAGGGTCTGCATCCGCGCCAGCAGGGCCGCCACCGGCGGATCCTCGTAGCTGATCGCGGTCGAGGGGCACAGGGCCGCGCATTCACCGCAGCCCGCGCAGACCATCGGGTCGATGGCCACGTGGTCTCCGGCCGGGGTGATGGCCCCGGTGGGGCAGATGTCCAGACAGTTGGAACAGCCCACCTGCCCGGCCCGCGAATGGGCGCACAATGTTTCTTCGAGCCTGACATACAGCGGCTTTTCAAAGGTCCCGACCAGCTGCGCCGCGTCAAAGGCCAGCCGGGCAACCGCCACAGTATCGCGCGGATCGGCGCGCAGGTAACCTTCGCGCTTGTCCGGGGCCGTCACGAAAGGCGTCCCCCCCGCCAGGTCGATCAGCACATCGCAGGCCGACACCGCACCATCGCGCGGCGGGGTCCAGGCAAACGCACCGCGCCCCGCCGGATCAATCTGCTGCAACGCATCCAATCGCAGGGTGAACCCGCCCAGCGCCCCCGAGACCGACCGGACCCGCGCGCGCACCACGTCATAGGCTCGGCTGTCAGGCTGCGCATCATCGGTGACGACCACCGTCACCGCCATCGTGTCCGACAGTCGCTGGGCCAGGTCAAAGGCAACCTCGCCCGGCCCGATGATGCAGGCGGTGCCTTCGCTGATGACATCCACGCTGGGCGTGATCGGCTGCTGCAACAACGCCTCGGCGGCCAGGGCGGCCATCTTGGGCATCGCCGCGCGCGCCTGATCGGACCAGCCGGCCCGGTCGCGCAGATCGACAAAGCCGGGGTGATCCACGCCCAGTTCCTCGGCCAGCTCTTGAAACACTTGAGCCTCTTGCCCACAGGCGATGACAATCTGGTCATCCGACTGCATCAGCTTGGCCACAACGGTCAGTTCGGTGGTGCACAGCGCCGTGTGGACCTTGCTGCATTCAGCACCGCAGGCAGCCGATATCCCCTGCCCGTCCAAGGCCTGACTTCCGGCGCAATCACACAAGACCAATTTGGTGACCATTTTCCCCCCGCATCTCTCCCTTGCCCCTAACCTTAGACCCAAACGCCGCCCATGCAACGTGTGGCGGCCGGTTCTGGTCAGAAACTCTGTGTCGCCCGCCAAAGACCGTTGATCGCCGCCGCGACCCATTTGCGACGACTTTTTTCCAAATCACGACCATTTCAGGCCGCTGCGGACTTGGCACGTGGCCCATTTGTGTACCATAGTGAACCTAAGGGAAAGCAGGGGAGAGCTTTTCCGGGGAGGATCAAAGTGGCCGAGGCCGCAAAACAGATCGAAATGCCGGTTGGCGTCGTCGTGCGCAAGACACCGGGGGTCACGCGCTGGGCCCGGTGGAATTGGCGCGCGGTTGCGGTGCTGCCCGGCGCCCCGCCCGCTGACTGGGTCGAACTGCGCCGCGAGGGCGATGCGGTCGAATACCACGCCGCCACCCTGCCCTTGAAACTCTGGTCCGATGAAACCGAGGCCTATATGGCCAATCTCTCGGACAGCCAGCCATCACTGTATCTTGTCCTGCGTGACGATGCAGAAGGCGATCGCCCACTGAACGCGTTTCTGATCACCGCGTCACCTTATGAAGGTCAGGACTATGCCGATACCGGTGAAGAGATCGTGGAAAAGATCCCGATGACCGAAGGCCTGATTGCCTGGGTGCGCGATTTCACTCTGGCCCATCACCACGATGAGGTGTTCGTCAAACGCCGCCGCGACAAGAAACGGGTGGATCTTATGGAAGACGGCAAGGGCGATGCGCGCATCCGGCAGGCCTCGGATGTCTACCGCGCCCCGCGGAGGGCCGTGCAATGAGCGCTCGTCAGGATTTCTGGTCTCGCCGCAAGGCCGCCGTGCAGGCCGAAGCGTATTCCGAACAAGAGGCCCTGACCGCGCAGGAGATCGCCGCGCGGCAGGCCGAACTGGAAGAAAAGACCGACGCCGAGATCTTGGCCGAGCTTGACCTGCCCGACCCTGACCTTCTGCAGGCGGGCGACGATGTTTCGGGCTTCATGGCCAAGGCCGTGCCGGACCGTCTGCGCCGTCGCGCCTTGCGGCGCTTGTGGCGGTTGAACCCTGTGCTGGCGAATGTGGACGGGCTGGTCGATTACGGCGAGGATTACACCGACGCCGCCTGCGTGGTCGAAAACCTGCAGACGGCTTACCAGGTGGGCAAAGGCATGTTGCGCCATATCGAGGCGCTGGCCGAGCAGACGGAAGCCGAAGAACAACCGGTCGAGGCCGAAGCCGAGCCAGCAACCGAAACGCCCGAGCATGAAGCCGAGCCCGCGCCCCCTGTCGAAGTGGCAGACGCCATCCAACCGGATGAGGACGAACACCCCCCGGCCCCGCGGCGCATGAAATTCGAATTCGAAGGATGACCCGATGAACATTCGCGACCCGCAGACGTTCGAGATTTCCACCGAGGACCGTATGCGCGCGGATTTCTACAACTTTCTCGGCCTGCTGCTGGCCACGCCACCCGACCAGACCCTTCTGAGCCAGATCGCTGCGCTGTCGGGGGACGAGACCGATCTGGGTCAGGCCATTCAGGCCATGGCCCGCGTGGCCAAGGTGACCAAGCCCGAAGCTGCCGAGCGCGAGTTCAACGCATTGTTCATCGGGCTGGGGCGCGGAGAACTGCTGCCCTATGCCAGCTTCTACCTGACCGGATTCCTGAATGAGAAACCGCTGGCGCAGCTGCGCAACGACATGGCGGCGCGGGGCATCACCCGGGCGGCAAACGTGTTCGAACCCGAAGACAACATCGCCTCGCTGATGGAGATGATGGGCGGCATGATCGTCGGCCGTTTCGGCGGCCCGGCCGCGTTGGAAGATCAAAAGACGTTCTGGAACAAGCATATCGGCCCCTGGGCCGAGCACTTTTTCTCGGACTTGGAAGCAGCCGAACATTCGGTTCTCTATGCCTCGGTCGGCACCGCCGGCCGGGTTTTCATGGAGATCGAACGCGAAGCCTTCCGCATGACGACGCACTAGGCGGCCGTCATTCGCTGGCGCCCCGGCGGGCGCTGAACCGCAAATGGGAAAGGAGGATCCCATGAGCAAGACCAAGGAGACCGGCGCCAGCCGCCGCGACTTCCTGAAACTGGCGGGCACCGCGGCCCCGGCAGCCGTTGCAGCGGCCAGCCTGGGAACCGAGGCCGAAGCGGCCGAGCAACCCTCGGACGAGACCCGCATTCAGGACACGGCGCATACCCGCGCCTATTTCGACAGCGCGCGCTTCTAGGCCGCCCCGGCGACGCCCGGCGCAGGTCCGGACGTGGTCACACTCGGCTGACGGTTGCGATTGGCCCTGACGTCGATTTCGAAACACCAAGCCAGCCATGGTCAACATGGCCAGCAAGGGAGGAAAGAAATGCTTAGGAAAAAGACCAACGGGGTTGCGAGACGCCCCCAGCGGACAAGTATCCTGTCCCAAATCGGCGAAAAGAGCGTCGATCGCCGCGCGTTCCTGCGTGGCTCGGGCCTGACGATCGGCGGCCTGGCCGCGATCAGCGCCACGGGTGGAACCGTGTCGCCCGCCAGCGCCCAGACCGCAGCCAACACGGCTGTCGAGAACATCAAATCCGTCTGCACGCATTGCTCGGTCGGCTGTACCGTGGTTGCCGAGGTGCAGAACGGCGTCTGGATCGGGCAGGAACCCGGTTGGGACAGCCCGTTCAACCTGGGCGCCCATTGCGCCAAGGGGGCTTCGGTCCGTGAACACGCCCATGGCGAACGCCGCCTGAAATACCCGATGAAAAAGGAAGGCGGAGAGTGGAAGCGCATCAGCTGGGAGCAGGCGATCGACGAGATCGGCGACGGCATGATGAGCATCCGCGAGGAAAGCGGGCCTGACAGCGTCTATTGGCTGGGTTCGGCCAAGCACAACAACGAACAGGCCTATCTGTTCCGCAAGTTCGCGGCCTACTGGGGCACCAACAACGTGGACCACCAGGCGCGGATCTGCCACTCGACCACCGTTGCGGGTGTTGCGAATACATGGGGCTACGGCGCCATGACCAACAGCTACAACGACATCCACAATTCCAAGGCGATCTTCATCATCGGCGGCAACCCGGCCGAGGCGCACCCCGTCTCGCTGCTGCACGTCCTGCGGGCGAAGGAACAAAACAACGCCCCGCTGATCGTCTGCGATCCGCGCTTTACGCGCACCGCGGCCCATGCCGACGAATATGTCCGCTTCCGCCCCGGCACCGACGTGGCGCTGATCTGGGGCATCCTGTGGCACATCTTCGACAACAGCTGGGAAGACAAAGAGTTCATCCGCACCCGTGTTTGGGGCATGGACCAGATCCGCGAAGAGGTCGCAAACTGGACACCCGAAGAGACCGAGCGCGTCACCGGCGTGCCGGGATCGCAGCTCAAGCGCGTGGCGCGGACGCTGGCTAACAACCGTCCCGGCACCGTGATCTGGTGCATGGGCGGCACCCAGCACACCAACGGCAACAACAACACGCGCGCCTATTGCGTGCTGCAGCTGGCGTTGGGCAACATGGGCACCTCTGGCGGCGGCACCAACATCTTCCGCGGCCATGACAACGTGCAGGGCGCAACCGATCTGGGCGTTCTGTCCCACACCCTGCCCGGCTATTACGGCCTGTCCGCAGGCGCATGGGGTCACTGGGCCCGCGTCTGGGGCGAGGAACCGGAGTGGCTGGCTGGCCAGTTCGCAATGGTCAAGGACAAGGACGGCAAGGACAAGTCGCTGCAGAACGAACGGGGCATCCCGGTTTCGCGCTGGATCGACGGTGTTCTGGAAGATCCCGAGAACATGGATCAGCCCAACAACGTCCGCGCCATGGTTCTGTGGGGCCACGCGCCCAACTCGCAGACCCGGATGGTCGAAATGAAGACGGCGATGGAAAAGCTGGACATGCTGGTCGTGATCGACCCGTATCCCACCGTTTCCGCCGTCCTGCATGACCGGACCGATGGCGTCTATCTGCTGCCGGCCTGTACGCAGTTCGAAACCCGTGGCTCGGTCACGGCCTCGAACCGCTCGCTTCAGTGGCGCGACAAGGTGGTCGATCCGCTGTTCGAAAGCCTGCCGGACGAGGTCATCATGGCCAAGTTCGCCAACAAGTTCGGCTGGGCCGACCGGCTCTTCCGCAATATCGAGATGGAGGACCCCGAAACCCCGAATGTCGAAAGCATCACGCGCGAGTTCAACGCGGGGCTGTGGACGATCGGCTATACCGGTCAGTCGCCAGAGCGGATCAAAAGCCATATGGCCAACCAGCACACGTTCGACAGAACGACGCTGCAGGCCGTGGGCGGTCCGAATGACGGCGAATACTACGGTTTGCCGTGGCCCTGCTGGGGCACCGCCGAGATGGGCCATCCGGGGACGCCAAACCTCTATGACATGTCCAAACCGGTGGCCGAGGGCGGCCTGACCTTCCGCGCGCGTTTCGGCGTGGAACGCGACGGTGATAACCTGCTGGCCGAAGGGGTCTACAGCGTGGGTTCGGAAATCCAGGACGGATACCCCGAGTTCACGATGCAGATGCTGATGGATCTGGGATGGGATGGCGACCTGACAGCCGAAGAACGTGCGGCCATCGACGCCGTGGCCGGGCCCAAGACCAACTGGAAGACCGACCTGTCGGGCGGCATCCAGCGGGTGGCCATCAAGCATGGCTGTGCGCCCTTCGGCAACGCCAAGGCCCGCACCGTGGTCTGGACCTTCCCGGATCCGATCCCGCTGCATCGCGAGCCGCTGTACACGCCGCGGCGTGATCTGGTGGCGGACTATCCCACCTACGAGGACCGGCAGGCCTATCGCCTTCCGACCTTGTACGCTTCGATCCAGAAGAACGACTTTTCAAAGGATTACCCGATAATCCTGACGTCAGGTCGTCTGGTCGAATATGAAGGTGGCGGCGACGAGACACGGTCGAACCCGTGGCTGGCCGAGCTGCAGCAGGACATGTTCGTCGAGATCAATCCGCGTGACGCCAACAACCTTGGCATTCGCGACGGATCGCAGGTCTGGGTCGAAGGTCCCGAGGGCGGCAAGGTCAAGGTGATGGCGATGCTGACCGAAAGGGTCGGTGCCGGCGTGGCCTTCATGCCCTTCCACTTTGGCGGCCATTTCCAGGGCGCGGACCTGAGGGAGAAATACCCGAAAGGCGCCGACCCGTACGTGCTGGGTGAAAGCACCAACACCGCCCAGACCTATGGCTATGATTCAGTGACCCAGATGCAGGAGACCAAAGCGACTCTCTGCAAGATCTGGGCAGCGTAAGGAGGACGACAATGGCTAGAGCAAAGTTTCTCTGCGACGCTGAACGCTGCATCGAGTGCAACGCCTGCGTGACCGCGTGCAAGAACGAACACGAGGTTCCGTGGGGCATCAACCGCCGCCGGGTGGTGACGATCAATGACGGCAAACCGGGTGAACGTTCGATCTCGGTCGCCTGCATGCATTGTTCGGATGCGCCTTGCATGGCGGTGTGCCCGGTCGACTGCTTCTATCAGAACGAAGAAGGCGTCGTCCTGCATTCCAAGGACCTGTGCATTGGCTGCGGCTACTGCTTCTATGCGTGCCCGTTCGGCGCGCCGCAATACCCGCAGGCCGGCAACTTCGGATCGCGCGGCAAGATGGACAAATGTACCTTCTGCGCCGGCGGTCCCGAAGAAACGCACTCGACCGCAGAGTTCGCCAAATACGGCCGCAACCGGATCGCCGAGGGCAAACTGCCCATCTGCGCCGAGATGTGTTCGACCAAGGCCCTGCTTGCCGGTGACGGCGACGTGGTCTCGGCCATCTACCGCGAACGCGTCGTGGCGCGCGGGTTCGGCTCGGGCGCCTGGGGTTGGGGTACGGCCTACGACCAGAAGGACGGCTGAGACCTCAGCCTGACAACACGGGTGACCCGCCCCGGTGGGTCACCCGCTTTTGGATTGATACCGAGGTTCCGATGCTGCGCATTTTTCTGGCTTTGACGTTGACACTTGCGATCGCGCACGGCGCGCTTGCACAGGACGCGACCGGCACAGACGAACCAGCCGCTGCCCCGCGCGCGCAGACCGGTGGCGCCACGACGCTCGAGGATATTCTGGCCCGGCAACGCGGCGAGAAGGTCGACAACAGCTACCGCGCACAGAATACCGGGCAAGGCAATGCCGAAGGGTTGCTGGGTCAGTTGGGTACGCGCGGTGTGGCTTCGGACAGTGATGTGTATCGCGCCATCCGCTATGGCTCAGCCGATGTGACCGTGTCGACCAAGGGGCCGGCTGCCGGCGTGCTGATCCAGGACGGCGGCATGTGGTGGTGGACTTTCCGCACCGGTCCGCTGCGCGAATACGGAACCTATATTTTGGGCGGGATGCTGGTCGTTCTGCTGCTGTTTTTCCTGATCCGCGGCCGCATCCGCATCGACGGCGAGAAAACGGGCCGCACGGTCACACGGTTTTCAGGATTTGAAAGGTTCGGGCACTGGCTGTTTGCCGGCTCGTTCCTGATACTTGGATTGACCGGCCTGCTGACGCTCTACGGCCGAGATTTCCTGATCCCATTGTTCGGCAAGGAAGGGTTCGCCACCATCGCGCAAGGCTGCAAGTGGCTGCACAACAATCTGGCCTGGGCCTTCATGCTGGGATTGATCATCATCACCGTGAACTGGATCGCCCACAACATCCCCAACCGGACCGACCTGAAATGGCTGGCGGCGGGCGGCGGGTTGTTCACCAAGGGCAAACACCCCCCGGCCAAGAAATTCAACGCCGGTCAAAAGATCATTTTCTGGCTGTGCATCCTGCTGGGCGTCTCGATCAGCCTGTCCGGCCTGTCGCTGCTGTTCCCGTTCGAGCTTCCGATGTTCGCCAAGACGTTTTCAATCGCCAACGCGACCGGGTTGCCGCAGCTGCTGGGACTGGACCTGCCCACGCAAATGTCTCCGCAGGAAGAAATGCAATATGCCCAGGTCTGGCACGTGATGGTCGCCTATGCCTTCATCGCCATCATACTGGCGCATATCTACCTCGGCTCGGTCGGCATGGAAGGCGCGTTTGACGCCATGGGCACCGGCGAGGTCGAAGAGCAATGGGCGCGCGAGCACCATTCGCTGTGGCTGGAAGAGGTAAAGGCACAGGAGGCCAGCGACGGCGCGGCCTCGCCTGCCGAATAGATGCGCGGGCTGGCTCTGGCGCTGGCCCTGCTGCCGCTGCCGCTGGCGGCGGATTTCTACACGCTCAAGGGCCATGGCGGACCGATCATGGACATCGCCACGGCCCCGGACGGGCGCATTGCTACCGCCAGTTTCGACAATTCCGTGGGACTGTGGTCCGGACAGCAGCCGGACTGGCTGGAAGGTCACGAAGCTGCCGTGAACGCGGTGGCTTTTAACGGCACCGCGATCTATTCGGCCGGTGACGACTTTACCCTGCGCCGTTGGCCCGGTGGACAGGTCGTTGGCCAGCACAAGGGCAAGGTTGTCGGGATTGCCGCCTCAAAGACCCTAGTGGCGACTGCCAGCTGGGACGGGACCATCGGCCTTTGGCCCACCGAGGGCGGTGCGCGCAAGTTGCTGGGCCCAACGGGTAGCGGCGTCAATGCGGTGGCGTTCGCGCCGGATGGGCGGACGCTGTATTCCGCTGGGGTCGACGGCAGCCTGCGGGTCTGGGATGTGACGACCGGGGCGGAAACCGCGCGGCTGGTCGAGCACGGATTCGGCATCAACGAACTGGTCCTGAACGCCCAAGACGGATGGATCGCCTATGGCGCGGTCGATGGCGTGACCCGCATTCTGGACCTGACCACCGGGGCCGAGCGCGATTTCACGCTGGACCGACGCCCGATCCTTGCGCTCGCCCTCAGCCCGGATCGGTCGCTGCTGGCGGTGGGCGATGGCGAGGGCTACATCATGATCATCGACACACGGGACTGGCGGATCGCGCAGGATTTCCGGGCAACGCTGCGCGGTCCGGTCTGGGCACTGGCCTTTTCCCCCGATGGAGAAAACCTGCACGCAGGCGGGTTGGATCAGGCCATGTACAGCTGGCCGGTGGCCGCGCTGGGGTCACAGGAACGAATGGCGAGCCAAGAGCCGAGTTTTCTGAAAGACCCCGACGACATGAACAACGGAGAACGGCAGTTCGCACGGAAATGTTCAATCTGCCATAGCCTGACGCCGGACGATCAGCGCCGGGCTGGGCCGACCTTGCATGGCGTATTCGGGCGTAAGGCTGGGACCTTGCCCGGCTATATCTACTCGGAAACGCTGCAAGGGTCTGATATCATTTGGAACGAACAGACGATAAACGCTCTTTTCGACCAAGGGCCGGACCACTACATTCCGGGGTCGAAGATGCCGATGCAGCGGATCGCGCAGGCGCAGGACCGCACCGACCTGATTGAATTCCTGCGCAGCGCAACAGCGCCCGCAGACTAAGCCGGAGGATAAGATGAAAGCCTTTCTTGCAGCTGCCGCCGCAATGGTCGTCATTACTGCCGGCGCACCGCTGGTTTTGAAGCAACTCGGGCACTCAGCCGCCGAGACACAGACCGGCTCCTCGGTGCGACTAGACTGAATGTCCGAATTCCTGACCACACGAGAGTTGGCGGACCTGCTGCGCATTGGCGAACGCAAGGCCTATGATCTGGCGTCTTCAGGCGAAGTGCCCTGCGTGAAAGCGATGGGCAAACTTCTTTTTCCCCGGGCCGAGGTACTGGCCTGGCTCAATGCGTCGCGTACCGGTCCGAACACCGTCAAACCGCCCCTGCCCGACATCGTGGCTGGCAGCCATGATCCGCTTTTGGATTGGGCGCTTCGCGAAAGCGGCTCAGGATTGGCCACTTATTACGACGGTTCATTTGACGGGCTGAACCGCCTTGCGCGACGTGACGCACAAGCCGCTGTACTGCACATCCATGAACCGGGCGGGTTCAATATCAATTCCGTCCGCGATGCGCTGGGTGAAGCGCCCTTGGTTCTGTACGAGGTCGCAAGCCGCCAGCGCGGCCTGTTGCTGGCCCCTGGGGTTCAGGGAATTTCCGATTTTGGTGACCTGAAGGGCCGCCGTGTCGTGCTGCGCCAGGACAGTGCAGCCAGTCAGCACTTGTTCGATGCCCAGTTGGAGAGCTGCGGTCTGAGCCGCGCCGATCTTGACGCCCTGCCGACTTGTGCCCGCACCGAAGAGGAACTGGCAATCGCTCTGCATGACCACAAGACCGAGGCGGGGTTCGGCATCGGAGCCCTGGCGCGACTCTACGGGTTGGGCTTCGTTCCGACCCATTCCGAACGTCTCGACCTCGCCATCTGGCGGCGGTCCTGTTTCGATCCGCCGATGCAGAAACTGCTGACTTTTCTGGGTACGGACAAATTCAGTCGTCGCGCCGATGAATTGGGCGGATACGATCTGTCCGGCTTGGGACAGATCCATCACAACGGCGCAAGTGACTGACTGGCCCTATTGCTGCGCGTTCGGAAAGAAGAGTTGCTCACCGTTCAATTTGTACGCCGCGATTGCTTCCTGACCGTCCGGGCCAGTGAGCCAGTCGATGAACCTTTTGCCCGCGGCCGCCCGGACCCGCGGATGCTTTTCGGGGTTCACGAGGATCACTCCGTATTGATTGAACAGCCGAGGATCGCCTTCGACCAGGATCTCGAGGTTTCCCTTGTTGCCGAACGACAGCCATGTGGCCCTATCGGTCAGGGCATAGGCATCCATGCCCGCAGCAAGGTTGAGCGTTGCGCCCATGCCCGATCCGGTCTCGCGGTACCACTCGCCCGAAGACAAGGTCGGGTCCGTTCCGGACAGGCTCCAAAGAGCCTTCTCCGCCTTGTGGGTCCCGCTGTCATCCGCGCGCGACGCGAACGGAGCTTTGGCCTGCGCGATCGCTGCCAACGCGGCCACCGCGTCGTCGCCGCCTTTGATCTTGGCCGGGTCCGATTTCGGCCCCACCAAGACGAAATCGTTGTACATCACGTCCCGCCGCTCGACACCCCAGCCGTCGGCCACGAATTGCTTTTCCGCCGGCTTGGCATGCACCAGCAGAACGTCACCGTCGCCGTTGATCGCATTTCGGATCGCCTGCCCGGTCCCCACGGCGACAACACGGACATCGATCCCGCTTTCCGCCTCGAACCCTGGAAGGATAAAGTCCAGAAGGCCGGAATTCTGCGTCGATGTCGTGGACTGCACGACAATGAATGGTTCTTCGGCCGCTGCCGGACCGGCGAACAGCCCGAACAGGATCATTGCGCTTTTGATTGCTGCGCGAAACATGGATTGCCTCCGGTTGTTGTTATGTGACCAGCCAGCCCGCCAGATACTGGCGCGAGGCCTGACATTGTGGCGCTTCCAGCACCTGTTTTGCGGCGCCATGCTCGACCACGCGTCCGCCCTGCATCATCACGATATCCGCCGCCAGCCGACGGGCCTGCCCGACGTCGTGGGTGACCATCACGATCCGCACGCCCCGGGCCGAGGCGCGCAGGATCATCGCCTCGATCATTTGGGTCGCCGCGGGATCAAGGGCGCTGGTGGGTTCGTCCAGGAACAGGGTCTCGGGGCCAAGCGCAAGCGCGCGAAGGATGGCTAGACGCTGTGCCTCGCCACCCGACAGCGAGCGCGCCGACTGCCGGGCCTTGGTCTCAAGCCCTCCTTCGGCCAGAAGTTCCTGGATCCGGTTTTTCCGAGCAGCCCTGCCGAGCCCCAGCCGTTTCAAAACAAAGTCCAGATTGGCAGACACCGATCGGCGCAGCAGAACCGGTTGCTGGAACACCATTGCCTGCCGGGCTTTGTGGGCCGCATTCAGAACACCGCCATCCTGCCGAACCTGCCCCGCATCCGCCTTGATCAAACCATGCAGGCAACGCAGCAGCAGGCTTTTGCCAGCACCGTTTGGCCCAAGGATCAAAGTCGGCCCCGGACCATCCATCATCAGCTGCGGAACATCCAACAACAGCTTGCCATTGCGTTCCACTCGCAGCCCATCGGCCTGCAGACAATTGGGCATGTCTGGCATCAGATCACGCATGGCGCAACCCTTCCTGCTCGGCCCGAAGCGTCAGGGCGCTGACTGCCGCATTCACGGCCACGGCAATTCCGATCAGGATCGTCCCCAAGGCCAGCGCCAGGGCCAGATTTCCCTTCGAGGTCTCCAACGCAATCGTCGTCGTCATGACCCGTGTCACATGGTTGATGTTGCCGCCGACGATAATCACCGCGCCGACTTCGGCGATGGCTCGTCCGAACCCGGCCAGCAAGGCAGTCACCAACGCCAGACGCGCGTCCCACAAAAGCACCGGCACCGAGGCCAACCGCGACACTCCCAACGAACGCAACTGTTCCGAATATTCCTCGGCCAGCATCTCGATCACCTGCCGCGTCAACGCCGCGACGATCGGGGTCACCAGCACAGTTTGGGCAATGATCATGGCGGTTGGGGTGTACAAAAGCTCCAGCACGCCCAGCGGGCCCGAACGGGACAGCATCAGGTAGACCAGCAGGCCGACGACAACCGGAGGAAAGCCCATCAGTGCGTTCATCAGAATGATCAACGCGCGCCGTCCGGGAAAGCGGGCCACCGCCAAGGCCGCGCCAACCGGCATCCCGATCACGGCTGAAATCAACACAGCCAGCACCGAAACTTGCAGCGACAGCGTCACGATCGCCCAAAGGTCCGGATCCCCGGTCAGGATCAGGTGGCTTGCTTGGCTGAATTGTGATGCAAAATCCTGCATTTTATTCCCAAATCCACCAATTTTCGTAGGGATCGCAAAATCTTACAGGAATAATAGAGGAAACTGCCTCTGAAGACAGTTAAATTCCGACATCCGCAAAAACAAACGCGGCCCACAGGGGGCCGCGCTGAATTGTTGCCATGGTACAGCCAATCAGTTCAGGGCTGAATCCGTGATCTGGCTGGTCCACGCGCCTTCGGGCTTTTTGGTGATCACCGGGTCCGAGCCGCCGGCCAGCAGCGTGTTCACCGTGCGCTCGAAATCAGCCGGATCCAACGCGCCATTCGAACCGGCGGTCAGCTTGGCGATTTCGCCCATCATGCGCTTCTGGTGTTCCTCGGTCTGAGCACCGGTCGCATCGTTCTCCAACACGATTTCGGCGGCTTCGTCCGGGTTCTCCTCGGCGTATTTCCAGCCTTTCATCGAAGCGCGCACAAAGCGTTCCATCTTGTCGACGAAGGCCGGGTCGCTGAGGTTTTCTTCAAGCACGTAAAGGCCATCTTCCAGCGTGGCAACGCCCTGGTCTTCGTACTTGAAGGTCACCAGCTCGTCGGGGCTGACGCCGGCGTCGATCACCTGCCAGTATTCATTGTAGGTCATGGTGCTGATGCAATCGGCCTGACGCTGCAGCAGCGGGTCGACGTTGAAGCCCTGCTTCAGAACCTCGACGCCGTTCTCGCTCTTGCCGCCGGTGTCGATGCCCAGCTGGCTCATCCAGCTCATGAACGGGAATTCATTGCCGAAGAACCAGACGCCCAGCGTGCGGTTCTTGAGGTCCTCGGGCGAGGAAATGCCCGCATCCTTCCAGCAGGTCAGCATCATGCCCGAGCTTTTGAAGGGCTGCGCAATGTTGACCAGCGGCAGGCCCTTTTCGCGTGCGGCCAGCGCGGCGGGCATCCATTCCACGGTGACATCAGCGCCACCGCCCGCGATCACCTGCGTGGGCGCGATGTCGGGGCCGCCGGGCAGGATGGTGACGTCCAGCCCCTCTTCTTCGTAGAACCCCTTGTCCTTGGCGACGTAGTAGCCCGCGAACTGGGCCTGGGTGACCCATTTCAACTGCAGCGTCACCTCGTCTGCGGCAAAGGCCGAACTTGCGGCGAATCCTAGGGCGGCTATGGCCCCGGTCAGTAGCTTGTTCATCTTCATCTTCTCCTAGTTGCTAGTGCTGCCCCGTTTTCGGGGTCTGTTGAATTGTTGTTCCGCTTAACTGCGTTGTGACGGGTGCCAGAAGGTCACCAATTTCTCGATCATGGCGACCAGACCGTAGAAGGCGGTCCCGGCCAGTGCCGCGACCACGATTTCCGCCCAGACCATGTCCAGCGACAATTGCCCGACACTGGTCGAGATCCGGAACCCCATGCCCAAGGTGGGCGAGCCGAAGAACTCTGCCACGATAGCGCCGATCAGGGCCAGCGTGGTGGAAATTTTCAACCCGTTGAAAATAAACGGCATGGCCGCGGGCAGCCGAAGCTTCAGAAAGCTCTGCCAATAGCTTGCGGCATAGGTCTCCATCAGATCGCGCTGCATGGCGGTGGCCTCGCGCAGGCCGGCCACCGTGTTCACCAGCATCGGGAAAAAGACCATCACCACCACAACGGCCGCCTTCGAATGCCAGTCGAACCCGAACCACATCACCAGGATCGGCGCGGTGCCCACGATCGGCAGCGCGGCCACGAAATTGCCCACCGGCAGCAAGCCCAGGCGCAGGAAGTCCCACCGGTCCACGGCGATTGCCATCAGGAAGGCAGCGCCACATCCGATCACATAGCCGCTGAGCGCGCCCTTGATGATGGTCTGCACGAAATCGGCCCACAAGATCGGCAGGCTGTCCCAGAACCGGTCCCAGATCACCGAAGGCGCGGGCAGGATCACCAGAGGCACCTCGAGCCCGCGCACCAGCAATTCCCACACCCCGATGACGGTCAGGCCGAAGATCAGCGGCGCAAGAATGCGCACCGCCCGCGTGTCGGCATAAGGTCCGCTGGCCAGGCGGGTGTTCAGCCACCAACCGGCCAGCCACAAAAGGATTGCAAGACCGACCATCATCATTGCGCCATCCCCATGCGTTTCAACACCGCGCGCTCGATCAGGCCCAACAGGCCCACCAGACAGGCCGCCAGAATGGCCGCGGCAAACAGCGCCGACCAGATCTGCACCGTTTGGCCATAGTAGCTGCCGGCCAGCAGACGCGCGCCCAGCCCCGCCACGGCGCCGGTCGGCAGTTCGCCGACGATGGCCCCCACCAGCGACGCGGCGATCCCGATCTTGAGAGAGGCGAACAGATAGGGCATCGAGGCCGGCAGGCGCAGTTTCCAGAACGCCTGCCCGTTGCTTGCATTGTAGGTGCGCAGCAGGTCCAGCTGCATCGCGTCAGGGCTGCGCAGGCCCTTGACCATGCCGACGACCACCGGGAAAAAGCTCAGATAGGCCGAGATCACCGCCTTGGGGATGATCCCCTGAATGCCGATCGAATACAGCACCACGATGATCATCGGCGCCAATGCGATGATGGGGATGGTCTGGCTGACGATGGCCCAGGGCATGACCGACAGGTCCATCACCCGACTGTGCACGATCCCCACCGCCAGCAGGATGCCCAGCCCCGTGCCGATGGCAAAGCCCAAGATCGTCGCGCTGAGCGTCACCCAGCCGTGATAGACCAATGACCGTTTCGAGGTGATCTTCTTCTGAACCGTGGTCTCCCACAGTTCGATGCCCACCTGATGCGGTGCGGGCAGACGCGGCCGATCCTGCGCCCAGGTCGCCGGAACGGCAAAGCTGTTGCGCAGCGCCAGACCGATTTCCCCCATGTCGCGGCGGTCTTTGGCCGAGGGCGGAACCACTTCGGCCCCGGCCCGTTCCTGTTCAGTTAGAACGCCCTTGATGTTCATCGGAATGCAGGCCGCGTACCAGATGACGATGATGGCCAGCAGAACGGTCAGAACGGCAACAAGCTGCTTCATGCGTGCCACTCCATCCGCACCACGGCCACGGTCTCGGGCGGCGTTGCGGCCTCGGTCCCGGTCTCGACAAACCCCTCGCGGCGATAGAAGCGTTGCGCGGCGGCATTCGGTTGATGGGCCGTCAGCCACAGAAAGCTGCGCCCCTGTTTTGCCCGGTCCAGCAGGCGCTTGCCGATGCCCTGCCCGGTCCGCAGGCAATACAGCGCGCCGACCTTCTGCGCCGCGGGATCGACCGACATGTAGCAATCGACGGGTTCGCCCACGACCCACATCTCGCGGTCTGGGAAGGCCTGCGCGATCAGCGCCTCCAACTCCTGTTGGGGCAGTTCATCCGTCATCCACTCGGTCTGGCGGACCCAGGTCGAAACCACCGCCGCGCAGGCCGGCACATCCGCCCCGGTCGCGCGTCTGATGTCATCCCTGCCCATCACACATCGTCCCCATGCCCGGCGCGCAGCCCTTCGCGCACGCGGTGCGCGACCTCGATGAATTCGGGCGTGTCGCGGATGTCCAGCGGCCGTTCCTTGGGCAGAGGGCTGTCGATCACATCGGTGATCCGGCCGGGGCGTGGGCTCATCACCACGATCTTGGTGCTCAGATACACCGCTTCGGGGATCGAGTGGGTGACGAAACCAATTGTCTTGCCGGTGCGCGCCCACAGCGCCAAAAGCTGTTCGTTCAGGTGATCGCGCACGATCTCGTCCAGCGCGCCGAAAGGCTCGTCCATCAACAGGATATCGGCGTCAAAGGCCAGCGCTCGGGCGATGCTGGCCCGTTGCTGCATCCCACCCGACAGCTGCCAAGGAAATTTTCCACCAAATCCTGTAAGATCAACAAGTTCCAGAACGTTCTGTACACGTTCTTCCTGCTCCTGCGCCGAGTATCCCATGATCTCGAGCGGCAGTTTGATGTTCTTGGCGATGGTCCGCCACGGGTACAGGCCCGCCGCCTGGAACACATAGCCATAGGCCCGGTTCCGGCGGGCCTCGTCCGGGGTCATGCCGTTGACGGTCAGCGTGCCGCCCGTAGGTGTCTCCAGCGCAGCGACACAGCGCAGAAAGGTCGTCTTGCCGCAGCCCGAAGGGCCGATGAAACTGACGAATTCGCCCTTGTCGATCGCCAGGTTCACGTCCTTGAGGGCGTGCACGGGTCCGTCATTGGTTTGGAAGGTCAGGTCGAGGTTCTTTGCCTCGATCACGGGCTGGGTATTGCTTTCAGATGTCATCCTACTGCCTTGAAGTTTTGGCTTTTTTGCCCGTTCGGTAACCTTCGAACATCACACCCCCGTCGCCGGGATGCCCGACCGCTCTACCGGGCGCGGGGCGGTCAGCTCTTTCCAGGTGCTCAGCGCCTTGTTCACGGTGGTGTTGGCCTCGCGCGCGACGAATTTACCGTGGCCTTCCTGCGTTCGGATCTCGCCATCATGCACCGCGACCTGTCCACGGGTCAGGGTAAAGCGCGGCAGGCCTTTGACCTCGTGCCCCTCGAACACGTTGTAGTCGATCGCCGACTGCTGCGTCGCCGCGCTTATGGTCTTGGTCTTGTCCGGGTCCCACACCACCAGATCGGCATCTGCGCCCACCAGAACTGCACCCTTTTTCGGATAGCAATTCAATATCTTGGCGATGTTTGTTGACGTCACGGCCACGAATTCGTTCGGCGTCAGCCGCCCGGTTGCCACGCCGTGGGTCCACAGCATCGGCATCCGATCCTCAAGGCCGCCCGTCCCGTTCGGGATCTTGGTGAAATCACCCACACCAAACCGCTTCTGCTCGGTCGTGAAGGCGCAGTGATCAGTGGCGACCACGCTCAGCGAGCCCGACTGCAACCCCGCCCAAAGGCTGTCCTGGTGCTGTTTGTTGCGGAACGGCGGGCTCATCACCCGACGCGCGGCGTGGTCCCAATCGGGATGCGCATATTCGCTGTCGTCCAGCGTCAAGTGCTGGATCAGCGGCTCGCCCCAGACCCGCTTGCCCTGCATCCGGGCCCGACGGATGGCCTCATGCGCCTCTTCGCACGAGGTGTGCACCACATAGAGCGGCACCCCGGCCATGTCGGCGATCATGATGGCGCGGTTGGTGGCCTCGCCCTCGACCTGCGGCGGGCGCGAATAGGCATGGGCCTCGGGGCCGGTATTGCCTTCAGCCAACAGCTTGGCCTGCAACTCGGCCACCACGTCGCCGTTCTCGGCATGGACCATCGCGATTCCGCCCAGCTCGGCCAGCCGCTTGAACGAGGCAAACAGCTCGTCGTCATTGACCATCAGGGCGCCTTTGTAGGCCATGAAATGCTTGAACGTGTTGATGCCGCGCTGTTCGATGACGGTTTTCAGATCGTCGAACACCTGCTCGCCCCACCAGGTCACGGCCATGTGGAAGGAATAGTCGCAATTGGCGCGGGTCGACTTGTTGTCCCAGCGTTTGAGCGCATCCAGCAGGCTTTCGCCCGGGTTCGGCAGCGCGAAGTCCACCACCATGGTCGTGCCGCCGGCCAGCGCCGCGCGGGTGCCGCTTTCGAAATCATCGCTGGAATAGGTTCCCATGAACGGCATTTCCAGATGCGTGTGCGGATCGATCCCGCCGGGCATGACGTAACAGCCGGTCGCATCCAGTTGCTCATCCCCCTTCAGATCCGGCCCGATTTCGGTGATCACGCCACCTTCGATCTTGACGTCGGCCTTGTAGGTCAGATCCGCGGTAACGACGGTTCCGTTCTTGATGACTGTGCTCATGTTCAACTCCCTGCGGGCGCGTCTGTTGCGCCTCTATTGGTTTTCCAGCGGATTGGGGGCGCGCGGCCCCGGCTACTCCACGATCTCGGCGGTTTCGACGACCGCGTGGAACAGGACATCCGCCCCGACGGTTGCCCATTCCTTGCTGATTTCCTCGGCCTCGTTGTGGCTCAGGCCATCCACGCAGGGGCACATCACCATCGCGGTCGGCGCCACGCGGTTGATCCAGCAGGCATCGTGCCCCGCGCCCGAAATGATGTTGGTATGCGAATAGCCCAGCCGCTCGGCTGCATTGCGCACGGCGGCGACGCAGGTCTCGTCGAATTTCACCGGGTCGAACCCGCCGACCTTCTCGAACGCGACCTGCAGGCCCATCTCATCCACGATGTCCTCGGCTGCGACGCGCAGCCGGTTCTCCATGTCCTTGATGACGTCCAACTCGGGCGAGCGGAAATCGACCGTGAACACCACCTTGCCCGGGATCACGTTGCGCGAGTTCGGATAGACGTCGATATGCCCGGCAGCCCCCACGGCATGGGGCGCGTGCGACCAGGCGATCTCGTCCACCTTTTCAAGAATGCGCGCCATCGCCAGCCCGGCATTCTTGCGCATCGGCATCGGGGTTGATCCGGTATGCGCGTCCTTGCCGGTCACGGTCACTTGGGTCCAGCTCAGGCCCTGGCCATGCGTGACGACGCCGATATCCTTGCCCTCAGCCTCGAGGATCGGGCCCTGTTCGATATGCAGCTCAAAGAAGGCATGCATCTTGCGGCCTCCGACCTCTTCATCGCCGCGCCAACCGATGCGCTGCAACTCGTCGCCAAATTTCTTGCCCTCGGCATCCTCGCGGTCATAGGCCCAGTCCTGGGTGTGCATCCCCGCGAACACGCCCGAGGCCAGCATGGCGGGGGCGAAGCGCGTGCCCTCTTCGTTGGTCCAGTTGGTGGCCACGATCGGGTGTTTGGTCTTGATGCCCAGATCGTTCAGGGTGCGGATGATCTCGAGCGCGCCCAGAACCCCCAGCACCCCGTCGTACTTGCCGCCCGTCGGCTGCGTATCCAGGTGCGAGCCGACATAGACCGGCAGCGCATCGGGATCGGTACCCGGGCGCATGGCGAACATGTTGCCCATCTGGTCAAGGCCCATGGTACAGCCGGCCTCTTCGCACCATTTCTGGAATAGCGCGCGGCCTTCGGCATCTTCGTCGGTCAGGGTCTGGCGGTTGTTGCCGCCGGCAACGCCCGGACCGATCTTGGCCATCTCCATCAGGCTGTCCCACAACCTGTCGCCATTGATCCTGAGATTCTGCGCCGGAGCTGCCATGTTCGTCTTCCCTGTTGCTTGCGATTTGGCTCGCTTTTGGTGTCTTGATTTGACCATCTGGTCAAACTCACGCTATCACGGGTTCGATATCAGTCAAGAAATTGCATCGCGCCGATGCAAAAATCGGCATATTCAACACCTGCTTGTTCGAAAAAGAGACGCCCTGCATACATGCCCAAAGACCGCGCCCCGACCCGAATTCAGAAAAAGAACCGCGCCGCGATTCTCGAGGCCGCGCTGAACGTGTTCTCGGCCCACGGCTTTCGCGGGGCGACCGTCGATCAGATCGCGGCCGAGGCCGGGCTGAGCAAGCCGAACCTTCTGTATTATTTCCCGTCCAAAGAGGCGATCCACACCGCGCTTCTGTCCGGCCTGCTGGACACCTGGCTGGCGCCGCTGCACGACCTTGATGAAAACGGCGAGCCGATGGAGGAGATCCTCTCGTACATCAAGCGCAAGCTGCAGATGAGCCGCGAGTTGCCGCGCGAAAGCCGCCTGTTCGCGAATGAGTTGGTGCAGGGCGCGCCCCGCATCCATGACGCCCTGTCGAACGATCTGAAGGCGCTGGTCGATCAGAAGGCGGCCGTTCTGACGCACTGGATGGACCAGGGCAAAATCGCCCGCCTCCACCCGCATCATCTGATCTTTTCGATCTGGGCGCTGACCCAGCATTATGCGGATTTCGATGTTCAGGTGCGCGCGATCCTGGGCGACGAAGACCCGTTCGAAGGGGCTGCGCCCTTCATCGATACCCTGTACCGAAAACTGCTAACCCCATGAAAAAAGGGCCGCAGCGCGGCCCCTTTTGGTGATCTGACGCCGGTCACTCGGCGGCCTTGGCCATCGGGTTGTTCGGGTGGGTCGTCCAGTTGGCATAGTCCGGCTGAACCACCTTGCCGGTGCGCGGATCGACCTCGCCCGCCGCCATCGGCACCATCGAGATGCAGCCCTCGACCGGGCAGACATCCACGCACAGGTTGCAGGCCACGCATTCCTCGTCGATCACCTCGAACACTCGGTCGGGCGACATGGAGATCGCCTGATGGCTGGTGTCCTCGCAGGCCGCATAGCAACGGCCGCACTTGATGCACTGATCCTGATCGATCTTGGCCTTGGCGACGTAGTTCAGGTTCAGATACTGCCAGTCGGTCACGTTCGGGACGGCCCGCCCGACGATCTCGGAGACGTTGGAGTATCCCTTCTCGTCCATCCACTGCGACAGGCCAGCCGTCAGTTCGTCGATGATCTTGAACCCATAGGTCATCGCCGCGGTGCACACCTGCACCGTGCCGCAGCCCAGCGCCATGAACTCGGCCGCGTCGCGCCATGTGGTCACTCCGCCGATGCCCGAGATCGGCAGGCCTTGGGTCGCCTCGGCGCGGGCGATCTCGGAGACCATCGACAGGGCGATGGGCTTGACCGCCGGGCCGCAATAGCCGCCATGGCTGCCCTTGCCGTCGATCGAGGGTTCGGGGCTGAACGTGTCCAGATTGACGCTGGTGATCGAGTTGATCGTGTTGATCAGCGACACCGCATCGGCCCCGCCATTCCGCGCCGCAGCCGCCGGCTTGCGAATGTCGGTGATGTTGGGCGTCAGCTTCACGATCACCGGACGGTCATAGTATTTCTTGCACCAGCGGGTGACCATTTCGATGTATTCGGGCACCTGCCCCACGGCCGAGCCCATGCCGCGCTCGCTCATCCCGTGCGGGCAGCCGAAGTTCAGCTCGATCCCGTCGGCGCCGGTTTCAGCGACGCGGGGTAGGATGGCTTTCCAGGCCTCCTCCTCGCACGGCACCATGATCGAGGCGATCAAGGCGCGGTCCGGGTAATCCGCCTTGACGCGGGCCATCTCCTCGAGGTTCACCTCGAGCGGCCGGTCGGTGATCAGTTCGATGTTGTTGAGGCCCAGCAGACGCCGGTCGGCCCCGTAGATCGCCCCGTACCGGGGGCCGTTCACGTTGACCACCGGCGGGCCTTCCGAGCCCAGCGTTTTCCACACGACGCCGCCCCATCCGGCCTCGAAGGCACGGCGGACGTTGTATTCCTTGTCGGTCGGCGGCGCCGAGGCCAGCCAATAGGGGTTGGGGCTTTCGATGCCCAGAAAGTTCGTTTTCAAATCAGCCATTTATCCGGCCTCCCTGATGCGAAGATGCATCTTCGTCCTGTCACACATATTCACGCGCCGACGCCTGGCTCAGGCGCTCAGGCTGGCGTGAATGTCCATCGCAGCATCGCGGCCCTCGGCCACGGCGGTCACGGTCAGATCCTCGCCGCCCGCAGCACAGTCTCCGCCGGCCCAGACCCCCGGAACCGAGGTGCGCCCGGTTGCGTCAACGGCGATCTTGTTGCCGTCGAGTTCCAAACCTTCCGGCGCACCATCCAAGGTCTGACCGATCGCCTTCAGAACCTGATCCGCAGGCAGGCGAATGGTTTCGCCCGTGCCGGTCAACGTGCCATCTACGGTGGCAGTATACTCCAATTCGATCTCGGCCGCTGCCCCGTTGCCGTGGATGGCGACGGGCTGGACGTTGCACAGAATTCGGACGCCGTGCGATGCGGCCAGATCCTGTTCGTAGCGGCTGGCACCCATTGCGTCACGACCGCGGCGATAGGCGATGGTCACATGTTCGGCCCCCAGCAGCTTGGATTTCACCGCGGCGTCCACGGCCGTCATTCCACCGCCGATAATCACCACATTTCGGCCTACCGGCAGTTTTGCCAAATCGGATGCTTGCCGAACATCTGCGATGAAGTCGACAGCGTTCCTGACGCCGTCCTTGTCCGACCCTTGCGCGCGCAAAGCGTTGACGCCCGCAAGGCCGATTGACAGGAAGACAGCGTCGTAGGCCTCCAACAACCCGTCCAACGAGATCGTGTCGCCCAGAACCGATCCGGTTTCAATCGCGATGCCGCCGATCTTCAGCAGCCAGTCCACCTCGGCCTGGGCAAAGTCATTGGTCGCTTTGTATGCGGCGATCCCGTATTCGTTCAGCCCGCCGGGTTTGGGTTTCGCCTCATGGATCACCACGTCATGGCCCAGCATCGCCAACCGATGCGCACAGGCCAGCCCCGCCGGCCCTGCCCCAATCACGGCGACGGTCTTGCCGGTGGGGGCCGCGCGCGTAAACGGATGCACACCGGCCTGCATCAGCGTGTCGGTCGCATACCGCTGCAAGCGCCCGATCTCGACCGGCTTGCCCTCGGCCGTTTCGCGCACGCAGGCTTCCTCGCACAGCGTTTCGGTCGGACACACACGGGCGCACATACCGCCCAGGATGTTCTGATCGAGGATCGTTTTCGCCGCCGATTCCGGTTGCCCGGCCTGAATCTGCCGGATGAACAGCGGAATATCGATATCGGTCGGACAGGCCGTCACGCACGGCGCGTCATAGCAGAAATAACACCGATCGGCGGCCACAGCGGCCTCGTGCGGCGCCAGAGGCGGATGCAGATCGGTGAAATTCGAGGTCAGCTCATCGCTGGAAAGCCGCCCGGCGACGATGCCGGGTGCCATCTGGCCCTGTGCCATCACTCTACTCCCTGTAGATATGTTTGTTATTGAGACCAGCTTGCCACAAACAAAAATTTTATCAATTGGTAAAATTTGCCAAATGGTCAAAAAAGCGAAAACCGGTCCGAAAGACCCGGTTTTTTGGTGGCATTTGCCCTTTTTTCAGGCGAAACCGGCCTCAGACCATGCCGGACAGGTGGCCTGACTTTATCCAGACGCGGGCGCCATCTGGCCCTGCCCGCAATTCAGTGCGCGTTCCGGGCGGCAGCCGCAGCCAGTCCCATCGCGCGAATTCCTCGCCTTGTTCGGTGAAGCCGCCGTCGATCACGAAGACCTCGGCGCCTCCAGGTACGTCAATCGGCACGACCTGGCCGGGCGGCCAACTGCGCACTTCGACCGTTTCATGGTCGTCCTTGAACAGCGGCACGTGGTCCGCACCGTTGATCGAGCGGCGCACGGTGGTGCGGTCGTTCGGGGCGAATTGGTGCAGTTTGACCAGGATCGTCGCGCCCTGGCTGGCCGATGGCGTATGCGACGTGGTCGGCGGGTTGCGGACATAGCTCCCCACCGGAAAATCTCCGGTCTCGTCCTGAAACACGCCGTCCAGCACCAGGTATTCCTCGCCCCCGTCATGGGTGTGGGCGGCAAAGGCGCTGCCGGGCGCAAAGCGCACGATGGTCGTGGCGCGCGCCACCTCGTCGCCGATCCGGTCCAGCATCTTGCGCTCGACCCCTGCGGCGGGCGAGGCCACCCACTCGGTCTGGTCGAAGTGAACCGCCACACGTTGGGTGAAATCCGCATTGATCCGCATGTCGCGCTCCTGTCTGGTCTTCTCCATCAACATGGGCGTGCCGGGCCGGATTTCAAACACGCGGCGTTAACGGTTTTGACGCAGGTTCAGCGATGCTGTAGGTCGAAACCAACGGCAAGGGGCGGGCAAGCGCCCCGAACGGAAGGCGCAGATGCAGGCAGACCGGCAGAAATTCAACATCCTGATCATCGGGCAGAACAACCGCCTGCAATACGAAGCCGTCCTGTTCGCCGCCTCGCTGCGCCATTGTTCGCCCGGGTTCTCGGGCCGCCTGTTCGTTGGCGTTCCGCAACCCGGCCCGCGCTGGAGCCAGGACCCGAGCATCCGCAACGAGGATGTTCTGAAGGCGCTGAAACAGCTCGATGCCGAGATCCTGCCCTTTTCGTCCGAGGTGTTCGGCCAAAGCTATCCCTACGGCAACAAGATCGAGGCGCTGGCCGCCCTGCCCGAGGGTGAGCCCTTCGTGTTCTTCGACACCGACACGTTGATCACCGGCGACCTGGCCGCGGTGCCGTTCGAATTCGACCGGCCCGGCGCGTCGCAGAAGGTCGAGGGCACCTGGCCCAAGCCGACCCTGTACGGGCCGGGGTTTGACGGCATCTGGCGGGCGCTCTATGACCGGTTCGGGCTGGATTTCCAAAGCTCGATCGACCCGACCCAACCGGCGGAATACTGGCGGCGGTATCTGTATTTCAATGCGGGCTATTTCTTTTACAAATGCCCCCGCCAATTCGGCGCGCGGTTTCTGGACTATGCCCGCACCATCCGGGATGGAGAGATCCCCGCCCTGACCGGCCAGAACCTGGACCCATGGCTGGACCAGGCGGCGCTGCCGCTGGTCATCCACGCGCTTGGCGGCGGGCGCGATGTTCTGCCCGAGGGCCTGCTGGATGGCTCGGTCAGTTGCCACTATCGCCTGTTTCCGCTGCTCTATGCCCGCGAAAGCGACCGGGTGGTCGAGGTGCTGGAAACCGTCGCGGCGCCCAACAAGGTCAAGAAGGTGCTCAAGAACTATGATCCGCTGAAACGGCTGGTCTATCAGGGCAAGGGCGCCAGGATCCGCGCCATGTTCGACCGGGACAACCTGCCCCGGCGCGAGCAGGCCATCCGTAAGGTGATCAAGAACAAGGGGCTGTGGCTGCGCTGACGCGGACATTGTGCCGGGCCCGGCAATCGCCTAGAGATTCTGCAACGCATATACCCAACAGGAGAGTGACGGATGTCCGACGGCCCCACCTATGGTTTTGATACGCTGCAAATTCACGCGGGCGCCCGCCCCGATCCGGCGACCGGCGCGCGCCAGACCCCGATCTATCAGACCACTGCCTATGTGTTCCGCGATGCCGATCACGCGGCCGCTTTGTTCAACCTGCAAGAGGTCGGCTATATCTACTCGCGCCTGACCAACCCCACGGTGGCAGTTCTGCAAGAGCGGGTGGCGACGCTGGAAGGTGGCGTTGGCGCGGTATGCTGCTCTTCGGGTCACGCGGCGCAGATCATGGCGCTGTTCCCGCTGATGGGGCCGGGCTGCAACGTGGTCGCCTCGACCCGGCTGTATGGCGGGACGGTCACGCAGTTCAGCCAGACCATCAAACGCTTTGGCTGGACGGCCAAATTCGTCGATACCGATGATCTGGATGCGGTTAAGGCCGCCATCGACGACGACACCCGCGCGGTGTTCTGCGAGTCCATCGCCAATCCGGGCGGTTACGTCACCGATATCCGTGCGCTGGCCGATGTGGCCGACGCCGCCGGCATTCCGCTGATCGTCGACAACACCTCGGCCACGCCCTATCTGTGCCGCCCGATCGAGCATGGCGCCACGCTGGTCGTGCATTCGACCACCAAGTACCTGACCGGCAACGGCACGGTCACCGGCGGCTGCATCGTGGATTCGGGCAAGTTCGACTGGTCCGCCAATGACAAGTTTCCCTCGCTCAGCGCGCCGGAGCCTGCCTATCACGGCCTGAAGTTCCACGAAACCTTCGGCCCGCTGGCCTTCACCTTCCACGGTATCGCCGTTGGCCTGCGTGACCTGGGCATGACGATGAACCCGCAGGCAGCGCATTACACGCTGATGGGGATCGAGACGCTCAGCCTGCGCATGCAGCGCCATGTCGAAAACGCCGAAAAGATCGCCGCCTGGCTCGAGAAAGACGACCGCGTGGACTATGTGACCTATGCGGGCCTGCCCTCGTCGCCCTATCACGACCGGGTCAAGAAGCATTACCGCAGAGGCGCCGGGGCCCTGTTCACCTTTGCGGTCAAGGGCGGCTATGACGCCTGCGTCAAGCTGGTGAACGCGCTCGAGATCTTCAGCCACGTCGCCAACCTGGGCGATGCGCGGTCCCTGATCATCCATTCGGCCTCGACCACGCACCGGCAGTTGACCCCCGAACAGCAAGAGGCTGCCGGCGCCGGGCCGAACGTGGTGCGGGTCTCGATCGGGATCGAGGATGCCGACGACCTGATCGCCGATCTCGATCAGGCGCTGTCCAAGGCTTGCGCCTAGGCCGAAATGCCAGGGCACCGGATCAACGCGTTGGGGCAGCCCGTGGGCCTGCCGGTTGCGGGGGATTTCCCGCGCCCGGCCCCACCGCGCGCGCCCATGCAGGGGCGGTTCTGCTGCGTGGTGCCCTTGGATGTGAATGCGCACGCGCCCGGCCTGTTCCGGGCGTTTGCCGCCGATACCGACGGGCGCAATTGGACCTACCTGCCCTACGGCCCGTTCGACTCGCAAGCCCAGTTCGCCGCCTGGCTGGCCCAAACCTGCACGTCGGACGATCCGCTGTTCCACACGGTTCTGGACCAGGGCGGGCAGCCCGTCGGGATGGCGTCCTACCTGCGTATCGACGGCAATGCCGGCGCGATCGAGGTGGGACACATCCATTTCTCGCCGCTGATGCAGCGTACTCCGGTCGCGACCGAGACGATGTTCCTGATGATGTGCCGCGTGTTCGACGAGTTGGGCTATCGCCGGTACGAATGGAAATGCGATGCGCTGAATGCCCCGTCGCGCCGGGCCGCCGAACGGTTGGGTTTTGTCTTCGAAGGCGAATTTCGGCAGGCCACCCATTACAAGGGGCGCAACCGCGACACGGCGTGGTTTTCGATCATCGATACGGACTGGCCACGCATCCGGCAGGCGTTCGAAACTTGGCTGTCACCTGAGAATTTCGATGCCACGGGCCAACAACGGGAACCGCTGATGGCCCGCAGCGAAAGCTGACGTCACTCGGAAATGTCGAACTCCATCGACACGGTGACCGAAACCGAAACCTCGCCACCGGCGACCGGGACCCCGCCCGAATCGGCCATGGCCATCTCGCGCATCTGGGGCATTGGGCGAATCCCCCCGCCCTGCTCGTTGATCGACACGACTGAACCCAAAGTGACACCGGCGGCCTGAGCCAATTGTTCGGCCTTGGCTGTCGCATCGGCGACGGCTTGAGCGCGCGCCTTCGCTTCAAGTGGCTTTGGATCCTGAATCGTGAAGGTCAAACCACCAAAATCATTCGCGCCATCCTGAATGACCGCATCCATGATCTGCCCCAGATCATCCAGATTTCTGACCCGCACGAACACACGGTTCGACGCAACGAATCCTGTGATCCTAGGTGCTTCGCCATCCGCGTTACCCCGTCCGGACCAGACCGGGGACAGGGACAGATCGCGGGTCTGCAGGTCGCGCGATTCGATCCCCATCTCACTCAGGCGGTTCAGGACGGTGGCAACCGCGTCCGAGGTCGCCTGCATTGCTGCCGAAGCCTGCGCGTCTTGATTTGTCACCCCCACCGTGATGGTTGCCATATCCGGCGCGGCCTCGGCCGTGCCGGTTCCGTAAACCTGGATGCGACGTTCTTCCGCATGGGCGGCCACAGCAACTGTCGCCGCCAATACCGCCGCCAAAAAAGCAAATGTCTTCAATGTGATCTCTCCTGTTTTCTGAGATCAAAGATGGGTTGGCAAGCCTTCGCCGGACAAGGGGAGATTTTGCCTTTTCCTTTCCCTCGGCGGGTTCCTGCTTTAATCTCGGTGCGCGGACGCAAGGGCGTTTGCTTTGGTTCAGACAATTACGGCACCCTTGAATAATGAAACCCGCTTTTGCGCTGTCTCTTTCTGATAACGGGATCACTCTGCTGCACTATTCGGATGACGAATGGTTTGGCATCGGGACCGTATCACTAGACGCGCCGGACTTTTCCGAACAGCTGAACGAGCTTCGCGGTCGAGGTTTCGCCCTGGCCAATGACCTCAGCTGTACGGTCGTGATTCCTCCGGACCACGTGCGCTACCTCACGGTCACCATTCCAGACGACTCTGACGTGACGCAGGTTGTCGAGACGGAATTGGCTCAGGCCACGGGCTGCGAGATTGCCGAGTTGATGTATGACCTCCGTGCGGATGGGTCGGATCTTCTGGTAGCTGCCGTGGCGAAAGAGACAGTAGAAGAGGCCCGAGCCTTTGCCAGTCGCTACGGGTTCGTGCCTGTCCGGTTCGCTGCAACATTGGCCCCCGATGTGCCCTGGACCGGTACCGGAGAGTTCGAGTTCGCCGAGCGCGCGACATCCGTCACACCGCCACCCGAGCCACCGGCCGAGGAGATTGCTGCTGTCGCGCCGGCCGAGGACGCAGAACCCGCGCCTCAGGCTTCGCAGGCATCGGAAGCCGATCCGGCTCCCTCGCCTCAGGCGCATCCGATTGCTGAACCGGCTCAGCCGGACGTATTCGTTTCGCCGATAGAAGCGACTGAAACCGCCGCACTGAAACCTGCGGCATCGAACTCCGGCATACCGGTTCGCTACATTGGTGCCGCTGCGGCGGGCGCTGTCGTGCTGGCCGTTGTCGCATTGATCTGGTCGGGTTCAGACGAAACCGGCAGCCCGGTGGCTACTGCGCCGATCGTCGAAACGGCACCTGCGCCAGTTTCTATCGCCGCCCCGCCGCTGACCGAGACCGACGCTGAAGGACTTGCAGAAGTCGCTCCTGAGCCCGAGGGCACGCCCGACCCCGAGGCATTGGCCGACGAAGACCTGACGTTTGAAGCCAGCACACCCCTGGTCGAGCCGGAGACACCCACACCCCCCGAATTGACGCCGACGGATCAGGCAATTCTGGAAGCATTGAATGTTGCGCCCTCGCCCGTTGAGCAGGTCGAACGCGATCCGGAAAGTGTCGAGGATTTCGAAGAAGCCTCTGGCCTGGCGATCACCGCGCCCGATCCGCTGCCGCTGCCAGATCCCGAGGTGCCCGAGGACGTATACCTGTCGTCCGTTGATCACGCGGCGCTGTCGCAGGATGCTGTGGCGCTTCCTGCCGAAGAGAGCTTTGATACCGACGAGCCGGTGGCTACGGTTGGTCTGCCCAATGCCGCGGGCAGCCGTTTCGAGCTGGATGACCGCGGCCTTGTCACTCCGACACCTGAGGGGACATTGAACCCCGACGGCATCCTTGTGTTCCTCGGCCGCCCGTCGTCGGTTCCCCCCCAGGTGCCGGTCAGGTTCGAAACCGACCCAACCGCCACAGACGACGACACACGGCTGGCCGGCCTGCGTCCGCGCCTGCGCCCGGAAACGCTGGTTGAGAACTTTGAGCGTGGGCAGTTGGGCGGCCGAACGGTGGACGAGCTGGCGGTCATTCGCCCGAAATCCAGGCCGGCGTCGATCCAAGAGCGCGCGGCTGTGGACCGCACGCCCACCGCATTGGCCGTGGTGCGCGTCCCTCGCCCCCGCGTTCGTCCGTCGACCGTGGCCGCTCTGGCGGCCCGAAAAGCAACAACCGGCACGGCCACTCTGGGGTCGACAGCGGCAGTAGCAAAGGCGGATGACGATGAAGCGGGATCGTTCAAACCCACAACCGTCGCCCCCAAGATACCCAGCCGGGCCTCGGTGGCGCGCCAGGCCACGATTGACAATGCATTGAACCTGCGGCGTCTGAACCTGATCGGCGTTTACGGTACTCCCGCCAATCGGCGTGCCTTGGTCCGACTACCGAGCGGTCGGTACAAGAAGCTGAAGGTAGGAGATCGGATTGACGGCGGCAAAGTCGTCGCGATCGGCGACAGCGAGCTTCGTTATCAGAAAGGCGGCCGCAACGTCACGTTGAAGATGCCGCGCGGATAAAATTCGCCGCGTTTCGGAAAAAGGAACCCGGCAGGCCGGGTTCCAAATTCTGGGTCTTCATCAGGCGGCAGAAATCTCCCCGGATTCAATCTGCTCACGCTCGATCGACTCGAACAGAGCCTTGAAATTGCCCTCACCGAACCCGTCGTCGCCCTTGCGCTGGATGAACTCGAAGAAGATCGGACCAATCACGGTTTTCGAGAAGATCTGCAGCAGGATCTTGGTCTCACCGCCGTCCACCACGCCTTCACCGTCGATCAGGATGCCGTGCTTTTTCATGCGGTCCACCGGCTCGTCATGGCCCTTCACGCGTTCGAAGGACATATCATAGTAGGCATCGTTGGGACCGGGCATGAACTTCAGACCGCGTTCGGCGATTGCATCGGTCGAGTCATAGATGTTCTCGCTGCCGACGGCGATGTGCTGGATGCCTTCGCCTTTGTACTTTTTCAGGTAGGATACGATCTGACCGGTCTCGCCGCGGTCTTCGTTGATCGGAATCCGGATACGGCCGCAGGGCGAAGTCAATGCACGGCTGAGCAAGCCGGTATATTTGCCCTGGATGTCAAAGAAACGGATTTCGCGGAAGTTGAACAGATCGCCGTAGAACTTGAACCACTTGTCCATGTTGCCCTTGAAGACATTGTGAGTCAGGTGATCGAGGTAGTAGAAGCCGACGCCGCGCGGCTTGGACTGCTTCAGCCACTCGAATTCCTGATTGTAGGGCGAGGTTTCGTAATACTGGTCGATGAAATAGATCAGCGACCCGCCGATGCCCTTGATCGCGGGCACGTCCATAGTCTTGTCGGCCGCATCATAGGGTTCGGCCCCCTTCGACACCGCATGGTCATAGGCCTTTTGCGCATCCACGACACGCCAGCCCATCGACGGGGCACAGGGGCCATGCTCTTCTACAAATTTCGCAGCAAAGCTGTCGGGGTCCGCGTTCAGGATGTAGGTCACATCGCCCTGCTGCCACAGCTCGATCAGCGGTTTGCTCTTGTGATGAGCGACCTTTTCGAAACCCATCTTGGCGAACAGGTCGCGCAGTTCCTGCGGTTCGGGATGCGCGAATTCGACAAATTCAAACCCATCGGTGCCGGCGGGGTTCTCGGCGCTGATCACGGATTTCGGGGCGTTGTGCGGGAAAGGGCCCATGGCTTGTCCTCTTGAAACAGGAAATTCTTTGCTGATTCAAGAATACGCCTTTTTCAGCGCTGTTTTTGCGCATTCTTTTCATGTAAACTACAGAAATCTGCGAAATTTCCGCACCAGAACCCGAAAAATGTGAGAATCTCCGCACATGCTGGACGCAACCGATACTCGCCTTCTGGCCGCGCTGCAAAAAGACGCGCACCTGACCGCGCATCAGTTGGGCGAGATGCTGAACCTGTCACCCAGTCAGGCCGGGCGCCGCCGTCAGCGGCTGGAGGCCGAGGGCTATATCACCGGCTACGCGGCGCGGCTTGACCCGCGCAAACTTGGGCTGCAGGTTCAGGGATTCGTACAGGTTCACCTCGGCACCCACGGCCCCGAACAATCATCCAGTTTTGCGCGCATGGTGGAAACCCGCCCGGAAATCACCAGCGCCTGGACGATGACTGGCGAGGCAGACTATCTGCTCCATGTCTATTGCGAGGATCTTTCCGCGCTCAACACCTTGCTTCACGAGGTGATACTGCCCCATCCTGCGGTGGCACGGGTGCAAAGCCAGATCGTGATGGACCAGCTGAAACGCGACGCTCCGCTGCCGACCTGACGGCAAGGAAAGGAAGAAGATGAACGAGTTTCTGTATCAGGCTTCGATCTATCTGGCAGCCGCCGTGATCGCCGTCCCCCTGTCGGCGCGGCTTGGGCTGGGGTCTGTCCTCGGATATCTCGCCGCCGGTATCGCCATCGGCCCGATCCTTGGGCTCGTGGGTGCGGAAACCAAGGACTTGCAGCATGTCGCGGAATTTGGCGTCGTCATGATGCTGTTCCTGATCGGGCTCGAGCTTGAGCCCCGCGCACTTTGGGATATGCGACACCGGTTGTTGGGGCTTGGTGGACTACAGATCTCGGTCTCTACGGTCGTGATTGGAGCAGTTACCTTCTACACTGGTCAACCATGGTCAGTCGCCTTGGCCGTGGGGCTTACACTGTCTCTATCGTCAACTGCCATCGTGCTGCAGACGCTGTCGGAAAAGGGCTTGATGCGCACAAACGGCGGGCGATCCACGTTCTCGGTCCTTCTGACCCAGGATATCGCCGTGATCCCGATCCTGGCGTTTCTACCGCTGCTGGCCATGCCGGCCAGCATCTTTATCGAAGATGACGGATCAATCACGCGCGGCGGCGACGGGCACGGCGACGCGCACCATACATTATCATTGGTCGATGGCCTGCCCGGATGGGCGGTGACGCTGGTGACATTGGGCGCGATCGCATTCGTGATCGTGGTAGGCGTCTACCTGACCCGTCCCTTGTTCCGGTTCATCCACACCACCCGCCTGCGCGAGATGTACACGGCGTTGGCCCTGATGATCGTAGTCGGGATCTCGTTCCTGATGACGCTGGTGGGCCTGTCCCCGGCGTTGGGTGCCTTCCTCGCTGGCGTCGTTCTGGCCAGTTCCGAGTTCCGGCACGAGATGGAAAGCGACCTTGAGCCGTTCAAGGGATTGCTGCTGGGCCTCTTCTTCATCACGGTCGGAGCCGGGATCGACGTCGGGTACTTTTTCAACGATCCGTTCGACCTGATCGGGTTGGCCCTGCTGGTGATCCTGGTCAAGGGCCTGATCCTGTATGCCGTTGGTCGTGCATTCAAGTTGCGGGGCCGTGACCATTGGCTGTTCACGCTGGGTTTGGCTCAGGCGGGTGAGTTCGGCTTTGTGCTGCTGGCCTTTTCGACCAAACAGAATGTCATTCCCCCGGCCCTGTCCCAGAAGCTGTTGATGATCATTGCCCTGACGATGCTGATCACACCGCTTCTGTTCATCATCTATGACTACCTTTCGCGCCACATCCGCGACAACTCACCCGAGGTTGAACCCGAGGAAATAGACGAAAAAGGTCCCGTCATCATTGCGGGAATTGGGCGGTTCGGACAGATCGTCAACCGGCTGGTGCGCGCCAGCGGGTTCAAGACGGTGGTGCTGGACCACAATATCGAAACGATCCAATTGATGCGTCGGTTCGGCGTCAAAGGATTCCTGGGTGATCCGACGCGCCCCGAGCTGCTGCGGGCCGCGGGGCTTGAGAAGGCTTCCGTTTTGGTGGCCGCGATGGACAACCGCAAGGAAGTGACCCGATTGGTCGGCTACGCCCGCCGGCAGCGTCCCGACCTGCACATCGTCGCCCGCGCGCATGACCGCACCCATGTGTACGAGCTGTATCAGGCCGGCGCTGATGACATCGTGCGTGAGATGTTCGACAGCTCTCTGCGGGCCGGGCGTTATGTGCTGGAGAACATTGGTCTGAGCGAGTACGAGGCCGCGCAAGCACAGCAGACCTTCTATCACCACGATCGGCAGGCAATTCGCGAACTGGCCGAACTCTGGGTTCCCGGCATGCCGACGGCCGAGAACAAAAAGTACATCGCACGCGCGCGCGAGTTGGAGAAGGACCTGGAAACCGCGCTGCTGGAACTGGCCGAAAAGAACGAAAAGAAATCAGCCTGACCCGGGGATCTCCCGGGCCAGGCAGGCTCAACCGTCCGACACGCCGGCTTCGGCAAAGGTGGCCATGCCCGAATGGCAAGCAACGGCGCTTTTCAGGATGTTGATGGCCAGCGCAGCCCCCGACCCTTCTCCCAGCCGCAGCCCGAGGCTCAGCAAGGGCGCTTTGTCCAGCTTGGTCAGCATGGCCGCGTGCGCACCTTCCGCACTCTGATGGCCGGCAACGGCATGGTCCAGCGCTCCCGGCGCCAGACGTTCGAGGCAAGCCGCAGCCGAGGTGCAGATGAACCCATCCAGAATGACAGGGATGCGCAGAACTCGTGCGGCTGCAATGGCCCCTGCCATGGCCGCAATCTCGCGCCCTCCCAAACACCGCAGGATCTCAAGCCCATCGCCCGATGCTCCGTGCAGCGCAACACCTTCGGCCACGACACGCGTCTTGTTGGCAAGGCCCGCATCGTCCACACCGGTTCCACGCCCGGTCCAATCAGCGGCTTCTCCGCCGAACAACGCGCAGGCGATGGCCGCTGCAGGGGTGGTGTTGCCAATGCCCATTTCGCCCACGACCAGAAGGTCTGCGGTGGGATCAACGGCGTTCCAGCCGGTCTGAAGAGCGGTCAGAAGCTCGGCCTCGGACATTGCCGGGGCCTTTGTGAAATCGGCCGTCGGCCGATCCAGGTCCAGCGCGTGTACCGTCATCTTGGCCCCGGCCGCCTTGGCCAGTTGGTTGATGGCCGCGCCTCCGTGCTCGAAGTTCATGACCATCTGAACCGTAACTTCGGGCGGAAAGGCCGAAACACCCTGCGCCGTCACGCCGTGATTGCCGGCAAATACAATCACCTGAGGTGCCTCAATCTGCGGTCGGGCATCCCCGCGCCAACCGGCATACCAGATCGCCAGATCTTCGAGCCGGCCCAACGCACCCGGCGGCTTGGTCAGCTGTCCGTTGCGGTCGGCAGCCCCTTGCTTTGCAGCCTCATCCGGGCCCGGGACATTGCGCAAAGCGTCGCGGAAGGTATTCAGATCATTGAGTTCAGGCAGCATTCAAAGCCTCGTTGCATCGGAGTGGTCCTGCGTGTTTAACCGAAGCAGGCAAAGCAACAACCCCTCGAAAGGCGCGCAAGTGCACAAAAACGACACTCGAACCTTTTCGCCATGGGACGTGCCGCTAGTTCTGGTTCTTTTGACACGGCTGCCTTTGCCCGTGCTGCCCAAATCGCTCTTCGAGCGACAGTCCAAAGCCGCTTGGGCCTATCCTGCGGCCGGGCTGGTCGTTGGCGGCTTGGGCTGCATCGTAGGCTGGTCTGCGATGGCCGTGGGCCTTTCCGGGACAGTCGGCGCTATCCTTGCTGTCGCCGTTCTGATCGCTGCGACCGGAGCCATGCACGAGGACGGGCTGGCCGACACCGCGGATGGGCTGTGGGGCGGATATACACCCGAACGCAGACTCGAGATCATGAAGGACAGCCATATCGGCACCTATGGGGTGTTGGCCTTGTTGGTCATTCAACTGCTCAGGATCTCGGCGGTCGCAACACTACTGGCGGCAGGAAGTCCGGCCGGAATTCTAGCGGCGGCTGTGTTTTCCCGTGCCCTAATGCCACCAATGATGGCGGGCCTGCCGAACGCCCGCGGCAGCGGGCTGAGCCATAGCGTCGGCGCTCCTCCGCCTTTGTCGGTTGCAGCCGGTCTTGGGCTGGCTTTCGTTTTCTCTCTGGCTCTTCTGGGTTGGACCGCCCTTCTGCCCGTCGCCTGTGCGGCAGCCGCAACCGTGGTTCTGGCAATCATAGCCAAAACCAAGATTGGCGGTCAGACCGGTGATATCCTGGGGGCTTCTCAACAGCTGTCCGAGGTTGCTTTCCTGCTGGCCGTTGCAGCCCTGCTCTAGCCGACACCGCCGGTTTTGATCCGCAGTGTCTCACCGCAATGTTTGCAGTGTACGGCATCCGGGTCGTGCCGAAACAGGCCGCAGTTGGGACATTTGTGGCGTACTTTCTGTGGCATGAAAATGGCCTGAGCCAGCCGCACGAAAAGCGCCACACCGACCACCATTATGAACACGGAAAACAGCTTGCCGCCCGGAGAGTTCAGTGTGATGTCGCCGAAACCTGTCGTAGTCAGAGTCGCCATCGTGAAGTACAGCGCATCGATATAAGGGGTCTGGCTGTCCTCGGGGATATAGAAAACCAGTACGGCGGTGGATGTTGCGAAAATGAACACCAACAGGTTCACGGCCGCGATGACCGCATCCTCGTGGGTTCGGAAAAACTCACTGTCGCGACGCAAATCATGCAACAGGTGATAGGAATGGATCAGTCTCAGCGCGCGCAGAATCCGCAGGAACGCAAGGCTGCCGGTCAGGAAAGGGTCAAGGATCAGCGAGGCGATCACGACCAGATCCGCAAGCGTGTAGATTTTGAACAGCAGCTTCTTGCGGTCTTTCGCAATCCACATCCGAGCCGAGAAATCCAGGAGTATGATCAGCCCCACCGCCCAGCTGACTGCAATCAATCCTGGGCCGTGCGGAATGTTCGCTGTCGCCACGAAAAACACGATCGAGGCAAGGTCGAACAGGATCAGACAGTACCGGAACCAGACCGAAACCGCCCCTCTGCCGATATAGAGTGCCTTGACCGTCTGCTTCATGACTGACCCGTACACGGTTCCAATGACTGGGAAATTAGCTGGAAAGGCGGCGCGAACCAAGCGATCGGGCATGAAAAAGGCCGCTCTGAAACCAGAGCGGCCCTTTGGTGTTGCTTCAAAGCCCGATCAGGCCGCGCGCGAGGTCAGGACTTCGTCCACTTGCTTGGCCGCTGCGATTTCGTCCGAACCGGACACGGCCGCAACTTCGCGCGTCAGACGCTCAAGCGCGGCTTCATAGAGCTGACGCTCGGAATAGCTCTGCTCGCGCTGGTCGTCGGTGCGGTGCAGGTCACGCACCACCTCGGCGATCGAGATCAGGTCACCCGAGTTGATCTTCTGTTCGTATTCCTGCGCCCGGCGCGACCACATCGCACGTTTTACCTTGGCTTTGCCCTTCAGCGTCTTCATCGCCTGGCTGATCACATCGGGCGAGCTGAGCGAGCGCAGACCGGATTCAGTGATCTTGTTGGTCGGCACCCGCAGGGTCATCTTGTCTTTCTCGAATGAGATGACGAACAGCTCGAGCGAGTATCCAGCGACTTCCTGTTCTTCAATCGATATGATTTGCCCGACCCCATGTGCAGGGTAGACAACATAGTCGTTCGGACGGAACTCAAGCTTCTTCGACTTTGTCATGCACGTGTTTCCTTGGTTGCAGAGCGGGAAAAAAGCGACAAAAAACCTAACCGGGGTCACCCGCGACCCCTGTCAGGCTGATTACATGTCAAAAACTCAAAACTCCAAAGTGAGTATACTTACGGAGTCGTCCCCATCTCGATCATCATTTGCCAAATGAGTATATCACAAAATTAAGACACCTGAAAGCGGACGGGGCCTTCGGCTCGGGATTTGTGACGGTTTTCAGCGCATTAGGGCAAAAACTTACGGCAGTCTTTCGGGTTTTGCGACCCGAATCGCTCAGCCGCCCTCGCCCGGTGCCTCGGAGAAGTATTTCTCCATCTTGCCCTCTTCACCGTCGCGCTCCTCGGCGCCCGGAAGCGGGTCTTTCTTGGTTACGATAACCGGCCATTGTTCGGCGTATTTGCGGTTGAATTCGACCCACTGCTCCATCCCCGGCTCGGTATCCGGGCGAATGGCGTCCGCCGGGCATTCCGGCTCGCACACGCCGCAGTCGATGCATTCATCCGGATGGATGACCAGGGTATTTTCACCTTCATAGAAACAATCCACCGGGCATACCTCGACGCAGTCGGTGTATTTGCAGGCGATACAGTTCTCGGTGACAACGTAGGTCATGGTCCAATTCCCGTCAGAGGTTTGGCCGACTAGCTAATTCAGTCTGCCCCCATCTTCAAGAGAAGATCAGCCCTTGGGGGTGCGAGAAAGATCAAGCGCGCGCCGATCCTTCTTGGTCGGACGACCTTTTCCTTCGAAACCCGGATTTTGCGGCGGATTATCCTTCTCTTCGGTCAAATCCGTATACAGCGTCTGCGCCTCGGTCGCCGGGCCGCGTCGCGCGCCCAGGATTTCGACCTGAACCACGCGAATAACGCGCCCCTGAGCGAATGTCAGAACGTCACCGGGCCCGACGGTTTGCGCCGGCTTCTGGGCCCGGTCACCGTTAACGCGCACATGCCCGCCGCTGACCTGTTTGGCGGCCAGGCTGCGGGTCTTGAAAAACCGCGCATGCCACAGCCACTTGTCGATCCGCATCTTGGCCGGTGCGTCGGCCATCAGCGATCAGTTGCCGTCCTTCAGACCCATCAGCGCAGCGGCAAACGGGTTGTCGGGATCAATCGCTTTTTCCTTTTTTGGCGGCCGGGACGAGAAGGTCTTGGCCCCATGCGGCTTGCCACCCTTCTTGCCCTGCGGCTTGCCGCGACCATCCCGAGGCTTTCCGCCCGGTTTGCCCCGACCCTGCCTTTGGTCTCCACGTGGCCCCCGGTTGGCCTGACGACCCCAGGTAAAGGTGTAGAACACCTCGACTTCGGGTTCGTCCGATGCCGGGTCTGCGGTCGTGACCTCGGTTTCAGCCTCGGTGCTTTCGGTGGCCTCGGCTGGCGCCTCGGCAGCGACGGCCACATCCGACTGTGCCTCTGCTTCGGCGGTCTCTGCCGGAGCTTCGGCGGTCTCGGCCTGTGCTTCGGCGGTTGCCGCCGGTGGTTGCTCCGTCGGCTGAGCCGGTTTGATCTTGGTCCGTTCACCACGCTCAGCCTTGTAGCCCAGCCCCTGCATCAGGTCGGCGAACTGTTCCAGCGTCATGCCGGTGATCGACAACATGTCCGCCTTGGCTTCGAAACCGCCCCGGCTGTCTTCGGCGCGCAGCATGTCGGCCAGACGCTCCAACATGTCGATACGGATCGAACGCTCGCCCGCGTTGCGGTAGCCGCACATGGTGTCATAGCCCTCGGGCGCGCCCTTGGCGACGGGCACCGTCACCAAGCCCGGCGGCGGCGCTTCGGGAAACTCCTGAAGTCCATTTGCCAGGGCCCACAACACCAGACGCAGGCGCGTCGGAGCAGGTTTCAGCAACAGCGGCATGAAAATGGTGAACTGGCCGAACCGGATGCCATGCTTGCGCAGCGCGCCACGGGCGTCCTGGTCCAGGTCCTTGACCTCTTGTGCGACTCCGGCGCGCGGCAGGATGCCCAACGCCTCGACCATGCGGAAGGCAAATCCCTTGGCCAGCCCGGTCAATTCTTCGTCGCGCGACAGGTTCAGCAGAGGCTCGAACAGCGCCGCGATCTTGCGGTCGATGAAGTGTTGCAGGCGGCGGCGCACCTTCTGCTCGACCTCTGGCCCTGCGGCCTCGTCCACGAACACTTCGACCATCGGCTTGAGCGGTTCGGCCCCAGCAACCAGCTTGCCGACGGCATATTCGCCCCACATCAGGCCACCCTGATCGGTAAAATCAATTTCGGTATCGGGCGCATTGTAGAAGCGATCGGCACGCAGATGGAATTGCGGCGCGAGTGCTTGCAGTGAGGCCGATTTGAGCGCTTTCGCCTCGGTTCCCTGCGCGCTTTTGTCCGGGATGAACCGGAACCCTTCCAAACGACCGACGAATTCGCCTTCGACGGTCACTTCACCCTTGTCATTCACTTCGGCCAAAAGGGCCTCCTTCTGTTTGAGCCGGCGCAGCAGAACAGATGTACGCCGGTCCACAAATCTTTGCGTCAGACGTTCATGCAAAGCGTCTGACACCCTGTCTTCTACAGCGCGGGTTTCCGCGCGCCAATGGGATTCGTCGCGCACCCAGCCGTTTCGTTGCGCAACATATGTCCACGTGCGAATATATGCCAACCTTTTGGACAGTGCATCAATATCGCCGTCGGTTCTGTCGATCCGGCGGATCTGGCGCGCCAGAAAATCCTCGGGGATCGTGCCGCGTTCGTGCAGATGTCCGAAGATCGATTCGAGCAGGCTGGCATGCTCCGAATGGCTGATGCCCCGAAAATCGGGGATTCGGCAAACATCCCACAACAGGCGGATCGACGGACCATCGCTTGCACGGGCCGCAACCTCGGGCACCTGGGCCAGCGACTTGAGCGCGTTCAGGTCGTCTGCGGGCCGGGCTTTGACCAAATGCTCGTTGTCCGGGCTGGCCTCGAGCGAGTCGATCAGCGCATCGACCGAGCCGAACCGCAAGGCGGCATTCCGCCAGTTCAGCTTTTTCATCGGCGTGAACCGGCTGTCCATGATGGCCTGCGCCACGCCTTCGTCCAGCGGCGATGCTTCACCCGTCACGCCGAAGGTACCATCCGACATGCCGCGCCCGGCCCGGCCGGCGATCTGGGCCAGTTCGTTCGGGGCCAGCGGCCGCATGCGCCGGCCATCGAATTTGGACAGGGACGAAAACGCCACGTGGTTCACATCCAGGTTCAGCCCCATTCCGATGGCGTCGGTGGCCACCAGATAGTCGACCTCGCCATTCTGGTACAGCTCGACCTGCGCATTCCGCGTGCGCGGGCTGAGCGCACCCATGACCACGGCCGCCCCACCCTTTTGCCGCCGCAGAAGCTCGGCAATGGCATAGACGTTCTCGACCGAGAACCCGACGATCGCGCTGCGCTGGGGCATGCGGCTGATCTTCTTTGATCCGGTGTAGACCAGTTGCGACATCCGCTCGCGCCGAGCGAACTGCGCCTGCGGCACCAGCGCCGCGATCGGGCCGCGCATCGTGTCGGCACCCAGAAACAGCGTCTCGTGCGTGCCGCGCATCCGCAGCAGCCGGTCGGTAAAGACATGACCGCGCTCGGGATCGGCGCACAGCTGGATTTCGTCGATGGCCACGAAATCGGTGCCCATCCCCTCGGGCATCGCCTCGACCGTGCAGACCCAGTATTGCGTGCGCGGCGGAACGATGCGTTCCTCGCCCGTTACCAGAGCCACCACCGAGGGGCCACGGATGGCGACGATCTTGTCATAGACCTCGCGCGCAAGCAGCCGCAGCGGCAGGCCGATGACACCGGTCCGGTGCCCCAGCATGCGTTCGATGGCATAGTGGGTTTTGCCTGTGTTGGTCGGGCCAAGTACGGCCACGATTCGGGATGCCCCGTTCACCTTTGCCCCCTGCCCGGACCTTAGAGCGCCTTGCCCGCGATCTGCGGTTTCAGCCGATTCACGGCATTGGTTACTTCTTCGTGATGGGGATGTATAGCCAGCGCGCGGGAATATGCGTCATAGGCCTGTTCGGGCTGACCCAGCACCTCAAAGATCAGGCCAAGCCCGTAGATAGCTTCGTAATTGTTCGGGTTCAACGCAAGCGCGTGTTCAAGATCGGCGGCCGCCATGCCGAACCGCTCCAGCCCAAAAAACACAGAGGCGCGCACATGCCAACCTTCTGCGAAATCGGGTGCATGGTCTGTCAGTGCCGTCAAATGATCCAACGCGGCTTCGACATTGCCCTCGTCCAGTGCTTCACGTCCGCGTTCAAGCAGCAGATCAGCCGAGGCAGACCCGGATTGCGACCACAGCGACTGCAGTTGCCGATCCAGACCGACTGCCTGTTCGGGAGACGCTTGGGCAAGCTGCCGCAGCAGCTCGGTTTCGTCCCGCAAATCGGCATGTTGCGCAATCCCAGTGGTGGAATACATGACTAGGAGGGCAAATGCCGCAACGGTACCTTTGAGATTGTTGATTGCAATGCTCATAACAATGATCAGTGTAGCGTTGCGACCGCGGATGTCCATTCACGGCGCACTAACAAATGAGGAAGACCATGAGCGACACTCTTGAAAAAGCGGCAGCCGCGCTGAACGAAAAACTGTCGGGTGGCGATTTCGATTCGTCGGCAAAATTCGCCATCGCCGACCTCGGCTCGATCGTGTTGGATGAAAACGGTGCGCGGGTCAGCGACGAGGACGCCGAAGTCACCCTGAGCGCCGACGCGGAAACGTTCGAGCAGATCCTCAGCGGTGAGCTGAACCCCACGGGCGCGTTCATGGCCGGCAAGCTGAGCGTCGACGGCGACATGGGTGTTGCCATGAAGCTTGCCTCGGTGCTGGCCTGATGGATCTGTCGCCGGCCCCTTTCTTTGAAGATGTGGCCGGCGGTCCCGCCGGCGGCGCCGCGCATTGGTTGACCACAAGCGACGGCACACGCATTCGCGTGGGCCACTGGCGCCCCGAAGGTGCGGCGACCGGGACGGTAATGATCTTTCCCGGCCGCACGGAATATATTGAAAAATATGGCAATGCAGCGGGTGAGTTCGTACAACGCGGCTTTGCTGTACTGGCCGTGGATTGGCGCGGACAGGGTCTGGCTGACAGGTTGCTTGAAGATCCGCGCGTTGGCCATGTGGACAAGTTTACCGACTATCAGCAGGACGTGCGCGAAACGCTGAAACTGGCCGAGCAGCTTGGCCTGCCGAAACCCTGGCACGTAATCGGCCATTCGATGGGCGGCGCGATCGGGATGCGCGCTGTTCTGGAAACCGGCCTGTTTGCCTCTTGTGCCTTCACCGGCCCGATGTGGGGCATTTTCTTCACCCCACTCATGAAACCTCTCAGCCGTCTGACCGCCTATTGGGGCCCGCGGATCGGGCTGGGCGAAAAGACGCCCCCGACCACGTCACTGGAAAGCTATGTTCTGATCCAGCCTTTCGAGGGCAACGCGCTGACACGTGACCCCGGAATGTACCGGATGATGCAGGATCAGTTGACCGCGCATCCCGAACTGGCCCTGGGCGCGCCGTCGACCATCTGGCTACGCGAGGCACTGGACGAGTGCGCCTGGCTGATGGCGCAGACCGCGCCCGACATTCCTTGTCTGACCTATCTTGGCAGCCACGAGCAGATCGTGGACCGCAAGGCGATCCGGGCGCGCATGGCGAACTGGCCCAGCGGCCGGTTGGTCGAGATCCCCGGCGGCGAACACGAGGTGATGATGGAACCACCCGAGGTCCGCGGCCCCGTGTTCGAGGAGATGGCCGCGCATTTCTCGGCCGCCGCCAACGGGCAGACACCCGAACTTGCGATGACGCGCTGACACCTCGGCTGCTTGTGATCCGCGCGCCCTGCGCCTAGATGTGATCCAACGCAGACAATCGAGGTGTTCCATGCACGAGCTTCCCTTCCCCGTCCGAGACGCAAATGCCGGTGGCGGCGCCGACAACCTTGGCAACCTGCCGGAATGGAACCTGGACGATCTGTACAAGGGACAGGACGCGCCGGAACTGACCCGAGATCTTGAGTGGCTGGAGCAGGAATGCGCGGCATTTGCCGCCGATTACGAAGGCAAGCTGGCCGATCTAGACGCGCAGGGCCTGCTGACCTGTGTCCAGCGCAACGAAAAGATCAACGCCGTCGCCGGGCGCATCATGTCTTTTGCCGGGCTGCGCTATTACCAGCTGACCACGGATGCCGAGCGCGCCAAGTTCCTGTCGGACATGCAGGAAAAGGTCACGTTGTTCACCACGCCGCTGGTGTTCTTCACGCTCGAGATCAACCGCATTGAAGATGACGTGCTGGCCGCCCATTTCAAGGCCAACGCGAACCTGGCACGCTACGAGCCCGTCTTCCGCCGCATCCGCGCGATGAAGCCCTACCAGCTGTCGGACGAACTGGAAAAATTCCTGCATGATCTGGGGGTGGTCGGCGACGCGTGGGAACGGCTGTTCGACGAAACCATTGCGGGGCTGACCTTCACGGTAAAAGGTGAAGAGCTGAACATCGAAGGCACCCTGAACCTGCTGACCGAACAGGACCGGTCCAAACGCGAGGCCGCGGCCCGCGAACTGGCCCGCGTGTTTCAGGACAACGTCAAAACCTTTGCCCGCGTCCACAACACGCAGGCCAAGGAAAAGGAAATCATCGACCGCTGGCGCAAGATGCCAACCCCGCAGACCGCGCGGCACCTGGCAAACGATGTCGAACCCGAGGTGGTCGAAGCCCTTCGCGAGGCGGTGGTGGCCGCCTACCCCAAGCTCAGCCACCGGTATTACGAGCTCAAGCGCAAATGGCTGGGGCTGGATGTGATGCAGGTCTGGGACCGCAACGCGCCGTTGCCGATGGAAGACACCCGCACCGTGTCGTGGGAAGACGCCGAGAAGACGGTGATGGAGGCTTATGCCGCATTCGATCCCCGCATGGCCGACATCGCGGCGCCGTTCTTCTCGAAAGGCTGGATCGACGCGGCAGTGAAACCGGGCAAGGCCCCGGGTGCCTTCGCGCACCCCACCGTGACCGATGTGCACCCCTATGTGATGCTCAACTATCTGGGCAAACCGCGCGACGTGATGACGCTTGCGCATGAGTTGGGCCACGGGGTGCATCAGGTGCTGGCCGCCGATCAAGGCGAGATGCTGTCCTCGACCCCGCTGACCCTGGCCGAAACCGCCAGCGTCTTCGGCGAGATGCTGACCTTCCGCAAGATGCTGGATCAGGCCGAAACGCCCGAGCAGCGCAAGGTTCTGCTGGCCGGCAAGGTCGAGGACATGATCAACACGGTGATCCGCCAGATCGCCTTCTACGACTTTGAATGCAAGCTGCACGCCGCCCGCCGCGAAGGCGAACTGACGCCGGACGACATCAACGCCCTGTGGATGAGCGTTCAGGCCGAAAGCCTTGGCCCGGCGTTTGAGTTCATGGACGGGTACGAGACCTTCTGGGCCTATATCCCGCACTTTGTTCACTCGCCCTTCTACGTCTACGCCTATGCATTCGGCGACGGGTTGGTGAACGCGCTGTACTCGGTCTATGAAAGCGGCGCGGACGGGTTCGAGGAAAAGTACTTCGAGATGCTCCGCGCTGGCGGCTCCAAGCACCACAAAGAGCTGCTGGCCCCGTTCGGGCTGGATGCCAGCGACCCGAAATTCTGGGATAAGGGTCTGTCGATGATCTCGGGGATGATCGACGAGTTGGAGGCCCTGGAGGGGTGAAAGACCCAACCGACAAGGGACGTTGGCGAGCCATCAAGGACCGCCTGCGCCCTGTTCTCGCCCGGATCCGCCGCAATGTCCCGCGGGGGCTGCGGTTTGTCGTGGGACTTTTGTTGATCGTCGCCGGCGTCTTCGGTTTCCTTCCTGTTCTTGGGTTTTGGATGATCCCCTTGGGCATCATGGTGGCCGCCATGGACGTCAACCTGCTGCGGCGCTGGTGGCGCCGCCGGTAACCCAGTTCCGGCTGTAGCCTAGTTTTTTCTGGTCGTCAGGAACACCGCGAATACGATCAATCCCGCCCCAATCGCAGCCATTGGGGTGATTGGTGCCCCAGAAAAATTGCCGAATTGACGAAGGTGAACACCACCGAGGTGGCGAACAAAAGGGTCGCGGTCAATGTCGATACCCGCGCGGCAGCCTCGTACCAGAGGTAGTAGGCCAGCGCAGTCGGGAAAACGCCCAGCAAAACCAATAACACCAAATCGTTGCCGGACGGCATCCGCAGGGAAAACACGGACAGCGGAAGCAGAATTACAGCCGAGCACAGGAACACACCAAACAGGAAATTCAGACGCTCGGCCGTCGATTTCGACGCGCGCATAGCCCGGCTGCTGGCGATCAGGAACACAGCCCAGCTGACCCCGGCCCCAATTTCCATCATATCCCCTAGAACGGGGTCCCCGCCGCCTTCGAAATCGCGGAAAACCGTAAGAAAGACGCCGAAGATGGCCAGAAGGGTTGCCAGAACATCGGTTCTTCCAACTGGGGTGTCGGCGAAGAAATACAAGAAAACCAGAACAAAGAACGGTGCGGTATTTTCCAACACCATCGCGCTGCCTGCACCGGTGTGTTCAAGCCCAATATGGAACAGAATGTAGTTTATGACCGTCGCCAAAACGGCAAGACGGAAGTTCCAATCCCGGAACTGGACGGAAACCCGCGCATTCATCGCACGCAACATACAGTAGATGGCCAAAGCAGCTATGAACAGCCTAGTTGTGGCAATTTGCATGCCACCCAGGTCTCCGGTCAGGTAGCGCACGATGACGCTGTGCGTGCCCCAAAGAAATGCGGCCAAGAACCCAAGAAACAGGTCATTCTGAAAAAGGGAGCTGCCGTCTTTGCCGGGCCCCTTCACTTGAGCTGGCTGTCCTTGGAGCCGCGCCGATTGATACCGCCGCGGGCCTTGAAAGCACCATCACGCTCTTGCTGACAATCCAGACACAGCTTGACCCCGGGGATCGCCAGTCGGCGCTTTTCGGGGATCGGTTCGTCACACTCTGCACAATGGGTCAGGCTTTCACCGACCGGACGCTTTTTCGCCTGCATCCGTGCCAGCTCGTCTGAAATCGAAGCCTCGATCTGTTCACTTACAGCGCCGTCGCGCGCCCAGCCTCCGGCCATGGCCCCCTCCTGTTCAGGTGCTCACCAGTTTAGGCGTGGGGCGGCTGATCACGCAAGTCAGAGCGGCGTTGCGCAGTCGAACACCCGGTCGATCATCGCCTGCGTCCCGCGCGAGAATTCGAGCGGACACGGGTATTCGTCGCCCGCGCGAACAGACCGGCAAAACGCCTCGACCTGCAGCTTGTAGTGATCGTCGTCTGGGAAGCGCGTCACCAGAACTTCCAAACCCGGGCGGTGCAGCTCGACCCGAGCCTCGCCAAACACCCGTGCGTTGAACGGCGCGGTCAGGCGGATCAGGCCGCGTTCGCCGTGAAAGACCATTTCCTGATGCGGATGCATGCGGATCGAGACATAGGCCGAATAGGTAAAGCCCGGAAACTGCGCGCGGATTTCCGTGAACGCGTCGATGCCATCCTCCCAGCGGATGGCCGATTGCACGGTGTCCGGTTCCTGCCCCGTCGCAAAACGGGCCGACCCGATGACGTAGACGCCGATGTCGCGCAGCCCGCCGCCGCCGGTTTCAGCGCGGTTGCGGATATTGCCGGTGTCGGTGCGGTTGTCGAAGCTGAATGCGCCCGTGACATGCACCAGATCTCCGATGGCGCCGTCGGCGATCAGATCGCGCACATGCTGCCATTGCGGGTGGTGCACGATCATATAGGCCTCGGCGGCCAGCAGCCCGGTCTGGCCACGCTTGTGGATCAGGGCGTCGAACTCCTCGGCGCGCATGGTCATCGGCTTTTCACAAAGAACGTGCTTTCCAGCGCCCATCGCCTTCAGGCTCCATTCCACATGCAGGTGGTTCGGAAGCGGAATGTAGACCGCCTCAACTTCGGGCGAAGCCAGCAACGCGTCATAGTCATCAAACACCTTCAGGTCCGGGCAGAAGTCCTGAAACGGCTCGGCTTTCGCCGGATCCGAAGTCGCCAAGGCAGACAAACGCGCGCCCGAAGCCGCATGGATCGCCGGACCCATGAATTGGCGTGCGAATTTCGCCGCCCCCAGAATGCCCCATTGAACCGGCTTGTGCATGGTTTCCTCCGTAATTGACCACGTTGGGCGCTGAAATGTTTGCGCCAACATCTGTTGCGCCCTCTGTACCAGCCAAGCGACGCCAAGTCAGGCTTTTCTGTGCGCGGGACACCCGTAATCTGCGCATGACAAACGGGAGGGACTAATGTGAGAAGATTTCTGAAATGGCTGGCAGGCCTCACGGCGGCTGTGGTCGTCATCGGGGCCGTGATATTTTTCGTGGTTGTGCCGCCGTATGTCGAAAACGCGCGCAACAACGTGATCGACCACGACCCATTCCCGGTGTCCGACACCGCCACGGCCCTGCACGAAACCCTGATCGTGGGCGACCTGCATGCCGATCCGTTGTTGTGGAGCCGCGACCTGACCGAGCGCGGAACCCGCGGCCAGGTGGATATTCCCCGGCTGATCGAAGGCAACGTGGCCCTGCAGGTGTTCACCGCCGTGACCAAATCACCGGCCGGGCAGAATTACGAGGCAAACTCGGCTGAGGCATTCGACAACATCACCCTTCTGGCCATTGGTCAGCTGTGGCCGCTGCGGACCTGGGACAGCCTTAAGGAACGCGCGATTTATCAGGCCGAGAAACTGCACCGGTTCGAGGCCGCCTCAAACGGACATCTCAAGGTCATAAAGACCCGCGCGGATCTGGATGCGGTGCTCGACGCCCGCGCGCGCGGCGAAAAGGTCGTGGGCGGCATTCTGGGGATCGAAGGCGCCCATCCGCTGGAGGGCGATCTGGCCAATCTTGACCCGATATTCGATGCAGGCCACAGGGTGTTCGGGCTGCAGCACTTCTTTGACAACGAGCTTGGCGGCTCGCTGCACGGCACCGGGAACACGGGCCTAACCGAATTCGGGCGGCAGGTGGTGGCCGAACTGGCCAAACGCCCGGTGGTGATCGACCTGGCCCATTCCAGCCCGCAAGTGGCGCGCGACGTGCTGGCCATGACCGACGAGCCGCTGATCGTCAGCCACGGCGGACTTCACGGGTTCTGCCCGGTCAAGCGCAACTATCCCGATGACCTGATGAAGGAAATCGCAGCGACCGGCGGTGTCATCGGCATGGGATACTGGGCAGACGTCACCTGCGGCGACATCGCCCCGTCGGGAATTGCCAAAATGATCAAGGCAGCCATCGAGACGGTCGGGGAAGACCATGTCGCGCTGGGGTCCGACTATGACGGCTCGGTCGAGACCGCGTTTGACACGTCGGAACTGGCGGCGCTGACCTCGGCCTTGCTGGACGAAGGCCTGACCGAAGCGCAGATCCGCAAGGTCATGGGCGAAAACATGGTACGGGTATTCCGCCAGCAACTGCAGTAGGACATGACGAAAAAAACGGCCCGGGTTTCCCCGGGCCGCTTGTTCATCGGATTGCCGTGATCAGGCGCTGGCCAGCATGCCCTTTTCACGCGCCAACTCACGCATCTTTTTCTGCAGCTTTTCAAAGGCGCGCACCTCGATCTGACGGATGCGTTCGCGGCTGACATTGTACTGCGTACTCAGTTCCTCGAGCGTCACGGGCTGATCCATCAACCGGCGCTGGGTCAGGATGTCTTTTTCGCGGTCGTTCAGAACGTCCAGCGCCTCGGTCAGCAACTCGCGACGCACCTCAAGCTCTTCGCGGGCCTCATAGTCGCCGGCCTGGTCTGCATCTTCGTCTTCCAGCCAGTCCTGCCACTGCATGGTGCCTTCGCCGTCGGAACCGACCGTGGCGTTCAGCGACGCATCCCCGCCCGACATGCGGCGGTTCATGCTGATGACCTCTTCTTCGGTCACGCCCAGATCGTTGGCGATCTGCTTGACATTATCCGGGTGCAGGTCGCCCTCCTCCAACGCGCCAATCCGGGCCTTCGCCTTGCGCAGGTTGAAGAACAGCTTTTTCTGCGCCGAGGTGGTGCCCAGTTTCACCAGTGACCAGGATCGCAGGATGTACTCCTGGATCGAGGCGCGGATCCACCACATAGCATAGGTCGCCAGACGGAAGCCTTTTTCCGGATCGAACCGCTTGACGGCTTGCATCAGGCCCACATTGGCCTCGGAAATCACCTCGGCCTGCGGCAAACCATAGCCGCGATAGCCCATGGCGATCTTGGCGGCCAGTCGCAGATGCGATGTCACCATCTTGTGCGCCGCTTCGGTGTCCTGCTCTTCGACCCAACGTTTGGCCAGCATGTACTCCTCTTCCGGCTCCAGCAGGGGGAATTTGCGGATTTCCTGCAGATACCGGTTCAGCCCACCTTCTGGCGTAGGCACGGGGAGATTTTTGTAATTTGCCATGTATCACGTCCCTTGGACAAATGTTTACGCCCTTAACATGGATATGGGGCCACGTTCAGGACCATTCAAGAGCAGGTGTTAACAGTCTGGGATTAAGGAACGATAAAGGAAAGCTAAGAAAGTCTTAGTCACGAGACTTTGCAGGTTGTTTCAGAACCGAGATGAGTGCCTCGATATCTTGCGGCAATGCTGCCTCAAAACGCATTTTCTCGCCGGAGACGGGATGTACAAAGCCCAGGACAGCCGCGTGCAGGGCTTGGCGCGGAAACGCACGCACCGCTTCCGCAGCGTCTGCGTCAAACGACCGGGCCGACAGTTTGCGCTTGCCGCCATAGACCGGGTCGCCCACCAAGCCGTGGCCCGCATGTGCCATGTGCACCCGAATCTGGTGGGTGCGTCCGGTTTCCAGCCAGCACTCGATTAATGATACCGCGCCGGGTTGTCCGAACACGTCAACGACGCGCGCACGCGTTACGGCATGGCGCCCGCCATGGAAAAGCACTGCCTGCTTCTGCCGATCGTGCTTGTGCCGGGCCAGTTGCGTTGTGATGCGCATCACGTTGCCGGGCTCAAAACTCACGCCTTTGACACCGCGCAGCCGCGGATCATTGGCATCCGGAACGCCATAGCAGACCGCGCGATAGTATCGTTCGACGCTGTGCGCCTCGAACTGGGCCGCCAGCCCCTGGTGGGCGGCGTCCGATTTGGCAACCACCAGCAACCCGCTGGTATCTTTGTCGATCCGGTGCACGATGCCCGGTCGCTTGACCCCGCCTACCCCCGACAATTCCTCGCCACAGTAGTGCAGCAGGGCGTTCACCAAGGTGCCATTGGGCGATCCCGGTGCCGGATGGACGACCATGCCCGCAGGTTTGTTGATCACGATCAGGTCGGCGTCTTCGTGCACGATGTCCAGAGGAATGTTTTCGGCCCCGATATGGCTCTCGTCCGCTTCGGAGACGGTTATGGACACAACGGCACCTTCCGGCACCTTGGCCTTGGCGTCGAGCACGACCTTGCCGTCGACCAGAACCGCGCCCTCTTCGATCAGCCGGGCCAGCCGGGTGCGCGACAGGTTTTCATCTGCTGGAACATCCCGCGAAAGCGCCTTATCAAGGCGGGGCGGCGGAGCGTCCGCGATAACGAAGTCTATTTGGCGGGTGCCCATGACTGTCCCTTCAGATCCCCAAGAACCGCAGGAAACGCCTCAGCTGCGCCTTCTGCGCCGCATGGTCATGCTGCTGACCGCGGTGATGATTGGCGGGGTTCTAGTGACATTCGCTTTGATTGTCATCCGTCTATCCGACCGGACCCCCACCCTGCCCGATCAGATCGAACTGCCGGACGGTGCAAAGGCCCAAGCCGTGACCATTGGAAACAACTGGTTCGCCGTGGTGACCGATGACAACCGCATCCTGATCTTCGACAAGACCACAGGGAAGCAACGACAGCAGATCTCGCTTGATTGAGCCTGTGGCGCCGCCAGCCTATTCACCCAAGGCCATTCTGAACACAATTTCTGCAGCCTGCTTGAACGCAACGATCTCGTCCGGTGCATCACGACGAAACCTGACTTCGTCCGGGCTCAGCCAGACCGGCTGGAACAGAGTGTCCCGGTCGGGAAAGAATTCAGCCCGAAATCCTTCGTCGGCTTCGGTCAAATAGGTATCAAGCCATGCCCGTTCCTCGGGTTCCAGAACGTCGTGGCGCCGGAACATGATGGGTTCTTTGGGCACCTGACGACGCAGTTGGCGGCTACGCTTGCGCCCGATGGCTCGCGTGACAACGCCAAAGGCTTCACTTGCAGCGCGGGACAGTGTTGGATTGGCAGGCTCACTGGCAACCTCACCTCCGGGTCGCGACACGCCCAGTTTGTTCAGGAAGTCATCGACGATATTGCCATTCAGCATTTCGTTGCGATCATAGAGTGCCGGCACAACCGTGACACCCGGGAACGCGTTGCGGATTCGGGTAACCGCGCCGGAAAAAGAAACCGAGTGAGGCTCGGCCTCGATCTTCGCCAACCGGTCCCGAATCAAGGCTGAACCGTCGGCTGGCAAACGGCCATTTTTGGCCCGCTGCTTGTAATCCGCCTCGAAGAAATCGGAGTAGCGGCGACAATAGAATACCACACGCATTTCGCGTGCGGGTATCTCGGTAAAGAGCTGCGCAAGCCGTTCCAGATCGGCCGAATAGAACATTTCCGACGACATCAGGCAGGCCTTGCTGCCATGTGCCTCGTACTCGCGCGCGACGGCCTCACGGTACTTGTCCATCGGCTCTGCGGACTGGTTCATGTGGAACGCCAACAGATTATGGCTGACCTTGGGGCGATCGTCACCTTCCGGTCTGCGACGTCCGGCCTCCATGTATCTGAGCCCGGCATTCGACAAGGCCGACGCATTGTTGCGCAGATAGGACTGCAATGCCGTCGTCCCGGTCTTCGGCATCCCCAAATGCAACCACAGCATCAGGTTGCACCTTTTGTGACGGTATCGGCCTGCGTGGTCATCTGATGCATCAACTCCTGCATCTCGGACGTGCCCAGCAGTTCCGATATCTGTTTGCGGTGCAGTTCGCAGGACTGGCGGTGCAGCCGGGCCGTTTCGGGGTCCGACATCAGGTCGTCGAAACAGTCCCGCTTGCGCGCGGCAATCGCATCGATCGAAGTCTCGACCACCGCATTCTGATTCATGATGTTCCAGTATTCCAAGCCGAGGCTGTCGCCCGTGTGATGAGCCCGTCCCCGCACTTTCTTGACCAAGTAGCTCTCGCAGGACTTCAGAGCGTAGTGGTTGAGTTGCACAAGGTCATATCCGACCGAGTCCCGCGCCGAACGCCAACTGCTTGTAAAATAGCGCTCGGGCATTGGCTGACCCGAACCATTGTACCAATGGCAGTCTTCCATGCGGTCGACCGTCGGACGTTTGGGGCGGTGAACACCGATCACATCCCACAAGTGCCGCTGGAACATCGTCTTCAACCCCCATGCCTGCGCCGGTCTGGGTTTGCGTTCGGGGGCAGCATGGCGGAATTGCTCGGACAGGAACCTGTCTTCGTATTGAACCACTCCGGCATTGCCGAACAACCGCCAGGTCATTGAAATCATCTTGGCATCAGGCACAGCATCAACCAATGACTTCAGTGTGTTGTCGCCCGTCTTCACATTGATTTGCTCGTCGGCGTCGATCACGATCACCCAGTCTTCAGGACCCGCGATCTCCATTTGCAAAAAGCGTTTGTACGCGCGTTTCTGAGGGCTTGTTGCGCGACGGGAATTGTTGTCCACATGGATCAGAACCCCGCGCTGGTCGAGCCGCTCGAGCAGCGCATCCGTCCCGTCCGTGCAGTCATTCGTCATCACGACCATCTGGTCGATGCCAATAGCCTGATTGTGCGCGACCCATTCCAGAACGAACGGGCCTTCGTTCTTCATCGGGGTAACGCTGACAAAGCGGGGGGGCTGATCGACCATTTTTGCCTCAGTTTTTGGTGCCATGCAGGCCGGACGCGGGCACGCAAGACCAGTGTTTGCCCGGCAGACTAATTCCATTGCAGGCGGTGACCAAGCCGAAACCTTGGGTGTGTTTGCACACAGATGACCCTGAATGGTGCTGGATATCGCGAAAGGCCCGCATGTTACCCTTCTGCCCTTTTGAGTTGATTGGAAAACCGTTTGTAGGTTGGGCACAACGCCTTGGCCCGTTGCAGAAACACTTGCGCCCGCTGTTTTTCACCACGCTTCAGGCAAATCTGACCCGCGGCCCCTTGAATGGCAGCGGTGATGTCGTCCAGCTCGGCCGCGTGCAGGATCTGCGCCTCGGCCTGCTCTTCAGCGCCGATGCGCGCCAAGAGTTGCCCCATCGCGAAAACCAGAAACGCGCTGTCAGGGTCACAAGCCAGCGCCTCGGCCATAGTCAATCGCGCCTGTCGTCGGTCACCTGCATCCGCATAAAGCTCGGCAAGACGTTTGTGGTACAGAGGGTTGTCAGGGCACCGAAGAACCACGTCCCGGGCGGCATCAATTGCCGCCTCGACGGCAACCTCGCCCATGCGCCATTGCAGCAACGATGACAGGCTTTCCACAGCGGGGTCCAGTCCCGGCACGTCGTCGTTCGCAGTCAGCCCGGCCCACAAAGCTTGCAGGCGCGGACCGCTGTCCTGCAGCCGCCTGGCGCGCTGGTCCAGGGAAAGATCGGACCAATCAAGCAGGATCATGTCGAAATTGCAGGGCGCCCTCACGATCACCTTGTGCTGGACAAGGTACAGGTTGTTGAACGGCGGAAACCGACGTTGGCGCAACTTTCGCTGCAGGGCCCAATCCACGGGCGGAAACAGTCGAACGGGCAGTTGATCGCGGTACAGCATGCGCGAACCCAAAACTACAACATCGGGTCGCAACGGCTTGGCCCAAAACGCTTTTGCGAAATGACGCCCGGCAGCCCAGCGTTTCTTTCTGGCGCCAAGAATGGCCCCCCGCAACGCGGTCAGAACCGCGTGATCTTCGGGCCAAAGATGCGGGTTTTCCAACCCGTCCCGGGCCAGCTGCTCGCTTTCCTTCCACTTGCCCAGGTAAAACGCGTTCAACGCCTGCAACAGGGGCAGAAAAGCGTTGTCCGCCCCGGCATCGAGGATGGGCTGACCCAGATCATAAGCCTCTTGGCACCGATCCTGAGCGCACAGGTATTGCGCGGCCTTGGCATAGACATGGGCGGCCTCGGACGGGTTCAGAAAAGTCTCGGGCCCTTGCGCCACGCGCCGGATGACGTTTTCGTTCGCCTCGTCCAGTTCGGCCTCGGTCAGGACATCGCGGAATACCAGTCTTTGCTGCCCCGATATCCGTGCGGCCGCCATGGAAAAGGCCGAGATGAACGGAGCGATCACCTGCTCGGCCCGGGACATCGCGTAAAGCTCGAGAAAGTCGCGCTGTGCTCGGGTCATTCCCGACAGGTCCGCAATGTCGGACATCTGCATCAGGTTCGGATAACGCTTTTGAAACCGCGCAATCAGCTCGGGCTGGTCCGAGAACATGATCGCGGGCCGGTCCTGCCTCTTGGAAAGATGCATATCGTAGAGTTCTTCCGGCTCGACCTTTGCCGGCCAGGTGGTGTGCTTCCAGGGCAGCGCGTTCAGGATGTCACCGCGCCGGATATGGTAGGCAGAAACGCCCTGCCCCGAGAGCCTGGCATCGGCAAGCTCCATGATGTGCCGGATATGCGGAGTGAACCCGATACGGTGAATGAACTCGCGGTAGCGCGGGCGGATCGCCTCAATATCCTCCCAAGGAAAGGCAAGAACCTCGAACCCCTCTTCGACCAAGACCGAACGGCCAGCGGCCAGATGCGCCATCAACCGATCGGGCGTCGCGTCGCCCAAAAAGCTCCAGACCGGCAGCGCATCCTTCGCCAGCCGATCGTGAGTTTTCTGATCCAGAAATTGAGACTTGATCCATTCGGGATCGAACAGCTCTTCCGGGTTGTCCAGTTCGGGGGCATCAGCCCCCGGTGGAAACCAGTTGACCCGATAATCCGCGTCGAAATCCTCGGCCAGGCGTATGCAGGTCAGCATCATCAGCAGTCGGGCACCCATGCGGTCCTTGCGCTGGCCGATGAACACGCCCCGTTTGGGCGTCATGACGCGTCCCCTGCCGCCATAGCCCGGCGCATAGCCCGGAACCGCTGGCGGGCGGCCATTACCAGCTTTGGGTGACGTTCTTCGCCCACGGCTTCAATGCCGCGCATGTAGATCGGCAACCTTCGGCGCGCACGCATCATCTTGTAGTACTCGGACGGCTCCAGGGCCCCGCACATCGCCTGCTGCATCACCGGCTTCAAAAGATTGAGTTTCCGCAGCATTGGTGCGGCGAAGTGGTTGGCGAACCAGGTTTTGAGAAGAACGACATTGCCGCCCTGCAGCCGTGTGACCTGTTGCCTGTCCAAGTCAAAAAACGGGTCGAAAAACACATAGGCCCGGGCGGCGGCCTGAACGGTTTCGACAGCGTCACTCAGCGGCAGATCCCAGTCCTGGACACGACCGAACCGATAGCGAGTTTCCCAAGGGACCCGCCGCTCGTCCAATGTGGTCTGAGGATTGAAAGCAATGACGATCGCACCCGGCACCAGCGCCGAGAAGGTCAACGCGGCGAACCCTCCCATGGACGCTCCGGCAAACACGACCTGATCGAACTGGTCAAAAAACCCCTCGCGCGCCTTGTCCTCGAAATAACCGATGATTTCAGGGTCGCGATACCATGCCTTTGTGCGGGCGATCACGCCCAGATGGGACCATCCCTCGTCCCGGAAAAACTTCCAGCCCCACGGCTCGCGGGCAAAGGACAGGTCATTGGCATTTGCAATATTGTCAAAACTGATGACCAGCCGCGCCGGGTCACGCTGGTGGAAGAGAACCGAGTGACGGTCGAGCTTTTGCAGAAACCCCTTCCCGTCCCCGCCGGGGTAAATCTCGACAAACCAAGGCGGAGGCGGATCGGTCAGAATGCGTTCATAGCCGCTCTTCCGATCCGGGTGGTCAGGTTGCAGCTGCGCTTTGGTCAGATCGTCCGCCATGGCCGTCACACCAGATTGTCGACCAGCCAAGACCGGAACTCCACCCAATCGGGGCGCATCTTGATCTCGGCGATTTTAGCGCGGTGCCAGTCGCAGGCCCGTTCGTGCAATTCGCGCAGCTCGGGATCCGATTTGAGTTCGTCAAGCAACGGTGCTGCACGCTGGGCGATCGGCTGGATCGAGGTGTCCTGAACCTTGTTTGCATTCATGTCCGACCAGTAGGATTGCCCCTGATCCACCTTTACGTGGTTGGTCCGCCCCCGGTCCCGCTTGATAAGAAAGCCATCCAGAGATCGAACGGAATAATGATGGAGCCGTCCGAAGGAATGGTCAAAATTCCTCCAGGCGCGCCAACCGACATTCTGGGCCGGAAACAGATTTCCGCCGGCGTCCGACCATGCGACCTCGGCCTCTTTGCCCTCTTCAATGCCCTTGGGTCTATGCGGACCGAACCGAGTGAACTTGCCATTGTTCCGAAACAGCGTTTTCAGACCATATGCGCGGCCCGAATGATAAGGAAACTCCTGATCGGCCATGCAAAATGACCGAGTCACGGGCGTGTCGTCAAAACTGATATTGCCCGACGTCCCAAACAACCGCCATGCAAACGAAATGGCGTCTACCGATTGTCCCGCCTTCTGTTCGACAGCATCAATCAAGGCCGCGAAACTGTTGTCGCCGCATCGAATGTTCCAAAACTCATCGACATCAAGGCACATCAGCCAGTCGGCTTCTTTGACCTTGGGATGCCGCCGTGCCCGCCGGAGCATCTGGTGCTGGGGATTTCCACCCTCAGGCACAGCATTTGGGACGTGGGATGCCAAACCCATCTGCTCAAGGCGTTGTGCAATTCTGTCGGTACCGTCCTCACAGTCATTGGTGAAGATCACAAAGTGATCGACGCCCAAAGTCCGATGAAATGCGACCCACTCCAACATGTAGGGGCCTTCGTTCTTCATCGTCGTGAATACGGTAATGGTCTGAGACATTTACGCCTGTTCCCGAACTGCCTTTGACCTTCTTCTTACACAAAGCGCACCAATGCTGCGAGGGTCGAATTCCGTGCGAGGGAATGTCTGCTCCAACTGGTGCACCGCTACACGCGCACCCGACCTTCAGACGCAAGTGCACATAGCACCACTGAAGCAGATGACAGGTTCCATCCGGGGTCCATTGCCCTCTCGCACAATCCCAAACCTACGGCTTCCGGCGCAAAGGGGAGCAGTAAAAACCAATCTAATTCCACCGGTTGTGCGGCGAATCTCGTGCGGCCGGCCTCTGTAATCCTCACCGGCGTGACGGAAATAAAGCGCACAGTCACAGGCGGCGGACGAGCAGTTTTGTCGAGGGGAGATGGTACCGCCTCCCTGGCTTGAACAGGGGACCTCTGGATCCACAATCCAGCGCTCTAACCAACTGAGCTAAGGCGGCACTCGTGAGGGGCGATTTAACGAACGCGTTCGGGGATTGCAAGAGCCTTAAAGTCGAATTGACCAGCTTTGTTCGATGAGATCGACGCCGAAGGAATGAACCGGTTTGCTGTCGGTCAGGCGCCATCCATGGGCCCGGTACAGCTTGCAGGCAGCCCTGTGGCTTTCGTGGGTCCACAAGACCATCGACGTGTACCCTGCGGATCGTGCAAAACCCATGCATGTCATCAAAAGCCGCGCCCCAAGCCCCTTGCCCCGCGCGTCGGGTTCCAGCAGAAAAAGGCGCAGTTTGGCGGTGGTTTCATCCAGCGCGACACAGAAAATACTACCAAGGCGCCTTCCGTCACTTTCAACGATCCATCCCCTCTCGCGTTGGGGATCATGCCCGGCGACAAATTCGTCCAGAATACGGGCCACCAGCGGGGCGAAACTCTCGTCAAACCCTTCATCCCGCGCGTAAAGCGTTCCGTGGCGCTCGACCAGCCAATCGCGGTCATCGTCCCGAAACGGTCGGATCACAGCATTGTCTCCTTGCGGCATCGGCCACACACTCCGCTTGATTCCCATTGCGTTGCAGGCTAGCAGAAACGCTCAGTCCCCGGAGGCGAGAATGGGCATCAATACCGAACGTGACATCGAAGCGAACCTTCAGATCGGTCCGACCGACCATGGAATGGTACGCCTGTTCATCGAGGCGGGCGAGCTTGAAATCCCCATGGATTTCGACCCGGAAGAAGCCGAGGAAATCGCCGACGAGATCCGCGCCGCAGCACAGGCCGCACGCGCCGTCAAAGGCTGAAATCAAAGCCGCGGATCACGCAGGCCATGCAACCGCCGCGCGGCGTCCATGGCAAATTTCTGGATCATCTTTTTGCGTCTTGCCCCGGCCAACTTGGCCTCGGGGGACATGCGTACGATCTCGGCGTCATAAGCATCCGCAATGATGAGTCCGGTTTCAGCGGGCAGCAGCTCGGTGGGAAAGTCCGTGTCCACTGCCCAGAAGAAGCGGTCGCACCAATCCAGATAACCCTGCCACTTCGAATCGGACATATAGTCGGCCCGGCTGGACTTGCACTCGATCACCCAAAACTCGCCCCTTGGCCCCAACCCCATGACGTCAACGCGCAACCCGCGAGTCGGTACGAATTCCTCAATCGAAACAAAGCCGTGCGTCACAAGGTGTCGAGAGACACCCCTGGCCAGTCTTTGTCCGGGCTGAAGTTCAACTGTCATACGCAGAGTGTGAACAATTAGTGAACAAATTGTCAAGTTGGCAGGTGTTGATCATCATCCCGGATTTGACCCGGCCCGCATGCCCAAGATTTGCCCCCACAATCAACTTCCGCACGACCCAGACCAAAAAACTGTTGTGCAAGCCCCTTGTGCAACTCAGTGTTGCGCCCTACTTACGCCCTTGGCGGGTTCTGCCCTTCTCGTGACTGGTAGCATTCCGGTGGCCTTAAGCAATTCCGAGGGAGCTGGCTCTGTTCGGGTCCTGGCCCGTTTACCTGGCGCCCACCTGTACATACAGGTCCTCGGGAATCAAAACCGCACGGTTGCCTGGTGGTCCCGCCGCCTTCCGATCAGGTGAATTCCTGCGGATCGACCCGTGCGAAGGTTTCGTCATCCAGAGCAAAATCATAAAGCCTGCGTCCGTTCCATTGCGGCATATAGCAGTCAAACAATCTGTTTTTTTGCTCCGGCAGGCTTGGCACGGTCAAATCTGCCGCTGGCAGGTTCAATCCAAACGTCAACATCTGGGCGTCCGTGTAACGTGCAGATGCCTGCTTGACCGCATGATGCAACAGCACGTGTTCGACATGCCCGTATTCGCCAACTCGGTTGTGAGTGATGACGGTTGTCGGCGCGAACTGCTTCATCAACGCATAGGCAGATCCAGATAACAGTCCAAACAACGGATGGCGGCGCAATGGCCGGACGATTTCGGGTTCTGGCAAGCCATCGTCGGTTGGCATGCGAATAAAACGGCGCAGCCTCGGGTAATCACTTTCGACCGCAAAGGGCAGTTGCACCCGGGTGGCACCAATCATTTCGCACACCTTTTGCATCGCTGCCTCGCGCGTGTCGGTGTCTCTACGGTTGGATGCAGGGCGGAAGAAGCTTGCGACGAAAACTTCGGCACGCCCCTTGAGATGCGCCAGAAGTGAGCCGGCAAACAGCGTTTCATCATCCTGATGGCACACGCACACAAGAATGCGCTGATGGGCAAGCACGTCCAGGCTGAGTCCGTTGCGCGCAACGCCCGGACCGGTCTCCAAAAGGCCGAAATTCGCGCTGTGCAGGGTTTCCGGCCCAACGAGGTTGACCGTCCGCGCGCGCCCTTGCTGGACCAAAAGGGCCGAGCTTGCCCGCACATGGCCGTTTCGGTTGTCTCCCTGAATCAAGTAGCATCTGTCAGCCAGGCCAGGCCAGACCGCATCCAGCTCGGCGATCCTGCTGTTCTTCTGCGCATCCAAGTGCAACAGGTCGATCGGGCCGAACGGCCGATCCTGAACCGCATGCTCAAGCCCTTCGATCGCTGGCCTGAGGTAGAACTTCACGCGATCAGGGAAGCGGTTTTCGAACCATCGGAATGCAATCGGCACATAGATGTCGACCGGCGGCCACGAGGCGCGCAAACGCTGTCCAAGGTCGATGCCGATATACTTCAAACCGGGGTTCGAGTGCAGCGCCAACAGACCCGCGTGACCGCCCGCCACTCCGACCTCGGCAAAGCAATTGCTTTCCTGTGCCAGCCGATGAAGAGCACGCCGTTTCGGCTCCATCGACGGCGCGAGATCGGATTTGTGAAAGTTTTCCTGCATGTGTGCATAGCACACGTTTCCATTGATCGCGACTGGCTCGCCTGCTTGTTTCAGCCCATCTGCAATCGCCTGATTCAAACTTGACAGATCATCCAGAAACGCCGGCGAATTTATGACGTCTTCATAACTTGGCTTGGTCAAGGAAACGGTCTTTCATGGACACTTCGATACGCTTGCGCATCAAATGTCAGGGGTAGACCAATTGCAAGCGTCAGCAACCACCCATCACGACCGGCGCGCTTCGACGCGCAAAGGTTCCAGCTTGACCGCAACCGGGGTTCCTCCGCGAGGGCCTTTGGGCTTTTCGGCCATGCTCATGATCGCATAGGCGAATTGGACGCCCGCAAAGACGATCCCGTTCATGAACCAGATCATGATCAGCGCGATAAAGCCAATGTCGGACCCGGTGATGAGGTGACGCAGGTTGGCCACGTTCAACAGCAGCAGCACCGCGACAAATACAGCCGAGATCACAAACCCCAGTGCAACCTGGGTGATGTAAAGACGGATCAGTTTCGGCATGACGCACCTCCTTCACACGACAGGAGTCTAGCGCAATTTCATGCCGGGTAAAATCGCCCGTGGCGCGTCAGAACGCCTCGGGTTTGGCCTCGCGGGCCATGTGATCCAGAACCGCGTTGACGAATTTCGGCTCTTTGCCTTCGGGGAAGAAGGCCCGCGCCACGTCGACGAATTCGGTGATGACCACCTTGGGCGGCGTGTCGCTCTGGCTTAGCTCGGCGCCGGCCGCGCGGAACAGCGCCCGCAAGGTCGGATCGATGCGCGAGATCGGCCACTTGGCCACCAGCGCCCGGTCGGTCATCTGGTCGATCGGCGCCTGATAGTTCACCGCGTCATCCACCAGCTTGCGGAAGACCGAGCTGTCGCCTTCCAGCATCTCGTCGCCCTCGTAGACCGCGCCGAACCGGTGATCCAGAAACTCGTTGACCACCTGCTCGGTCGTCTGGCCCGACTGCTCCATCTGGAACAGCGCCTGCACGGCATACAGCCGCGCGGCGGATTTCATCAGGCGTTTCCGGTTTGCCGGTTTCGGCGTGTCTGTCTGGGTCATGCTGTCGTTGATCCGTTGCTGTCGCCCGCCACGAGGATGGACTCGGACGGCGGCTTGAATCCGACGCCCTTTTTCGAAGCGCCCCACTTACGTCTGAGTGCGATCAGATGCAAGGCCGCAGCCGCCGCGCCGCCACCTTTGTTCATTTTTTCCGGATTTGCACGCACGTCGGCCTGCGCGTCATTTTCAACCGTCAGGATGCCGTTGCCGATGCACAGGCCCTGCAGGCCCAGCAGTTGGATTGCGCGGCTGGAATCGTTGCAGACGGTTTCGTAATGCGTGGTCTCGCCCCGGATCACGCAACCCAGCGCCACATAGCCGTCGAAGTTGCACTGGCGGTCGGCCATGGCAATCGCCGTCGGGATCTCGAGCGCACCGGGCACTTCGACCACCTCGCAGCTGCCGCCGGCGGCCTCGATTTCGGCCTTGGCGCCGCGAACCAGGTCGTCGGCGATGGCGCGATAGAACGGGGCCACGACGATCAGCAGCTTGACCGGGTCCTCGAATTTCGGGGTCGGCAGAACGCCGTGTTTGTCTTGCTCAGCCATGCTCAGTCATCCTTGAAAATCGAGCGGGTCCCGACGATGGACAGACCAAAGGCGTCCAGACCCAGGTATTTCGTCTGCGGCGAGTCGGTCAGCAGCACCAGTTCCTTTATGCCCATCTTGGACAGGATCTGCGCGCCCAGACCGGTTTGCTTGATGGTGCGCGGGCCTTCGTCCTCGGCCGCGTACAGCGAGTTGCGCGGGTTGCGGAACAGGCAGACCACGCCCCGCCCCTCGGCGGCAATCTTTTCCATCGCGCGCGGCAGTTCCTGCGGCGATTTCGGGCCAAGACCCAGAATGTCCGAGGCCTCGTGCAGCGCGTGGGTGCGGGTCAGGACGGGCTCGGGCGTGCTGATGTCGCCCTTGATCATCACCAAATGCTCAATCCCGTGGGTCTGATCGGTGAAGATCCGCATCTCCCACTCACCGCCATATTCAGACGTGACCATCCGGCGCGCGGTCTCGACCACCAGATTGTCGTGGCGCGCGCGGTACGAGATCAGATCGCTGATGGTGCCGATCTTCAGCCCATGCTCCTTGGCGAATTCAACCAGATCGGGCAGTCGGGCCATGGTGCCGTCGGGCTTCATGATCTCGCAGATCACGCCCGAGGGGTTCAGCCCGGCGAGGCGCGAAATGTCCACGGCGGCCTCGGTGTGGCCGGCGCGCACAAGCACCCCGCCCCGCTTGGCGCGCAGCGGAAAGACATGGCCGGGCGTGGCCAGATGCGCCATGGTGTTCTGCTCGTTGATCGCGGTGGCGATGGTCAGCGCCCGATCGGCGGCGGAAATGCCGGTGCTAACGCCTTCGCGTGCTTCGATCGAGACGGTAAAGGCGGTTTCGTGCCGCGACGAGTTGTTCACGGCCATCATCGGCAGGCCTAGCCGGTCGATCCGCTCGGCCGTCATCGGCAGGCAGATAAGCCCGCGGCCATGAGTGGCCATGAAATTGATCGCCTCGGCATCGGCGAATTCCGCCGGGATCACCAGGTCGCCTTCGTTCTCGCGGTCCTCGTGGTCGACCAGGATGTACATCCGGCCTTGGCGCGCCTCTTCGATGATCTCTTCGATCGGGCTGATCGCGTCGCGCAGCTGGGCCTCGACCGGTCCGGGTGTTTCAAAGCTCATGGGGCAGCCTTTCACAGAGCAGGTGTTGCATCGCGGGATAGACCAGCGCGCGCGCAAAGGCCAGTCCGCAAACGAAGTGGGCCATACCTAACGCGACGCAATTTCCTCGCTGGCGATCACGAAACCTCGGCCAGACGAGCCACGTACCGGGCGAGCGTGTCGATTTCCAGATTGACCCGATCTCCGACCTTCGCCGCGCCCCAGGTCGTCACCTCTTTGGTATGGGGAATGAAGTTGATCCCGAAATCGCAACCGTCGACATCGTTGACCGTAAGCGAAGTGCCGTTCAGAGCAACCGAGCCCTTGGGCGCGATGAAGCGCGCTAAATCCTTGGGCGCGCGCAGGGTTACGCGGGTGCTGTCTCCTTCTTCGGCCATCGCGACGATCTCGGCGACGCCATCGACGTGCCCCGAAACGATATGGCCACCCAATTCGTCACCCACCTTCAAGGCCCGTTCAAGGTTGACCCTTGAGCCCACATTCCAGCCGTCCAGATTGGTTTTGGAAACGGTCTCGGCGCTGATCTGAACATCGTACCAGTCATCACCCAGCGCGATGACGGTCAGGCAAACCCCGTCGCTGGCGATCGACGCACCAATATCTATGCCGGATGTATCATAGCCTGTCCGGATGCGCGCCCGCAGATCGCCCTGCTGCTCCAACTCGATGATTGTGCCGATATCGGTGACGATCCCAGTGAACATTCCGTTAACCCTCTGCGCCTAAGCTGTGCCATGCAATCCACGCCGAGGTAAGGCCAAGTGGCGGGCGGAGCAAGCCCTGCCTTGCCCGGCTGGATGCAAAAAGGCATAGTTTGTTCAATAAAACACGGGCAACAAGAATTCGAGCATCTGGCATGAGGCAATCGAAGGACACCTCCGACAGTCGCGTATTTCTGTTTTTGCAGGGGCCGCATGGGCCGTTCTTCAGCGGCTTGGGTCGCATGTTGCGCGCGGCTGGCGCGCAGGTGTGGCGTGTCGGGTTCAATGCCGGGGACCAGGCGTTTTGGTTCGATCGCGCCAGCTATATCCCCTATCGCGGCAGGCTCGACGACTGGCCGGAAAGCCTGAGGAATATCATCCTTGCGCGCGGTGTTACCGACATCGTGCTTTATGGCGATGTTCGCCCGGTGCACGCCGACGCGATCCGGACGGCGCGAATCCATGGCATCCGTGTTCATGTGTTCGAGGAAGGTTACCTTCGACCTTGGTGGGTCACCTATGAGCGCAATGGGTCCAACGGGCATTCTCGCCTGATGGATCTGGAAATCGCCCAGATGCAGCAGGCGTTGCAAAGCTCGGGCGCCAAAACGCCCCCACCCCCGTCACATTGGGGAGATATGCGGCAACACATTTTCTACGGCGCTCTGTACCATTGGTTCGTTCTGTGTATGAACCGCGGGTACCGAAACTTCCGCCCGCACCGAGAAGTGCCTGTCTCAAAGGAATTCAAACTGTATTTCAAACGTTTGGCGCTCATGCCGATTCATCGGTTGCAGCGAGTTCTCGCCACCTGGCGCGTAAGGCGCGGCGGGTTCCCGTATCATCTGGTTCTGCTGCAACTGGGGCACGACAGTTCGGTCCAGGCGCATTCGGACTTTTCATGCATGGCCGATTTCATCACCCCGGTGATGGAAGGGTTCGCCAAGGGCGCTCCGTCCCACCACCGCCTCGTCATCAAGGAACATCCCCTTGAGAACCAGCGCGAGCCGCTGAGAAGACGCGTCCAAGCACAGGCGCGCGCTTTGGGCATCTCGGATCGCGTGCATTACGTGCCCGGCGGAAAGCTGGCGCGACTACTGGATCACGCGAGCTCGGCCCTGACCATCAATTCCACCGCAGGACAGCAGGCCCTGTGGCGTGGCATCCCTCTGCGTGTCTTCGGCAAGTCGGTCTACGACAAGCCTGAACTGGTCTCACATCAAACGATTGACGAGTTCTTCAGGCACCCGCAAAAGCCGGACACAGAAGCCTATCAGGCATACCGCCAATTCCTGTTGGAAACCAGCCAGGTGCCGGGCGGCTATTACTCGCGCGGCGGACGGCGCCAGTTGCTGCGGCGGGTCGCTGACATGATGCTGCAGGCCCGTGACCCTTACCAGGCCGCGCTGACCGGAATCGCGACCATCACGCCACAGTTGAAAATCGTTGAATGACACGGTGCTTGGCTGGCTGGAACTTGAAGTATGAAACCGCTAGTTTGGCCGCAAACCAAAAGACTACATACGAAACTCGAGGTATTTCGGCAGTGCAGCGTTTCCCTACTCGATGGATACGAGGGTTTTCCCTTGTTGCAGCCATTGGCCTTCTGACAGCGTGCCAACTGCCCAAGGCAGGGCCGAACAAAACCGAAATTCTGGCGGGCTCGACGGTCAATGGCGGCAACGCCCACGTGGTCGAAGTTGATGACCGGGTGGCCCACGTCACCTCTGCGGTTCCACAGTTTGGTTTTCCGCCTGCCTTCCGGTCAGCACAAAGCGTAACATCCGACACCATTCGTCCCGGCGACGTGCTTGGCCTGACCATCTGGGAAAACGTCGACGACGGTCTGCTGGCTGGCGAAACCGGCCCTTCGACCAATCTCGACGAGGTTCAGGTCGACAGCGAAGGCTTTATCTTCGTGCCCTATGCCGGCCGCTTGCGCGCCTCGGGCAATACGCCCGAGCAGCTTCGCTCGCTGATTGCAGAAAAGCTGCGCGAGCAGACGCCTGATCCGCAGGTTCAGATCCGCCGCGTGGCGGGTGACGGTGCGACGGTCTCGGTAACCGGTACGATCGGCGCCTCTGGCATCTATCCGATCGAGCGCCCGACCCGCACCTTGTCGACGATGCTTGCAAGGGCCGGTGGCGTGGCGGTCGCCCCGGATATTGCGCTGGTCACGGTGATCCGCGGCAATCAGCGTGGCACCGTGTGGTATGACGATTTGTTCCGCAATCCTGAAACCGACATCGCACTGCGCGGCGGTGATCGCATCCTGGTCGAACAGGACACCCGGTCGTATATCGCGCTGGGGGCCACGGGTGGGCAATCCCGGGTCGCCTTCGACAGTCAGGATCTGTCCGCGCTGGAAGCGCTGGCGCAGGTCGGCGGCTTGCAATCGCTGTCCTCGGATCCCACAGGGATCTTCGTTCTGAGGGACGAGCGTGAAGATATCGCACGTAAAGTGCTGGGTCAGCCGAACCTTCAGGGCGAACAACGCGTGATCTACCTGCTGAACCTCACGGCGCCCAACGGTCTGTTTGTTGCACGTGATTTCGTGATCCGCGACGACGACACGATTTACGTGACCGAAGCCCCCTATGCACAGTGGACCAAGTCGATTTCGCTGATTGCCGGTGGTCTGACACCCGTTGCAAACGTCGCCACGCTGACCGGAAACTGAGGCATGAAACCCGGCGCCGACACCGCGGACGCCGAGGATCGAACGCGCCTGTATGTCTACAATGGTGGGTTTCTGACCCAACGCAGGGTCCGACGCATCCTGTCGCTGGAGGGGTTTGACATTCGCGTTGGGCTTCCGCGTTCGGGCGACATGGTGGGCATCTGGGGCGAAAGCCCGACCGCGCACCGCGGAACCCGAGTTGCGAAGGACCGGAATATCCCGCTGTTGCGGGTCGAGGATTCCTTCCTGCGATCCTTGCTGCCGGGACGCGATCACGAGCCGCCGCTGGGCCTGCTTCTGGAACGACGTGCGATGCATTTCGATCCGTCACAGCCGTCGGACCTCGAAACTCTGCTGGCCACGCACCCGCTGGATGACACCGCCCTGCTGGATCGGGCGCGCGGCGCGATCGCACGGCTGAAGGAGTCGCACCTGAGCAAGTATTCGGCCTGCGACCCGGATATCGCGCCCCCGGATCCGGGCTATGTACTGGTTGTCGATCAGATACAGGGCGATGCGGCGGTTACGGCAAGCCGGGGCGACCCGGCGCGGTTTCTCGAAATGCTGATCATGGCCCAAGAGGAAAACCCCGGCGCGCGTGTGATCATCAAGACCCACCCGGAAACACTGCAGGGTCATCGGCGTGGTTTTTTCTCGGCGGATGACGAAACTGACCGTGTCTCCCTGCTGGCGGATCAGATCAGCCCCTGGTCGTTGCTGGAAGGCGCGATCGGGGTCTATACCCTGTCCTCGCAGCTGGGGTTTGAGGCCATTCTGGCCGGTCACAAACCTAGGGTTTTTGGGCAACCCTTCTATGCTGGGTGGGGTCTGACTCAGGACGAGATGCCTCTGGCGCGCCGTCAGCGTAATCTGACCCGCGCTCAACTATTCGCTGCCGCCATGATACTGTACCCGACGTGGTACGATCCCTATCGCGACCAGCTGTGTGAGCTGGAAGCGGTGCTGGATACGCTTGAAGCCCAGAGCCGCGCTTGGCGACAGGACAGGCACGGCTGGACAGCGTCTGGAATGCGCTTGTGGAAACGCAGGCATATTCAGCAAACCTTCGGGAAGTGGAAAAAAGTCCGTTTCGTGCCGGAACGACCCTTGGCGACCGATCGGTCCCATATGGTTTGGGGCAATCGTGATCTGGACGCCGAAGATGTGGTCCGCGTCGAAGACGGTTTTGTGCGCTCGCGCGGGTTGGGGGCCAACCTTGTGCCCCCGCTTTCACTGGTGACCGACGACCTTGGAATTTACTACGACCCCACCCGACCCAGCCGTCTGGAAGAACTGATCACCGCTCGCGAAGAGTTGCGACCCGATCAGGAGATACGGATACGCCGCCTGGTGACGCAACTCACCGCGGCGGGACTAAGCAAATACAATACGGGCGGCGGTTGCCCGCCCTTGCCGGACGGGCACCGGATTCTTGTACCTGGCCAGGTAGAGGACGACGCCTCGATCCGGTTGGGCACCAGCACGGTCCGCACAAATCTCGAGTTGCTGAGCACCGTTCGCGCGGCCAATCCCGACGCAGTTCTGATCTACAAACCGCACCCAGATGTTGAGGCCGGGCTTCGAGACGGTCGAATAGACGCCGAGGGTCTGGCGGATGTCGTCCTCCACGATGTCGATCCGGCACTGGTTCTGCCGGAGGTTCATGAGGTCTGGACAATGACCTCACTGCTTGGGTTCGAAGCTTTGCTGCGCGGGATAAAGGTCACTACGCTTGGGGCCCCGTTTTACGCCGGCTGGGGTCTGACGACGGACCTTGGATCGGTCCCGGCACGACGAGGCGCGCGACCGACGGTGTTGGGCCTGGCTTACGCCACGCTCATCGACTATCCACGGTATTTCGATCCAGTCACGCGCGACGCATGCCCGGCGGAGGTTGTCGCAGACCGTTTGACGAATGGCCCGATTGCACCTGCTGGGCCGGCAATTCGGCTGCTGGCTAAGCTTCAGGGGGCTTTTGCAACACATGCGAACCTGTGGCGCTAGGACTCGCCGCTAGCGGACCGGCCTGCGCCAGACATGCAGGACATCGCCACCCAAGTCCCGGGTTTCGACCAGCGAAAAGCGGGGCGCGTCCCCCAATTCCTCAAGCCCCATGGCGCCAATGGCGGGCAAGCCCTCGGCTCCGATGGCCAAGCCCGCGCTGAAACCGACCAGCTCGTCGACCAGATCATTTGCCAGTAGGGACGCAGCCAGAGCCGAGCCCCCCTCGCAGAATACCCGGGTCAGACCGGCCTGCCCCAATTGGTGCAGCATGTCTGCGGCGTCGATCCGGTGATCCTGCAAAGCGCAGGATATCAGCCGCGCGCCCAGTCCCTGCCACGCCGCGGCACGCTCAGGATCGGGCGACGGGCCATGGCACAGCCAAACGGGAATATCAGAGGCGGTTCGGGCCAATTGGCTGAGCAAAGGCAATTCAAGGTGACGTGAAACCACGACGCGCACGGGCTGCCGGTCGATACCTAGATCACGAACCGTCAGCGAAGGATCGTCGGCCCGCGCGGTGCCCGCGCCGACCATCACCGCATCGTGCCGCGCACGCATGGCGTGCACCGCCCGGCGGGCCTCGGGGCCGGTGATCCACTTGCTCTGCCCGGTCTCGGTTGCAATCCGTCCATCAAAGCTGCTGGCGAGTTTCAGCGTCACGAACGGTCGGCCTTGCTCGGTCTTCATGAAAAAGCCCGCGTGGTCCATTGCCGCCTGATCGCTCAGAACCCCGGTCGTGACCTCAATCCCGGCATCGCGCAACATGGCAAAACCCTGCCCCGCGACGCGCGGATCGCTGTCCTCGATCGCCGAAACCACGCGGGCCACTCCGGCGTCGATCAACGCCTGAGCACAAGGTGGCGTCTTGCCGTGATGCGAACATGGCTCCAGCGAAACATAAGCCGTCGCGCCACGCGCTTGTTCGCTGGCCTGGGCCAGAGCCTCGGTTTCCGCATGAGGGCGACCGCCGGGCTGCGTCCACCCGCGCCCGACGATCCGGCCGTTTTTCACCAGAACACATCCGACCGCGGGGTTGGGCCAGCAAGATCCTTGTCCGCGCCGCCCCAAGGACAGGGCCAGCGCCATGTATCGCTTGTCTGTTTCGGTCACTCGTCAGTCGATGGCTGCGGCGGGCGCAGTTCGTGGACGAACTCCTCGAAATCATCGGCCGCCTGGAAATTCTTGTATACGCTCGCAAAGCGAACATAGGCGACGGTGTCGATCCGCGCCAGAGCTTCCATGACGATCTCGCCGATCTTGTTGGAGGGAATGTCGGTCTCACCCATGCTTTCCAGGCGCCGCACGATGCCGGATATCATCTGGTCGATGCGGTCCGGATCAATCGGGCGCTTCTGCATCGAAATCCGGATTGACCGTTCCAGTTTGTCCCGGTCGAAATCCTCGCGTTTGCCATTTGTCTTGATGACCACAAGGTCGCGCAACTGGACCCGCTCATAGGTGGTGAAACGGCCCCCGCACGCGGGGCAGAACCGACGCCTGCGGATGGCCACGTGATCTTCTGCCGGACGTGAGTCCTTGACCTGAGTATCGATATTTCCGCAAAACGGGCAGCGCATCCGCCGTCTCCTCGTCCCTTATTCCGCCTCTTTTTGTCAGCGCTGTGGCCGACTTATCCACAACTATAGGGCAGCCGCTACAGTTTGGGTAGTCGGAAATTTCAACCGCTATATGCAGGGTCACCCAAAATGCGCCGCAACTCGGCGAACGTGGGGCGCGGTCCGGTGTTCGAACAGGTAGATACCCTGCCATGTTCCCAAGGCAGGGCGCCCACTTAAGACCGGGACCGAAAGAGAGACCGGCATCATCGCCGCCTTGATATGGGCCGGCATGTCATCGGGCCCCTCATACGTATGTTTCAGATAAGACATCGACTGATGATCCGAGGGCGGAACCAGCCGCGAGAAAAATGCCTGCAGGTCCGTCTGAACTTCGGGATCCGCGTTTTCCTGTATCAACAGTGAACAGGATGTGTGGCGGACGAACAGCGTCAGCAATCCGTCGGCCACACTTGCGGACAGCCAGTCACGGATGTCAGAGGTGAACTCGTACAGCCCCTGCCCTCGGGTTTCGATGGTGAATTCGGCCTGCATCAACCGGGTGGCCCTGTTCGCGTCAGTTGAAGAAGGGGCGCACGTTGCATCGGGCGTTCGCACCTTGGACCGACATGCTGTAGCCCGGTTGAAATCCCGAAACCACTACGCTGGGTTGCTGTGGCACGCCGCCTGTCGGCGGTTTGATGGAAAACTGAACGGCGGTCCGACGCCCGGTTGTCACACTGGGCCCATAGCCGCGTAAAACGTAAATCCGCTGCTGCCAGCCGGCCCCCAGTTTGCGCCGAGCAAAATCCGCCGCCGCGCACCAATACCCATCAACGTCCTGCCGGGCGCGGGGGATGACCTCAAAATCGGTGCTGTTCATCGGCTCGGTCCGGTACCCGTTCGGGGCGGCGTCAGTCTCGACCGGAGCGGCTGCAACCATTGCCGCAACCGCGGCGCATGTCAGAATATGTTTCATTGCAAATATCTTCCCTGATTTCGACACGCATCATAGCCTAGTTTTTCACCAAGCCCAGAACAGCGTCGTTCACGATGATTTCAGGAACAGTGCGCACGCGAATGGTGCCTTGCGTCTAGGGAGTCGGGACATGCATTCAATGTGTGCCGGGGAGCCACAGATCGGTTGGTGTGACCAAATCCTTCGGCTCAGCCCGATCCCCACGGGACTGACCCGGCACGCGGCTGATCTATGACGGCCGTAGCACGGTGTCTTTCTTTGCCCGGCCACGTCTTTGTGATCTGAAGCCATTTCCGGCGTAAATACTTGCGCCGTGTCTGACCCTGTGTGGGAACTGTCACCTCACAAAAACTATGCAAATGACAAAATTCGCTACATAATCCGGCCAATTCAGTGGGTTCCGGAGCGTGGTATGCAAGTCGATATCGCCAGAATTCAGTTGCTGGCGTCCGCGTTGCAGGCGCAGGCAGGGAATACTGATACGGTCGTTCGTGTCCTGACCAAGAGCGGGCTGAGTGCGCAAGACCTCGCGCCGCCTGCAAAGCTGTACAGCGCCCACAGCGAGGCATTGTTCGCCCGCCACGCTTGCGATGAACTCAACGACATCCTGTTCGGCGCGCGAACGGGTTTGCAGTTCAGTGCAACCTCCAGCCTGACGGCATATATCAGCAAGTATTCCCGGGATCTGCGGCAGGTTCTGGAGAACGCCAACCACTTCCACCGGCTGATTGATCCTGCCATCGCCGTGAGGCTGCACGAGTCCGGCAATTCGGCAACCATCGAGGCCAGGTGGAAGGACCCAAGCTTTTCGCGGTACCACCGGCGAACCGAGTTCCTCATGTTTGCCTGCATTGCCCGCCTGCGTGCTCTCACGGGGATCCCGATCCAACCGATCGAACTGCGGTTTCAGCACAAGGTCGGCGCGCTAGAGGAAGACTATTCGAAACTCGGCAAGTTCCCGGTGGTGTTTGGCGCGGAAAAGCTGGAGATCATTTTGCCGCAATCAACGCTCGACGTGCCCGTCCCGACCTACGACCCCAGCTTGCGACAGCACCTGATGGAATATGGTGACCGTCTGCTGCATGAAAACAGTGACGAAAAACAGACTCTACGGTCGCGGGTCGAAGGGCGGATCACCCAATCGCTTCCCGGGGCCATCGCCCGCGCCGAACAGGTTGCCAAGGATCTGGGCATGAGCCCGCGGACATTCGGTCGACGCCTGACCGAGGAAGGCACCAGCTTTCGCGAAATTGTCGACGACCTGCGCTGCGACCTAGCCAGAACGTTTCTGAAGAACGACATGGGCCTTTCTGAGATCTCGTACAGCCTTGGCTACGCAGACCAAGCGGCATTTTCGACTGCCTTCAAACGCTGGACCGGGCAATCTCCCAGCGCGTTCAAGGATCAGTCCCGGCGCAGAGAGCTTGCCTGACAAGCGGCCGGGGGTCATCAGCGTTGCCGCCTCGCCCCGACCTGTCCCATGAGTGGACACAAGCGATATGGTCCGCGAAGGCTCTGACCACTTGCGAATTCCCGCCAAATTGAATTCACGTTTGGCCGTCGTGAACCAAACCGCAGCTCAAATGAAAAAGGCGCCTCGATCGAGACGCCTTTTTGATCACTGATCCAGGAAGGACCGCAGCTTTCGGCTTCGGCTGGGATGTTTCAGCTTGCGCAGCGCCTTGGCTTCGATCTGCCGGATACGTTCGCGCGTCACGCTGAACTGCTGACCGACCTCTTCCAGCGTGTGGTCGGTGTTCATGCCGATGCCGAAACGCATCCGCAGAACCCGCTCTTCGCGCGGGGTAAGCGAGGCCAGTACCCGCGTGGTGGTTTCCTTGAGGTTTTCCTGAATGGCGCTGTCCAGCGGCAGCACGGCATTCTTGTCCTCGATGAAATCACCCAGCTGGCTGTCTTCCTCGTCGCCGATCGGGGTTTCCAGAGAGATCGGCTCCTTGGCGATCTTCATCACCTTGCGGACCTTTTCCAGCGGCATCTGCAGCTTTTCGGCCAGTTCTTCCGGCGTCGGCTCGCGACCGATTTCGTGCAGCATCTGGCGGCCAGTCCGCACCAGCTTGTTGATCGTCTCGATCATGTGCACCGGAATACGGATGGTGCGCGCCTGATCCGCGATCGAGCGCGTGATCGCCTGACGGATCCACCAGGTCGCATAGGTCGAGAATTTGTAGCCACGGCGGTATTCGAACTTGTCCACCGCCTTCATCAAGCCAATGTTACCTTCCTGAATAAGATCAAGGAATTGCAGGCCACGGTTGGTGTATTTCTTTGCGATCGAGATCACCAGGCGCAGGTTGGCCTCGACCATTTCCTTCTTGGCCTGACGCGCCTCTTTCTCGCCCTTCTGAACCTGCTGGACGATGCGGCGGAACTCGCTGATGTCCAGACCGACATACTGGCCCACCTGAGCCATGTCGTTGCGCAGTTCCTCGACCTTGTCGGACGAGCGTTCGATGAACATTTGCCAGCCCCGGCCCGGCTTTTCGGCCATCTCCGACAGCCAGTTCGGATCCAGTTCGCGTCCACGATAGGCTTCGATGAACTCACGGCGGTTGATGCGGGCCTGATCGGCCAGCTTCACCATGGCGCTGTCCAGTGACATCACCCGTTTGTTGATGCCGTACAACTGATCGATCAGAGCTTCGATCCGGTTGTTGTGCAGATGCAGGCCATTCACCAGTTCAACGATCTCGGCGCGCAGCTTTTGATAGGTCTGCTCATCCTTGTCGCTGAACGACCCATCCTCGTTCAGAGTTGCCGAGATCCGGCTGTCCTGCATTTCCGAGAGCTTTGCGAAATCCGTCGAGATCCGCTCAAGCTGAGTCAGAACCTGATCTTTCAGCGCCGCTTCCATCGCGGCCAACGACATGTTCGCCTGATCGTCTTCGTCATCGTCATCGTCGTTGGCAATCGGGTTGCCGTCGGCATCCAGTTCGGGACCCGTGTCCTTGGCGGGCTTGGCGGCCGCTACGGCCGAGGTATCCACCACCGGCTCTTCTACGTCGCCATCCTCGTCCATCTGATTGCCGAACGTCGCTTCCAGATCGATGACGTCACGCAGCAGGATGTCCTCGGACAACAGTTCGTCATGCCAGATCGAGATCGCCTGGAAGGTCAGCGGACTTTCGCAAAGCCCGAGGATCATGGTGTTGCGACCGGCTTCGATCCGCTTCGCGATGGCGATTTCGCCCTCGCGGCTCAGCAGTTCGACCGACCCCATCTCGCGCAGATACATGCGCACCGGGTCATCGGTCCGGTCCAGCTTTTCGGTTTGCGCACCGGCCAGCGCAACCTCACGGTTGCTGTCGGTGGTGACCAGATCGGTCGAGCCCTTCTGCTCTTCCTCTTCGGCCTCTTCGTCTTCGATGATGTTGATGCCCATCTCGGACAGCATCGACATGACGTCCTCGATCTGTTCCGAACTGACCTGATCCGGCGGCAGGACCTGGTTGAGCTGATCGTAAGTGATGTAGCCTTTCTCGCGAGCCTCGGCGATCATCTTCTTGACCTGGGCCTGGCTCATGTCCAGCGAGATTTCCTGTTCCTGGTCGTCGGACTTCCGTTCCTCGTTGGTATCCTTGGCGGCCATTCAGTGCTCCTGCAGGGATGGGTGATTCGATGGAACCGAATCATTAGCGCGTAGAAGTGATTCGGCCACCCGTTTACCCGTTTTTCTTTTCCAGTGCTTTATGAAAACACCACTTCAGCGGCGTTTCCGCTCGAACTTGATGCCGGACATGATCGCCTGAAACGCGTCTTTCTCGTCACGATTGATTCGCGCCCCGTTGTCAGCAATGTCGAAAACGGCCCTGTCCTCGTTCTGGCTGCGGCTTGCGCGGTTGCGTTCTTCGGCGGCCTGGGCCAACCGGAACGTTAACGCTTCATCCGCCAGATCGGACAACTCCTCTTCGGCTTCGGCAATCTCGGCATCCAGCCCCCGGAGCGCTTTGATTTTTGCGAGTTCCTCGGCCAGAGTCATCTGTGCCTTTTCGACGTCGCCCGGTTTGTGCACACAGGGGATTACAGCGACATGGCGAAGGGCCAGCAAATTTTCAAGAGGGGCCGGCCCCAAAGACTGAACAATGTGCTCTTTGAGGTTGTCGGGATCGTCGATCGCGTGCCGCAGGATCGCATCGCGCAGGGCCGCGTGATCGGGGTTCAGGCATTCCATCTCTTCCAGTTGGTGCTCGAATTGCACGACCACCTCGGGGTTCAGGATTGCAATCGCAAGGATTGCCGCTTCACGCAGCTGGATATCCGCATTCTCCGAGGACGCAAGGAACGAGGCCCGCGCATCCGGCGTTGCCGACGGTTTTGGCGGTTGCCATTTGCCCCTCGGCTGCCAGTTTCGAGCCCCTGCCCCTTGCCGCTGCGGGCGGAAAAGTTGCCAGCGGAGATCCTTGATTTCCTGCCCGTAGTGCGACCGGATCGAAGGATCGCGGATCAGTTGGATCTTTTCGCGCAGCGCCTTGTCGAGGGCCGCCTTGCGCTCTGGGCTGTCGAACACTTTGCCCTCGGTCTCGCGCCGCCACAGAAGCCTGACCATCGGAATGGCCGCGTCCAGCACCGCCTGAACCGCCGCCGGGCCTTCGGCGCGCAGCAGATCGTCGGGGTCTTTGCCCTCGGGCATCAGGGCGAACCGCAGAGACTTGCCGGCCACCAGCAAGGGCAGCGCCAGGTCGATGGCCCGCATCGCCGCGCGCAGGCCGGCGGTGTCGCCATCCAGCGCGATGATCGGCTCATCGGCGATGCGCCACAGCATGTGCAGTTGGTGTTCTGTGATCGCGGTGCCCAGCGGCGCGACGGCGGCGCCGAAGCCTGCTTCGGACAGGGCGATCACGTCCATATAGCCCTCGGCCACGATCAGTGGTTGCCCCTTGCCCGCCGCCTGACGGGCCGGTCCGTGGTTGTACAGGCTTCGTCCCTTGTCGAACAGCGCGGTTTCGGGCGAGTTCAGATACTTGGCGTTGTCGTTGGGGTCCGTCGCCCGCCCGCCGAACGCGATGCAACGGCCGCGCGGATCGCGGATCGGGAACATGATGCGGTTGCGGAAGGTGTCATAGGGCTTTTTGCCCTTGTTCGACGGCTTGGCCAGACCGGCGCCCAGGATCAGGTCCTCGGCCACGTTCTTGCCGCGCAGATGGTCCCACAACGCCTGCCAGCCGTCGGGTGCAAACCCGATTTCCCAGCGTTCCAACGCCTGAGCGTCCAGACCGCGGCGGTCCAGATAGGCGCGCGCCTCGGCCCCTGCCCCGGTCTTGAGTTGCAGGCGGAAGAACTGCACCGCCTGCTCCATGACATCGGCCAATTGCGCCCGATGGTCCTGCTTTTCCTGCGCCTTGGGGTCGCGCGCAGGCATCGGCAATCCGGCTTCGCGCGCCAGGATTTCGACAGCTTCCATGAACGATACGTTCTCGGTTTCCTTCACGAAGCTGATCGCGTCGCCCTTGGCATGGCACCCGAAGCAGTAATAGAACCCCTTTTGGTCATCCACATGGAACGAGGCGGTTTTTTCGTGATGGAACGGGCATGGCGCCCACATGTCACCCTTGCCCGGATTGGATTTGCGGTTGTCCCACATAACCTTTCGCCCGACGACCTGAGACAGGCTCAGACGGGTGCGCAGCTCATCCAGAAATCCAGGGGGCAATGACATGCTTCATACATGGCAGAAACCGGGCCGCCCGCCAAGGGCGCGGCAGGCCTTTGTCCACAGCCAATTCGCGGCCCTGTGGATTACTGCTGCAGGCACAGCTCCATCCATGCGGCACCTAGATCTTTTTTGCGGATGTCGCGCATCTTCTGCTCGTAGACCCATGGGGTGATCAACGGGATTGCGGCGTTGTAGTTCTCGGGCCAGGTCGGGCCGGCCTCGGCCACCGCTTCAGGAACGTCCCGTTCTTTCACGCGATCAAGACGGGCTTTTTGAACCGCCGCCACAACGTCTGCTTGATAGCGGCAGCTTTGTTCCTTGGTTTCAGCGGCAGCCAGCGGTGTGGCAAGCAGAGTGGCGGCAAGTGCGATACGCAGCATAAGGTCCCCTTGGAATCAGTTCTTTGCAACAGTCTAACCGCGTGCTGCCACACCTTCCATTGCCCTCTGCAGATCATGCACCAACGATGTGGACATCGACCGGAACACCATGATCTGAAAGGATTTCTCGCCAACCCGAGTGATCGACGCGGTCATGTGGAACAGGAGCGTGCGCGCCGTATGTCCACGCTTGAAGTGATGCGGGCGCAGATCGACGGGCACCAGACGGGCCAGAACATCCTCGGCCCCGTCGCCCTCAAGCCGCACCACGGCCCAGGCATCAGACTGGTCGACGACCGCGGCATAGGCGGACAGCGAAGGATCTGGTGCGGGGCCGATCAGCATGACCTGACCCGGGCCGAACCAGATGGCCCGCGCGCCCGACTTCCCGGTGGCGCGGTTTGGGGCCGGCAGCGCCATGCCATGCGCCGACTTCATCGCCTCGGACAATGCATTGGTCTGCCCTTGAAAGGCCGAAACCGTATGTATCGCGCCCGGGTCGACCTCGGTGACCGAGACCGTTCCGATGGTCAGCGGCAGCAGCCCGTCACACGGGGTCCGGGCAATCATCTTATCCACGCACACGCTCTCCCTCTGGATCAAAGAACACCGGGTCCGTCACCTCGCACAGCGTGGTCACGCCGCGCAGGTGATCGACCATCTTGACGATCTCGCCATGACGGTCGGGGCCGTCGGCCAGAAACGCCAGCCCCAGCATGCTGCCCAGCGTCGGCGAATAGCAGACCGAGGTCACATAGCCCTGATCGTTGGTACGCACCGGCGCGTCCTCTTCGTTGTACAGATGGGCGCCGGCCAGCAACTGGCGGCTTTCCCCGATGGGTTTGAGCCCGATCAATCGCTCGCGCCCCGGCTCCTCAAGCCCCGGGCGTTCAGACATGGTCTTGCCGATGCAGTCCTTTTTCTGCGACACCATCCGGCCCAACCCGATGTCATAGGCCGTGGTCCGCCCGTGGATTTCGGCATGGGTGATGAACCCTTTCTCGATCCGCAGGACGTTCAGCGCCTCCATTCCATAGAGGCCGCCGCCCAGCGCCTCGGCCCGTTGGGTCAGGATGTCGAACAGACTGGCCCCATACCGCGCGGGCACGGCGATTTCATAGGCGTGTTCGCCCGAGAACGAGATCCGGAACAGACGCCCCGGCACCCCCAGAACCGAAACCGGACCGCAGGCCATGAACGGCCATTCAGCATCATCCAGCGGGGTGTCCAGCACGCCGTTTAGCACTTCGCGCGATTTGGGGCCGGCCACGGCGAATTGCGCCCATTGTTCCGTCACTGAAACCAGTGACACGTCCAAATCAGGCCGCAGCCCCTGGCGGACAAATTCCAGATGTTTCATCACGTCACCGGCGGCGGCGGTCGTGGTGGTCATCAGGAAATGACTGTCACCCAGACGCGCGGTGGTGCCGTCATCCATGACGAACCCGTCCTCGCGCAGCATCAGCCCATAGCGCACGCGCCCGACCTTCAGCGTCGAAAACGTGTTGGAATAAACGAAATCCAGAAACTGCGCGGCGTCGCGCCCCTGAATGTCGATCTTGCCCAACGTCGAGACATCGCACACGCCGACCGCCGAGCGCACCATCTGCACTTCGCGGTCGCAGGACTGGCGCCAGGTGGTCTCGCCCGGCTGCGGGAAATAGCTGGGCCGATACCACAGCCCCGCCTCGACCATCGGCGCCCCGCGCGCCACCGACGCCTTGTGCGAGGTGGTGAAGCGCTGCGGCTTGAACCCCGCCCCCTCGGCCCCCGCGCCCAGCGCGGCAATGGCAATCGGCGCGTAAGGCGGGCGGAAGGTGGTGGTTCCGGTCTCGGGGATCGCCCGCCCGGTGGCATCCGCAAGAATGGCCAGCGCCGCGACATTCGAGTTCTTGCCCTGATCGGTGGCCATGCCCTGCGTGGTATAGCGCTTCATGTGCTCGACCGAGCGGAAGTTCTCGGTCGCGGCCTGTTTGACATCCTTGACGGTCACGTCGTTCTGGAAATCCAGCCACGCGCGCCCCTTGCCCGGTACCGCCCACAGCTGCGCGATTTCATAGGGCTGATCCTCGGCCTGCGGCGGCTCGGGCTTGGGCGCCTTGAGGCCCAGATCACCCAGCGCCTCGGTCGCAGCCGAAATACCCTCGCGCAGACAGGCGACGGTGGAGAACGCGCCGTTGCAGGCCCCGGCCGTGCGCATCCCGGGCACGGCGCCCGGCGTGGGCACGAAGGCGGCAATGTCACGCCGCCAAGTCGGTCGACCGTTCATGTGGCAGGTCAGGTGGACCGAGGGGTTCCATCCGCCGGTTATCGCCAGGCAATCGGTCTGAATGCGCTCTTCTCCGCTGGCGCGGCACACGGTGATCGACTCCAGCCCCTTGCGCCCCGAGCTGCCACAGACCTGCGCCCCGCGCAGCACCGGATAGTCCGTCGACACCGGCCCGTCATGGCGGCTGTCGATCACGGCGGCCACGTGGACACCTGCGGCCAGCAGATCGCGAGCCGTCCGGTGAATGTCATCGGTGTTGCCGAAGACTGTGACACTCCGGCCGGCCGCGACGCCCCAGCGGTTCAGATAGGCCCGCACGGCCCCGGCGGTCATGATGCCGGGCCGGTCATTGTCGCGAAACGCCACCGGGCGCTCCAGCGCCCCGGCCGCCAGAACCGAGCGCCGGGCGGCGATCCTCCAATATGTTTCCAGCGGCGCACCGGCGGGGCGGTCGCCCGTATGGTGCAAGACCCGTTCGAGCGCGGCAAAAGTGCCCTGATCGTAGGCCCCGGCAATCGTCGTGCGGGTCATCAGCCGCACATTCTCCATCGCCCGCAGTTCAGCCAGAACCTCGTCTACCCAAACGTGACCCGGCTTGCCATCCACCTCGAGCGTCTCGGCCAGCAGCCGCCCGCCCATCTGGTTGCTTTCGTCGGCCAGAATGACATCCGCCCCGGCTCGGCCGGCCGTCAAGGCGGCCATCAAACCCGCCGGACCAGCCCCGATCACCAGCAGGTCGCAGAAGGCATAGGCGCTTTCATACGTGTCGGCGTTGGCTTGCCCGGACAGCGCGCCCAACCCCGCGGCGCGGCGGATCATCGGTTCGTACAGCTTCTCCCAGAAGCTGCGGGGCCACATGAAAGTCTTGTAGTAGAAGCCCGCCCCCAAGAAGGGCGCGGCCAGATCGTTTACCGCCATCACGTCGAAATTCAGGCTGGGCCAGCGGTTCTGGCTGCGCGCCTCGAGGCCCGGATAGATCTCTTGCATCGTGGCACGGACATTGGGGTCCTGCGCGGCGCCTCGGCCGATGGTGACCAGCGCGTTCGGCTCTTCGCTGCCGGCGGTCAGGACGCCGCGCGGGCGATGATACTTGAACGACCGCCCCATCAAGCGCACGCCATTGGCCAGCAGCGCCGAGGCCAGCGTGTCGCCCTGAAAGCCCGAATACCGGATGCCGTCAAAGGAAAATTCGACCGAAGTGCCGCGGTCGATCAGGCCCCTGTCCGCGACCCTCATCGCTTGCCCCCGGACGCAGGTTCGGTCGCCGAAATTTCGTGGGTCAGCGTGTTACGGGTCACAACGATCCATGCGCCGCAGCCGCCTTCGTGATACCACAGGTCCCGCGTCTCGCCCGCCGGGTTGTCGCGCAGATACACGAAATCGTCCCAAGCCTCCGGTCCGGCATCCGGGGCGGGCCGGTCCAGATCGACAGCGGCCCCGCGATAGTAGAACTCGCGGCGATCGCGCTCGCCGCAATACGGGCAGGTGATCCTCATGGCCGCGCCTCCTGGCTTTCACAAATATTCGAACGAAACATACCGGCCCGCCCCTAATGCAGATTGTGCTGAGAGCCCTTGCCCTCTTCATCGATGATCCCGCGCCCGGTGCGGAAACGATCCAGCCGGAACCCTGTCGCGTTCTCGTGGTACCGGTCGGTGGCCATCAGGTGGGCAAACACGTTGCCCGAGCCCGGAACCGCCTTGAACCCGCCGTAGTTCCAGCCGCAGTTCAGGTACAGCCCGTCGATATGCGTGCGGTCGATGATCGGCGATCCGTCCGGCGACATGTCCATGATCCCGCCCCAGGACCGCAGCACCCGGGCCTTGCCGATCATCGGCATCAGGGCCACGCCGGCCTCCATCACGCTTTCGACCGTGGGCAGATTGCCCCGCGCCGCGTAGGAGGCATAGAAATCCAGGTCGCCGCCGAACACCAGCCCACCCTTGTCGGATTGGCTGATGTAGAAATGCCCCATGCCGAAGGTCACGACATGGTCGATGCAAGGCTTCAGCCCCTCGGTCACGAAGGCCTGCAACACATGGCTTTCGATCGGCAAGCGCATCCCGGCCATCGCCGCGACCTGGCTGGACCGGCCCGCAACCACGATCCCTACCTTCTTGGCCCGGATCGCCCCGCGCGTCGTCTGCACCCCGCGCACGGCGCCGTTTTCGATGTCGATGCCGGTGACCTCGCAATTCTGGATCAGATCCACCCCGCGCTGATCCGCCCCGCGGGCATAGCCCCAGGCCACGGCATCATGCCGGGCCGTGCCGCCGCGCGGATGATACAGGCCGCCATAGATGGGAAAGCGCAGATCGTCATAGTTCAGATAGGGCAGCATCTCGCGCAGCGCATCGCGGTCCAGCAGGATGGCATCGTCGCCCTGGCTGATCATCATGTTGCCCCGCCGCGCGGCCGCGTCCCGCTGCCCGTCTGAATGGAACAGGTTGATGATGCCTCGCTGTGAATGCATCACGTTGTAGTTCAGGTCCTCTTCCAAACCCTCCCACAGCTTGAGGGAATGCGAATAGAGCTCGGAATTTCCTTGCAGAAAATAGTTGGCGCGCACGATCGTCGTGTTGCGCCCCACATTGCCGCCGCCGATATAGCCCTTTTCCAGCACGGCGACATTTGTCAGTCCGTGCTCTTTCGCCAGATAATACGCGGTGCTGAGGCCGTGCCCCCCACCGCCGATAATGACGATGTCGTACTCGGCTTTGGGCTCGGGATCACGCCAATGCGCCGTCCAACCCTTGTTGCCCGTCAGTCCTTCCTTCAGGACGCGTAAGCCGGAAAAGCGCATTCAGATCTCCCTGCGGGTTTGCTGGCATCAAACCAACTTCCAACAGGAGTAGCAATCCGGGCTCGGGGCTCCGCATCCGTTTTCGACAAGAACTTGTCAACGCGCGACCAAACCGGACGCAAACGAATTCGCCCTCAGAACCGCAGACGGAAGGCAAAGCCAACGATCGGAGCGGTATCATAGCCCTGCCGGCTGACCTCTTGCCCTGCTGCGTTGTCCAGGCGCAACTGGCCGTCAAACTCGGCGCCCGCAAATGCCGACAGCGAAACTCCGGGGTTTGGCGCGTATTCAACCGACAGAACAACCGGGATGCTGCTGTCCTCGCCCACGCCGCCCGGAGCCAACCCGTTATCGTTCAGCTGAAAGCGGACCCTCTCGGACCGAACGGCAAGCCCGACGCTGACGCTTTCCGAAGCCTTGTACTCCAATGTGACGCCAGGGCCTTGAGTGGCCCCCAGCGCGCTCCCGGTGCTCAGACGCCAGCGCTCGGCAAAGGTCCAGTCGACCAGAAGCGCAGGAAAGACTTCGAGGTCATTCGTTCCAACCTCGGAGAACACGCCAAATGCCGGGCCGATGCGCAGATTGGGGTTCACCGCCCATGAAATGCCGGCGAAGGCACCATAGGTGAAGCCGTCCGACGCACTGGCGCCGGTCTCGTAGTCCCATCTCAACTGGGGCGAGACGATCACCGCAGCCCCGTTGTCCAGAGCGAAGCGCAATGGAACGCTCAGGCGAATGTCGCGGATGTCGTCCCAAGGCTGGTTTCCGGGCAACCCGAAATCGTAGGAAAACTGACCGAAACTCGCCAGCAACCCCACAAAGGACCCGTCACCATAGCTGTAAATGCCGCCCGCCCGCAGAAACGCGCGCGATGCGCTGAAATCACCACCGTCCTCAAGATCGGCGCTGCCCTGATAGACAGCCAACCCTTCCACAGTCGGCGTCCAGCCTTGTCGGGGCTGGGCGATGGCGGCAGTCGCAAGGGCCAAGGTCGCGGACCCAATCGCCGCGACCCATGCTAATGAACGGGTAATTTGCATGAGATCCTCGCTGGTTTCACTGCCTGAACTCCAGCGCAGGATGTGCGGCAACCGGACTTTTTGTCAAAGCCCGATTGCCCGGTTTCCGAGACGTCAGAGGCCCTTGGCCCGATAGCTCTTGGCTACACGGTCAATGGACACGATGTAAGCCGCGGTGCGGAGGTCATCCACGTCGTCGCGATCATGCCAGACCTCGCTCATGGCCTGGTAGGCGATGCGCATCGTGTCATCCAGACCCGAGCGCACCAGCTCAAGTTCATCCGCGCCCTTGAGGTATTTGGCCTTGAAGTCCGGAGACATCGACCACGCATCGCCAAGATAGCGATCCAGCCGTTCCAGCTCTTTCACGATCAGCTCGTGCCGCGCCTCTTCCTGACGGCGCTGCATCCGGCCGAAACGGATGTGACTGAGGTTCTTGACCCATTCAAAATACGAGACCGTCACACCGCCGGCGTTCGCGTACATGTCGGGAATGATCACGGTGCCCTTCTTGCGCAGCACTTCGTCGGCCCCGGCGGTCACCGGGCCGTTCGCGGCCTCGATGATCAGCGGCGCCTTGATGCGCTCGGCATTGGACAGGTTGATCACGCCCTCCAGCGCGGCCGGGATCAGAATGTCACATTCCTCTTCCAGCACAGCAGTGCCCTCGGCGGTGTGCGTTGCATCCGGGTAGCCGTTCACGCCGCCATGTTTGACGATCCACTGGTGAACCGCTTCGACGTCGATCCCCTCGGGGTTATAGATCGCACCGTCACGTTCGATGATGCCCACGACCAGAGAGCCGTCTTCCTCACTCAGGAACTTGGCCGCGTGATAACCCACGTTGCCCAGGCCTTGAACGATGACCCGCTTGCCGTCCAGCGAGCCTGACATACCAGCTTTCTTGACGTCCTCGGGATGGCGGAAGAACTCGCGCAGCGCGTACTGGATGCCACGCCCCGTCGCCTCGACCCGGCCCGAGATGCCGCCGGCATTCAACGGCTTGCCGGTCACACAGGCCCGCGCGTTGATGTCTGTGGTGTTCATCCGCGCATACTGGTCAGCCATCCATGCCATTTCACGCTCGCCGGTGCCCATGTCGGGGGCCGGGACGTTCTGCGACGGGTTGATCAGGTCGCGCTTGGCCAACTCATAGGCAAAACGACGGGTGATCTGCTCCAGCTCATGCTCTTCGTATTTGCGCGGGTCGATACGCAGACCGCCCTTGGACCCGCCAAACGGAGCCTCGACCAACGCGCATTTGTAGGTCATCAGCGCAGCAAGCGCTTCGACCTCGTCCTGGTTCACGGCCATCGCATAGCGGATACCGCCCTTTACCGGCTCCATATGCTCGGAATGAACCGAGCGATAGCCGGTGAAAGTATGGATCTGCCCCCGCAGACGCACGCCAAACCGAACGGTGTAGGTCGCATTGCAGACCCGGATCTTTTCCTCAAGCCCGGGCGGAAGATCCATCAGGGCAGCCGCCCTGTTGAACATCAGATCTACACTCTCCCGAAAGCTGGGTTCCTTGATGGCCGTCATAAAATCCTCCATGCCGGTTGACGTCGAGCGTCATGACGTTTTGTCGCACCCTTGGCAAGCAGCTGCAATCGCGATTTGCACTTTTTTTCATCAATTTATGAACAGCGCGTTTCGACCATCCGAGCCGAGTCGCGGACGTTTACAATTTGCGGAAATTGTCCCGAGCAACGAAACAAAGCCACCCTTCCCGGCCAGACTGCCGCCGTTTTTCATTCAAAAAGAGCACCATAGTGACGATCACGCCCAATTCTCGCCACGATCCACATCTAAATTATTAAAGTTCCGAAGAACTGGCTTCGCTGCTTTTGGCCGGCAAAAGGATTTCGTTATGCGCAATTTTGAATGGACATCGACACGGTCGGGGAAACCGCGCCACGCAGACCGCTGCCGGGGCGCCGTCGAGTCTTTCGCGACCTCGGAAAGCGGGACGATGACCATCTTCGCCCTCTTCCTTCTGATGATCATCTTCACCGCGGCGGGCTTCGCCGTGGACGTTATGCGGTACGATCGCGAACGTGCGCGCCTGCAATATGCTCTGGACCGCGCCGTACTGGCGGCGGCCGACCTGGACCAGGACCTTTGCCCCAAGGACGTGGTCGTCGACTACCTCGCGAAGGAAGGCTTGGACCAGTACCTGGTTGGTGACCCGATCGTGGAACCCAATGTCTGCGGCGCGACCGCCGTTACGATCGAAGGCTACCGCAAGGTCCAAGCGAGCGCCCAGATGGATGTCGGCATGCACTTCATGCAGTGGTGGGATGTTGACTCGATCGTGAGCGCGGCAACCAGCGTTGCCGAAGAAGCCATTGATGACGTTGAGATTTCTTTGGTTCTCGACGTCTCTGGCTCGATGAACAGCTACAATCGCCTGGCCAACCTAAAAGTGGCGGCCAAAAACTTCGTGCAAGAGATGGCGGACAAGACCGAGGACGGGAAGCTGTCGATCTCGATCATCCCCTACGCAACTCAGGTGTCGCTGCCCGACTATCTGATGGACGAATTCAGCACGACCGGCACCAATAACCGGGCAAACTGCATCAACTTCACCAGCAGCGAGTTCAACACCACCGCGCTGGACCCCGATACGATCCGCCAACGCACACTGCATTTCACGCCGTGGAGCACCTATGACCGGCGCCCCAGCAATGGCTACGTCTACAGCGAAGTCTGTGACGAACTCGCCAACCGTGAGGTCTCGGTCCTGCAGAAGGACCCGCAGGTTCTCAAAGATCACATCGAAAGCTTTACGGCCGGCGGAAACACTTCGATCGACGTCGGTCTGAAGTGGGGCCTTGCCCTGCTTGACGAAAGCATTCAGCCGGTGATCGCACGTCTGGCGGGCGACGAAGTGCCTGCAGACTTCGCTACCCGTCCCAACAGCTACTCCAGCAACGACTCGATGAAGGTTCTGGTGTTGATGACGGACGGCGCGAACACCACTCAGTACATGGTAAACGACCCCTACCGTGAGGGTACGTCCATTCTGTGGTGGAATGCCAAAAAGTCGACCTATTCGACCTATGACTACGAGACCGAGAAGTACTTCTGGCACGATGTCGACTATACCGAATGGGACAGCAGCAAGGGTTGGTACTGGGGTCGCGAGATCTGGCAGGACGATCCCTACGGCAACGACGAGTATACTGTCTATCGCTGCACCTACCGGTCCGGCGGCGTCTGCTACAACTTTGACTACAGCAGAAGCGAGACCCGCACCGTTCTGGACAACAATGGCGACCCGGCGACATCGGTCAACCTGACTTGGGATCAGGTCTGGGAGCGCACGACCCGTCGCGCGATCCGCGACCTGTTCCGCGAAGCGCTGGGGAGCACGAAGGGCAACACCTGGTACAACAACGCGGTCACTTCGATCGGGTCGGGCACCAAGGATCCGCGCGCGCGCGCAATGTGTGCCGCCGCTCGCGCCAATGGCATCGTAGTCTTCACTATCGCTTTCGAAGCTCCCGATCAGGGCAAGGCCCTTCTGAAAGACTGCAAAAGCGATGATGGCGCCTATTACGAGGCGACCGGTGACGAAATCGTCGACGTATTTGCATCGATCGGATCGACCATCCGCAATCTGAGGCTGACCCAATGATCAAGCGTTTGCTTCATAAATTCCGCACGTTCCGGCGGAAAGAAGATGGGATGGCGACGATCGAGTTCGTCTTCTGGTTCCCCATCTTCATCATGACGACCTATTCGGCCGTCGAAGTCGGGATCGGGGCCTTCAACCACGCCAACCTTGAACGTGGACTGGACGAAACGATCCGCGACGTTCGCCTGAACAATCTGGACAAGTATACCACCAACGTTCAGGACGGCTGGACCCACACTCTTTTGAAGGACATCGTCTGCGACAAGGCAGGCTACATTCCTGAGTGCAAGGAAAACCTGATCCTGGAAATGACCCGCGTCGACCCGTTTATTGGGACCACGCTGGATCCCAACCCCTACTGCATCGATACCCCGGCAACGATCCGCAACAGCCAGATCTTCGAGCCCGGCACGTCGGACGAACTGATGATCGTCCGCGCCTGCGTCGAGGTAAAGCCGCTGTGGTGGGGTACCATTCTGGGCGCCATCGCGCGGAAAAAGCCCAACGGTATGTACGAACTGCACGCAACAACGGTGTTTGTCTATGAACCGACCTGATCGCTCAATCTTCTCGCTGGCTGTCCGGTATCTGAAACGGTTTTCCCGCAAGGAATCCGGCGTGATCAGTGTCGAGGCCGTGATGATCTATCCCCTGCTCTTCTGGGGCATGTGTGCGTCATATACGTTCTTCGACGGGTACAAACAGAGCTCGCGGAATCTCAAGGCGTCGTATGCGATCGCCGATGTCATTTCCCGCGAACGCAATGACATCAACGCGACCTATATGGATACGCTGTACGACCTGCTGCAGCAGATGATGTCGGACCGCTCCGACGTGTCGATGCGCATCTCGTTCCTTCGCTTCGACCTGCCGGATGACCGGCACTATGTGCAGTGGTCTTGTATTCGCGGCGAAAGCTTTGAGGCGTGGACCGATGGCACCATAAGCGAAATCCGTGACAAGCTGCCCATCATGCCGGACAACGGCAAGATGATTTTGGTCGAAGTGAAGGACTTCTATCGCCGTCCCTTCCGCATCGGATACGGCGAAAACGAATTTGCCATGGACAATTTCGTATTCACCCACCCGCGCGTCTACGACAAGATCGACGCACCGGGCGGGTGCTGAGGGTTATTCGGCCTGGGCCAGCATCGCAGAAAGCATTTCTGACAGGAACTTGGTCTCGGCGGCGGACGTCATGCCGCCGACGCCGACACGTCGCCCGACGCGCCACCAAAGGCCCGGGGCCCAAGCCCTGCCACGTTTGCTACGGGTCGTCAGCAGAAACCCGTTCGACGGCTTGAAGGCGAATACGCCCCGGTCCACCCCTTCGATTTCACCAACCTCGGCAATCAGCTTGCCGCTGCCCGTGCGCAATTCCGTGCGCGTCAGTTCGATCCGGTCCGCTGTCGCATGCCAGACGCGATGCGCGAGCCAAAGCGCGCCACCTCCGACCACGAACAAGAACAGCTGCCATTCCGGCGCTGGCGGTGCGGCCAGGGCGACATAAGTCACGAACACGCCCACAGTGACGAGCATTCCCACGCCCATCCACCGCCGTGCCGATGAAGCCTGAATCGTTGCCAGTACGTCTTCTTGCATTTCCAACTCCGCCTTTGCCTGCCCCCCATACCCGCTTTCAGCGACAAGCAACAGGCCAAGACTCACCCGGCGCAATTTTGCACAGAGGCAGTGCTTTCTCGCGAATTGACCGTACTTCAGCGAAAATTAGATAACGGGTCCAGAGACAGGAGACCCACATGTCGCTCAGACCAACACTCGAAACCCGCAAGGCCGTTCCGACGATGGAAGGCGCTGGCGTAAAGCTTCACCGCGCTTTTGGATTTCAGGATCCGTCCGAACTGGATCCATTCCTGTTGTTTGATGACTTCCGCAACGAGCACCCGCAGGACTACCAGGCCGGCTTTCCCTGGCACCCTCACCGCGGCATTGAAACCATCACATACGTGTTGTCGGGAACCGTCGATCACAGCGACTCGCTGGGCAACAGCGGCCAATTGGGTGCCGGAGACGTCCAGTGGATGACGGCGGGGTCCGGAATTCTGCATCAGGAAATGCCCAAGGGAAACACATCCGGTCAGATGCATGGGTTTCAGCTGTGGGGCAACTTGCCCTCGGCTCAAAAGATGACGGCTCCTCGATACCAGGACGTTCAGGGCAAGGACATTCCCGAAGTGATCGACGATGATGGCACCACGGTGCGGGTCATCGTCGGCAAGTTCTGGGGTAAGACCGGGCCGGTGGACGGTATCGCCGCGGACCCGCAATACCTGGACGTATCGATTCCTGCAGGGGTGAAAAAGACCTTCAAGATAGATACTTATCGTCGTGCTTTCGCCTATGTTTTCGATGGGCAGGCCGCTTTCGCCGACGCCTCGCAACCGACCGGCGTTCTGCTTGAGAAGGAAGTCGCCGGGCAAGAGCTGAACATTCGCGACATGTCGGGCAACCGGACGCTGGTGCGGTTTGGTACCGGAGACGAAATAACCGTTCAGGCCGGGCCTGAAGGTGTACGATTCCTGTTGATCTCGGGTGCGCCGATCAATGAACCGGTCGCATGGCATGGCCCGATCGTGATGAACACGCGCGCCGAACTCGAGCAGGCGTTTCGGGAGTTGCGCAACGGTACTTTCATCAAGCCGGCGCACTGACTCCAAACAGCCGGTAACAGGGCGCGGCCAGTCAGGCCGCGACCGCCTTGCGTACCATATCCCAATAAATCTGCTCGACCTCGTCCAGCGACAGCCGTCCACCGGCCCGGTACCACGTCATGACACCATTCAGCATGGCAATCACCGCCAGAGTCGCGATTTTGGCATCCTGAACCGAGAACAGACCGTCCTTCTGGCCGGCCAGCAGGATGCTCTGCAACGCATCTTCATACCGCCGGCGTAGCTTTTCGATTTCGGCGAAGTTTTCAGGCGTCAGGTTTCGCAGCTCCATGTACGCGATGAACACTTCGTCCGGTCGCTGCATGTGAAACCGGATGTGGAAACCCACGAATTGCCGCAGGGCGCCCAATGCATCCGCCTGTGGTTCCAACTCTTCATAGGCCGCCAGCAGCTCTTGCATGTGGTCCTGCATCAGGCGGAATAGAAGGCTTTGCTTGTCCGGAGTGTAATTGTAGAGCGCGCCGGCCTGCACCCCGACCTCCCCCGCGATTTGACGCATGGAAACAGCGGCATAGCCATGCCGTGCAAACAATCCCAGGGCGGCCTCGCGGATACGGGGCCCGGTGATATCGGAATGAGAGCCTTGAGTACGTGCCATGGATCCATCGTATATGAACGTACGTTCATATAGAACCCCGCTTGAACCGTTCATGCAAAAAGTGCATCACGTTCAGGTTCCTCACTGTTCGGGTCGCGAAATGAAAGCTGTTTCCGTCATCCTGCCGCTTCTCCTCTTGGCCGCGTGCGCAGATATTCCCGAGTTGGAGGGAAGCGAAGCAGCCTCGGTAAAGGCCGCGCCCTACCCCAAGCTGATCCCGTTGACCCAGGTCAACGTGCCGCCCGTCGACCCGGTGAACGAGGCAGCCGCCGTGGAAGAAGAATTGGAACAACGGGCCGAGCGGCTATCGCAAAAGGCACAGGCACTCCAGAACGCCGAGACCCAGTAAGCCCCGTACGCTCGCCCGCTGCGCAACAACTCTGTCCCTGACGGATTGCACCGCCGCGTTGAACCAGCTATGGCAGCCGACAAAGGACCTTGCGTCCAACAGGCAGACTTCGAGCGGAAAGGAACCCACGGAATGACACAGGCGCTGCGGCTTGGAATTGCTGGCTTGGGAACCGTGGGAGTGGGCGTCGTCAAGATCGTGCGCCGTCATGCCGAATTGCTGCAAGCGCGCACTGGTCGACCGATCGAAATCGTTGCCGTTTCGGCGCGCGACGCCGCCAAAGATCGCGGAGTAAACCTGTCCGGCTTCGCGTGGGAAACCGATCCGGTGGCCTTGGCCAAACGAGACGACATCGATGTGTTCGTCGAACTGATGGGTGGTGAAAACGGCCCGGCAAAGGCCTCGGTCGAGGCGGCATTGGCCACCGGCAAGGATGTGGTCACCGCAAACAAGGCGCTGCTTGCCATTCACGGCCAGGCATTGGCGGAACAGGCCGAGGCCGCAGGCCGCGTGATCCGGTTCGAGGCTGCCGTGGCCGGAGGAATTCCGGTCATAAAATCCCTGACCGAAGGGTTGGCCGGAAATGACATCAAACGCGTCATGGGCGTGATGAATGGCACCTGCAACTATATCCTGACCCGAATGCAATCGCAGGGATTGGGCTACAATGCCTTGTTCGAGGAGTGCGCTCAGTTGGGGTATCTCGAAGCGGATCCGAACTTGGACGTAGGCGGCATCGACGCGGCGCACAAGTTGGCGCTGTTGGCCTCGATCGCATTTGGAACAAAGCCGAATTTCGACGGGATCGAGATCGAGGGTATTCAGCACATCAGCTTGGATGACATCCATCAGGCCGACGATATGGGCTACCGCATCAAGCTGCTGGGCGTTGCGCAGCGCACGCCGCGCGGGCTTGAACAGCGGATGCAACCCTGCCTGGTACCCAGTGACTCGCCTTTGGGGCAGCTGGAAGGCGGCACCAACATGGTGGTCATCGAGGGCGACGCCGTCGAACAGATCGTATTGCGGGGACCGGGCGCGGGCGAAGGCCCGACGGCCAGTGCGGTGATGGGGGATGTTTGCGACTTGGCGCGGGGCCTGCGGATTTCCACCTTTGGTCAACCCGCCACGTCGCTGGTCGACTCCAAGCCCGCAATCACCGGCCTGCCCGCCCCCTACTATCTGCGCCTTGCATTGCTGGACAAACCAGGTGCGCTGGCCAAGGTGGCCGCCATTCTGGGCAACGCCGGCGTGTCGATCGACCGGATGCGCCAATACGCACATGCCGAGGATACGGCCCCGGTACTGATCGTTACGCACAAGACCACACGCGCCACGCTGGACGTTGCGTTGGAGGACTTGCGCACCACGGATGTGGTTGCCGGCGAGCCCGTAGCTCTGCGTATCGAGCAGGTTTGAACCCTTGCGGCCTGCGCCACGGGCAGGCTATGCCAGTCAGGACGTCTTCGCTTTACCAAAGGATTACATCGCATGAGCGCTGCCAAAATCGATTTCAACGACCGCCTTCTGTCCCTTGGACTTGCGCGCGTGGCTGAGCAGGCCGCTCTGGCCTCGGCCTCGCTGGTCGGACGCGGAGACGAGAAAGCCGCCGACCAGGCCGCGGTCAATGCGATGCGTGAACAGCTGAACCTGCTGGATATCGCTGGCGTGGTGGTCATCGGTGAAGGCGAACGCGACGAAGCGCCGATGCTGTATATCGGCGAAGAGGTCGGCACCGGCAACGGCCCCGGTGTGGACATCGCTCTGGACCCGCTCGAGGGTACGACGCTGACCGCGAAGGATATGCCCAACGCGTTGACCGTCATCGCGATGGGTCCGCGCGGTTCGATGCTGCACGCACCGGACGTCTACATGGACAAGCTGGCGATTGGCCCGGGCTTCCCCGAGAACGTGGTGACATTGGACATGTCCCCGCGGGAAAGGGTCGAGGCGCTGGCCAAGGCAAAAGGCTGCACCCCCGAGGACATTACAGTTTGCATATTGGAACGTCCGCGCCATGAGGCGATGATCGCCGAGGTGCGCGAAACCGGTGCTGCGATCCGCCTGATCACCGACGGTGACGTTGCAGGCGTCATGCACTGCGCTGAGTCCGAGACGACCGGCATCGACATGTACATGGGCCAGGGTGGCGCGCCCGAGGGCGTTCTGGCGGCCGCCGCGCTGAAATGCATGGGTGGCCAGATCTTTGGACGCCTGATGTTCCGTAATGATGACGAACGCGGTCGGGCGGCCAAAGCTGGTATTACCGATCTGGATCGAGTCTATGCCCGCGACGAGATGGTCACTGCCGATGTGATCTTTGCGGCGACCGGTGTCACTGGCGGGTCGCTGCTGCCGCGGATCAAGCGGGAACCTGGTTGGGTCGAGACGACGACCCTGCTGATGCGCTCGAAAACCGGATCGGTGCGGCGCATGTCCTACCGCACCCCCATTTGGCCGCATGTCGAGGGCTGAGGGGCCCGCAGACACAACCGTTCAAGGGCCGGGTCCGACAGGATTCGGCCCTTTTTAGGAGAAGTGGATTGAGCTTTCTGGGTGTTGAACAGTCTTTGACGGGCCGCCAGTGGATTGGTCCATCACCTGAATTGGATCGGGCCGCCGAGATGCTGGCCCAGCAGACCGACCTGCCCCGCCCCCTGTGCCAAGTGCTGGCACGGCGCGGTGTCCCGCCGATGGAGGCCGAGAGCTTTCTGTCTCCAAAACTGCGCGACCTTCTTCCCGATCCTCGCAGCCTGCGCGACATGGAGATCGCCGCAACGCGGTTCCTGAAAGCGGTGCGGGACAACCAGCGCATCGCCGTTTTCGCCGACTATGATGTCGACGGTGGCAGCTCGGCAGCCCTGTTGCTGGTTTGGCTCAGGCAGATGGGGCGTCAGGCGACCTTGTATGTGCCCGATCGTATCGACGAGGGCTATGGCCCGAACGCCCCCGCCATGAGCCAGCTTGCTGAAACGCATGATCTGATCATCTGCGTGGACTGCGGCACGCTCAGCCACGAAGCAATTGCCGCAGCCAAGGGGGCCGATGTGATTGTTCTCGATCACCACCTGGGCGCCGAAACGCTGCCGGATTGCGTGGCCGTGGTGAACCCCAACCGCCAGGATGAGAGCGGTGATCTGGCCCATCTGTGCGCTGCAACCGTTGTCTTTCTGATGTTGGTTGAGGCCGGGCGCCAACTGCGCGAGGCCAACGCCCAAGGCCCGGACCTGATGGCGATGCTGGATTTGGTCGCGCTGGCGACCGTGGCAGACGTGGCACCCCTGATCGGGGTCAACAGGGCGCTGGTTCAGCAGGGTTTGAAAGTGATGGGGCAACGGCAACGCCCTGGCCTGGTCGCCCTGTCCGAAGTGGCCCGCATGGATTCGGCGCCCAACAGCTACCATCTGGGTTTTCTGCTTGGGCCGCGCATCAATGCCGGCGGCCGGGTTGGGCAGGCAGACCTGGGCGCGCGGCTGCTCAGCACCGACTCGGTGACCGAAGCCGAGGCTTTGTCCCGGCGCCTTGATGACCTGAATACCGAACGACGCGACATCGAAAACGCGGTCCGCGCCGCGGCGCTGGCGCAGGCCGAAGAACGTGGACTGGATGCGCCGCTGGTGTGGGCCGCAGGTGACGGCTGGCATCCCGGCGTCGTTGGGATCGTGGCGGCCCGCCTGAAAGAGGCGTCGAACCGTCCCGCCGTCGTGATTGGTTTCGACGGTGACGAGGGCAAAGGCTCAGGCCGTTCGGTCTCGGGTGTCGATCTTGGCGCATCAATCCACCGGCTGGCCGCCGAGGGATTGTTGGTCAAAGGCGGCGGTCACAAGATGGCCGCAGGTCTGACCGTGATGCGCGACCAGTTGGAACCGGCGATGGAGCGGCTCTCGGAGTTGCTGGCGAAACAGGGTGCGGGCCAAGCCGGTCCGGCCGACCTCAAGCTGGATGGCGCGCTGATGCCCGGGGCGGCCTCGGTTGATCTGATCGAAAAGATTGAGCAGGCCGGCCCATTTGGCGCCGGGGCCCCTGCCCCTCGATTTGCAATGCCCGACCTGCAGGTCCGCTTTGCCAAGCGGGTTGGAGAAACCCATTTGAAGCTGTCGCTCTCGGACGGAATGGGCGGTGGGCTGGACGCGATTGCATTTGGTGCCTTTGACGGACCGATGGGCGAAAGGCTGTCAAATCACGGTGGCGCGCGGTTCCATTTTGCCGGTCGGCTCGAGGTCAACACATGGGGTGGCAGGCAAAGCGTGCAGTTACGCCTGGAAGACGCGGCCGAAGCAAATTGACTGCTGACGCCACTGCCTTTTTTGACCCGCAAAAAAGTTTCCTGGCCGTGCGTTTTTCGTCTTGCGGGTGGGGGGCGTAATCCGTAAAAGGCCCTCCACAAGCCAGCGTGGCCCGTTCGTCTATCGGTTAGGACGCCAGGTTTTCAACCTGGAAAGAGGGGTTCGATTCCCCTACGGGCTGCCACTTGTGCTTGGGCAATGCTGACGTGGCCCGTTCGTCTATCGGTTAGGACGCCAGGTTTTCAACCTGGAAAGAGGGGTTCGATTCCCCTACGGGCTGCC
>NZ_JBXWSO010000018.1:0-21512 GCF_059613465.1 Ruegeria sp. SAZA006
AAAGAGGCAGGTTTGGTCATGGGCAAAAGCTACGCAACCGTCCTGCCTGCCTCAAGACAAGTTCTTCTGACAAGACCGTCGCCGCGGCATAGGTCAACGACCACTGACTTAGTTCTCCATTACGATCTTTGCCATGGTCGAAAGACAATGCGGCATTAGTGGCGGCCGAGCCTGGCTCCGCGTTGACGGTTGAGTCTGCATCAAACTATACTTTTGCCATGCCTAGCGGAAAATACATCGACGATTTGTCGGTTGGCGAAACCTTCGAAACCGGAGGCGTTACGCTGACCGAGGGAGCGATTATTGACTTCGCACTGGTTCATGACCCGCAGCCCTTCCACGTTAACAAAGTGGCTGCCGCAGAGTCGATTTTCGGCGGTCTCATAGCCAGTGGATTTCAGACAATAGCGCTTACTTTCAGGTTGTTCCGCGACACTGGTGTACTTACCGGAACCAATCTGGGTGGACATGGTATGGACGAGGTACGGTGGCTGGCTCCGGTGTATTCCGGTGACACGATCAGCGTGCGCGTTACGGTTGAGGCAATTACACCGTCACGTTCGAAGCCAGACCGGGGAACGGTCAAATTCCGATACCAGACATTTAACCAGAACGATGTTGAAGTTCTTAACCTGGTCATGCACCACGTGATGGCATGTCGGAGTTAAGGCGGTTTGCAGCGACTGGGGCGCGGCGATCAATTTGATCTCCCATTGTCATCTTCAAGAGTATCCTTGGGCTCGCCACATAAGGCTTCTATTGCTGCGGTCGTGGCGTACATGCAAACTAGTTTGTTCGCGTGTTCTCAATCCTTTTTGCCTAAATAACTACTTGTAGATTGCCGCATAGCGAGGTGCGAAGAACTTAACGAAGGCTTTAACCTCTGGCCGACGATAGGCTTCCGGCGAAATGAGCATTAGGTGCGGCACCGCAAGTTCAGGGATTTCGTCGAAACATCGGATGAAAGACATGTCTGTTTCCACCAGCTTGACATTGCTGATACCAAGGCCTTGCCCTGATCTGATTGCCGCATGCATAAGCTCGAGTTCAGTGAAAGACATAACGATCTGTTCCGGTGCCACGTGATTGGTCAACCATTCGTGGAATACATTCGGTACATCGTCCCGCTGAAAGGTAACAAACTGATGCCCGGCCAGATCATTCGTTGACCCCGGTAAGCCAAATTTGTCCGCGTAATTTTTGCTGCCGAACAAAGACCAGCGGGCCGTGCTGATCTTACGACAGATCAGGTCAGGATCGGGATCGGTTCTTGCAAGGCGCAAAGCAATGTCGGCCTCGCCCGCCATCAGGTCCAGCGCCCGAACGCTGGACAAAAACTCGAATGCGACATCCTGATTGTCGGCGGAAAACTCGTTTACGATTTCGATCATGCGTGCGGAGAAGTTTGCCGAATAAGCGGTGATACGGATGGGTTGTGTCGACGTCAATTCCTTCGCGCAATCGGTAAATTCGAGGACTGAAGCCTCGATTGCTTCGGCGAGGGGAACGAGGCGAAGGGCTTCTGGGGTCGGTTTGAACCCGTGCGTACCACGCTCAAACAGCGTCAAGCCTGTTTCTCTTTCGAGAACATCAATGCGTCGGGCGACCGTTGGTTGGGAGACCTTTAGCTTTCTGGAGGCCGCAAGCGTCGATCCTTCTCTCAAGACAGAGAGGAACACACGAATATCCGACCAATTTCGGAACCCGTTCTTCATTTTTGTAGAACAGCACAATTTTGTGCCGGATACCAGAAAAACAGGTGAACAGTTACTGTTGTTGCGACAGCGCAAGCAACTCGGAAAGGACCATGAGATGGCTTCCCATACAATGTCACCCAGCATCTGGACCGTATTTGGTGGACTGTTCGGTAGGACCAAGAGAGGCTTCCCCGAAGCCCGGAAGCCGCGGCCTACAGCTGACGATTTTCACGCTGAACGCGACTATATTAATGACGTGATCTGGAGTAATCCCGATGCGTTTTCGAGTGAGCTTGACGTGCAGAACATGGTGAGTCTTTATCCAGGAAGGTTCTGACGACACTTGGTGACAATCGGCCGAATAAGGCGATTAGATCACGCCAAATGCAGCTGCAAGCTGGAAGTGGCAGCCACGCACCTGTGTTGTAGCCATTGAGTAAGTACCAATACGAGACTTTCATGAAGCCCGCGAAAGAACCCAGGCCGATTTACTTAGCTCAATCACCCCTTTTTGCGCACCACGACAACAAATTGGGTCATCGAAAAGAAGAAGCGTCCAGTCCTTGCAAGGCTGAGCTGCTCATCAAACCACGATTGCGCAACTGCGGGATCAACATGGTCATTTGCGACAGTGTATTGCTTCATGAGGTGCATCATCATGATTGCGAGGCCATCAGGCTTCAACTGGTGATCCGTCATTGTGAACGACAAGACATCTTCCACACGGTCGCCGCGAGCCTTTATCAGCGCGGGCAGTCTTTCCGGGACGGAACCACTCACAAAGTGCTGGTTCCAGGATGTCAGCATCTTTTGCATTCTGTCGGGCTCATCGCTGAACCAGATCAAGCTGCCAAAGTGTAGATCGCTGATGACGAGGCGCCCGCCGGGTTTGACGCACCGCAGCGTGTCAGCCAACGCACCGTCTACGTCTTCGATGTACTCAAAGACCTGTACCGAGACGGCCTTGTCAGCACTCTCATCCTCAATGGGCAAGCTATTTGCGGCACCAGCACGAAACTCCACGTTTGCGTAGTCGCTGCACCGTTCTCTAGCAGCTGCCGTCATGTCAGCGCTTGGGTCGATCCCGATGACATAGCCATCCGAGCCAACTGCCCGGGCCAACTCAACTGTTAACATCCCGTTGCCACAACCGATGTCCAAAATAGTTTCACCAGGAGCCGGGCACAGCGCATCAAATGAAGCCTGTCTTCGCCGCGTCAGTTCTGCGCCTTGATAGGCGATTTCAAGTAATTTCGTTGTTTCAGCGTCAAATTTAAGCAACTCTCCACCCTTACAAAGCCCACATGCCCCCAAAACCTTATCAGAAATTGAGTTATCTACGAAAAGCAGGACGGATCGTTGAGGCTTGAACATGGATCCACCAACAATAAATGAATGCGCCGACTTGATCCGACGAATGATTTAACCCCGAGAGCGAAGGACGCATCTGCCGCTCTATCGGACCAGCTTTTCGTGGCGTTTCGAACGTTAGAACAACATCAATTCAAGGGATGTCGAGGCCGTTCTCTCGTCCGAAATCGGTATAGAAGCTGTCACTGCGGCATCGGTTTAAAGTGGCTTCGTCCGCTTCTCTTGGGTCGGTGCCAGGGCTTTGGACACCTGTTCCTTCTATGAAGCGGTTCACGAGATTAAAGACACCGCAAACTTGGATAGCATCGAACAGCGCACTCTCCGACCAGCCTGCCGCGTAGACTGCTCTAGCGTCGGCTTCTGTCATTCGGGATGGTGAGACAGTGAGCTTTTCAATGTATGCCAGCAACGGTTTGAGGTGATCCTCGACGGGCGCCGTATCGCGGTCTTCCATCAGTGCCTCGATTGTCTCGACTTCAATACCGTAGGCTTTGGCGAAAACGATGTGCGCCCCATGGCAATACGCACAAGCATTCAATCCCGAGACATAGGCCGCAATGAGTTCACGTTCAGCGACCGAGAGGTCGCTCTCGCCCCTCATCACAAGGCTTTCGTACGCACAAAGCGGAGAAAGTTTATCTGGAAAGGCTTGATAGACACTTCCAAGTGTCGCGTTCTCCGGCAGAGATGGAAACAGGCGTTTCATTTAATTCTCTTTCAATCTTGCTATGGATTACGTTTTCTCAAAGTGAGGAACCAACGTTGTTTACGCAACCTTAAAGCAATTTCGGGTTCCGCTCAGAGATTCTGTTGGGATACTGCGAACGGTAAGTTTGCCAGACGACACCCCCAACTTGTTGCTGCTTGGTTAAAGGCAATTTCATTTGAGCCGTTCTCGTAAATTTGCAAAGTCAGCATTCTGCGCAGTATTGACGTTCGTGCAGAAAGCAGCATTGGTTACTTTGGGCTCAGAGCAGCCGTTTGCCGGGTTCTGTCTGAGTGACCGCTACGCGGGACGAAGCCGCCGTTCGTATCGCTTCGTCCAAGGTCCGCAGTCTTGGCTTCAGGCTATCCCTGTCGCCACGTGTCGGTCGTGGCTCCATTGTCGAGGTGATTGGCCATACATCCGTTTGAACTCGCGGCTGAACTGGGAGAAGCTTTGGTAGCCCACATCCCAAGCGGCCTCCGAAACGGTCTTTCCCTCGGCGATTTTCATCGCGGCTTTGTTCAGCCGCATCGATTTCACGAACTGGATCGGCGACACTGTCGTGGCTTCCTTGAAACGCCGATGGAAGACCGCGCGGCTCATGCCCACACGATCGGCCAAATCGTCGATGGTGACCTGCTCGTTCAGGTGGTTTGCAATATAGTCGATGGTGCGCGCGATTTCGTTGCCGACGCTAAAGGCACGTCTTGCGGCGGTGCCGGCCTCGCCCATGAGCACCGCGTAGCACAGCTCGCGCAACCGCCCCGGTCCGAGCACCGCCAGATCAACCGGGTTTTCGAGCAGTTCGAGTAGCCGCAATAAAGCCTGCGAGAAGCCAGCATCCCAAGACGCCAATGACAAAGCGGATGGCGCGCCACCCCAAGACTGTCTTCTGCCACCGGCGACGGTCTCGATTTCCACGGCAAGCTCGCGCATCAATCGTGGATCCAAAGTAATCACAACACCAAGCAGAGGATCTTCTTTAGAGGCCCGTGGCGTCCCTGCCTCAACCGGCAGGGTCATCGGGCACAACAAGTATTTCTCGCTGCCGTAGACATGGTGCTCACCGTCCAGCACAGCTTTCTTGGTGCCGTTGAGTATGGCCACCACCGTTGGCTCATAGACGGCAGGCACGCAGGGCATGGGCTCGGTCACCCGGAAAAGCTGGACACCCTTCAGCGCGGTATCGACGAGGCCCGCCTCGGGCAGGAGGCGTTCGATAAGGTGTCCGATCTGTTCTTTGCTCATGCGCTCTAGCTGACAGAGAACTTTCATCTTTACAATTGGGTTGAGACGATTGGGCAAGTAATCGAGAGAATATCGCCTGTTTTCAGGTCCCGGCCACCTCTATCTGTGCTTCCAGACAACGACACCTAAACCGCCAACTTGGGCTGGCAGGAGATAAAAAATGGCAGACACGACGTTCGGACCCAAAGGTTGGACACCGGAGCGCCTTGGCGACCTGTCGGGCAAGACCTACATCATCACTGGCGCCAACGCAGGCGCAGGCTTTCAAGCCTCGCGCACGCTCTTGAAGAAGAACGCGAAGGTCGTGATGCTCAATCGCTCGGTTGAAAAATCCGAAGCGGCAGTCGCGGATTTGAAACAGGAATTCGGCGAGAACGCCGAGGTGAGCTTCATCCGCATGGACCTGGCCGTTCTGGGAAGCGTGCGCAAGGCCGCCGAAGAGGTCCTGAAGACAGTGCCTCGCATCGACGCGCTGATCAACAACGCGGCCATCGCGCAGGTGCCGACACGCAAGCTGACGGTGGATGGTTTCGAAAGCCAGCTTGGCACCAACCACTACGGACATTTCCTGCTCAATGGTTTGCTCTTTGACCGCATTGCAGAAAGCAAAGGCCGGATCGTGGTCGTCGCTAGCCTCGGCTACAACATGGGCCTGAAGACCATCAAGTTTGATGATATGAACTGGGATGAGGGCTACGGCGCAAACACCGCCTATTCGCAAAGCAAACTGGCGCAGATGATGTTCGCCTACGAACTGCAGGACCGTCTAGCCGCTGCGGGGCGCAAATATGTCGAGGTTTTCGTCTGCCATCCCGGCTCATCGGCGACGTCCCTGATCACCACAAGCGGCAGCCGCCCGATGCGGTTCATCTGGTGGCTGATGACCAAGACGCCGATGGTCCAGACAGCGGAACAGGGCTCCTACCCGGAAGTGATGTGCGCGACCGAAGAGACCCTGACCGAACAGCGCGCCCTCTATGGTCCGACAGGCTGGATGGAAACAGTCGGCCCTGTCGGAAAAGGCACCTTGAACGCTCACGCCCATGACAAGGCGGTCATGGCGCGTCTTTGGCAGGTCTCCGAAAAAGCCGTCGGGTTCGAGTGGAAACTCTGACAGATAAATAGAATTCGCCTGCCAACGCACCCGTCCGTAGAGCGGACACTGGTGCGCCGTGCAGCATTCGGGAGGTATGGGCTCAAACCGGTCATTCGCTGCAACTTGCTTGAACGTCTGCTGTGCGGACCATGCTGCCGCTTGCTTCAGTTGCAACGTCGATAGGCACATCCGGCAACAAAGCGGGGAAGTATGACATCGCAAGGTCTAACTCCGAGCCCAACCCGGACGCACGCTGAATTTTTGTGAGATTGACTATCCATGCTTGCAGAAACCGGCGTTGCGGGTTTCCTTCTGTAGTTCAAGATATCCACAATTTCGGCAAGGTTCGAGGAATTACTATGAAAACAGCCGTTGTGACCGGCGCTGCGGGAGGGATGGGACAGGCTATCTGCCGCCAATTGCGGACATGTGAGTGCCACGTCCTTGGACTGGACCTCAACGAGGACGGTTTGGATGAACTGGCGGTGGAGTTAGGTTCAAATTTCACACCAGTCTGCGTTGACTTGGCGGATCCAGTTGCAATAGCCCAGACCTTTGATGGCATAAAGTCAGCTTATGGCGGCCTCGATGCTTTGGTAAACAACGCTGGCACCTGCTTCATGTCCGACTTCCCGCATATACCGCCCGAGGAACTGGAAAAGCAGATGGCAATCAATTTCAGCTCCGCATTCCATTGTTGCCAGCAGGCTGTTCGATTGATGTTGGAACGCGAGGGCGTCAAAAAGATTGTGAATATCTCATCAAACGGAGCTTACAATTTCGATGTATTTGACCCTCCGCACTACCGGGCATCAAAGGCGGCGATGGATACCCTTACGAAAGACCTAGCCCGTCGATACGCAAAGGAAAAAATCTGTGTGAACTCGCTGGCGCCAGCCATGACCGAGACGCCCTTGTTCAATGTCTTGTCTGAGGAAGTCTTGGAGAAAGCCGTTGACGCCATGCCGCATGGTCGGGCGATGCAGCCCGAGCAAATCGCCTCTTGGGTCAGTTTTCTCATTTCACCGGCCGGTGACGTTTCCAGCGGAAATGTAATCATTCTGAATCAAGGGCGGGACGTCAGGTAGCTTTCAGGAAGAACAATCCATTTCGGTAAAGGTGGACCACAGGGTGGGTCAACGGTAGACCTCTGGAGCTTTCTTCAGAACAGGCCATTGTTTTGGACAATGCCCATAGATCACAAAGGCGTTCCGCTCGGATGCTAGGCGCATCAACCTGTCTGCGCTGGCAATCGCGGCTTTTTCGTCCCATGACCCTGCAAATTTCTCATCGATTTCTGACGGTCGGGATATCGCGTCACTGGTGAGCAAAACCGGACCCGAGGGAAGATCGACCATCAGGGCGATTTGGCCAGGTGCATGACCGGGTGCCGCCAATACCAGGATACCTGGTCCAATCTCTACGTCGCCATCAACCAAGAGGTAATCCCGATCGGGCCACTCCAAAGGCTGCACATCGCCCCAATACAATGGACGAGGCAGAGCCCGCTCGACTGAAGAGAGCAGTATCGGAATGCTAGGAAAGTCGCCCAATCCCCCGATATGGTCTATATGAGTGTGGGTACAAATCTGCAACGTAATGTCTGATGGAATGAGACCGAGCTTTGCCAGTTGCGCGCGTGGCAGGTTTTCCGGTTCACATTTCAGGACTTCGCCAAACTCGTGCAAACGATCTTCTTTGACCGCGGCTTCGGTATCGGTCACATATTTTTCGGGAAACCCGGTGTCGATGAGTATTGCTTCTCCCAGGTCCGTCCGGATCAGAAAGCCGCAGATCCCAATGATGCGACCCGTGGAATGAACCTTGAACAGCCCGTAATCCAAAACTGCCAGGTCAATCGGCCGCCCTTTGACAAATCCCTCAGCTTGCACAAACTCTCTCCCTCATTGACTGCAAGGATTTTGAGTAGAGTGTGAAAGTCAAGGAGTCCGTCGTCACACTGCACACTATACTAGCTATCACCCAGCCCAGCAGTGCTGCGGGTGAAGCTTGGAGCGAGATTGGCGGTTGAGATCGGAAAGCGGTCTTTTCTCTTAGTCAAGTGACCAACAGTTAAACGTCTTGGTAGAAAATCACTGATATTTGGCCAATCTGCCGATTTTGGCTAGACTTAGAGAGTTCCCTCAACGCACAGAATTTTTGTCCGCATTCCCGAACTTGCTACTGTGCGCTCCGGAACGCTCCAACCATTGGGATTACACCGTTTAATAGCCAAGGAAGCCACCGGGAGAGTGCCAGGACGCCCGGGACCAATGTCGGGAGTTATTTTTTGCCCAAGAGCGCATTCGGGCCACCGTCTGTCAAACTGGATCAGCCGTGTTATACATGGCGTCAAGATACGAAAGGCGAAATTTGATGGACGCACCAGGTATCCAACTGATATTTATCCTAGCCTTGCTGGTTGGCGTGATCTGGCTTTATATCCTGCCGATCACGATGGCGGGGCGGCGCAACCGATCCGGTTTGATCTGGTTCCTGATCGGTCTGGTTGGATCACCGCTTTTGGCCATCCTTTTACTACTGGCTTTGGGTGACGCACCCGAGCATCCAGCAACCTAGTTTTGTGAACGATACCGTCGGACACACAAAAAGGCTCCACCGGAGGGTTTCTGGACACCGGTGAGCCGTAACGGCCTTCTCAGCAAGTAGGGAGGCCTTGAATTGAGTCAATACACTTTCGGAAGAGAAGAAAAGTACTCCTTCCCACTCTCGACGGCCGTGTAGTGCAATCCTACGGATGACCGATCTGTTTGAAGAATCCTAGATGACTTTGTCCGTGACCCGGTCATAGCGGCAGTTCTGACGAACGTCCGACACCGTTAGGAGCAGCCAATGAGGTTGGTGCCAGTTTGGCGGTCCTGCCCCCAACCATGAGACTTCTTGCTACATATGCCGACGCTGATGTCCTTGTTGTGAAAACGGTCATATCCGACGGGATTGAAGATGCCGGCGCAGCTCATACTATCATCTGGGGATTTTTACTGACTTTGTTATTGGAATCTTGCTGATCGCGCGCGGCCGCGGGTTGGAAGCTTCGGCTAGTTCGCTGATCATCGGCGCGCTGCTATTTGGTGTTTTGCATTGCTCATGTGCGTCTTATGGGCCCAACCAATGACTAATGACTTGCGGCGATTCATTCACGAGACACGGACGGATTAGGGATTGACCTCGGTAGGTTCCGATTTTCCAAAGCCACCTTCATCCTTAGATCTTTTGATTGCTAAAGTGTTTTGGAAACATCGATTTCAGTACAAACAGGCAGATCCTCAAAGCCTCTGAGGGTTTGAAGATCTCTGAGTGCAAATGGTAGTCGGTCCAGAGCCCTTCCAGCAAAGCAACCAATGCGTCTGTCGCAAGATTGGCGTCTACGTCATCGTACTGGCCTTCAACCTTTATTTGCTCCAACAGCTCCAGTATCGCCGCCCTGAAACCTTTGTCTCGCGAGTCGATGAAAGGAAATACCTTCGGGTTCGAGACCGCTTCAGCCCGGAAGGAAAACCAGATTGCGACGTCCCGTGCATTTAGGACCAAGGGGTCGAAGTCTGCTTTGATGATAGAGATTAACTTGTCTGCCGGGTCCAACTCGGGATTGGATGCGATGCCCTTCCACTGCTCCGCGTAGCGGACTGACAATTCCTCAGCCACCGCAAGCAAAAGCTTTTCTTTGGAGCCAAAGTGTAGGTTTACCATCCCTTGCGACAGTCCCGACAACTCCTGGATTCTCGCCGAGGTCGTGCCGCGAATTCCGTACTTGTAGAGGGCCTCTGCAGCCGATTGGATCAACTGCTTTCGGTTCTGCAGCTTACCCAGATCACGGGCATTGGTTGGGATATCAGGCTCGAGAGTAATCTTGTTTGTCCTCCGCTGGGTGGTCGCACTTTGTCTTCTCGCATTAAGCAGAGCGAAAGTTCAAGAATTGACACTGAATGAATGTTCGTTCATTTTGTGATTTCCATTTCATCAAGGCGCTGCATGACCCTTACCAACTCTGACTTTCGGTCCATTCGCGAGTGGGACAACGAACATTTCCTGCACCCGTGGGAGGGAATGTCATGCCTGGGCCAAAACGAACGCACCTTTGCAGAAAGCGGTCTGGGCGTTCACGTCTTCACTGAGGACGGAAAGCGCCTGATAGACGGGCCTGCCGGCATGTGGTGTATGCAATTGGGCTATGGAAACACCGAAATTGCCGATGCGATGGCTCAACAGGCGAAAGAGATGGCGTATTTTTCGCCCTTCAACAATGCCAACTCAGCTCCGGCCCGGTTAGCACATGAAATCGCAAAGAGAACGCCGGGCGACCTGAACCATGTGTTCTTCACGACTGGCGGCTCAACCGCCGTGGATAGCGCTCTGCGGTTTGTCCAGTTCCGCAACAACCTGCTGGGCAAGCCTGAAAAGAAGATCGTGATATCGCGGCAGAAAGCCTATCACGGATCGACCTACCTGGCGGCCTCAGTGTCCGGAAAAGAGCGAGACAAAGGTTGGCTGGACCAGGCAAGTCACCTGACGCGCTTCCTGCCGAATGTGAATCCTTATACGCGTCGCCCCGAGCAGACAGTCGACGACTTTCTGGACGAAAAAATAGTGGATCTGGAAAATATGATCCTGCAGACCGGAGCAGACAAAGTCGCAGCTTTCATCGCTGAGCCGATCTTGTGCTCTGGAGGTGTCATCGTACCTCCACCGGGATATCATCTGCGCTGTCTGGAAATCTGCCGAAAGTACGATGTCCTGTATATCTCGGACGAGGTTGTGACTGGGTTCGGACGGCTTGGGCATTGGTTTGCGTCCGAAGCCGTCTTTGGTATTCAGCCGGATATCATCACCTGCGCGAAGGGAATGACTTCAGGGTATGTGCCGATGGGGGCCTGCATCATTTCTGATCGGCTGATTGCAGAAATAAGCGGCGAACACGCCCGGGACGCTACCTTTTCTAATGGCTTCACCTATTCGGGCCACCCAGTAAGCGCGGCGGCCGGTTTGAAGACTATCGAAATCATGGAGCGTGACGGCGTTCTTGAGCATGTCCGCGCGATCACGCCGCTGTTCGCAGAACGCCTTCAGGCCCTAGCTGAATTGCCGCTTGTCGGTTATGCCCGCGGTATGGGGCTGGTTGGCTGCGTTGAGTGTGTTGCGGACGCCAAAGCCGATGACCTGCTGGATCTTGATAAATCAGTTGGCGCATTGATTGATCATCATTGTCAGGAGAACGGACTGATCCTGCGGCCAATCATCAATATGTGTGTGTTTTCTCCGCCGTTGATCATTTCAGAAGACGAGTTGAACCAGATGTTCGACATCCTTGAAAAGGGCATCCGGCTGGCCACCGAGGACCTGACGCGCCAGAATGCGTTGAGAACTTAGGAATGGCTTCGGGGCGGCCTCGCAACCTAGCAAGTGGCGAGCCCCTACCGCGACCTGCTACGCTCACCCAGCCCGCATTACTTCAGGCGGCAACTTGATCGGAAACCTGGATCGAACCTCTTCATCAGCCTTGCTGCCAAAGTAGTTCGGGTAGTGATTGGAAAGGATATCGTTCACAACCGACCTACTCCGCTCGAACATATCCTGACGGCCTGCCTTCTCCCAAGTGTCGGTAAGCTCCCGATCCATCAAGGTTGGATAGACATACTCGGTTTCCATGTACTGCAAGGTCTGAGCGTTGCCAAGGAAATGTCCGGGATCGATTGCGCATTCGTGGATGACGTCGACTGAAAGCGTATCGTCACTCACCTCGATCCCGCGCAGTGTTCGAGAGATCATACCCGCCGCCTCGTCGTCGATGACCATCGATTCAAAGCTGCAGCCCATCAAGCTGCCGAGCATTCCACCGAACTCGCAGAGCCGGTTGGCACCGGCATGCGCCGCCAAAGCGAACGTCAGCGCCTTTTCCAGACCATATTGCGCATCGGGGATCTTGGAATCCGTCATTCCACATCCGACGCTGGTTGGTAGGTTGTAGAAGTTGCCCATCTGAATAGCAGCGGCTGAAATCAAAGCCTGCTCGCCACTTCCGCCAGTAAACGATCCAGTGCGCAGATCAGTAATGAACGGCCATGCCGCAAAGACGACAGGCGTTCCTGGATTGATCAGGTTGGCCACGGCCACGCATGAAAGGGTCTCGGCTACCGCCTGCGCCAGCGTGCCGGCCAATGGCGCAGGTGACGTGGCTCCGGCTTGTGGTGGAACGGCAAGGTCGCAGACAAGGCCCATTTTCGCAGTATCAATCAGGATTTCCAGGTTTTCCCGCCCGAACCGAAGCGGTGAAACGATGGGACAGCCTCCAAAAATCACCGAGGGCTTTTCAAGGAACTTTCCCTCCCCGCCCGATGCCAGATCGAACATATGAATGGCGTCTTGTATGTGTTCGCGCGTGCGGAATGTCAGGCAGGACGGTTTCTCGCTTCCCGCCAGAATGGCGTATAGCATGTTCATGTCATGCTCGTAGTCCTGCGGGACATCCGTAGCCAGAACAGTATCTCCGGTCATGTGAATGTTGTCGAGCCGGTCTACAAGACGGGTAAAATCGTAGATATCCTTGAGCGTCGATGGTCGGTAACTGCGCGTTTCCGCGTCAAACGTTGTCACCGCCGTACCCGAATTTGCGTAATACACCTTGTCCTTGGTGCAGTGCATATCGTCCTTTCCGGCCCGAGATCCGCGTGCATGGACATAGAATTCGCTGGCGGCCTTCGCCAACAGGTCTTCCATCAAGGCCCGAGGAAAGCATAGCCTGCCGTGCTCGTTTACCGTCGCCCCTTTGGGCAGCACGAGATCAAGAACTTCCTGCGTTGGATCACCGACGCCCGTACGCTCCAGAATACTCAGGGCGGCTTCATGAATACGCGCCATGTCAGCGTCTGACAGGGGCTTGTATCTTCCTCCGGTAATGCCCGGCCAGATTGCCTGCGAAGCGACGTTGCTGGTTCGCACGGCCGCGCGCGCCTCACGCCCGCCCCCGCGCCGTCTTGATCTGCGCTTCGTTAACTCTGTCATGGTGTTTCTCCGAATTCTGAGCGTATCAGATCATGCTGAAGTAGTTGCGATAGAAGCCAGGAATGCTCCACTCCATCTCGGACAGCGGTCCCGGCACGAAATGGTGGGAGTTCACGCCTTCCTGATTGTGACGGATGATCCGCTCATCATCGAGCGACGTGACATGCCAGAGCCATGTCAACGCGTCCTTATCGTAGTCACGACCCTCTCGAGCATCGCCGCGCACATACCAGACGATCTGAATATCCGTTTCCTGCAGGGCGCGCGGAACGAACCGGTAGCCAACCATGTGATCTGCATAAACGAGGAAGTAGTTCAAAGTCCCGATCCCCAGATCGGTGGCACCGCCGTCGTGACCCTTTAGCTCTCCCAGAGGGGGAGCCAAAGGCGTACCATCCTTGCTGCCCGTCAAATACCCGGGAAACAGCGGGTAGCGCCGCCAATAGACATCTGAACCCGGCGCGAGCGCGTTTTCTCCGGTCAGGTCCAATTCCTCCAAGGGAACTCCGACTTCGTCCATCCGCTCGTGAAGAGCGCCGCTGAACTCAAGAACTTGAGCAGGATCTTTCAACGAGTGACTGCGCGAATAGTCCTGATGAGACGGGGCGCAGTGATAGCATTCCAGATAGTTTTCCAAGGCCAGTTTCCAGTTCGCGGGAACCGGATACGAGGCTTCATGAGCGACCTTCAGATTTTCAAAGTCAAACGGCTTTGAAAGTGGAGCGAGGCGCCCCAGCGCGGCATCCAGAGGTGGTGCATTCGCGGCTGCACAGACGAATATAAGGCCTTGGTATATCTTCACCTGAACCGGGAACAACCCATACTGGCCCGGATCAAAATCCGATCCCATTGATCGACCGTTCCGCAGTTTGCCGTTCAAGTCGAAAGTCCACGCGTGATACGGACATATGAAGTTGCGGGCTTTGCCTTTCCGTTCGATGCAAACCCGCGATCCACGATGGCGGCATACGTTCAGATGCCCGCGCACTTCGCCCTCACGATCCCGAACGATGATAATGGACTCGGGTCCATAGTCGAACAGGAAATAATCACCCGGTTCAGGGACCTGGCTAACATGGCCGACCCAGATCCAGTTTCGGTTCCAGAACGCACTGATATCGTTCTCGTATACGGCTTGAGACGTGTAGAAGTGACGAGGCAAGGCGAACCCTTCACGTTGCGAGCCCACCAAGTCGCGCATAACTTGCAAATCATCTTGTGGCATGGCGCACCTCAAACAAGTTCAAGGGAAACGAGTTCCCGACGGAAAAATTCGCGGTCAATTTCGCCCGCCTCGCGCTCGAAATTCCGAGCAGCCATGTGGCCCGAATAAACTGCGTCCGCGATCAAGCCGGGGTTGGCAGCATCCCCGATCAATTCCAACGTAGTCAGCGAGTTGTTGGCCAAGCTGCGCAGCTCATCGTAGAGGCTGGTTTCGCGCGCGCGCTGCGTCACCAACACAACTGAACCACAGTCTTTGGTCTGTTCTCGCCCCGTGTACGCACATCGCACGGTCGCCTGCCCCGGCGCCACGTTGTCCAATGTATGAGACAGGACCAGTTGAACGCCGCCTTCCAGAAGACTGCGTTGTACTCGTGTTTGTTCCAGCGTTAGTTCAGTAAACGGCGAAACCATTGAAGCCGGGGTTACAAAGACGACCTCATGTCCAGCCCGAGCCAGATGATCCGCCAATACACCACCGAGATATGCCTGTTCATCATCGTAGACCAAAACCGGACCGCTCCCCGGCAGAGTCCCTGACATGATGTCATCCGGCGTAAATACCTGAGCGCCGGCGCTTATTGATACGCCGTGAAATCCAGATTTCCCGCGCCCGTCTCGTCGCCATTTTGCGCCAGTTGCAACAAAGACGTTCGGAATACCCAGCTCGACAACCTCGGTTGCTGACAACAGGCTGTCGGTGAACAGTTGAACGTTCCCTCTTTGCCTAAGGTCATAAATTCTGTGATCTGTGACGCGTTTCCAAGCGGACAGCCCGGTCAGACCAGACTCGTGCAAGACGCGGCCGCCAAGCTCTTGCTTGGCTTCCGCCAGAGTTACCTCGTATCCCCGCCGCGCCAATTGCATGGCGCATTCAAGTCCGGCTGGTCCGCTGCCGACAACGAGCGCAGCTTCCTCTTTCCCCCGACGCTCAATGAACTCTGGATGCCATTTCCGCCGCCACTCTTCGCCCATGGTCGGGTTTTGTGTGCAGCGTATGGGGACACCGAGAGAGTCGGATGAAACACAGATATTGCAACCGATGCACTCACGGATTTCTTCGATGCGACCTTCCTTGATTTTGTTGGGCAGAAACGGATCAGCGATGGATGGCCGCGCCGCGCCGATAAAATCAAGGATGCCTTTCCTGACCAAGGACGCCATCAAGTCCGGCGAGGTAAGACGCCCGACGCCAACAACAGGTTTGGAAGTCACCTGTTTCACGAATTCGATATATGAGGTTTGAAAGCCGTCGCGGGGCTCGAACCGGGTCGTCGCAGAGTCGTTGCTCCAATCTGCCACGTTAACATCCCAAAGGTCTGGAAGCTCGGCCAGCAACTCGACTACAGCACGGCCTTCTTCCTGCGCTTGCATGCCGTCTGCCCCGAGCATTTCGTCAACCGCAAATCGCAGGGCAATGGCGCAATCATCTCCAACCTCTTCCTTGGTTTCTTCAAGAAGCTCGCGGGTTAGCCGCACCCGGTTCTCCAATGAACCTCCATATTCATCCGTTCGATCATTGAACTGTGGCAGCAGGAAATGATGGGGCAAGGTCATGTGATGCCCGGCATATACATACACAATGTCAAACCCGGCTTCGCGCGAGCGGCGAGCCGCTGCGCGATGCCACTTGCGAAATTCGCGAATGTCCGCCTTATCCATCGCCCTGGCTTGCTTGGGATAAGCAGTTTGCAAGGCAAGTTCTGAAGGCGCCAGCAAAGGGGCCCGGCTCAGATGATTTTGCGCATGGTGACCGTTATGCGCCAATTCAATGGCCGCCAAAGACCCCTTTCCATGCACCGCCTCGGTCATCAGGCGCAGCGCCGGGATATCCCGCTCATCCCAAAGTCGGTTTTCGGCAAACGGGGACAGGTCAGAAGTCGGATGAATTTCCGTCTCCTGATTGGAGACGACGGCCCAACCACCCTCGGCCTTCATTGCCCGCATGGCGGCCTCGGCCTGCGGTCGCAAGTGCCCCATGCCGTTGCAGTGGGGCACTTGATAGAACCGGTTTCGGGCTGTCACTGGCCCAATTTGAACCGGTTCAAAGAGTACAGAATATCCGTCAGCGCCTGACATTGCCGCGCTTCCTCCAAGAAAATCGGAAATAGTTTCGTGGGAATGGAAGGGCTTCTACATCCCCACCATTCCCGGCTGTGTTGTAAGAGCGCCCTCAGAAGCCCGCTTTGATGCGCTCGAATTCCTTCAACATCTTCGCCTCCAACTCGGGGTTAACGGCGTCAAAGAACAAGCTGCCTTCAAAGAAGCTGTCCACGTCCGAGAACCCGTAAGTTTCGATCAACTCCGGGTCTGCCTGTGCGAAAGCGTCTCCATTGGCGTGGGCGTACCCCCAGCTTTCAATGATGTACTTCCCGCTTGCCGCGGAGCTGAGCGCGTTCAGCATGTCATAGACCTGCTCATCCGACTGCTTGGCAGATTTCAGATGTACATACCCGCAGACCCAGGTCGCAATGCCTTTGTCCACATCACGCATCATGACCGCTGGGGTTTCGTTCCAGATCAGGTTCAGTTCCGATTGGTTCCATCCCCACCCCAGCGTGACCTCACCGCTGGCAATTGCCTGATCCAGTTGGCCGGCATCAGACCAATAAAACCGCACGTTCGGATGAACCGCGCGCAGATAGTCCGCCGCTTTTTGGAATTCCTCGTCACTCATATCGGTATAACTGGACGCTCCAGTCGCCAAGGCTGCCATTGCAAAGGCACTGGAAGCGGCGTCCGGAATGGCGACTTTGCCCTGATAGGCGGGATCTGCAAGCAATTGCAGCGAAACATCATCCGCCGAAATCATATCGGTGCGATAGATCAGGCCAGTGTTACCCCACTCAAACGGCACCATGTAGGTCTGCCCATCGATCGTGATGCCATCGACCTCTTTGATCTTGGGCATCAACTTGTCCCAATTCTCCAGCTTGCTGGTGTCGATTGGCTTGATCAAATCTGCTGCCACCCATTTCCTCAGGGCATCTGTGCAGGGGTGAGCCAAATCGGCTTCAAACCCGGATTGAAGCTTGGTGAACGCTTCTTCCACGCTGCCAAAATAGGTATAGCTGGGCGCCCCACCGTACTTTTCGACATAATCGCCGTAGAAACCCTGATCCTCATATCCGGACCAGTCAAAAACGGTCAGGTCAGCGGCGTTCGCCAGAGCTTGGCTCGCGGTAAAGGTGGTAACTACTGCTGCCGTAAGTGATGCTGTTTTAATCATTGTTCTCCTCCCAAAGATTCACGTTTACCCAAGTCAATCACCGAGGCGCTTTGAACGCCAAGCCAGACGGTATCGCCGCGCGTGTGGTCGACCGTGTGAAAGTAGTTTGGTACTGCGACGGCAATGCTGTCTTTCAGACCATCGACGCGCACATAGTAGTGGACACTCTCGCCATAAAAGGCGACGTCCGAAACCTCGCCCTGAACAAGCGCATCGTAGCCATCCGGCTTTTGCGAGCTGATTTCCAGTTGCTCAGGTCGAACCCCGACAAGGAGTTCCTTGTCATGCACCTGGACGTTGGGGTTCACCCCGATTTCCATCTTTCCAAAGCCCTTGACGTTGACTTCGAGCGTTTCAGAATTCTCCGAAGTCACTTCGGCATCCAGAAAGTTCATTCCACCGATGAAAGAAGCCACTTCCCGGTTGCAGGGTTGGGAATACAGGACCTCTGGCTTATCCACCTGCTTGAGCTGCCCGGCGAACATGACGCCGATGCGGTCGGACATGGTCATCGCCTCGTACTGGTCATGCGTGACCATGACGAAAGTAATTCCAAGCTTCTGTTGAAGGCGTCGCATTTCCAACTGCATCGTTTCGCGCAGGTTTTTGTCCAACGCAGACAACGGTTCATCCAAGAGCAATACCTTGGGCCGCATAACGAGTGCCCGGGCGAGTGCCACACGTTGCCGCTGACCTCCTGACAATTCGTTGGCTTTTCGGTCCTGCAGGCCGCCAAGCTCGACCATCTCAAGCGCCTCGGCAACGCGCTCTTTGATTTCCTTCCGCGAAAGCCTGGTCTTGCGTAATCCGAAGCCAACATTGTCGCCAACGTTCAGGTGCGGAAAGATCGCATAACTTTGGAACACCATATTTGTAGGACGCTTGTTGGCAGGCACCTCTCCCATCGTTCGGCCATCGATCCGGATCTCGCCTTCTTCGTGATCCTGAAAACCCGCGATTATGCGCAAAGCCGTTGTCTTGCCGCAGCCTGAAGGGCCAAGCAACGAAAAGAACTCACCTTCTTTCAAGGTCAGGTTCAGATCAGACACAGCCACAAAGGAACCAAAGCGTTTTTCTACGCCCCGAATTTCGATGATGTTCTGTTCGCTCATCTTACTTGTTTCCTTTGGCTTCAATCTGAGGGCTGGATGGATCGGCGGCGGAAATATTCAGCAATCAACAGCAGCAGAACGGACGACAGCAAAAGCAGCGACCCAAGCGCCAACGTGTTGGGCAGTTTTGCCGGGAAGCGGATCTGGCTCCAGATATAGACCGGCAGTGTTGGGCTGTTTCCGGATAGGAAAAAGGCCAAGACGAACTCGTCAAACGACACTGTGAAGGTGACCAATAGGCTGGCAATGATACCCGGCGCGACGATTGGCAGGGTAACACGTCGAAACGTTCCAACAACGCTTTCACCAAGATCGAACGCGGCCTCCTCCAAAGACTGGTCGAAATCGTCAAACGCAGACTTCATAATCGACACGGAAAAGGGCAGCGCCACAAACACATGCCCAAGGATCACGGTGGTCAGCGATGGTTTCAGCCCGATGCTGATAAACAGAACCAGCATTGAACTGGCAACGATGATGCCGGGAATGACCAGTGGAAGCATGACCAGTCCCTCGGACAACTCACGCCCAGTGAAGCGATAACGGACATAGGCGCGAGCTGCAAAGAGACCCAGAGAAGTTGCCATCACGGCGGTCACGCTGCCGACGATCAGCGAATTCACCATGGCTTGCAACAGCGTGTCTTGCTGACCCAACTGCGCGTACCATTTTAATGTGAAACCTTTGAGCGGGAACGCAACGATGGTTCCGTCATTGAACGAAAACAGCGGCAACAGCAAAACCGGCAGATAGAGAAACACCAGGTAGGCAATCGCGTAAACCAGCAACCATGAGATGCGAAATACCCTGGTCATCTGATCCTCCGACCCAATGCGGTGACGACCACCACGAACAGGATCGCAACGCAGCCGACCGAAAGCATGGCGAGAAGAGACAGGGTTGCACCCAACGGCCAATTATTGGCGGCGCCAAACTGCACCTGGATCAAGTTCGCGACCATTTTTCCCTGCGATCCACCGACCAAGGCCGGAGTGACGTAATCGCCGACGGTTGGGATGAAAATGATCAGGCAGGCCGCGATGATCCCCGGCACCGTCAGGGGCAGTGTCACACGTACAAAGCGCTCCAACTTACTGCAGCCGAGGTCTGTTGCGGCCTCCAAAAGGCTGCGGTCAATCTTTTGCAGGGATACATAGATCGGCAGGATGGCAAACGGTGCCCAGGCGTGGGCGAGCGTAAGGACCACAGCAAACTCATTGTAGAGCAGGAATGTCAGCGGTTCTTGTATCAAACCCAGTGAAATCAACGCCGAGTTCAACACCCCGTTGAAACCAAGAATGAGTTTCCAACTGAACACGCGCAGAAGGTAACTGCTCCAAAAAGGAATAGTGATCAACAACAGCCAGAGGGTCTTTTTTTGCGTACGAAACGCAATGAAGTAGGCAATCGGGTAGGCCAGACAAACCGTTGCCAATGTCACCGCACCCGCAATTGCAACCGAACGGATCATTAGGTGTCGAACCAAGGGGTCAGTAAACGCCTCTTGGTAGTTCGCCCAAGTCAATGTCCGGTCAATCTGAACATATGTCTGGGTCCAAAAACTGTAGGCGACAAGAATACAGAGCGGCACGGCTACAAGCAGTCCCACGTAGAGCGTCGCAGGCGCGCTAAGTGCCAGGCCCTTGCCCGTCTCACTTCGTAGTACTCCTGCCATGCTTCCCTGCTGAATGTCGTTTTCGATGCTGTGACAACAGTCGATCACAAAATGGACAATCGTCCATTTAAATCTGGGATTTTTGAACTAGTTGTGTCAACTGATTATTTCGACATAGAGGCTGGCCAACTTCGCATCGGCCACTAGACGCCACCGCAAGAGACTGAAAACAAACAGAGCCGCCTAATCATATGACTGGAAGACGACAAGAAATACGCGAACGAAATCGCCTTTCTCTGATCGAGGCCGTACTCGATTCGGTGGCAGAGAAAGGGATTTCCGAGACCTCAGTCAGCGAAATCATCCAACGCGCCAATCTGTCCCGCGGAATGATTCATCTTCATTTTGGTGGGAAAGACAACTTGGTAGACGAAGCCGCCCGCTATTCATCCGAACAATACTACAATGGCATTTATGAGTTGTTGGAAACGACCGGACAAACCGGGCAGGAACATATTGAGATGATTGTTCGGGGTGACTTGAGTGAATCCATTCTCAACAAGAAAAACGTCTCCATTTGGTACGCATTTCGAGGCGAGGCCCGAAACAGAGCAGCAATCGCTGCGTTTTCAGATACCCGCGACGCCAAGCTTCGGAACTTGGTTTTTAACGCTTTCGCTCGAATTGCAAAAGAATCTGGCACGGAACATCCTAATCAAGTTGCCAGGGACGCCACGCACGGCACACTCGCAATGCTCGAAGGCATGTGGACTGATTACCTACTCCACCCGGATTCATTTGACCGCGACGAAGCAATGAGAATTGTTTTCCGTTTTCTGCGTGCATTGTTCCCAAAGCACTTTGACCTGAATGGCGCAGTGTTGTCTGATTAGAGATCGCGAAAGGTTTCCTGTCTGGCTATTGTAGAGGTGGGCAATCCCATCTTTCGGTCAACATCATGGAAGCAGAGAGTTGAATGGACCGCGGCGGATTTAGGTGAACTTTGCACGCTTCGGAAAAGCGGCCTCAGTCTGCATATCGCGTTTTTTCTGATCGAGGCAGAGCGGCACAGCCACGGTACTACCCACAGAAACCCGTGGCAAAAAACAGTGGAGAAAGGCGGGAATGGGTGGCGGTGCTGTCAGACGAATTCGAACCAGTCTCAGTTTGCCGCGGAAACCGCGAACCTATCCGGAA